>JAFGUB010000008.1 GCA_016938735.1 Campylobacterales bacterium | reverse complement strand
CCCACTTTTTGGAGTCTCAAAGCACATCGAATGCCACTTTTTCATGCGGATTTGGAAAATGCTTTTTTGGGGTGCGGAAAGTGGGATATAACATACCCATACAAAGATTACAAAAGACATTGGATTTTAGGTTTTATATACACTCGAACCGATCTTTTTGAAGCAGAGTTAATCTTGGAAGCCAATGAAATAAAAATGACCATTGATCTTAGAAAAAAATTGTCTGCTTATTTGTTGGAAAATACTGATGAAAACTGGGAAGAACTGTGCAAAATAAAAGATATACCATTAGGCTTGCGACTTTTAATCGATGGGTGCATCTCAGATGAATTAAATACATATCATATCGAAGACATAGAATCAATTCCTTCGGTCGTTCGTGATTTTGAAGTTTTCTTTGCAGAGAAGTGGAAGATTGCCAGCGATAAGGCGGGTAGCGGTAATACTAAAAATATTGGCTCAGTTAAAGAAATAGATCGGATGGTGTCGGGGCGCGGTATTTTTACTAAGCAAGATGATGGATATGAAGTTTTCAATAAATATTGGCAAGAATTTGAAACAATCGAGATGGCAAAAGCTAACGGACGAGATAAGCGCAAATATACCGATTTAAAATCTTTTTTTGAATGGAGAAAAAATTTATAAGTCTGTTTGTGTAGGTGCTACATAATATCGGAAAAATATGGAGGAATCGGATTTGTGATCGCTCATGAGATCGGGCATGGGTTTGATGATCAAGGGAGCCAATTTGATGCTAAAGGGAACATGGTCAACTGGTGGCAGAGCGAAGATGCCAGAAAATTCGATTCGATCAAACAAGCATTGATCGCGCAAGCCAACGCGTATGAGATTTTACCGGGAAAAACGCTCAAAGGAGAGCTGGAAATCGGAGAGATCATTGGAGATCTAAGCGGAGCGGAGATCTCATTTCGAGCATTCCAGCGTGTGCTAAGAGAGAAAAGTATCGATCCAAAAAGTGGCTACGAGCCATTTTTCAGACAATTGGCTAAAACGTGGCGTGATCATCTGCGCGAAGATTTGATGATCATGTTGATCGATAAAGATCCGCATCCCGCATCTGAATTTCGGACCAACGGAATCGTAAAACATTTCGATGAGTTTCATGAGACCTTTAAAATCACTCCGAAAGATAAGATGTATTATCCCCCTGAAAAACGGGTCAAAATGTGGTAATTCCATTTCGCTTCCCATCCAGGGAGCGATTGCAAAAAAGAGTTCAGTTGGTGAAAGTCCGTATGTTCAGAGTTGTCGTGACCACTCAATGCTATGTGTCGCCATCGGCAAATTCCTTCCATTTTTAAGTGCCGTCCACATGAAACCGACGCAGGTGTCTTCAACCTGCAAAAACTACCACGCACTATGGTAATAGCGATTCAGGTCAAACAGACCTGAATGAATGGGATCATCTTCAGTAAAACGCTTCTGAAACCAGTCATAGGTCTCCCAAAACCGTGGGTGGTCACGGCTGATACCGAATTTTTTTATGAGTGCCTTGTAGTAATCATTCGGCTTGTAATTAACAACCAGATCAAAAAATTCCGGTAGTTCGTCGTAACGTGCGACAAGAAAAACGTTAGGATATGAGCCAATGAAAAAAGGATGAAAATCCAGTGTATCTTTGGACGGATCAAGCGTTTTGTCTGGGTGGAGCATGGAACTAACGTTATCGTGGTAGCGATTGATCACCAAAGAGACGACTGTGCTGTTGCCGTCGGGCATGATGATGCGCAAATAGAGGTCATTGACATCAGAATCCACAATATAACGGATAAATCCCGTGCCCGGAGCCGTCATGGCTCGAAATCCGGTCACGTAGTCGCGCATCGTTTCATAACGCGCGGGCAGTGACGGCGCCGTCTCGCCTTCATGAAAGTAATTGATCGCATCAAAGGTGATGCCGATATCATGGTGGAGTCGCTCCTTGATGATACGCTCCGCAAACTCCTGTTTGGGTGTATCGCTCTGAAAAGTCACTGCGGTATCACGTTGCCACCAGTTCTTAATAGACTCTACTTCACTGTCTCCTTTAGACCACGCTTTAAACATCTCCATCTGCTTATTTTTCGGCATGTAGGCGATAAAATTGAGCTCTCCTTCAAAGCGCAAAAAGTCCATATAGCGCCGTATATTCGCTTGGTGCGATACATTTCCAAATACGTCATAGCCTGCCACCAGCGCATAATAGATACGCTCAAAATGAGGGTAGTCGATCACCCACATGGTTCGAGGCAATCCTCCCAAGGCTCCTTTATGCACGGAGGCACTGTCGAAATGACGATACACACTCAGCATCGGGGCGTCCTGCGGACGCTCTCCTTGCCAGATCCCTTCCATGCCGATGCCCTTCGGATAAACTTCATCATAAAGCTTGCTCTTGTGATGAAAATAGTTTTTATAGCGCTCAAGGTAGGCATCGGTAAAGACTTTATAAAGCGCATAGTCACTGCCTGTTTCAATAGGCAGAGTTAGATTGCCAGCTTGCTCAATCAGAAACGACGGGCGCTGAAGCGATAGATCATACATGGGATCTTGAAAAAAGACCCAGAAATGATCGTGAATGGAGGCCAGAGCCACCTGTCCGCGACAGACCGGTCCACGAATAAAGGTCATCACGATGAAATGCGCATTATCAAGCAGAAACTGGTAGCGTATCGCAGGCGGAATCTGCGCATAAGTCAAAAAAGGATTGGCGCTGCGTTTGGCACTGTAGCCGACATGGTGGGGTGTCTCCATCCATGGCGTCTCAATAAACTGCGCCTGCAATCGGTTCAGATACGCATCATCAAGTTTAAAAACCATGTGGGTTTTATGCACAATAGTAGAATGAATTTTTCGAAACCGGTAATAAAAGGTATCAACGCGCGGATCGTCATAAGGGCGTACTGTATCGATAATGGCTATCGCTTCGGGAGCGGGTGTTTTTGAACGCACCAGCTCATAGTATTCACCCTCGATGCCTTTAAAATAGAGATGGGCTAAATAGATATGTTCATAAATATAACGCGCACTCAAGCGGTGCTTCGGGTCGGGCATATTAAAAAAATGCTCCCAGCGTGCTATCTGTTTGGCGGCTTCCTCCGAAGGCGTTATGAGCTGTTGCTGCTCCTGAGGCGTCGGTCCATTCGCTCCTTGTTCAATCCATCGCTTGAGAACGTCGAACTCGGCATCGCTAAGCGCCGGAAAGCCGTAAGGCATACCACGATGGGCCCCTTTCTCGTCGAAATATTCGGCGACCTCCTGTGCATCTTTGGGACAGCTCCACACTTCCGTTTCCGGTCGATATTCGCCGACAACTTCGGGATGATCGATCTTTGCCTGAATGAGCTGAATCAGAAGTGAATCGTTAAAGCTGCCTGCTGCCGTATTCGTTCTGACCGAAAAAAAGTCGCGTTCGCGCCATTGTGCTTCATTCATGGCATCAACAAACAGGCGTGTCGGGCGGACCGGCTCAAGCCGGGTATCGTATACGCCCATTTTGCTCGCACCGCGCTCCACCCCTTCAAAACTGCTCAGTTTAAGCTGGCAGGGAGCGTTGTAGCAAGAGTGGCAGACAACGCAGCGCGCATCAAGAATGGGTTTGACCTCTTTGAGGTAATTGATATGATGACTACTTTGCACCACCGCCACCGGGGCCTGGGGCTTGACGCCGCATCCCATTGTAAAGAATATGGTAAGCATGAAGAAAAAATGAAGAAAAAAACGGATCATATACCACTCTTTTTCACGGAAATATTGTGAAAAGTATAGCTCATATCGGATGTGCTCCGGCTAAAAGAACGCACCATGCAGGTTGACGTCTTGGAGGAATAATGACTATTCTTTCGATTCCCTCATTCTCAACGTTTGGAATCCATGTGAGCACAACAAAATAGGATAAATTTCGGATACACATTGAGTAAGCAGGGTTTTATGACGGCTACCATCTCATCTTGCGTCACGTTTTGGGTGTGATCGATAGCATCATCCGATAACCCCAAGCCCCCCTTCGCTACAATGCCACGTTAAAAAAGGGTGCGTGTGATTCAGAGCCGCTTCTATGATTATCTCAAGAGCACAAAGAAGCCGCCGCAGGTGGTGGTGTGTGAGGATGCGGCGCAGGCGTCACGGCTGCGCGATGTGGCGCTCTTTTTGGATCTTGAGCCGCTGGTGCTGCCCGATATGCGCGCCACCTACCTTGACGATCTGCGCAGCTACGGCGAAGAGCTCTCCGCGCTTTTTGAAGCGATTCGCACCTTTGACCTCAAGCGCCATCTCGTTATCGCTCCGTTTAAAACCCTGCTGTTTCCCTTTCCGCAAAAGAGCCTGCTTTTGGGGCGCAGCCTCAGTTTCGGCGACCGGCTTGATCTGGGAGCATTCAAGCGTCAGATGCTGCACTGGGGGTATAGCATCGTCGATATCGTGGAGGTGGAGGGGGAGGTCTCTTTTCGCGGCGACATCATCGACCTGTATCCTCCGGGAAGTAGCCATCCGTGGCGCATTTCGCTCTTTGATGATGAGATCGAGCAGATCAAGGGTTTTGCGAGCGAGACGCAGCGCACGATGGGCGATGAGGTCGATAGCATCGCGCTCAACCCCGCGCTTTTTGCACTCGATGAAGCGCAGTATGACGCCTTACATGTAAGGGTGTCGCAGTGCCAAAGCGACAGCTTCGTGCGCGATATCGCCTCTTTGGGTTTTTGGCTTCTAGGTGATCTGGCTGAGAACTTTTTAGAGGGCAAAAGCGCGGTCGCCATCGCACCGCTTGACGCGCTGATTGATGAAGCCTACAGCCTCAACACCCCGCAGATCGAGCGGCGCTTTTTTGAAGCGATTGCGCCGATTCCGCTTAGCGAGCGCACCAAAGAGCTCTCCGTCACCGACGTTCCCACGCTGCTTAAAGTGCATGAAAAGAAGCGCATCACCATCATCGCCTCAAGCGAAGCGCAGCTCAAAGCGGCCGGTTTGTACGATACGAAAGCCTTACATGTAAAGCAATCCGGTCTGATTCTTAGCCTCATCAACGACAATGAGGTGATCATCTCGCTCAACAAGCCCGTCAAAAAACGCCGTCGCCGTAAAAGTTCGCTGATTCTCGATGATCTGAAACCCGGCGACTACGTGGTGCATGAAGAGTATGGGGTGGGGATCTTTGAAGCCATCGAGCAGGCGCGTATCCTTGGCGGCATCAAAGACTTCATCAAGATCCGCTACCAAGGTGATGATCGGGTGCTCTTGCCGGTGGAAAACCTTGAGGTGATCGATCGCTATATCGCCGGCGGCGATGTGCCTACGCTGGATCGGCTGGGCAAAGGGGGCTTTACCAAACTCAAAGAGAGCGTGAAAAAGCGGCTCTTCGAGATCGCGGGCGAGATCGTGGGTACGGCAGCTTCACGAGCGCTGATCAAAGCGCCCGTGATCGCGCACAATCCCCAAGATATGGCGGCCTTTGCGAAACTGGCGGGCTTTGAGTACACGCCCGATCAGAGTGAGGCAATTGAGCAGATTTTAGAGGATCTCTCCAGCGGCATCATCATGGATCGGCTGCTCAGCGGAGACGTGGGCTTTGGCAAGACGGAGGTGGCGATGAACGCCATCTTCGCCACCGTGCGCTCAGGCTTTCAGGCGGCGCTCATTGTCCCTACCACGCTGCTCAGCGCCCAGCATTTTCACTCCATCGAGAAGCGCTTTCTCAACAGCGGCTACGGCATCGCGCGGCTGGATCGTTTCCTTAGCACGGCGCAGAAAAACGCGGTGCTCAAGGGGCTAAGCAGCGGCGAAATCCGCATCGTGGTGGGCACCCACGCGCTCTTTGGGGCGCATTTTGCCAACCTTGGCCTTGTCATTATCGATGAAGAGCACAAATTCGGGGTGAAGCAAAAAGAGAAGCTCAAACAGCTCTATGAAAAAGTGCACCTCCTCTCCATGAGCGCCACGCCGATTCCTAGATCGCTCAATCAGGCGCTCAGCTCCATCAAGATGCTCAGCACCCTGCTCACGCCGCCGAGTGAGCGCCAAGGGGTGCGCACCTTTGTCAAGGCGTATGACGAGAAGCTCATCAAAGAGGTGATTTTGCGCGAGTTGCGTCAGGGCGGGCAGCTCTTTTATGTGCACAACTCTATTGACCATATGGTGATCAAAGAGGGTGAGCTCAAAGCGCTGCTGCCGAGTTTGCGCATCTTGATGCTGCACTCCAAAATCCCCGCCGCGCAGGCCGAAGAGGAGTTGATGCGTTTTGAAGAGGGCAAGTACGATCTGCTGCTGGCCACCTCCATCATCGAATCGGGCATCCACATGCCGCGCGTCAATACGATGATCATCGACGGTGCCGACCGCTTCGGCATCGCCGATCTGCATCAGTTGCGCGGGCGCGTGGGGCGCGGCAGCGTGGAGGGGTTTGCCTACTTCATCGTCGAAGACCGCGAGCATCTCACCGACGAGGCCAAAAAACGGCTCATCGCGCTGGAGTCCAACAGCTTTTTGGGCAGCGGGTCGGTACTGGCCTATCACGATCTGGAGATTCGCGGCGGCGGCAATCTGGTGGGCGATGCGCAAAGCGGCCATATCAAAAACATCGGCTACTCGCTCTACCTGCGGATGCTTGAAGATGCCATCAGGGTGCTCAGCAACAAGCAAGAGACCCCGCGCGCCAAGGTGGACATCAAGCTGGCCATCTCGGCCTATCTTAGCGATGAGATCATCAACACCGACCGCTTGCGCCTAGAGCTTTACCGCCGTCTCAGCCAGTGCGAATCACCGCTGGAGGTCTATGAGATCGAAGAGGAGATCACGGATCGCTTCGGCAAACTCGACACCCCCACCAAGCAGTTTTTTGAGCAGATGGTGATCAAGCTGCTGGCGCTGGAGAAGAAGATCAAAACCATCAGCTCCTATGCGCAAAACATCACGCTGGAGTTCGTCAGCGGAGCGAAAGAGACGATCAAGGCGGCGAGTAAGGATGATGACGATATTATCAAAACGACGCTGGAGTATTTGAGATCGGCGAAGAGTAAAATCATTTAGGAGGATAGGATGCGACATTATTCACCCGCTCTACGCCTGTGGCATTGGCTGCATGCGGTGGCGATTACAGGGCTTTTGGGCACCTTTTTTCTGCGCAAGACCTTTTTGAGTTGGCGGGAGAACAGTGCGTTGATCGCGCAGAAGATGGATGAGTTCGGCATCACCGTTGCGCCGGATCAGGCCAAGGCGATTGCGGTGGCGATTCGTGCGCCGATGTGGGAGTGGCATATCATTTTTGGATGGATGCTTGCGCTGCTTTTGCTATGGCGCGCCGGGATGGTGCTGCGCGGCGGTTTTGGGTATGAGCGGGCGCAAGATTGGCATATGCGGCTGGTACATGTAGGGTATTTTGGGCTTTATGGCGTGCTGGGGTTTATGGCCCTAAGCGGCATGGCGCTGCACTACGGCGGCGATTTTGGGCTAGAAAAAGCGATGCTGGGTCAGATCAAATCGGCGCATGAGTTTTTGGCGTGGGCGGTGGCGGCGTTTGTGCCATTACATGTAATCGGTGTGGTAGTGGCGGAGCATCGGGATCAAAAAGGGGTCACGTCGCGGATGATTTCGGGGTGAGTGAGAATCCAATGTGCCGCAGTTGCGGTGCGTTTGGGAGTTTAGGGATTGGTGCTCATAACAGCGCTCACTAGGCGCTGCGCAGCAGCTTTTCAAAAGGTTCAATGATCACATCTTGCAGCGTGTCGGTTTGATGGCTCGATAGATCGAGGACATGAACAAAGAGGGTGTCGTCGTGGAGCTTGAGTGTGAGGGTGCCGGGGGTGAGGGTGATGGCGTTGGCGAGCAGCAGTTTGTCATGGTCGTGCTTGAGCGTGGTGTGCAACTTCACGATACCCGGGCGAATAGAAATACGCGGGCTGAGCACGATGCGCGCTACATCGATGTTGGCACGTACAAGGGCTACTAAAAAGGTGGGAATAAAACGCACATAAGTACCCACGATGCGTAGCCATGGCAGGGGCTTTGGGCGGATAAAGAGGGTGATGGACAGTGCCACCAGAGCGCCAGTAAGCAGCTCTTGTACATGTAAAGAGTTGCTCAGAGCGATCCAGACCAAAAAAAGCAAGATAAATTGACCTAGCATGGCTTGTCCTTGGGTTGATACAAAAAGCGGTTGGCATCGTCATCGGCCCAAATGCACTCGCTTTCTAGCTTGAGCGAATCAGGCGGGCAGACGTCGGTGCAGAGCGAGCACCAGCAGCAGCGTCCATAGTCGATGCGGGGGATGCAGCCGCTGTTGTTTTTGGGATTTTTGTCTTTGTCGATGGCGATCATATCAATCGCCTCATTCATGCAGACATCTTGGCAGTTGGCGCAGCCGATACATGTAGAGAGATCATTGATATGAAATCCACGGTATCCGCTCACCGTTTCACTTTTGACCTCAGGATAGCAGAGGGTTTGGGGGTGTTCAAAGATTTTGCTCAGAGCACTCAGCGGTGCGAGGCTGTTTTTGAGTTCAAATTTCATCGCGTTACCTCTCGATTTCAGGCGGACAGATGCCCAGTGAATTCATGATGAGTGCCACATTGGAGAGCTCTTCGCCCACCAGCAGGGGCTCAAGAAGGCTAAAAGCATGAATCAGTGAGGGGCCTTTGACCTGCATACGCCGAATCATCTCACTGCCATCGCCTGCCATATAGTAGCCAAACTCACCGCGCGCCGACTCAACCGCGACGTAGGTATCCTCTTTGGGTAGGGTAAATTTGCGGTGTTTGGGGAGTTTTTGCATGATGGCGCCCTCCTCGGGCATCTGCGCGATCACTTGGCGCAAGATCCGAATCGATTCACGCATCTCGGCGCGTCGCACCAGTGCTCTGGCATAGACATCGCCTGCACTCTGGGTGGGAATGTCAAATTCCAGCTGGTCATAGAGCAGGTAGGGGTTGTCGCGGCGTAGGTCGCGCGCAAAGCCACAGCCGCGCAGCACTTGACCGCTGAAGCCTCTGCGCAGTACCTCTTCGCCGCGCACAACCCCCACACCGATGGCGCGCTTTTGAAAACTGGCGTTGTCAAAGAAGAGCCGATCATAGGCATCAAGGCGCTTTTGCAGGTAGTCCAGCAGCGCACTGAGGCGCTCTAAAAAACCATCAGGCAGCTCACGGCGCACGCCACCGGGGTAGATGTACATGTGATAGACCCGCCCACCCGTGAGCTGCTCAAAAAGATCCAAAATCAAGTCACGATCATAGATGCTCCACTGCCCCACCGTACCCAGTCCCACTGAGCCGCTTTGACCTGCCATCCAGAGCAGTTGCGCCCCAAGGCGTGCCATCTCCAGTACCATTACGCGGATATAGCTTGCGCGCTCACTCACCTCGATGCCTGCTAGACGCTCGACCGCCAGAGCGAAATTGGCCTCGTTGGGGTCGGGTTCGGGCACGCAGATACGACAGACGATAGTGAAGGCCTGAATAATGGTGCGCCGCTCAATAAGCTTCTCAAATCCACGGTGCAGATAGCCCACATGGGTGCGCGCTCTGGTGATGGTCTCACCCATGAGATCCAGCTCCACGCTCATATTGCCCGTGATACCCGGATGCTGGGGGCCATGATAGATGGTGATGACTTTACGCTCCACTGGGGGTCTCCTTGGCGCTTTTGGCAGCGGCTTTACGTTTTTTGATCTCCTCTTTGACATCGAGGTTGTCCTCACGACCTTCGCGAAAGTCGTAGTGCGCGTTCACGTAGGCAAGGGTGTCAAACTCACGGCGCATCGGAGGGATATCGCACCACCCCTCCAGCGCAAAATCATAAAGGGTCTCATTACCCTCAAAGCCGATGCCAAACATCTCATGCAGCTCACGCTCCATCACCTCCGCTTGGGCAAAGAGCAGCGCGAGGCTTGGCATGGTGACCTTGTCGCGCGCTATGGAGCACTTGAGCATCAGATTGTGACTACGTAGCGCGTTGGTAAGCATATAGCCCAGCTCAAAGCGCTCCTCTTCGATCCAGTCGGTGCATGTCAGCTGGGAGAGGGTGTCAAAGGAGGTGTGCGTCGTGATCTGATGCAGGGTATCTAAAAGCTGCTCACGCGTTACATGTAAGGCAAAGAGTCTGGGAGTTTTATGAATGAGCTCATAGTGCTCTTCAAGATAGCTCATCATAGATTCATCCCCGCAAAGTTCTCTTCATAACGGGGCTGCACCTGAGTGCCAAAGAGGCGCTCTTGGTTGGCTCTGTAGTGCGCATAACGGGTACGGTATTGGATATAGCCTGCTTCGCTGCTATTGGCGCGGATCTTCTCTTGCAGCTTCACAAAGCCCTCAATCAGCGCCTCGGGTCTGGGCATGCAGCCATTGACATACATATCCACAGGCAAAAAGTCATCCAGCTTTTTGATGGTGTTGTAGCTGTCCCAGTACATGCCGCCATTGATGGTGCAGCTGCCAAGACCGATGATGTATTTGGGCTCACTCATCTGCTCATAGCTGCGAATGACCCGTTTGAGGGTTTTAGGAGAGCAGTAGCCTGAGACGATGAGGATGTCCGCTTGTCTGGGTGTCGCCACGCCCACCACCCCAAGACGCTCGATATCGTAACGACTGGTAAAGGTGGGCGGCATCTCAATCGCGCCGCATCCTGTGCCATAGGCCAGCACGAACATGCTATGAGCGCGAAACCAAGCGATGGCCTGCTCGATGACGCTTTGGGTGCTCTTAATGCTCTGCTCTTCATCCTCAAGGCTCTGCTGATAAGGAATAAAACCCTCGTCCATGACACGCTCCTTTATAGTAACGCTAAGCCCACGATGCCAAGCAAGGTGGGAATGCGGATTAAAAACTCAACACTCTGAACCGTGCTAAAGCGGGCATAGACACTGCCGATAAAGGTAGCGGCCACAAAGAGCACAAAGGTTTTGGCGACCAGTTCACCCAGATGATCCGCCCCGCCCCAAAAGAGATTGACCATCAGCAGCAGTTTGGCAAAGCTAAACATGGCGCTTTGGCTCATCAGAAGAGCTAGAAACTTGCCGCTAAATTCGGTAGCGGGGCCGCTATAGACCTCTTGGGGCGCACCCACCACATCAAAAGGGGATTTGCCCATAAAGCCCAAAAACGAGATAAAAGCCGCCGCAAAGAGCAGGGGATGGGCGAACATATTGCTTTGCGTACTTTGAGCTTGCATGATGATGCCAAAATCAGCGCTCCCCGCATCGATCATCACCCCGATGGCAGCGAGATAAAAAGGGAGCTCAAGCGCCAAAAGACGGGTCAGACCGCGTGTGACACCCATCACCCCAAAAGGATTGCCACTGCTCCCCACCCCTAGCGCATTGCCTAATGGCCCCAGAACCATCAGATAGAGCACCACAATGAGGTTGCCATAGCTGCTTAGCCCCTGCAGGCTCTCGCCTTGATTCAAAAAAGGAATAAAAAGCACATTCAAAACCGCACCGCTGGCCATGATGACAGGCCCTAGATAAAACATCCAGCCAAAGGTTGTGCTCTCCTCTTTGACAAAGAGCTTGATGCTGTCAGAAAACGATTGCGCCAGTGAGGGGCCAAAACGCCCATGAACGCGCGCACTGAGGTTGCGATAGAGCCCATAATACAAAAACCCAAAACCATAAGCGATCAACAGCATCAGGAGAAGATCAAGCAGCAGCATTATTGACCTCCTAAAAGCAGCAGGGTAAAGAGCAGCAGTGCAAGCAGCGTTACATGCTGAGCGCTGAGGCTATAGAGTGAGCTTAGCAGTGCTGAGAAGTCTGAGGCGATGAGGCTTAGACGATCCCATAGAACTCTGGAGTGATGGCGCAGCAGGGGGGCGATAAAGCTGATGCGGTGCAACTCATAGCCCATGCCATAGCCAAAGTGCAGGTTGGTCTCCGAGCGAGGAACTTCGCCGCAGTAGCTGATATCAAGCGGGTCTTTGACCTTTTTGGCTTTGGAGTGGGCAAGCTGCAAGAGTCCCAGCAGTGCTACAAAAGCCACGCCAAACGCGCCCATCAGCGCGCCGCCATGAAAGGAGCCAAAGGCGCTTTGCAAGATAAAAAGGTTGGAGTCATCCAGAGGCGCAAAGCCCAGCTCTACGCCGATCACGCTAAGGTAGCCCACAGGGAGCGAGGGTAACAGAGCCAAAAGCACCAAAAGAGCCGCGCTGAGTAGCTGGGGCAGATAGTAGCTTTTGGGGCTTACATGTAAAGATGCTTCTTGAGGGCGCTGACCCAGATAGATGCCATAGACCAGCTTGTAGCAGTACAAAAAGGCAGAAGCGGAGCTGAACATGACGGCGCCAAGCAAGAGCGCTCTTTTCTCTTCTAACAGCGCCGTATAGATAAGAAACTTGCTGTTAAAGCCTCCAAGCAGGGGCATGCCGGCTAAAGCGATGATGCCGATGACCAGCAGGAGAAAGAGTACGGGGGCATGGTAGATCATGCCGCCAAGCTCACTAAAGCGCTCTTTTTGGGTGATGGCGATGATGGAGGCGATATTCATAAAGAGCAGTAGTTTGATGAGCGTATGGATGAGCGTATGATAGAGCGCAGCCTCAAGAGCGAATCCTTGCATGAGTGCCAAAATGGTGATGATATAGCCGATTTGGGCGATTGAGGAGTAGGCAAGCAGCCGCCTCATCTCATCTTGGGAGATGGCCTTGAAGGTGGCGACGATGGAGGTGATGACGCCCAGCCACGCCATTATCTCAAAGAGCAGCGGTTCCGTTGCGCCCTCTTTGAGCAGCACCATAAACATCACAATAAAGAGATAAATGCCCGCTTTGGAGAGGATGGCGCTGAGGATGGCACTAAAGAGAGGCGTTGCTTCGCTATAGCTATCGACCACCCAGTCATGCAGACCGATGATGCCTGATTTGACAAAAACAGCCACAAAGAGCAGAAGGGCTATGGCATTCATCGCCCACGGCGGCAAGAGTGAGGCGTCGATATCACGATACTCCAAACTCCCCATAAAGCCATAAAGCAGCGCAATAGCGCCTAGCAGCGCAAAAGCTCCGCCGAGGTTAAAGAGGATATAGCGCTGCAAAGTAGCGACGCGCGCGCTTGAGGCAAGGATAAAGTAGCTGCTCCAGCCCATCATCTCCCAGCCGATAAAGAGCGTTGCGAGGCTAGAGGCATAAAAGAGGATGCCCAGAGAGAGCAGCAAGAGCAGGTGCAGCACTAAATCGCGCCTGCGCAGCAGCGGGAGGATCACCAAAAGGCTAAGGCCAAAAAAGAGGTGGGCAAGCAAGGTGGCTTCAAAGTGGAACATGGTTGCCTCCTAGCATCGATGCTGCCGCTGCTTGACACAGTTGCAACAGAGGTTCGGGCATGAGTCCAAAACCGAGCAAAAGCAGCACCATAAACCCCAGCAAAAGCTTGTGGCTCCATGCGACGTAGAGCCTCTCTTTGCCTGTGCCTTGGCGAAAACCCGTTAGCAGTCTAAAGAGATAGGCCGCTTCGATCAGCGAGATGAGCAAAATTAGCGCCACTGCGCCATAAGCCTCGAGTGAGGCAAGACCTGTGAGTATCGAAAGCTTGGCGACAAATCCCGCAAAGGGGGGAATGCCCAACAAAGAGAGCCCGGCGAGTGCGATAATGCCCATCAAAAAGGGGGCGTGAAAGCGGGCGAAGATGGTGCTGTGGCTGGAGTGAAAGTGACGCTCCAGCAGATCTAGGGCCAAAAAAAGAGCTGTTTTGGCCACTGCGTGGGTGAGGATGAGCATCAGCGCGGCCGCGCTGAGCATCGCATCGGCGTAGGAGAGCGCGAGGGTGATGATGCCGATTTGTCCTAGGGTGGAGAAGGCAAAGATGCGTTTGCTCTCATGGCTCTTAAACGCGGAGAACTCCGCCGCTACAAAGGTGAGCGCTCCGATAAGCCCCAAGAAAAAGAGTTGAGAAGGGCTTACATGTAAGAGATAGGTCAGATGGAAAAGCACAAAAAGGTAGCTTTTGGAGAGCAGGGCGCTAAAGAGTGATCCGACGCTGCTGCGAGACGCCTGATAGATATCGGCCACCCAGAAGTTGAGCCCAAAAAGTTCGGCCTTGATCCCAAAACCGATAAAGAGCGAGAGCAGGATCAAAAACTGTAATCGCGGCTCAATGAGCCCAAAGCGCTCCGCTATAGCCCCGATGTCAAGCACCCCGATGCTCAGATAGATGAGCATAATGCCCAGCAGCAAAAAGAGCGAGGCAAAGGCGCCGACGATCATGTAGCGAATCGCTCCACCGTAGGCTTTGACATCTTGATTGAGGGCGGTGAGCAGATAGGCGCTGATGGAGCTGATCTCAAAAAAGATGTAGATGTTAAAGAGATCATGACTCAAAATCAGCCCCGATACACCGACACCCAGCATGGTGCTTGCGACAAACAGCGCCTTGTCATTGCCGTAGCGCAGGTGATAAAGTGACACCAGGCTCATGATAAGGGTAAAAAGGGTGAGCAGCAGCCACGAGGCGCGCTCAAGCACAAAGGTGATGGCAAAGGGCAGATCAACCGCTACGCGCTCGACCATAGGCAGCGTGTGGGTACATGTAAGGGCGAGTGTGAGCAGCGTGAGGTTGAGCATAACGCTGATGATATGCAGATGCTTACGGTAGAGCGGCATCAAAAAGAGGGCTAAAAGCGGCAGTAAAACAAAGTAGAGCAGACTCATCGATCCTCTCCGAGTTCATCCATCTCATCGATGCGCATATGGCCGGTGAGTTTGTAATAGCGTATGACAAAGGTCAGTGCGAGCGCCAGCACGGCGATGCCGATGACGATGGTGGTGAGGATCATCGCCTGAGGCAGCGGATCGACCATAACAGCAGGATCAAAACGGCTCAGTCCTTCAAAGAGAATCGGTGCTTGAAGCTGCGCGGCGTAGTGGTTGCCGATGAAAAACAAAAAGAGCGCCGCTTCGGCAATAGAGAAGGCGAGAAAAATGTTGAAGAGGTTTTTTTTGACGAGTACCCCAAAAAGGGCAACGCCAAAGATGATAAAGCAAAGCAGCGTGATCGCCTGATGTAGCAAAGCCGAAGATCCAAAGGCGTCAAACATCGCGCGCCTTGATAAAGTGCTGGCTTAACAGGGTCATCTCGGCTGCTACCTTGAGTCCGACAAAGAGATAGACCAGCTCAATCACTCCGCCGCTCAAAAGCGTTCCCATCGTCCCCAGCGACAAAATCTGCGCAAAGATGCGATCACCCAGCAGCAGCCCCAGCACGCCCAAAAGCACCAAGCCCGCTCCGCTAAGCGACTCGCTCAGTGTCAACAGTCGCGCACTGGGCTCATAGTGGTCGCCATAGGCCAAAAAGCGCAGCACGAAAGCGCTCGCAATGATCACGCCCCCTTGAAAACCGCCGCCGGGGCTAAGATGGCCATGGGTGATAATATAGACCCCAAAGAGCACGATCAAGGGGAAAAGCACCTGCGCTCCGATCTGTAGCAAGGTGTCGTGCGCCCCAAAAAGGTTGCGCGTGGAGTGTTGCATGTGCAGCGCCACGCCAAAGATGCTCAAAAAGAGAATGCTCACCTCTCCTAGAGTATCAAGACCGCGAAAATAGGTCACGACGGAAGTGACGGCATTGGCGACTTGGGTGCTCTGGGCGTTGATGTGCAAGAGGGTCTCCCCGATAGTATCAATCGGCGGTGTAAGCAACCGAAGGGTGCCTAAGAGGGCGATAATCATCACCGAAACGAGCAGACCCGTGAGCAGATGCGACAGAGCCAAGGTGCGCTTGAGGTTCACGGTTGCTCCTTGTTTTGGGTTTGCAGCAGCGCGACGACGAAGACAAGCGCTCCGACACCTGCGCCGATGACCGCTTCGGTAAGGGCGACATCGGGGGCGCTAAAGAGGAGATAAAGAACCGTGCTGCCCAAGCCAAAGCCCATGTAGGAGAGCACGCTGTGGGCGGGGTCGCGGCTGTAGATCGCCATCACGGCCGCCGCGAGCAAAGAGAGGAGGGTGGCGATGATCAAAAAGGGGATCACAACGACTCCTCTTTGAGGGCATCGATGTGATCGGGGCTGTAAAATCCCTCTTTGCGGTAGCTACTGTGGCCTAAAATCGAAGCGGAGAGAGGGTTGGTGAGGAGCACGAAAAGCCCCAGCAAACCGAGCTTGAACCAAAGCTCCGGCGTGTGGCAAACAGCGCCCAAGACGACAAGCAAGATCCCAAGGGTAGAGGCTTTGGTGCTGGCATGCATACGCGAGAGGGTGTCAGGCATACGCCACAGCCCCAGAGCGCTCAGCAGCAAAAAAAGTGCTCCGATGCCCATGAGCACAAGGCCAAGCCTTTCAAACATCCTTTCGCCTTGCAACGAGATACTTGGCAAACAAAATAGTGCCGATAAAGCCGATGAGTCCAAATACAAAGGCGATATCGAGGTAGAGCGCACTGTGGGTGGAGAGCGAGAGCAGCACCAGCAGCGCGATAGAGATGATGCCCATCGTATCAAAAGCGACGATACGGTCGCTGAGCTTGGGTGTGTACAGAAAATGGACAAAAGCGGCCAACAAGGCCGCACAAACGCACAAAATAATCCAATTCAACGCACATCCTAAGGGGGGTTAAAATTAGCGCATCGTAGCATAATTGCGAAGCGGCACTGTTTCAGTCGTATTACGAAACTATGGTGTGCGGCTTGGCAGTGAGCGCCCTATCCGAGACGATTTGCTGCTACTATTGTGTCAAAATTATCCGTAAGGTAGAGCACTATGAATCACATAAAAACAGATATTTTAATCATCGGAGGCGGACCCGCCGCGATGGTGGCCGCCGCGACTGCATTGGAGCACTATCCGCAAAAACAGATCACGTTGGTGAAAAAAGATCAGGTGGCTTTGGTACCCTGCGGAATCCCCTATATTTTCGGCACCACGCTCGGCAGCAGCGAAAAAGATGCGATGAGCTGCGGCGGGGCGGTGGCGGAGAAGATCGGGATCGTCGTCGATGAGATCACAGCGGTCGATATCGCGGCCAAAACCGCCACGGCGCGCGCACACGATTTTGTATTTGAGAAGCTGATCTTTGCGACGGGTTCAATCCCCTTTGTGCATGAGACCCTGCGCCCTGCACTCGCGCTACAAAACGTCTTTACGATCGATAAAGATAAAGCGGCCATCGACCGTGTCGTTGCGGCGCTTGAAGGGCGAGCACGCGTGATCGTCGTGGGGACGGGCTTTATCGGTGTGGAGATCGCCGAACAGCTACGCAGCGCACACAAAGAGGTGACGCTCATCGGCGGACGCCATCTGCTTGCAGGAAGTTTTGACGCCGATATGGCTCAAGAAGCCGAAAAGATCATGCAGGATTTGGGCGTGCATTTGGCGATGGGGCAGCACGCTTCGGAGGTGCTCTCTGAGGGCACTTTGGCGACGGGCGTGCGGCTTTGTGACGGTAGCGTGATCGAGGGCGACGCCATCATTTTGGCGACCGGTTATCAGCCCAACACGGCGCTCGCGGCGCAGGCCGGGCTGAAGCTTGCCCGCTATGGGGGCATCTGGGTGGATGAGTACATGCGCACCCGCAACAAAGATATTTTCGCTATCGGCGACTGCTGCGGTCGGCGCGATTTTATCACCCGCGACCCTTCCAAAGTGATGCTCGCTTCCACCTCCGCCGCCGAAGCGCGGGTGGCGGCTATGTCGCTGTATGGGCTAAAGCATCTCAAAGGCTTTAACGGCACCATCGCTATCTTCTCTACGATGATCGGCAGCCGCGCCTTTGGCTGCGCGGGGGTCACCGAAGCGCAGGCGAAGGCGCAGGGGATCGAGTACGTGTCTGGCTATTTTGAAGGGATGAACCGCCATCCCACTACCATTCCGGGGGCTTCCAAGCAGTCGGTCAAGCTTATTGCCCTGCGCAGCAGCGGGCAGATTATCGGCGGTCAGGTGATCGGAGATCGTGAGGCCGGAGAGATCATCAACATCATCGGTCTGGCCATCGAAGCCGAACTCACCGCGCACCATCTGGTCTCACTGCAAGTGGCCACCCAGCCCCTGCTCACCGCCGCGCCCACCGCGTACCCCATCGTCAAAGCGGCGCAGAAGATTCTGCTGCAGCGCTAAAGCGCCGCTACCTGCACATTGACCTCCATTTTTGCTCCCGGGATGCCGATGAAGCTGCCGGAAATGGGGCTTACGGAGGTGGCCAGACGTGATACCGCCACAGGGATATGATCACGCCCCGCGATGGTGCCAAGCGTTGGGTCAAACCCTTTCCAGCCCGCTCCGGGGAGGTACACTTCGGCCCATGCGTGGGTTGAGCCGATAAACTGCGCCATCAGCGGAGCGTGCAGATAGCCGCTCACAAACCGCGCCGCCAGTCCCAAAAAACGCGCCGCTTCGATAAAAAGCAGAGCAAAATCCCGACATGAGCCGCTGCCAAGATAGAGCGTTTGTGCGGGGGATTGCACGCCGCTCTCTTCGCGCAGGCTGTAGCGCAGCGTGTCATGGATGAAGCGGCTGAGCCGCTCAAGCAGGCTGTAGGTCTGGATCGCTTCGCCCGCGCGGTAAAAGCGTGCAATCCACGCGCCAAGCTCTTGGCGTTCATAGGGCATTTCGCGGTAGGGGGCCAAAACGACGCCATCTTCGAACGCGTAGTCAAAGGGAAACCACAGTGCGTAGTCGTCGGTTTCAAAATCCAGCGGTGCGAGGTTGTATTGGGAGATGATGAGGCGGCTGCGGATGAGCAGCTGCGTCGTATTTTGGGTGAAGCTAGCCAGTGCTACGGAGTTCCCCTCCACGTCGCGGTGCCAGCGCCATGAGCACTTAGGGGTGATGAAGAGCTCAAACGATTCGATGCGGGTCTCATGGTCTTCGCGCGGACGCAGCAGCAGACGATGCGGCTCTAGGGTGACCGTGCCGCTAAAGAAGTAGGCGGTGTCGTGGGTGATGAGGTAGCGCTGCTCTAGCATAAAGCGATGACCCCGCCGATGCGCCCCGTCACTCCATGGGCGCGATAGGAAAAGAGGGTATCGCTATGACAGGCGCTGCAAAGCGCGATCTCTTCGATGGTTTGCACACCGCACGCACGCAGTTGCGCCGTGACGATGGCGCTTACATGTAAGAAGTGCCGGCCCTCACGCTCCTGCGTCATCGCCCCAAAACCGAGCTGCTGCGCCTTTTGGATATGCTCCAAGCCCACCTCATAACAGCACACCCCGATACTCGGCCCCAGCGCGGCAATGAGGTTTTGGGGCTTACATGTAAAGCGCTCCCGCATCGCCTGAACGGTGCGCGCGACGATGTTTTTAAAAGCCCCTTCGCGTCCCGCGTGCACCACGGCGGCGACATGAAGAAGGGGATCATAAAGGATAATCGGCACACAATCGGCGCTCATCACCATCAGCGCTACGCCCGCCCTATCGGTGATCAGCGCGTCGCACTGCGGGGGGTGGTCAAAGTCGTCTGCATCGCTCACTACATGTACGAGGTCTGAGTGGATCTGGCGCATGTACACCAGCCGCGCGCGTTCATAGCCCAGCGCCTCTGCGAGCAGGTCGTGGTTGTGCGTTACATGTAAGGGATCGTCCACGACATGATAGGCAAGATTAAGGTGCTCATAGGGGGCAAGGCTCACGCCGCCCTCGCGGGTGCTAAAGGCGTGTTTGAGGCGATCAAACTGCGAGAGGGCGTTACATGTAAGGAGGTTCACGACCGCAGCGCCGATACAAGCGCCTCATGCACCAAGCCGTTGGAGCTAAGCATGATATGCTCCCCAAGCCTATAGGCTTCGCCGTGTTCGTTGCTCACCTTTCCGCCCGCCTCTTGCAAGATCAAAATCCCCGCCGCGACGTCCCAGGGTTTGAGGTTGCACTCGTAGTAGGCTTCGAATTTGCCCTGCGCCGTGTAGCACAGATCCAGTGACGCAGCGCCTAGGCGGCGGATATCGCGGGTGATGGGCAGTAGGGTTTGCAGGGTGCGCAGCACCCAGGCAAGATCATCGCCGCGTTCGACTTTGGTGTAGGGAAAACCGGTGGCGATGAGCGATTGCTGAAAGTCGCTTTGGGGTGATACATGTAAAGGCATATCGTTTAAAAATGCCCCCTTGCCCCGCTCGGCGCGAAAGATCTCACCTAAAATCGGGTTGGCCACCACGCCCGCGACGGGGATGCCATCCTCCCACACTCCCACAGAGATGGCGCAATGCGGCAGGCCGTGCACGAAATTGGTGGTGCCGTCGATGGGGTCGATATAGATCGCTTTGGTCGGGCGTTCATGTGCGCTGGAACCCTCTTCACCGATGATCGTGTGGTGCGGGAAGGCCTTTGAGAGCGCTTCGATGAGCATCGACTCGATGGCAAGATCATATTCGGTCAGCAGATCGACCGTGCCTTTGTACTGCACCGTTTTGGCGGTATAAAAGCCTTTTTTGAACGTTTCAAGTGCGGGGGCCATAAGGGAGAGGAGTTGTGTTGTCATGACGCTATTGTAGCGTCTTGGGGCTATAATGCGCACGTCAATAAGAGGAGTGTGCGATGGTGAAATGTTTTTTAAGAATCAGCAACCGGCTGCAGATCATTGAGAGTCTTGAGCCGCTCGAATCGGGGCGTTTTCACCATGAAGACGTGGTCTGGATTGATATGCTCAGCCCCACCACGCAAGAGGTGCGCGTCGTCGAGTCGCTCTTTGATCTGAAGTTTCCCACCAAAGCCGAGAGTGAAGAGATCGAGATCAGTTCGCGCTACTGGGAAGAGGGCAAGCGCATCGAGATCAACAGCTATTTTCTGATCACGACCGAAGAGAATCCCTACAACGAAACGGTCTCCTTTATCCTCCAAGGCGATGTGCTCATCTCCGTGCGCTACAAAGAGCTGCGCAGTTTCGATGAGTTTAGCAAGAAGTTTCTCAGCTCCCCGCGGCTCTTTAAAAACGGCTTTGAGATCTTTTGTCAGATCATCGACATCCGCATCGACACCGACGCCGATACCATCGAAACCCTCTCCAAAGAGGTGACCAAGCTGCGCCGCCACGTCTTTACCGACTATGCCAACGACGACGAAGAGATCCTTGAGAAGATCTCGCATTTTGAGGATCTCAACATGATGATCCGCGAAAACCTCACCGACAAGCAGCGTATCCTTACCTCCTTGCTCAAATCCAACCTCTACGACATCTCACGCACCGAGATTCCTATCATGCTCAAAGACCTTAAGTCACTGGTGGAGCACACCGATTTCAACTTCGAGCGGCTGGACTATCTGCAAAGCATCTTTATCGGTATGCTCAGCGTCGAGCAGAATAAAACCATCAAGATTTTTACCATCGTCAACGTCATCTTCCTGCCGCCGACCCTGATTGCAAGCATCTACGGGATGAACTTCGAGTTTATGCCCGAGCTGCACTGGAAATACGGCTACGCGATGGCTGCGGTACTGATGGTGCTCTCCTCCATCACGCCGCTGTACATCTTCAAGAAAAAAGGGTGGATGTGATCAGATCGGTTCGGGCTTACCGATAAAATAGCCCTGCGCAAAGTCGATGCCCATGCGCTCGATCTCCTCATAGGTGGCATCGTCGGCGACGAACTCGGCGATGGTTTTGGCACCGATCTTTTTGGCAAACTCCACGATGGTTTCGACGATGATGGCGTGTTTGGGGTTGGTGGTGATATTTTTGATGAGTGAGCCGTCGATTTTGATGAAATCGACGTTGAGTTTGAGGATGTTTTCGAAGTTTGAGTAGCCGGTGCCGAAGTCGTCGATAGCAATCTTGGCACCTAGGGATTTGACCTGCGCGATGAAGAGTGCCACTTCGTCGTAGTTCTCGATCCCCTCCGACTCTAAAATCTCAAACACCACGCGCGAAGCGGTGCCGGTTTTGACGATGTTTTTGATGATCTCCTGCACGGTTGTGGGGTCAAGCAGGTCGGTGGCCGAGAGGTTGATCGAAAAGGCGTGGCTCTGGTAGCGGAAGGTAGCGCAGGCGTGCTTGATCACCTCTTTGGTGATCTGCTGATAGAGCTTCGTCTTTTTGGCGATGAAGAGAAAGTTGCCCGGTGGCACCAGATTGCCCTCTTCATCGATCATACGCACGAGCGCTTCGTATTTCTGGACGCTTTTGGTTGCGAGGTCGAAGATGGGCTGATAGTGGCAGATGATCCGCTCATCTAAGATCGCCTTTTTGATCGAGGTGGTCATCTCGATGTTGCGGCGGTAGCGGTTTTCGATATTTTCGTTCTCTTCGTAAAAGGCGAGCTGCAGCTTCTTCTCTTTGGCCAGATGCAAAGCGATGTCGGCGCGGTTGATCACCTTGTGGCTGCCTAGGGCGATGCCCGCCGTCATGGAGACATTGATCTCCTGATCTTCGGCCATGAACCCATGTTCGCTGATCATCTCAAGGATGGTATGTATCTTGTGCTCGATTTGAGAAATGGTAAACTCTTCATAAAAGAGAATGCCGAACTCGTCGCCGCCGAGGCGGTAGGGCTTGTAGCCCAGCGACTGCAGGTAGGAGCCGACCTGAATGATGATCGAATCCCCGATACGCATGCCGAAAAAGTCGTTGATTTCGGTGAAGTCGTCGATGTTGAAGAGCGCGCAACTATGCGGCGGTTTCGCTTCGATGTCGCGGCTGAGTCGCTGGCGGTTGGGCAGGGCGGTGAGCGGATCGTAGTTGAGCAGATGTGCGTTGAGTGCCTCTATCTTTTTTTTGGCACTGATGTCGAGCAGATAGCCGTTGATCCCCAAAGCCCGACCCTCTTCGTTGTAATCAACAATGGAAAAGTCCTCTACCCAAATCTCCCCTCTGCTGCTGAGCATGCGGTACTCCTGATGGAAGGAGTGCTCTTTTTGCGCAAGGTAGTCGCTTACTTCGCTGTCGATGCGTGTCAGATCCTCTGGATGGATGAAGTCCGAAAAGCGCACTGCATTGTCGCGCAGGGCGTGGTAGCTGATGCCCAGTACCACTTCGACGTTGGAGGAGACGTACTCGACGGGCCATCCTTCGCTTAGACGCCAGCGAAAGACTGCGACGGGCCCTTTTTCGAGCAGATCGATTTTGGTCTGCAGGGTGCTTTTGAGTCCTTTTTGCTCCGAGATGTCGCGTACGATAGCTTGAAGTAGGGGGCGTGGTTGATGGGGAATGAGGGTGAGCGTCACTTCGGCATCAAAGAGCGAGCCGTCGCCTAGCCTGTGGTGCAGCCACTCGAATCGGCGTTCACCTTTGGCGTAGGCCTGAGCAATGTGCTCTTTGGAGAGCGAGAGCGAAGTACGGCCTGAGGGCTGTAGCTCAGGGGAGAGCTGGGCGGGGTGAAAGGAGCAGAACTCCTCGATACTGGTACATCCAAAGAGATTAAGCGTCGATCGGTTGCAAGCGATAAACCCTTTTTCGTCGAGCAACATGATTGCATCGCGTGCTGTCTCAAAAAGGGTTTTAAAGTCAATGTCGCTGCGCATCAGATTCCCGTCATTTGTATCAAAAAGGCGATATTGTAGCACGGTCGGGCTTGGAAACGCGGCTTTTGAGCGGATGCAATCAGTGAGTTGGTATACTTTCGGCATCTTGTGTCATAAGGAGAGAGTATGTTGCGGGCAATGATGCTTACGGTGGCGCTGTTATCGACGACGGGCTTGGCTGATTTTTATGTTATTCCAGTAGTTAAAAAAGGGGCAAACGTCATGACCGTCAAGAGCTCCGGCGGCGACTATTCAAGTCCTATAGACGCCATGGCTGCCATCAAAGACGCCAATGCGACCAACCCCTACACCATTGTAATGGGGGCAGGTGACTTCGATATCGGTACGCAGCAGTTGGTGATGAAGCCGTATGTGCGGTTGGTCGGTAGCGGGCGAGACGATACGTTTATCAACGGAGCGCGCGTGAGCGTCTCCGGAGACGGCTCAAGCGCCCTTATTAGGGGTGCTCAGGGCAGTACGCTGGAGTCGCTTAGCGTGATCAATACCCCATCAACGGGAACGGCCGGTACCGTTGTGCATGTGCAAAACGCAACGATGCATCTGCGCGACCTTGTGCTAAGTCAATCGAGCGATACCGTCCAGAGCGACGTGCTGACACTGGATACGAACGCATCCGTTACGATAGAATCGGCCGAAATTTTGCTGCAAGGGGCGCCGACCAACGGCAGGGGGGTGTTTGTGAAGGCAGGATCGGTGCTGCTGGCGCGCGACCTTTGGTTGCAAAACGCGGCTGCGGCGACAGACTCGGCCTTTGGCGTATCGGCTACGGATGCGACGTTGAGGCTCTTTGCAACGACGATCGAGGCGGGCACGGCCGGATTGCAGTCCAAGGGGTTGATCGCTCAGGATACGTCACTCTTTTGCTCGGATGTGAGCGTACAATCGTCAGATGCGACGATAAGCTACGCGTTGGAGTTGCAGGGCGCATCCAGAGCGACGATGGAGGATGTCACATTCAGTGCCCCTACGGATGCGAACGCGACGGCGGTATTGGTGAACCAAACAACGGTCTCTTCGGTCTGCCTGCACTGCAGTCTCAGCGGCACCAACGCCTTGAGCGTGATGAGCGGTTCGCAAACGCTCTACCTGATAGAGTCGGAGCTGGCTGGGGCACGCACATCAGGCGCGCAGTGTGTGAACTCCGAAACCAACGCGTCAGAGCAACTGAACGAGGAATGTCAGCCCCTGTAGAGGACCAACCGACACAAAAAGGCCATTACATGTACGCTCCGGCGTATGGATGTGTGCCTCTTTTTGCTACAATAAACTCATGCAAAGCTTACTTCCTCCAACCCTAATCGGGTCAGACACCATACAAAAACGACGCGAAATTCTGGACTATTTTCGCAATAGCTACACCCTTTTTGAGTCGCTCTTCGATCTTTTGGCCGATGATGAGGTCTATTACCGCCAAAGCGAGCCTACCCGCCATCCGATGATCTTCTATTTTGGGCATACGGCGGTTTTTTATGTCAATAAGCTGATGTTAGCAGGTTTGATCAAGGAGCGGATCGATCCTCATTTTGAATCTATTTTTGCCATCGGCGTGGATGAGATGGTATGGGATGATATGAATGATCCGCACCACGGCTGGCCGGAGGTCGATGAGGTGAGAGCGTACCGCGCGAAGGTGCGCGCGCTGGTAGAGTCGCTCATCGAGACGCTGCCGCTGCATCTGCCTATCAGCCAAGAGGAGCCCTTCTGGGCGATTTTGATGGGGTGCGAGCATGAGCGCATCCATATCGAGACCTCCAGCGTGCTGCATCGGCAGATGCCGCTGGAGTTGATCCGAGAGGATGCGCGTTTTGTGCCTTGTACGCAAAGCGCCATTGCGCCGCTCAATGACTTTGTGCGCATCGAAGCGGGCACCGTAGAGCTGGGTAAGGGCAAAGAGCATCACCTTTATGGATGGGATAACGAATATGGTGTCGCGCGCATGGAGGTAGCGGCTTTTGAGACGACGCGCTATCTCATCAGCAACGGCGAGTTTCTCCCTTTTGTAGAGGAGGGCGGCTATGAGACGATGCGCTTTTGGGATGAGGAGGGGCGGCGCTTTTTGCAGCTTCGCGGTGCGAAGCATCCCGCCTTTTGGGTGCGCGATGGGGCCTTGTGGCGGCTACGCGTGCTCGATCGTCTTATCGATTTGGCGCTTGATTGGCCGGTGGAGGTGAACTATCTCGAAGCGATGGCCTATTGCCGCTGGCGGGGTGAACGCGAAAACACGCCTTACCGGCTGCCAAGCGAGGCGGAGTGGATGCGGTTGCGGGATCACTGCGGCCTTGGGGATCTGCCGCAGCTCGATGTGGCGGCGTTTAACCTCAATCTGGAGCGTTTCGCTTCGCCGTGCCCCGTCAACCGCTTTACATGTATGGGGATTGGCGACGTTACGGGGAACGTCTGGCAGTGGACGCAGACGCCCATTGATGGCTTTGAGGGCTTCGCGCCCCATCCGCTTTATGATGATTTTTCGACGCCCACGTTTGATGGCAAACATAACCTGATGAAAGGTGGCAGTTTTATCAGTACGGGCAACGAGCTGATGCGCCATGCGCGCTACGCTTTTCGTCGCCACTTTTACCAACATGCGGGCTTTCGCATACTTAAAGGAGAGGCTGTGAGCTTTGATGAGAATGTTTATGAGAGCGATGCGCTGGTGGCGCAGTACTGCGGGTTTCAGTGGGGTGATGACTATTTTGACGTAGAGAATTTTGCGACCAAATGCGCGCGTCTGGCCATCGGCCATACGCTCGATATCCCCGTAGCGCGCGCACTCGATCTGGGGTGCGCGACGGGGCGGGCGTCGTTTGAGCTGGCGCGTCACTTTGAGAGTGTCACGGGAATCGACTTTTCGGCGCGTTTTATTCAGGTGGCCACGCGGATGCAAGAGCAGGGCGCCATTAGCTACGAGCGCATCGAAGAGGGGGTGATCAAGTCCATACAAACGCAGAGCCTTGAGGCGCTGGAACTCTTACATGTAAGGGATAAGGTGAGCTTCTGGCAAGGCGACGCGTGCAACCTCAAGCCGCAGTTTACGGGTTACAACCTGATCATGGCGACCAATCTGATCGACCGGCTCTACGACCCCGCGCTCTTTTTGCGCACGATCCATGAGCGGCTTGAAGAGGAAGGGATCTTGGTGCTCACGTCGCCTTATACATGGCTTGAGGAGTACACCCCAAAAGAGCGCTGGATCGGCGGCTATGTGGATGAGCAGGGCAATGAGGTGCGTACGCTTGAGGGGCTTAAAACGCTGCTTCGGGAGCATTTTGAACTGATCGATACGCATGACGTGGCGTTTGTGATCCGCGAGAGTGCGCGGAAGTTTCAGCACTCGATAGCGCAGATGAGTGTTTGGAAGAAGTTGAGCGTTGAAAATTGAAAATGGAGGATTATTGGGCGCTTTTTGATACGCCGGTGGATCGGTCGCAGAGCAATGCCGAGAAGTACCGCGCGATGATGCGGCTCTTTGGCACTGAATCGGTGATGCCGCTGTGGGTGGCGGATATGGAGATCATGACGCCGCCGTTTGTGGTGCAGGCGGTGCAAGCGCGCGCGGCGCATCCGATTTATGGTTATGAGTCGATGAGCGAGCGCGCGTATGAATCACAGATGGCGTGGGTGGCGCGGCGTTTTGGATGGGAGCTAAAGCGCGAATGGATCTTTGAATCGCCCTCTGTGGTAGCAAGCATCAACCTGGCCATCATGGCCTTTAGCGAAAGCGGCGATGAGGTGATCGTTCAGCCGCCGATCTATCCCCCTTTTATGACATCGGTGCGCCATCAGGGGCGCGAACTGATCCTCAACCCCCTTACATGTAACGCTGATGGAAGCTACGGCTTTGATCTGGATGATCTAAAGCGCAAGATCACGCCGCGCACCAAGATGCTGCTGCTCTGCTCTCCGCACAACCCCGTCGGGCGGGTTTGGAAGCGCGAAGAGCTGGAGGCGCTTGTGAGGCTGTGCGCCGAATATGGCATCATCATCCTCAGCGATGAGATCCACGCCGATCTGACCTACGCGCCGCACATTCACACACCGCTCTCGACGCTGGGATATGAGCGTGTGCTCACCGCCATGGGGCCGGGCAAAACCTTCAACCTTGCGGGTATGGGGCTCTCCACGCTCGCCATGAGCGACGAGGGGCTGCGGCAGCGCTTTAAAGCCGTGTACGACGCAGTGCATTTCGGGCAGGGCAATATCTTCGCACACACCGCTTTTGAAGCGGCCTACCGCGACGGTGAGGCGTGGGTGGAGGCGCTGCTGCCCTATCTGAGGCGCAACCGCGACCTGCTGCAAGAGACGCTGCGTGACACGCCGCTTACATGTAAGGCCGCCGAGGGTACCTATCTGGCATGGATCGACTGCCGCGCTTTGGGCCTTGAGGATAAGGCGCTGCGCAGCCTCTTTGTCGCAGCGGGCTTGGGGCTGAGCGCGGGGCTTGGCTTTGGGCGCGAGGGGAGCGGTTTTATGCGGCTTAATTTCGCCGCGCCCTACGCGCAGATGCAAGAAGCGATGCAAAGGTTGAAGGCGGTGTCTTTATAACGCTGATGTATCAATGACGTGATACACTATGCCCCGATACCTCAAAGGAGCGTCAATGCCTCACATGATAACCGTTGACGGCAACGAAGCCGTCGCCCTCGTTGCCCACAAGATTAATGAAGTGATCGCCATCTACCCCATCACCCCCAGCTCGCCGATGGGGGAGTTTAGCGATCTGTACAGCTCAAAAGGGGAGCGCAACATCTTTGGCAGTGTGCCTGAGGTGTATGAGATGCAGTCCGAAGGAGGAGCGAGCGGGACCGTGCACGGGGCACTGCAAAGCGGTGCGCTCACGACCACCTTTACCGCGTCGCAGGGCTTGCTGCTGATGATCCCCAATATGTACAAGATTGCGGGCGAACTCACGCCTACGGTGTTTCATGTAGCGGCCCGTTCACTCGCAGCACAGGGGCTCTCGATCTTCGGAGATCATCAAGACGTGATGGGGGTGCGACAGACCGGTTTTGCGCTGCTGTGCTCCAACTCGGTGCAAGAGGCGCACGACTTCGCGCTCATCTCCCAGGCCGCCTCGCTTGCGTCACGCGTGCCTTTTTTGCACTTTTTTGACGGTTTTCGCACCTCGCATGAGGTGAGCAAGATCGAAGCACTCGAAGAGGCGCATCTACGTGCCATGATCGATATGGAGCTGGTGCATGCGCACCGCCGCCGCGCTTTGACGCCCGATGCACCGGTACTGCGCGGCACGGCGCAAAACCCCGATGTCTATTTTCAGGGGCGCGAGAGCGTCAATCGCTACTACGACGCGCTGCCCAAGATCCTAGAGGCGCAGATGGACAAATTCGCGTCGCTGACGGGTCGTGCGTACAAACTCTTTGATTATGTGGGCGTGGAGGATGCGACCGAGGTGATCGTGCTGATGGGCTCAGGGGCCGAAGCGGTGCATGAGACGGTGGAGTACCTTACATGTAAGGGTGAAAAGGTGGGAATGATCAAGGTGCGTCTAGCACTTCCTTTTGCCATCGATGCCTTTATCGCCGCGCTGCCGCGAAGTGTGAACAACATCGCGGTGCTGGACCGTACCAAAGAGAGCGGGAGTATCGCTGAGCCGCTTTATCATGATGTGGTGACGGCGCTGTTTGAGCGTCAAAGTGCGCTCCCTTTTGCCATGCCGCGCATCATCGGCGGGCGTTATGGGCTCTCTAGCAAAGAGTTCACCCCCGCCATGATCATTGCCATTTTTGAAGAGCTGCGCCAAGCAGAGCCCAAAAACCACTTCACCATCGGGATCGACGACGATGTGACCTTTACCTCGCTTGTCTATGATGAAGGCTTTATTTTGCACACCGAGGGGCAATTTGAGGCGCTCTTTTTTGGTTTGGGTTCAGACGGTACGGTCGGGGCAAACAAAAACTCTATCAAAATCATCGGCGCGGAGACCCCTAACTATGCGCAGGGCTACTTTGTCTATGACTCCAAAAAGTCAGGCTCCATGACCACCTCGCACCTGCGCTTCGGGCCTAAACCCATCCGCTCTAGCTACCTCATTCAAGAGGCGGACTTTATCGGGGTGCATCAGGCGGTCTTTTTGGAAAAACTTGATCTGCTGGAGCTTGCCAAAGAGGGCGGAGTCTTTTTGCTCAACTCCCCTTACCCCCGCGAAGAGGTTTGGGCGCGGCTGCCGCGCGTGACACAAGAGCGCATCATCGAGAAAAAGCTGCGTTTTTATGCCATCGATGCCTACAAGGTAGCCCGCGAGAGCCAGATGGGATCACGCATCAACACTGTGATGCAGACCTGCTTCTTTGCCATCAGCGGAATTTTGCCCCAGGATGAGGCGATTGCCAAGATCAAAAAGTCGATCCAAAAGAGCTACGGCGGCAAGGGCGAAGCGGTGGTGGCGATGAACTTTGCTGCGGTCGATACCACGCTGGAGAATCTCTATCAAGTCGAAGTCCCCTTACATGTAAGCTCAAAAGAGGAGCTTGCTCCGGTACTCAAAGGCGACCTTACCCCCTTTGTGCGCGACGTGATCGGCGCGATTACGGCCTTTAAAGGCGATAGCCTGAAGGTCTCGCAGATCCCTGATGACGGCACCTGGCCCACGGGAACGACGCAGTATGAGAAGCGCAACATCGCCCAAGAGGTGCCGCTGTGGGATCCCGACACCTGCATTCAGTGCAACAAGTGCGTGATGGCGTGTCCGCACAGCGTCATTCGCTCGACGATCTTTGACGCGGCGCTTTTGGAGGGTGCGCCCGAGGGCTTTTTGAGCAAAAAGGCCAAGGGTAAGGAGTACGGCGAAAACGACCTCTTTAACATCTCTGTGGCCATCGAGGACTGCACGGGCTGCGCCCTGTGCGTCGAGGTCTGCCCCGCCAAAAACAAATCCCAAACCAACCTTAAAGCGATCAACATGGCCCCGCAGCTTCCGCTGCGCGAAACGGGGATCCGAGATTGGGACTTCTTTCTCTCACTGCCTGCGATGGATCGCGCCAGACTCGATCATGGCGATGTCAAAGAGTCGCAGTTTTTAGAGCCCTATTTTGAATTTAGCGGTGCCTGCCCGGGATGCGGCGAGACACCTTATGTGAAGCTCGCCTCTCAGCTCTTCGGTGATCGTATGGTCATCGCCAACGCCACAGGTTGCAGCTCTATCTACGGCGGCAATCTGCCCACGACCCCGTGGCGCAAAGATGCACAGGGGCGCGGCCCCGCGTGGTCGAACTCGCTGTTTGAAGACAACGCGGAGTTTGGACTGGGCTTTCGTCTCGCTATTGACAGCCATGCGGCGCAGGCCAAAGAGCTGCTCCAACAACTCGCACCCAGACTAGGCGGCGTAGAGATCGGTCTGATCGTCAATGCCCCGCAGCGCGAAGAGAGCGAGATCAATGCCCAGCGCCAAAGGGTTGAGGTGCTTAAAGCCGCGCTTCAAACCATAGAGGGCGAAGCGGCCAAAAACCTGCTCGAACTCGCCGACTATCTGGTCAAAAAATCGGTCTGGATCATGGGTGGCGACGGTTGGGCCTATGACATCGGTTATGGCGGACTGGATCATGTGCTGGCCAGCGGCAAAAACGTGAACATTTTGGTGCTTGATACGCAGGTCTACTCCAACACCGGCGGCCAGCAGTCCAAGGCGACCATGACAGGCGCGGTGGCGAAATTTGCCGCAGGAGGCAAAGCGGGAATGCCCAAAGACTTAGCATCCATGGCGATCAACTACGAAAACGTATACGTCGCCAAGGTCTCGATGGGGGCCAACGACAAAGCGACGCTGCGCGCCTTCATCGAGGCGGAGCGCTATGATGGCCCGTCGATCATCATTGCCTACTCCCACTGCGTGGCGCACGGTTATGATCTGCGCTACGGATTCGATCAGCAAAAACGGGCGGTGGACAGCGGGCTGTGGCCGATCTTTCGCTACAACCCCGAGAAGCTCGCTGCCGGAGAGAATCCGCTGACCATCGATTACAAAGGGCCTAAGATCGGCGTCAAAGATTACATGTACCGCGAAACGCGCTTTAAGATGGTCGAGAAGATGAACCCGCAAGCGGCGCAGGCCTTTTTAGAGACCGCCGCGCACACCGCGCAGAACCTGCACAAACGTTACACCAACTTGCAGCAGCAGTTTAACAAGCCCGAGGAGGCACAATCATGAATCTAGGTACCGATTTTCTCACCCTCAAACTCAAAAACCCCATCATCGCGGGTGCTTCGCCGCTCTCATCGACGCTTGATGGAATCAAGCGGCTTGAAGATGCGGGCGCGGCGGCGGTGATTGCGCACTCGCTCTTTGAAGAGCAGATCAACCATGAACAGCGCCAGATCGATCACTTCATTCACATCACCGCTGAGTCGCACGCCGAGGCGATCAGCTACTTTCAGGCCGAGAACCGTTTTGATAACTTCAGTGCTGAGCGCTATTTGCGCGAGATCGAAGAGGCCAAAGCCGCGCTTTCCATCCCGCTCATCGGTAGCCTCAACGGCGTGAGCGCGGGCGGATGGGTGCAGTACGCCAAAGCGATCGAAGCTGCCGGAGCCGACGCGCTGGAACTGAACATCACCTATATCCCCACCTCGATGCATCTTAGCGGCGCAGAGGTGGAGCAGATGTATGTCCAAACCGTCGCCAGCGTGCGCGAATACCTAAACATCCCGCTCAATATCAAAATGAATGCCTACTTCTCCAGCCCCGCCCATATGGCGCGTCGTTTTGTAGAGCTGGGTATTGCGGGGGTGACGATTTTCGATAACCCGACGCGCGTCGATATCGATCTGGAGCTGCTCACCGCGCTGCGCATGCCCAACATCACGACTTCGCAAAGCCTCAGCGAGACGCTGCGCTGGTGCGCGATTCTCTACCGCCAACTCCCTTGCACCATCTGCGCCGGCACGGGCGTACACACCCATGAAGATCTGCTCAAAGCGCTGATGAGCGGTGCCAACACTGCCGCACTTGCCTCAGTATTGTTGCGTCATGGGGCGGAGCATATCGGCGTGATACTGCAGGGTCTGGAGGCGTGGATGGAGGCGCACGAGTACGAAAGCGTGCGCCAGATGATCGGTTCGATCTCGCTCGCACATACCGACAACCCCGCCGCGTTTGAGCGTAATTCTTACATGTACGCACTGCAGCACTATCGAAGCTAGAATATTCGATGCATAGGCTCCTTAACTACCCCAAGGAGCCTATGATGGAACACCATGTCGTTGTCGAAAAAATGTGCGGATGCGCCAAGCGCAAAGGGATGCCTCAGATCAAGAGCTTTGATGACAAAGAGAACGCCTACCGCGTCGCCCGTGCATGGGCGCAGGAGCTCAACGAAACCTTCTGCGGTCAACACTCATTCGGCGTGGTCGAGGTGGATGAGAATTATGTGATTAGCGTGGGTGAGGGGAGTTATTAGGCACTTGTTGCGAGATAAGCCGCAAACTCCTCATAGCACAGCGGCTTGGCGTACATGTAACCTTGTATCACGCTGCACCCCTCTTGCAGCAAAAAGGCCTGTTGCGCTTCGTTTTCGACCCCCTCCGCAATCAGTTCGAGTTTGAGGCTTTTGGCCAGTGCGATGATGGCGCGTACGATGGCGGCGTCTTCGCTGTCGTGGGGGAGATCGACGATGAAACTGCGGTCGATTTTGAGTTTGTCGATGGGCAGTTTTTTAAGATACGAGAGCGACGAGTAGCCGGTGCCGAAGTCATCGACGGCGATGGAGACGCCGAGTGATTTGATCTCTTTTAATAGGGTAATGGCCGATTCGGGGTTTTTCATCAACTGACTTTCGGTGACTTCGAGTTCGAGCAGATGCGCCGGAAAGGTCGTAGTGTACAGATACGATCTGAGCTCGTCCACGAATCCCGGTTTTTCGAGTTGTTTGACCGACAGGTTGAGCGAAAGGGTGCCTTCAAATTGACCCTCTTGAAGCAGTCGGGTGCAGCGCTCGAGCGTACTTTGCATCATAAAGCTATCCAAAACGGTGATAAAGCCCGTCTCCTCCGCCAGCGGGATGAAGAGTGCGGGGGCGATGAGCCCCTCTTTGGGATCACGCCAGCGGATGAGCGCTTCCGCACCGACGACTTTACCGCTTCGGGCGTCAATCTGAGGCTGAAAAAAGGGTTCAAGCTCATTGTGCTCTAGTGCACTTCGGATGCGGCTGTCTTTTTGAAAGCGCTCAAGCGTACATCGTGTCATGTTGGGGTCATAAAACTGAAAGCGGTTTTTGCCCAGCTCTTTGGCGCGGTACATGGCGGTGTCGGCGTTGCGCAGCAGTAGCTCCGCATTGGTGCCGTCGTCGGGATAGTGGCTGATGCCGATGCTAAAAGTGGTGTAGGTCGGCAGGGCGTTAATGGCGACGGGCTGGGCGATCGCACCCAGAATTTTGGTGAGAATGGTATGCACCTCGTTGATCGCGACGCCTGCAAGTAAAATCGTAAATTCGTCTCCGCCGAGTCTGGCGACGGTGTCCTCTTCGCGTAGGCACCCTTTGAGCCGCTGTGCGATGACGCGCAGCAGTTCGTCTCCCGCGTCGTGTCCGAAACTGTCGTTGACCTCTTTGAAGCGGTCAAGATCCAAAAAAAGCAGATAGAGCGTCGTTTTGTATCGCTTGGCGTGTTTGATGCCCTGATTGAGCCGGTCGATGAAGAGCAGACGGTTGGGAAGCATCGTGAGGGTGTCGTAGTGGGCGAGATACTGCAGGGTTTGGGTCTTCTCTTCGACCATACTTTCAAGCTGAACGTTCATTTTTTGAATGATGGAGCTTTCACGCAGGATGTAGATGTAGTAATACAGAGCAATGGCGACAATGTAAAGGATCAAAAAGATGAGTCCTAGCTGATAGCGGTCCCGACCGATGTTCTCAAAGTTGATGGAGGGGATCGGTTTAAACAGCAGCAGATAGGCCATGGGATCGTTGGCGACATCAAAAAGCGTATAGGTTGTGCCCAGCAGTGCAAGCTGTTTAAGGGTGATAAACGGTTCATGGTTAATGAAGCGTTTTAATTGCCTCACATGGAGCGTGCTCATGATTTTGGGGTTTGCATCAGCGGTAGCGACATAGTAGTTTGCGATAAAGGTATCGGTAAAAGGGTAGGTCAGTTGAGGCGTGTAGCGCTCATCGACGATCAGCACCGCATCCATTCCGAGCGCGCGGATTTTCTGGATGAGTGCGCCTGTTTTGGAGATCGCCTCGATCACTCCGATGAGCTTCTCTTCGTGATAGATAGGCACCATCGCCTTAAAGGTGATGTCATAAATGCCGACGCTCACCAAGGAGCCTGCGCGGGGCTCTTGGAGCAAGGCGACGAGGTCTTTGCGCACGCTCGATAGATCGTCCCCTTTTTTGGTCGTCCAACTTCGGTAGAAGCTACGGGCATCCGCGCCCACGACGTGAAACTGGATGTGATCGATGGAGGTATGCGCACTCAGGCGTTCGACAAATCGGTGCAGATCGAGTACTTCGGGGCGGTTGTGGATCAGGGCGTCACGGATCGAAGTGTCGTTGGCGAGGGTGAGTGCGATGTAGAGCATCGCCTCTTTTTTCTCGGCGATAAGGGTGGCGGCTTCGCCGCGCATCTCTTTAGAGACCTCAAGATATTTTTCGTATGTGAGGGTTTGGATGCGTAAGGTGATGCTCACATAGCCAAGCAGTCCAATGAAGAGGGTGATGAGTGTTGTGACGATGAGGTGCTGACGCCAAAGGCTTTTGTGTTCCATTTTGTTACCTAAAAAGCATGGTGTATTGCAGGGCGTAGCTCTGCTTTGCGGCGTCCAATACACTTTGTGCCTTGGGGTTGTGCGGCGCTTGGATATCGTGGAGGGTGTAGTTGAAGTCGATTCGGTTGTTGCGGTTGATGCGGTACGAACAGCCCAAGAGTCGATTCTCAAAGCGTCGTCGTAGCGCGGGGTCGTTGTAGGCTCTGTCGTAGCTGTCGTAGCGTGCGAGCAGATCGAGGCCGCCGATGAGGTTGTAGCTAAGGAGCAGATAGTAGCCGCGCGCTTTGTAGCGCTCGTCGGAGAGAATCTCATAATACCACCGCTCGACGTCGGGGGTTGGGTCGGTGTCTTTGGCGCCGCTAAAGAGCATTCCGCTGCCGGCCATGTACTCTGAGGCCAGACGCACTCCCTCATCAAAGTAGCTTAGCCCCGCACCGTAGCGGGTGCGGGTGTAGAAAGTGCGCCGATCGTTTTGGTAGAGCAGCCGCTCGCCTTGCTGCGCCCATCCGTAGAGCTTGAATGATTCCTGAGCATAGCCGCTGCCTTTGCCCAGTAGATGTTCAAAGGCGGCGTAGCCGTAGTGGGTTGGTTTGGCGTCGTTGATTTGGCGGTGGGCGAGCCCCGCGCCGTTGCCGATCATGTAGGAGAGCGTCAGCGTATTGCCAGGCGAGAGCGCGAAGTTGGCCAAAAGCTCGATGCCGCTGTCGCGGTAGGCACCGACACCCTGAGCGCTTGGGGCGAGATGGGGCGCGATCGCCTTTTGGGAGTCGATAAAGCGCTCGAGCATGAGCTGATCACTGAGGGTAGTAAACTGGATAAAGGGCGAGGCGTGCTGCGCGATCATCCCCTCTTCGCTGCCGCTGTAGCGAAACTTGCCGATGCGAAGGTAGAACGGGCGTTGTTTGAAGGTGAGCGAGGCGTCGGTGAGCCAGTCGCCGCTGCGCGCTCCCAGCGGCGCGGTGATGCCGTTGTGGCCCAGTTCGGTGAGGATGAAGTAGTTAAGCGTGTTGGCCTCATCCAGCGCACCGCACAGCCCCAGCCGAAAGCGCGATACGCTCAAGCCGTGCTGATGGGAGAGATAGGGGGTATTGTAGACGAAGGGGGTTTTGTTGATGCCGTTTTCTTCGATGACGTTGCCGTCGTTGTGCTGCGAGAGCAGTTGAACGAAGCCCCAAGGGTGATGGCCGGTTTGATTTTGAGTCGATTGGATCATGCTCCAGTTGGTCGCCCCCGCCCCCAGCGTCAGAGCCATAAAAAAGAAAACAATCCGCATTCCAAAAAACCTAAAACCACAAGTATAAAAACGAACCGTTAAAACGAATAAAGCCCCAATTTTCGGCTCGCTTGATGTTTGGAGTATAGCGTTTTTTTTCCGAAATCCGCTACATGTAAGCAGGATGGTTTTACATGTAAGCGATTATAATAGCTTATGATCATTATTCCCGTAACCGACCCGGACCTGCCCGAACTCTCCCCTTACCGCACGCTGCGCGACAATGCCTCAACCGAAGACGGGCGTTTTATCGCCGATGGCGAAAAGGTGGTGGTTTTGCTGCTGCGTGAAGGGGCGGAAACGATCACGCTGTTGGCGACGCAGGAGTTTTTGCAGACGCACCGTGCGCTGATAGAAGAAAGCGGCGTCAAGGTCTGCTATGTCGCCGATAAACAGACCATGTCGGCGGTAGTAGGGCACAAGGTCTATCTTAGCGCCATGATGGAGGGGCGCAGACCGCCGCTGTGCGCGCTGGAGCAGCTGGGTGAGCGGGTGGTGGTGACGGATCTCATTAGCCGCAATGAAAATTTAGGAGCCATCGTGCGCTCGATGGCGGCGCTGGGGGTGTTGAGTCTGGTTGCGCCGAGGCGTGGGCCGCACCCCTTTGGGCGTCGGGCGCTGCGGGTGTCGATGGGCTACGCAGCGATGGTGCGTACGCATCTGTATGAGGATCTTTGCGCAACGCTGCGTGCGCTTAAAAGCCTCGGCTACCGCCTTATTGCCGCCGAAGCCGCACCTGAAGCGACGCCGTTACAAAAACTGGAGCTGCCGCAGGGACGCTGGGCGCTGGTGCTCGGCAACGAAGAGTGCGGGCTGGATGCGGAGGTGTTATCGCTGTGCGATGAGACGGTGATGATCGAGATGTTTGACGGCGTAAAAAGCCTAAGCGTCTCGATGGCGGCGTCGATCATCTTGTATCAGCTTACATGTAAGGGTTAAAAGGCCAGATCGTAACGCAGGTAGGCGACATGCTCTTCGCGCACGCCATAGCCCAGCAAGGCCCCTAGCGTAAAGGCGTGGCGGTCGCCGGGACGATAAGAGAGCGCAGGCGCGAAGAGGCGTGCGTCGCCTTGTTCGAGATAGAGCAGGGCGGCTTCGTAAAAGAGGCCAAAGGGGTACTCCAAACGCTGTCCGAGCGTCCAGAGCGCTTTGGCGTCGTACCCCTCATACAGCGCAAAAGCGTCGATCGCGTAGTGCAGCTCCAGCGTGTAGATCAGCCCGAATCCAAAAGCGCCGTCCGCGCCGACGATCCCCTCAAACGCCCTATCGCTTGGGTAGGCGGTCCACGCCGCTTCGCTGCGCACCCCGATGCCAGAAACGGCGCCTTCAAGCTCGAAGCCGATCATCCGCTCCTCGTCGGCATAAAGCGCATCAAGCGCCGCTTCAACCCGCCCAAAGAGCGCTTTGGCGCGCAGGGCACCGGCGAGGCTATGGTCGCGGCGTTGGCCCAGCAAGGCGGTGAGCTGCGCCGTGGGGGTGGGGCTTAGGGTGTAGTGCAGGGCGGCTGCGGGCGGCAGGGCGAGCGGATCAAGAGCGATACTGCGCCGGGGTGTGAAGCGGTTGGTCGGCGTCCAGATGCGTCCGACCCCGACGGCGATACTCTGCAGTCCCAGGCTCAGCCGATGCGTCCCGTCGTCGAAACCACCGTAGAGGCGGTAGGGGCGTACCCATGCCTTGAGCGGTTGTTCGGCGTAGAGCGTGCGCGTCGTTCTCCAGGGGAGCTGATCTTCGGGGATCGCGGCCTCTTGCGCGTTCATGGCCGATACTTCGAGCGAAGCGAACGCGAACCACGCCTCTGTGTAGCACTCAGGTTCAAGCCTTAGGCGGTTGTAGTGTTCAAGATGCGTACGCTGCAGCGCGAAGTAGCTGTTCTCCAGTGCGACGCCGCAATCGGGTCGCAGCTCCAAAAAGCCGGTGCATACGACGATCAGCAGCCGTTTTAGCACAGGGCGCCGTCTTTGAGGCGGATGATGCGTTTGGCGGCGTTGATCACATCGTCGTCGTGAGACGAGAAGAGCACCGTGATCCCCTCCTCTTCGTTGAGACGGCGCATCATCCGCATGAGCAGTGCGGCGTTGTGGCTGTCGAGATTGGCGGTCGGCTCGTCGGCGAGAATGACGGAGGGTTTGGCCGCCACCGCGCGCGCCACCGCGACGCGCTGCTGCTCTCCGCCGCTAAGCCGGGCGGGAAGGGCATCGAGTTTGTGTTCGATTTGAAGCATCTGCGCCACCTCCGCTACACGCGCTTCGATCTGTTGCGGCTTGAAGCCCCGAAGCTGCATGATGAGGGCGATATTTTCGCGCGCGCTCAGGACGGGGACGAGATTGTACGCCTGAAAGACAAAGCCCATTCTATCGCGGCGCAGATCGCTCTTTTCGTGTTCGCCGAGCGCCGAGATGAGACGCTCATCGAGCCATATTTCGCCGCTGCTGATACTGTCGAGCAGGCCGATGGCGTTGAGCAGGGTGGTCTTGCCGCAGCCCGAAGGGCCGGTGATGACCGCAAACTCCCCCTCTTGGATGCTCAGATCGATATCGCGCAACGCGTGGACTTCGCGCGCCTCTCCGGGATAAAAGCGTTTGTTGACGCGGCACAGGCGGATCATGGGTACTCCTTTAGCACCTCTACGGGGGTGAGTTTGGCGATGCGCCGCAGGGGCGCGATGACGCTGAGCGAGGCCGCGCCGATCACGGCGTAGAGGGTCGAGAGAAAATAGCCCGGATCGAGCGGAGCGTAGAGGACGCTAAAGAGCCCGAAACGCTCAAGCCCCTGCGCAAAGGCGCTGAGATCAAGACCGTATACATATAAGTAAAGCAGCAGCCCAAAAGAGAGCAGCGCACCCAGCGCAAAACCGGCGAGCGAGAGCGCGAGCGCTTCGAACAGCACCTGAGCGCAGAGTCTGCCAAAGCCGTACCCGATACACAAAAGCATCCCGAACTCCCGGATGCGTTCGAGCACCGAAACATACATCGTTCCCAAAATACCGATAAAGACAACGCTCATGACGATGCCGAAGGAGAGGGTGTTGAAGAGATCGGTAAGGGTGCGCATCTGCGCGAGTTGCGGATGGAGCGCTTCGAAGCGCACCGACTCCAGCGCCCTTAGATCAGGGTGCGTCTGCAGGGCATGAGGTTCGGTGCAGCGCAGGGCGATCTGCGTGGCCGACTCCGGCGATACGCCCAGCAGCGCCGCAGCCACGGGATAATCGACAAAAAGGGCGCGTTCGTCGCGAGCGATGTTGGAGGTACGCACCACGGCTTTGATGCGCAGGGCGATGCTTTGGATCGTGCGCTCTTGGTCTACGACGCTGAGCACCACTTTAGAACCGATGCGCACTTTGAGCCGTTTGGCCAGGGCGGAGCCGATGGCTGCACCGTGGCTGAGCGAATCGAGCGTGCCATCAACGACAAACTCCGAAAACCCGCCAAAACGCTCTTCGGCCAAAACGTCGATGCCGATGAGAGTTGCGCCCGAGGCTTTGTGGGCCGTCTGCGCGAGCCCCTGCGCCTCAAGGCGCATGACGGCGGCGTCTACCTGCGGATGCTCACGCAGGCTTTGCGTGAGCGCTTTGGCCTCTTCGATGCGGTAGTCGATCTGCCCATGCAGGCGATACCCCTTGGCAAAGAGGCTCAGATCGCCGCTTTGGCTGCGGATGACGCTTTGCGTCATGCTCTGCACCATGCCGTCGTAAAACCCTTCGAGCGTGATCATCACACTCATGCTCAGTGCGATCATCAACACCGTCAAAAAGGAGCGTAGCGGACGTATAAAGGCGCTTTTGAGGGCTATTTTGAGGACCAGGCTAAACATGACGCATCGCTTCCGTGGGGCTAAAGCGGCGCAGGTAGCCGATAGGGTAGAGGATACTCAGCAGATTGAGCAGAAGGATCAGAGCGCTTTGGCGCAGGATGGATGCGGGGTCGAAGCAGGTGGGCATGGCGTCGCTCACGATGCCGTAACTTTTGTAGTTTTCGGCGATGCCTTCGATGATGATGGGGTGCAGCTCGAACCATGCGGCCAAAAATCCCCCCAGCGGCGCGGCCAAAGCGAGTGCGCCTAGGCTGAGGATGAGGGTTTCAAGCAACAGCACGATGTCGATCTGACGCTGCCGCATCCCGATGCTGCGCAACATACCGAAGGTTTTGATGCGGCTGCTGACGTTGATGAAGGAGTAGATCATCACCACAAAAAAGATCACCAAAAAAAAGAGTCCCAGCGAGACGTAGCCGAAGATCTTGTCGAGGCTGAGCATCTGCAGCAGATCCTCAAGCAGCTCTTGCCAGGGGTAGAGGCGCAGATGGGGTTCGAGCAGGGGGGCGATACGCGCGCCGATCGCTTCGGCGTGCAGGGGATCGTCCAGCGCGACGGCGATGACGCTTGCGGTGTCGTGCGTGCGAAAAAGGGTGTCGAAGGCGGCGCGGTTTAAAAAAGCGTAGTTCAGATCGAAGTCGTAAAGCCCGGTTTTGAAGATGCCGCATACCTCAAAACGCTCTGCCACAAAGCCGCGATCAGGCGCACTGCCGATAAAGCTCAGTTCGTCGTGCAGCCCGACTTCGAGTTTGCGCGCCAGATCGCTGCCGACATACAGACAGAGCCCTTCGCTCGCGTAGACCCCGGATTTAAGCGCTTTTTGCAGGGCGCTGAGATCCGCTTCGGCGCTGAAATCGACGCCCGTGAGAACAACGGCTCCCGAAGCAAGGCGCGAAGCGGCGATGCCGACGGTCTCTAGCCGCGCCGAAACCGCCGTGACTTCGGGAGTGCGGCGCAGAAGATCGACCCAGTGTGCGGCGCCAAAGATCAGATGTTCGCTGCCGCCCTCCTCTTGGTAGCGCTGATGTTGCAGTTGCAAGGCACCGGTGTAGATGCCAAGGTTGCTGTGCAGCATGGTGCGGTGCGAACCCTGCATCAGTGCGGCGTAGAAGATCAAGAGCAGCGCCGCGCAGAAGGTGAGCAAGAAGGTGGCCAGGGAGCGGCCTTTGTAGAAGAGAATATTGCGCCATGCCAGCCGCAACAGCATCGTTTATCTCGCAAAGCGCGTCAGGGCGCTTTTGGTGAAATAGGCCTCATCGATCGGGGTGTCGTAATCGACCTCCTCCAATAAGAGGGTGGTGCGGTTGTGCGGATAGGCTTGCGGGCGTATCTCCCAGCGGGTAGGGAGGTGGTAGCGCCCGAATCGTTTGACCGCATCAAAGCTGAAGGTGCGCACGAGCGTCCCCTCTTCGTCGTAGAAGCGCTCTTCGAGCGCCACGAAACGCTCGGTGTCGATACGCGAGAGCACTTTGCCCCATACGACGCTTGCGTCGGGTTTGGGAATGAGCTCGATCAGTGCGACGCTGCCGTTGTGCTCGACGATACGGGCGTCGTAGTCTTCGGTAAGGGAGCTTTGGCGCACGATGTCGTCGTTGCTGATGTCGCTGCCCATCCAGCTTTGCAGCATCATCGAAGGGGGAATCTTGATGGTGCGCTCGATGCGCGGCACATATTGCCACATCTGTCCCTCCAGATTCAAAAAGGTGATGCCCCGCTCCATCGGCGGATGGTTGATCCGCACGAAGCTGCGCTTCTTGCCCTGCGACCACGACTCAAGCTGCAGTGTGCGCTCGTGCCTTTGGGTGACTATGCGCATACTCATGCGCAGATAGACCTGCTCACCGCGCAGGTTCTCTTCGACTTTGGCGATGATGCCCGCCGCATCGAGGCCATAAAGTGCCGCGAAGCAGCACAAAATAAGGGACAGGATACGCATTTTGATCTCCTTACATGTAAGCCCTAAAACTTAAAGAGCCAAAGGCTCAGTGCCATCACCGCCATCCCCGCGCTTACGCCCAAAATGGCGGTATGGGGCGTGCCGTAGAGGTGGCTTCCGGGGAGCAGCTCATCGAGGCTGATGTAGACCATGATCCCCGCCACCAGCGCAAAGGTAACCCCCAGCGTCCACGGTCCCATCAGCGGCAGCAGCAGCAAAAAGCCCAGCACTGCTCCGGCGGGTTCGGCCAGACCGCTGAGCAGCGCGTAACGAAAGGCGGTTTTTTTGTTGAGCGTGGCATGGTAGATGGGAAGCGAGACCGCCATCCCCTCAGGAATGTTGTGCAGCGCGATGGCCAGCGCGATCATGATGCCAAGAGTGGGGTCGCTCAGCGCTGAGACAAAGGTGGCGAAGCCTTCGGGAAAGTTGTGGATGGTGATGGCGACGGCGGTGAAGATGCCGGTGCGGCGCAGTGCCGAGTGGCGCAGCGGCGTGCTTTGGTTGCTTGGTTTGAGCGCGTCGAGTGCGCCTTCACTTTTGAGTTCGTGCGGATTGACCTCTTCGGGGATGAGGTAGTCGATCAGCGCCGCAAAACCGATGCCCGCAAAAAAGAGCGCCACCGCCGCGCCTTCGCCCCAGAGCGCACCGAGTTTCGCGCCAAGTTCGCTAGTGGCTTTGGCAAGAATCTCCACGAAGGAGACATAGAGCATCACCCCCGCCGAAAACCCCAGTCCGAAACTCAAAAAGAGCGGACTGCGCCCATGCGCGAAAAAGGCGATGGCCGCGCCGATGCCGGTGCTCAGACCCGCAAAAAGCGTGAGTGCGAAGGCGAAAAGATAGGCGCTGGGTTCAAGCGGCATGGGGCGCGGCCTTACTTGTATACATCGCCGCGATTGCCTGCTACGAGCAAAAAGATGATCAGCTCTGCATCAACAACACGGTAGATGATGCGGTAGGTACGGTAGCGTAGGTGATAGGTGTCTGCTTCACCCTTGTAAGGCGAAATGTCGAGCTGAGGATGATGGTAAGGGTTTTCACACAGGAGCATCAGCTTGGATTCGATCGCTACTTGCTCTTTTGGGGTGCGTTTGGCAAAAAACTTCGTAAACTCTTTGGAGACCCTAAGCGCGTAGGCCATTTTTCATCTTTTCAAAAGACTCAAACGCATCGAGCGTACCCGAATCGATCTGCTCGTTGTAGCGATGAACGATAGCACGCTCACGCTCTTGGGGGGTGTCGTCATCGTCGTAAATAACAAAAGAGTCTTGAGGTAGAAGATGTAAAAAGTTTTTGAAGGCTTCGTACGCATCCTCTTTCATTTCGATGCTGATTGTTTTCATGGTTGACTCCTGCGGTAGTGACGCACTATTATACCGCTACGCCTCAAAAATCACCAGCGCCCGTCCAAAAGGCACCTTGGCCTCCCGACTCAGCGCCCAGAGCACCTCATAGCCCGGCGCTCTGCGCGGGAAGATGCCATCACCGTCGGTGAAGTAGAGCAGCATCGTGCTCATCCCTAGCTCCGCATCAATCAGGTCAAATACGGGGCGATAATCCGTTCCGCCGCCCCCTTTGAGGCTTACATGTAAGTCATCTCCGCCATAAAAGGTGTGGTGGGCGTGGATGCGGGCGTCGCAGATCAGCAGTTCGATGCGAATCGAGGGGAAACTCTGCATGATGGTCTCAAACTCCCCCATAAAGGCCCCCAGCAGCGCTTCATCGATGGAGCCTGAGGTGTCGATGGCCACGGTGATGCTGAGCGTATCGGAGGCGAGTGAAGGCAGAGCGAAGCCGCGCCAGAGGTGTTTTTTGTTCGGCGGCATAAAGGCGTAGTTGTTGCGCATATGGCGGTTGATGGCGTTGTAGAGCTCAAAGCGCCAATCCACGCCGCTGCTTTTGACCTTTTTGCCCAGACGTTCCAGCCCTGAGGGCATTTTGCTCTTTTGCAGCGTGACCTGCTCTGCGATGCTTTGGGCGTACTGCCACTGCGATTCGGTTTGCGGATCGAGACTGCCCTCTACCCCTTCGATAAGCGCTTTGGCCTCTTCAGCAAGATCATCAAAAGCGCTCTCGCCATAACCCTCTTTGAGCCGCGCATAGATCTCTTCGGCGTAGAGGCCGCGAAACTCTGCGTTGTAATTGGCCCCTTGGGGGATGGAGAGGCCGCTGTGTTTGAGGATGTCGTTGATGGCGTAGTCGGTGGCGAGCTGCCAGAGGGCGCCGTGGCGGTTCAGGCGGCGGTTTTGGTGGGCGAGGACGTGGTGCATGGCGCAGTTGGTGAGGATAAATTGGAGGGTTTCGAGCTTACATGTAGCGATAAAGTCGCTGTTGTAGATAAAGCGCACGCCGTTGCTGGCGTAAAAACGCACCTTATCGCTAGGCTCCTCACGCAGACGCGAGGCGAGCATCCCAAAGTAGGGGTGGGTGACGCAGAGGCGGCTTTTGGCCTTTTGCAGCAGGTTCATGGGCGTAGCAGGTGGTTGAACTTTTTCATCCAAAGACTCCAGCTCTGCACATGATCCAGCTCAATGCCGCGCGCTCTTAGGTCTTCAATGATCATCACCGCAAACTCTCCGGGGAGGCGCAGGGTGTAATCGAGCAGATGGCTGAGCTTCTTGGCGCTGATGTTTTGGGTGATACGCATGGAGAGTGCCGAGGCGAGCAGGTGCAGCGCGGCGGGATCACTGGGGACTTTGGCCTCACGCCCTTCTAAAATCGCTTCAATATCGGGCAGCTCCGAAGCTACCAGCATAAAGCCCAAAAAGGCCGCCGCCAACTCATCGCCGATGGCTCCGGCAACCAGCGGCATCAGCAGTTCGGGTTCGGGCTTGGAGGCCAAAATCTCATGCACATAGGCCCAGGTACGCGGCGTGGCGAAGGCGCGCGCGTCGCTTTTGGCGTCAAAGGCAAAGAGCGCGTCGCTGCGGTGCGCGATAAAGGCGATGATGCGCTCATCAATGCCGCGCTCAAAGGCCCAAGAACGCCAATCATTCACGCTGGCCTCCATCGAGAGGTGCACAAAACGGTTAGCCAGAGGGGCGGCCATGCGAAAGGTCACCCCACGGTCGCTCTCGCGGTTGCCCGCCGCCACAATCGCCCACCCCTCAGGCAGGGTGTACTCGCCGATTTTACGATCGAGTATGAGCTGATAGGCCGAAGCCTGCACCATGGGTGCGGCGGTGTTGAGCTCATCGAGAAACAAGATCCCCTCACCCTCTTTGGGCAAAAACGACGCACTCGCCCAGACCGCTTCTTCTATTTGCGCGTTGAAAAAAGGGATGCCGCGCAGGTCGGTAGGATCGAGCAGGCTTAAGCGCAGGTCGATAAAACCGATGCCACGCTCACGGGCAATCTGCGCCACAATCGAGGATTTCCCGATCCCCGGCGGCCCCCACAAAAAGAGTGGAATCTTGCGCGCTATGAGGTGCTCTAGGGCACGTTTGGCTTCTTTGGGGGTCATAAACATCCTTACATGTAAGTGTTGCGCATGTAATGCAATTTTGTTTCGAGCTTACATGTACGCCCTACGCGCTCTTCTCGTGCACCTTAAAGACCCGATCCGCGATCGCTTCGACGTCGAGTAGGGAAAGCAGCTCTTTGCGGGTGTCGCCGTTGTCGGGTTTGACGATGGCGGTGGTGATGAGCTTGAGTCCCATGCCGGCGCTGCTTTCAATGGAGCGTTTGGGGATGGAGGGCGAATCGAAGACTCGGTCCACCACCAGACCCAGCCGTCCGCGCGTGCTTTGGGCGACGATGATGGTGTCGCTGGCGGGATCATAGCCTTCGCTGCCGTTGATCAGTTTGCGCAGCGAGACCACCGGGAGGGTGCGTCCTTCGAAGCTGACGATGCCCAGATAGATGTCGCTGGAGCCTAGAATTTTGGTGATCTCTTGATTGGTGAGCGAGCAGACGATGTCGCGGCTGTTCATGCCGTAGAGCTTGCCGTTGATGTAAAAGGTGGAGATATCGACCGCCTCTTCGTCGTTTTGGGCGCGCGGGTAGGCGTATTCGCGTTGTATGGCGGCGATGGGGGCTTCATGGGTCAGTACTTTGGCCACGGGAATAAAAATCAGCGCAATGACGTCGTTGCGGTAGCCGTCGCTGGTTTTGTACTCGCGGTATCCGTGGCATGAGGCGCTGCCGACGACGTAGTATTGCCCTTCGTACGCCACCGCTGCGGAGTGGCCGCTGCCGCTTTGAGGGGTGAAAAAACGCTCATCAAGCGCGATGACGTCGCCGCTGCGCACTCTGGCGTCGCTGCAGGCGATGACGTTACGCGAACGGTCGCAAAAGAGGCCAAAGGAGCCCTCTACGCTTTTCCCTTCGCTACCGGCGGGCAGGGCGTCGCGCAGCATGGCCGAGAACTGAGGCTCTGCGTCAAAGACGATAGCGATACCGCCTACGGTGCTTTTTTGAGCATCCAGCGACAAAACGGGCGCACAGTAGATATAGGTGTGGCGCCCCTCATACAGAGGGGTCTTGGCAAAGTCACTGACGCTGTAGCGCTGCGGCTGCGTGATGGAGAGCGTCTGGCGCACCCAAGGGGCCTGAAGCGTCTGCGAAACCCAGCGCTCATCGTTTGAGCAGGCGACGACCGTGCCTGAGGCGTCAAACAAAACGAGATTGGCATAGACGGTATAAAGGGCGTTGATATGCGACAAGATGGCACTGATGGCCTCGACGTCGCGTGCTTGGGGTTCAAGGGCAAGCTGGCTGCGAAAATAGGTCGTCAGCGCCCACCAGCGGCAGTCGTTGGCGCGCTCATAGAGGTTGCGGTCCATGATGTCGATGGCGAGCGCCGCCTGAAAGCGGACGTTTTCAAGCAGTGAGCCCACCACGGTGGCGTTGAGTTCGGCGATGGAAGATTCGAAGATCTCTTTGGTCGCGCTTCCGGTGAGAGAGATTTCGTGCAGCAGGGATTTGGAGAAGGTGTTGTCGCCGCTTTTGGTGTTGGCGATCTTGACGTTGCCGTTCCAGACGGTAGTGTTGAGTTCGTGCTGGATCTTTTCGGCCTGTTTGGGGATGGTGGCAAGGGCTTTGGGAAAGAGGGTGGAGCTGAGCGTCAGCGCGCGCAGTATCTGCGGCTCTACGGTGAGGGCTTGGGTACTCTGGCTCTCGAACGCGTATTCGACGGGGGCCATTACATGTCCAAACCAACCCGGCCCATAGTAACCCTGATAGCCTCCCGTCGCGCAGGTTTTGACCACATATTCGCGCCCGTGCAATCTCATCAGGGCGAAGCTGCGCTGTAGCTCCATGCTGACGCAGACACCTACGGGGATATGGTAGGGATCGCTCGAGGCGATGACGCACCCCTGCTCATCAAGCAGAGTGATCTCAAAGGCGTCGCCGCTTTTTTTGAGGTTTTCAAAAATGCCGCGCATCTCGTCTTCAAAACGAAAACGCAGACACAAAACCCCTAAAACGGGTGCATCGTCGTCGGAGGATGCCTTGACTTTGTAGGCGTAGAGGAGGCTTTTGGGCGTTTGGGGGAAGAGGTCGCTGTAGCGGTAGGCTTCGACATACTCAGCGCCCGTATGTAGCGCTTCGGTAATGATGGGGTCTTTGGAGTTATTGATCGTATATTCGCTGCTTAAGCGGGCCAGCACGGCACCTTGGGTATCGAGCAAAACGATATCGTCGTAAACGGAGTATTTGCTGACGTAGTCTTTAAAACGCAGGGTGAGCAGCTCTTTGCGGATGCGCCGCTCTTCTCGTTTGGCATCGCTTTCAAAGCGTTCGTTTTTCAAAAAAGCGATGTAGGCGCGGATCTCGTCATCGGTGGCCAAAAAACCGATGTCGGTGGTACGCTCGAAGAGGTTGCGGATGAGGATATCCACCGCCACTTTGGCAATGGAGCTAAAAGAGGCGACGTTTTTGCGCACCGACTCTTCGATGAGCTGGCGCATCAGCTCATCGGTGAGGTTCCAAAACGCCTCTTTGGTGGCGCTCATATCCATGCCGATATTGGACATATGGCCCAGCAAGGTGAGCAGATCCCAGCGTTCGGAGAGTTTGGAGAGGTGTTCGCGGTAGGTGCGCACCCCCTCGATATGGCGTACAAGCTGGGTGTGGTCGTGCATGTAAAGCTCCTTGTTACCCTTTGGTAACGTATAGAAGCGTATGGTAGCACGCCTCGAACAGAGGAGTGCTTGGTATTAGATCAAGCGGTTGTTTATAAAAAGAGCAGTAAAAGCGTTGTGGTCTTAACCGAGCAGGGTTTTGACGCACTCGTTGATGCGTTTACCGTCAGCGGAAGCGCCGATGCTGTTTTTGGCTTCGGCCATGATCTTGCCCATATCCTTGACGCTGGTTGCGCCGACTTGGGCAATGATGGTTTTAAGCGCCTCTGCCAGCTCTTCATCGCTGAGCTGTTTGGGCATGTAGGCTTCGAAGTAGGCGGCCTCGGCGGCCTCTTGGTCGTAGAGGTCGTCACGTCCGGCGGCTTTGTACTGGGTCATGGAGTCTTGGCGCATTTTGAGCTGCTTGGCGATGATGGCGATGACGTCCGCGTCGCTAAGCTCTTTGCGTTCATCCACTTCGATCTGTTTCATGGCGCTGTCAAGTAGCCGCAGGGCGTCGCGTTTGAGGGCGTCTTTGGCTTTCATGGCTTCTTTGATGTCATTTTTGATGGTTTCGCGTAGGTTCATGCGGGTTCCTTGGGTTGTTTTGGGCGCATTATAGCCTAATGCGCTACGCGGTTTTTGCCCGATTGTTTGGCTTTGTAGAGGGCTTCGTCGGTGCGGTGGAACCAGCTTGTCGCATTCTCGTTGCGGCGTAGTTGGGTCACGCCGAAACTGGCGGTGAGCGTGACGGTTTTTTGAAACTCCGCATGGGTGAGGGCAAGGCGAATTTTCTGGGCTACATGTAAGGCTTGCTCAAGTTGGGTGTCGGGCAGCAGGATGATGAACTCCTCGCCGCCCCAGCGCGCCGCAACGTCGTGTTTGCGGATGCTGTGCGCGATCGTTTGAGCCACATAAGAGAGGGCTTTGTCGCCGAAGAGGTGGCCGTAGGTGTCGTTGATCTTTTTGAAATCGTCGATATCGCACAAGATGAGCGAAGCGTGCAGGCTGCTACGCTGCTGGCGGTTTAGCTCTAACTCCATCAAAGCATTGAAGTGGGCGCGGTTGTAAAGTTTGGTCAGTGGATCGATGGAAGCGAGTGTTTCGAGTCTTTTACGCTCGTGAATACTCTCTTTGATGGCGACGTAACGGTGCGGGAAATCTTGAGAGGTGCGTAATGAATGCAGATGGAGCCGAATCATAGGGCCTCTCCGCTCTTGCGACGGATGCAAAGCTCGCTGCTGGAGTGTTCTTGGTGCATCGGAAGGACTAAGTTGTTCGGCTCTTCGCAAAAAGCGCAAAACGGGCGTCCGAGGAGTTCGGCACTGTCGTAACCGATCATCTCGCAAAAAGAGGCGTTGACGTTGCTAAAGCAGAAATCGGTATCCATAAAAGAGATAGCGATGTGCTGATGGATGATCCCGCAGAGTTGGGGTGTCAGCGACTGGATTGGATGTAGCATCGCTCAAAGAGGTCGCGGGATGCAGCGTTGCTTTGAAACATCTGCTCTAGCAGTTTCATAAATGCCGATGGGGGTGCGCTGTAGAGGCGTTTGAACTCCTTGATGAAGTGCGACTGATCGAAAAAACCGCATTCGATCGCTGAGGCAGCGCTGTAGTCGTTGTAGTAGAGCCGTTGGAGCATTGCGCCGAATTTGAGGTGCTTGATGTATGTAGCGAGGTTGATGCCGATGTACTTCTTGAAGTAGCGGTACAGCGTCGCCTCTGAAAGCCCAAAACGCAGCCCTACTTTAGCGACGCTGATGGAGGCGTAGTGCTGTTGGACAAATTGAACGATGTCGAAAACCTTATTTCTTACCATCTCTTCGAAGTTGCGCGGTACAAAGCGCGATACAAGGTAGTCGTTGATGCTTTGGGCAAAATGAGCAGGGCTTTGCTGGACGATGTCGCAAGGTAGGGTGACGATACGATCGACATAGTGCGCTGCGCTTTGATCAGAGAAGAGATAGAGTGTACACGGTTTAAAGAGGACCAAGGCTACCGGGTGATTGAGGGTTACGTGAAAACGGCGTTGTTGCTTGGTTTTTCCCAGCAGATAGGCCCCTTCGGTGCGCAACTGTCGGCGGTCGTTATTGGGGGCTTGGGTGTAATGGATGGGATTGCCGAAATTGATCAGGAGGTATTCACGCACCAAAGGCAGTTGAATGAATTCGACGGCGGTATCATCATCGGAGGGCTCGATGAAGATGACTTGATCGATGTAGGATCGTAAGCTGCTATGGGTCAGTTCTATGGTGGATATTTGATACATGGGTGTTATTGTATAACTTTGGATGTTAGGTTGCTAGTAAAAATCATGCAGTCTGTGACAATTGCGTTTTGAAGTGTGGAACCTTTTTTGCTTACATTGCCAAAAAGCGAAGGTGCATCCATGAAACTCATCTTTTGTTCCAGTGCGGCTTTGGGCATTTTGGTGCTTGGCGGCTGCGGCGCGAAGTTAACTGAACCGGAGATGGATTTCAAACCGCCGCGCTATGTCGAGGAGATGCCCGCCAAGGTGGATGAGCGCGAGTTCGCATCAACCGGCAGCATTTTCGGTCAAGGCGAAAACCCTCTCTTTGCGGACCACAAGGCGATGCACGCCAACGATATCGTCACCGTCGTGATCTCCGAGACGGCCCGCAGCTCCAACACCATGAGTAAAGATCTCTCCGAAAACGATACGATCGGTCTTGGCGGAGGTACCTTTGCCGCTCCGAGCAATCCGGCGGTCTCAAGCTATGCCAACACCCTTAACGGCCTAAGCAACATCGGCTTCAATGCCCAAAGTACCTCCGCCTACAAAGGCAGCGGCGCGGCGAGCAAAAATGCATCGCTGAGTACCACGGTCAGTGCGCGTATCGTTAAAGTACTTGAAAACGGCAACTATTTTATCAGCGGACGACGCGAAATTATGGTGGACGAGGAGAAGCAGATTCTTCAGATCAGCGGGGTTATTCGCCCCTATGACATTGATCAGAACAATCAGATCAACTCTGCGCAGATGAGCGATGCAAAGATTATGTATGCGAGCGAAGGCGATATGGAGCGCGCCACCCGTCAGGGGTGGGGCAGCAAGCTGGTACAGGCGGTTTGGCCCTTTTAGACAAGAGGCGTATCGCGTATGATGGCGTTGGCCGCGTGGCTGGAGATCTCGTTTTCGACAATGATGTTGCTCAGCCCCAGATGCGCCAGATCGTCGCGCTCTTTTTTGCTGTGTACCTTGACGATAATGCGCTCATGCTCCACCAGCTCTAGGAGGGTATAGCATACATGTAAGAGTTTTTTGGGGTTGTCGATGGCGACGATGACGTTTTTGGCCTTTTGAGGGTAGGTGCTGAGCAAGACCTCTTTTTTGGCGGCATTTCCAAAGACGATGCTCGCACCCAGCTTTTGGGCGCGGTGGAAGATCTCGATGTTGTTATCAAGCGCGATGTAGAGCTCGCCGCGCTCCAGCGTCTCTTGGGCGACGCTCTGACCAAACTCTCCAAAGCCGATGATGATGGTATGACCCGCGATCGCCCCTTCATCTCCTGTGATTTCTGGGGTTTGATCTTCGGTGTGTAGGATCAGATCGCAGATAGCAGGTAGTTTTTTGAGGATAAAGGGCGTGAGGATCATGGAGAGTACGATGGTGACGATCATGATCTGTCCATAGGGCGAAGGTACCAATCCATAAGAGCGTGAAAGCTCCAAGAGCGCGAGTGAGAATTCCCCAATTTGCACCAAAGAGAGGGCGACTTTGAGGCTGATACGTCGGCTCTCTCTGGCACGCACCAGCAAATAGATGATGCCGAATTTGAGCACCACGACCCCCACAAGTAGCAAGAAGACGATGTGCATGTACACGAAGATGATATCAAATTTGATCTGCATCCCTACGGTAATGAAAAATACCCCCAACAGCAGATCCCTAAAAGGGACGAGATCGGCTTCGGCCTGATGTTTGTACTTCGTCTCGGCAATCAGCATTCCCGCGATAAAGGCCCCCAGAGAGTAGGAAAATCCCATCGCGTGCGCCAGATACGATGCGCCGATGGCCAGAAAGAGAATGGTACCCACAAAGAGTTCGTCGGAGTTGGTTTTGACGATCTGCTCGAAAAAAGGCTCAAGCAGATATTTGCTGCTCAGCCACAAGATCCCCAAAAGCGCTATAGCGGAGAAGAACATATGCACCAGTAAGGCACCGATCTCCTTGTCGCTGCTGCTCATAAAGCCGATAATCAGCAAAATGGGGATGACCGCAATGTCTTGCATGATGAGAATACCCAATGCGCGCTGTCCGTGCACGCGGTTGATTTCGCCGCTTTCGTTGAAGGTCTTAAGCACGATGGCAGTAGAGGAGAGGGCAATAGCCAGTGCGCAGATAAAGGCGATTTGCTCTTCAAGCCCTAGAACAAAGTGCCCGATTGCATAGACTAAAGCTGCGGTAATGAGGATTTGTAGGGTTCCGGTGACGAATACTTCGTAGCGCATCCGTTTGAGATGCTCCAGTGAAAATTCCAGTCCGATGGTGAACATCAAAAAGACGACCCCAAACTCGGCGATCTCTTGAAGCGTGTGGTTGTTCACCGCCTGATGCAGTCCAAACGCATAGGCGATGACGGTACCGGTGAGAATGTAGCCGATGATGGTCGGCAGGGCAAATCGCTTGAGGAAAATATTGATCATCAGCGACACAAAGAGCGTAACAACGATAATAAAGAGCATCAGCGAGTACTCCTGGAGGCTTTTACGATCAGCAGTGCTCCTAAGATGCCTGCGAGCAGACTAGAGGAGAAGATGGCCAGCTTGACTGCGTTGATGAGCTGCGGATCGGCAAAGGCGAGGTTGGTGATAAAGATTGACATGGTAAAGCCGATACCGCCCAAAAAGCCTACCCCGACGATCTCTGGCCAGCTGAGATTGTCGGGTTTTTTGACAATGCCCAGCCGTGCGCCCAGCCATGTAAGGCCGACAATGCCGACGGGTTTGCCGATGAGCAATCCCAGCGCGACACCCGATGCCACCATGAAGTGCTCCGAGAGCGAACTCATGTCGATGAGCACCCCCGCATTGACAAAGGCAAAAAGCGGCATGATGAAAAAGGCGCTCAGGCCGTGCAGGTTGTGTTCAAGCCGTACCAGCGGGTTTTGCACTTTGTCGTAGCCGTAGGCGATCTGCTCAAGCGCGTCGATTTGGTGGTGGTTGAGGACGGGAATCTCGTCGATATGGTGCTCGAAGTTATCGAGTGCCCCTCGGGAGTTGTTTAAAAAGGTCTGTTCGTCGATCTTGGAGCCGACAGGAATCGCCATCGCCAGTAAGACGCCGGCGATGGTGGCGTGAATGCCGATGGCGTGGATGTAAAACCACAGTGCGATGCCCAAGATGAGGTAGGGCAAAAGGCTCTTGCAGCCGCGTAGATTGAGAATCCAAATCAGTGCGTAGATGAGTGCGGCAGGCAAGAAGTACTGCGCTTGTATGTCACCGGTGTAGACGGTAGCGACGATGAGCACCGCGCCGAGGTCGTCCACGACGGCAAGGGCGACGAGAAAGAGCTTGGCGCTGACGTTTGCGCGCTTGCCCAGCAGCATCAAAATGCCCAGCGCAAAGGCGATATCGGTGGCCATCGGAACCCCGAATCCCATCGGATTGGAGGGGTTGAGCATCACATAGATGAGCGCCGGTACGACCATACCGCCGATAGCAGCCAAAACGGGAAAGGCCGCTTTTTGCACCGAAGCCAGTTCACCGATGAGCATCTCGCGCTTGATCTCAAGCCCGACCATCAGAAAAAAGAGCGCCATCAGCGCGTCATTGACCCAGTGCTCGAGCGTCATGGAGAGCACATGGCTGCCCAGTGCCATGCCAAGATGCATGTGCCAGAAATCGAAGTATTGCTGCCCAAGTCCGCTGTTGGCGACGAGTACGGCGCACACGGCGGCCACAAAGAGCAAAATACCGCTGAACGCCTCTTTGGATACGAAGTTGGAGAAGGCTTGTATCACCATGTCAATCTCTCTTTGTTTGGGGTGTTTGGTTGGATTATAACACAATGAGCGAGCGCATCAGTCCCGCTTTAGCGCGATTGTGTACAATGCAGCAAAAAAGGTTTACGATGGATACAGTAGAGCAGACCTTGCGTGTCAAACCCTCAAAATGGAGAGGTCTGGCGGTGCTTTTGGCGCTGATCGCGATGGCGGCCGCGGGGCTGTAGTGGTGGATGCAAAACGCCGAGCCCAAAGTGGTCTACCGCAGCGCTCCTTTGGAGCTGCGCGATCTCGTTACGACGGTTTCGGCCACGGGTAATCTGGAGCCGACGGTGAGCGTGGAGGTGGGGATCGAGGTATCAGGGACGATCAGTGAGGTGCCGGTGGATTACAATGACGTGGTGCATGCGGGAGCGGTGATGGCGCGGCTTGATACCACGCGGCTCTCATTACTGGTGCGCAGCTCTCAGGCGGCGCTTGAACGTGCGCAGGCTAATGTGGCGGTCGCCAAGGCTGCGCAGTCGGACGCACGCAGCGTGGCGGCGCGACTGGAGAAAATCGCACTATCAACGCAAGGACGTTTTCCCTCAGAGCAGGAGCTTGAGCAGGCGCGCAACGCAGTGCTGAGCGCCGACGCACAGGTCAAGGCGGCTTTGGCACAAAGCGCGCAGGCTGAAGCGGAGCTGGAGACCCACCGCGACAATCTGGGCAAGGCGATCGTGCGCGCCCCCATCGACGGTATCGTACTGGATCGTAAAGTAGAACCCGGACAGACGGTAGCGGCGTCGATGCAGACCCCGATCCTCTTTACACTGGCGGAAAGTCTGGAGCGGATGAAGGTGATCGTGAGTGTCGATGAGGCCGATATCGGGGAGATCAAAGAGGGCCAAGAGGTGCTTTTTAGCGTGGATGCTTACGCGGGAACGCTCTTTACGGGGCGCATCACTCAGGTGCGGCTCAATGCGCTGATGGTAAGCGGCGTGGTGACGTATGAGGCGGTTGTGGAGGTGCCCAACCCCGATTTGCGGCTGCGTCCGGGGATGACGGCTTCGGCGCAGATCGTCACCGCGCGGCTGGAGCAAAAGCTCTGCGCCCCCAACGCCGCGCTGCGTTTTACGCCGCCCCAGCAGAAAAAAGCGCAGCAAAAAGGGCCAAAAAGCCCGTCGCTTTGGGTGCTACGCGAGGGCAAGGCGGTTGAGGTAGGCGTACATGTAAGCCAGAGCGACGGCACCTACAGCGTCATCGAATCTTCGGAGCTCAAGGCCGGCGACGCCGTCATCGTCGGTCTGAAGGCACCTTGAATGTCCCGCGCGGTCATTGCGTTTGAGCAGGTGAGCAAGTCTTACGGATCGGGTGAGGCGACGTCGTACGCGCTGCGCGGGGTTGATCTGGAGATCTTCAAAGGGGAGTTCGTCGCCATCATGGGGCCAAGCGGTTCGGGCAAATCGACGGCGATGAACATCATCGGCTGTCTGGACACGCCAAGTGGCGGTCGCTACCTTTTTGAGGGGGTGGATGTGGGCACGCTAGAGCGCGATCAGCGCTCGCTGCTGCGGCGCAACTATCTGGGATTTGTGTTTCAAGGTTTTAATCTTTTGGGCAAGACCTCTGCGGTGGAGAATGTCGAGCTGCCGCTGCTTTATAGGGGGCTAGACGCCAAGACGCGCCGCGCCAAGGCGCTAGAGGCGCTTGAGAGCGTCGGACTCTTACATGTAGCCCACCATACCCCCGGTGAACTCTCCGGCGGACAGCAGCAGCGTGTGGCCATCGCCCGTGCCATTGTGACCGATCCGCTGGTGCTGCTCGCCGATGAGCCTACGGGTAATCTTGATACCGCCAAAAGTCATGAGGTGATGGCGCTGCTGCAATCCTTCAACCGCGACAAGGGGATTACGGTGATCATGGTCACGCATGAAGAGGAGATGGCCGCGTATGCGGTGCGCACGATCCGTTTTCGTGACGGCCTGATCGAGGAGGTGCGTGTATGATCGGCAATGCTTTTGTGCTGGCGCTGCGCGAGATTCGCCGCAGTGTGATGCGCTCGGTGCTCACCACGCTGGGGATCGTCATCGGGGTGGTTTCGGTGATTGCAATGGTGATGCTCGGCGACGCGACCACCGCTTATGTTACGGAGTCGATCTCCAAACTCGGCACCAACATGCTCATCGTCCGCCCCGGGCAGGATCGGCGGGGCCCGCGTACCGAAGACAGCAGCGCGCGGCGTTTTGACGACAAGGATCTGCAGGCTATCAAGCGCGACGTCACATCGATCCGCGCCGCCGCGCCCGTGGCCTCAAGCGGAGTCAATGCGGTCTATGGCAACCAAAACTACACCACCAATCTTGAGGGCAGCGACAACGACTATTTTGCGGTCAAAGATTGGGTCTTTGCCACAGGGCGCTCTTTTAGCCAAGCGGAGTTGCAAAGCGGCAAGGCAGTCTGCGTCATCGGCGAGACGGTGCGTCGTGAGCTCTTCGGGGCGCAAGACCCCATCGATGCGAAGCTGCGGCTGGGGAAGTTTTCGTGTCAGGTGATCGGGCTGCTTGAATCCAAAGGGGCGGCGATGTTCGGGATGGATCAAGACGATATCGTCGTGGTGCCGATAAGGCTGATTCAGCGGCGCGTGACGGGCAATCAGGAGATTTCAATGATCCTTGCATCGGCCACGTCGCCGCAGGTGATCGAAGAGGCCAAGGAGTCGATCACACTGCTGCTGCGCGAACGCCGACGCATCCATCAAGGAGACGAGGACGACTTCAGCGTGCGCGACATGCGCGAGATGGTGCAAACCCTCTCATCGACTACCAAGATGCTCACCGTATTGCTCGGCGCGGTGGCGGCGATCAGCCTGCTGGTGGGCGGCATCGGCATCATGAACATCATGCTGGTCTCCGTGACTGAGCGCACCCGAGAGATCGGCATCCGTCTGGCCATCGGGGCGCTGGAGCGCGAAGTGCTGCTGCAGTTTCTCATCGAAGCGGTAGTGCTCTCGATGCTCGGCGGGGTGATCGGCATGGTGCTGGGGGTGAGCACGGGCGTGGGAATAGCGCTCTTTTTTGATCTGCCGCTGATCTTTAACAGCATGATCGTGGTGGTGGCCTTTGGATTTTCGGTGATGGTAGGGGTACTCTTTGGCTACTTTCCCGCCCGAAAAGCCGCGCGGCTCAACCCGATTGATGCCTTGAGGCATGAGTAGCCCTACGATTCACAGGGGTGCCCCAACAGCTTTTCGATCTCTTTTGATGGCATCGGCCTGCCATAGAGATAGCCTTGTATCTCAAAACAGCCGTTGGTTAGGAGAAACGCTTTTTGCTCTTCTCGCTCAACCCCCTCAGCGATAACTTCAAGATTCATGTTTTTTGCCAGAGCGATGATGGATCTGGCCATGGCAATGTCATCTTCATCATGAGGCAGTCCATCGATAAACGATTTGTCGATTTTGAGTTTGGAGATGGGCATCTTTTTGAGATAGGCCAGCGAGGAGTAGCCCGTACCAAAATCATCCATGGCGATCAAAAAGCCAAGATCACGCAGGGTGCGCAGGAGCGCAATCGTTTCGTCGGGGTTGTGCATCATCAGACTCTCGGTCATCTCCAGACCGATCCATTCGGGCTTGCACCCCGTTGACTCAAGGAGTGACCGAATCTGTTTGATCAGCTCTTCGCCGGTGGCGAGCTGCACCATGGAGAGATTCACCGAAATAACCCCCGGCTCCAACCCTGCTTCATGCCACAAGAGCGCCTGTTTGAAGGCCGTTTCAAGAATCCACTGCCCTACGGGGATGATCAGATGAGAGCTCTCCAGGATAGGGATGAACTTGCCCGGAGGCACCAGTCCCATGGAGTGGTGATTCCAGCGAATGAGTGCCTCCATGCCGATGAGGGTGCCGCTTTGGCCATTGTATTGCGGTTGATAATAGAGTACAAATTCGTCGTTTCTGATTGCATCGCGAAGGCTCGCATCCATCACTACTCTGTGAAAAGCCTTCTGGGTGAGCTCGTCGGTGTAGTAGCGATAGGTATTGCGTCCTCCCTCTTTGGCTTCATAGATGGCGGCGTCGGCATTTTTGAAGATGCTCTCCGCGCTGTTGCCGTCTTGGGGATAGATGGCAATTCCGGCGCTGTAGGTGAAATAGACCTCCTGTCCAAGGATATCGACGTGTGAGGTTTCAACCAGGGCCTTGAGGTTCTCAAGAATGCGGACTGCAACCAGATCCTCATCGATGTTTTCAAGCAAAATGGCGTAGGAGTCGCCACTCAGACGCGCCAATGTATCTTCGGCCCTAATGACGCTTTTGATCCACTCGGCGAACATTTTGATCACCAGATCGCCGGCTTGATGCCCAAACGATTCGTTGATGATCTTGAAGTTGTCGATGTTGATCAAGATAACAGCAGCCTTCGCCTGGGTGCGTTGCGCGTGGGCGATGAACTCCTTGAGGCGGTCCATGAAGAGGATCTTGCTGGGAAGCCCCGTGAGGGCATCAAAGTTGATCTGGCGGTTGAGCTCCTCTTTTATCTCCAGAAGGTCGGTGACGTCATGACCTGATTCGACAAAAGCGTAGATCTCCCCTTCACTGTTTTTGAGCGGGGTCAGGGTGACTTCAACCAGCCGTTCTTCATCTTGGGCATTGAGGTGACGGTGCAGCGCTTTTTGTGTGGTGCCGCTCTCGATGGCTTGCTTGAGCGGGCAGGGGTGGTTGTCTAGGGCACACGGCAGCGGACTGTGATGGGAGATTTCATGGCATTTGGGGTGTTGTGGGTCTGCAATGAAGTGCGCAACCGCCATCTCCTTGGCGGTGTTGTTCATCAGAAGCACGTTGTAGTTCTGGTCTATGACGGTCATGGCTTCGGACATGCCGTTGATGACGTTTTGCAGGTGATCATGCTGCTGAGAGACTTCGCGGGCCAATCGGTTTTTTTCCGTAACATCATGAATGATGCTGTAGAGAATCTGCTTTTGCGCATAGGTGATCGGTCCGCTGTACACCTCTACATCTCTGATTTCACCACTTTTCAAGCGGTGCTGGAACAGAAAGTGGTCGCGATGATGATGAAGTGCATGATGCATTTCGGTGTTGATCTCATCAGGGGTCATGGTGTTAAGCTGCATTATGGACATACCGGTGAGTTCATCGAGCGAATACCCATAGTATTTCGCAGCCGCGATATTCGCATCGACGATCGCGCCGTGATTGGCAGGATCAATAAAGAGGGTGGGAACTTTGTTATCGGTAAAGAGCTGTTTGTGCAGCGTCTCTTTGAGTGCTATCTCCTCCTCGAGGCTTTTTTGCACCGTCTGGTCATCAGCAATCCCAATCCCTCCGATGATCTGATTTTCGTCGTCATAAATCGCCTGATAAATCACTTCTCCATATTTTTTCTTTGCGCTGGTCACCGAAGTGTAGTACCCTTTAAATCTGGCCGCCCCTTCACTCAGACATTGGTCGATCGCTTTTAGCATGGTCGTATCGTTGAGCCGCTCTTGCATATTAAAATCATTCAACTGCTTGGGCGTCGTGCCAAGTATCTTTGCAAAGGCTGCGTTGGACTCCCTGATGATCTTCTCTCGATCAAAATAGAAGATCCCCACAGGGGCACTGTCAAAAATAGTGTGAAAGCGCTTTTCACTGTAGCTTAATCGGTTGTGTAGTTCGCGCTCTTCGGTGACGTCGGTGTTGAAGCCGACCAATCTCAAGGGGCGACCATCGGTATCAAAGAGTGCCTTTCCGCGCCCTCTGATCCAGCGCCAACTGCCATCTTTGCACCGCATGCGAAAGGTGCTGTCGTAGTTATGCTTGCCTCTAGAGTCGAGGTACGATTGCACGGCGGCAAATGCGGCCGCTTTGTCCTCCGGATGCAGCAGGTCACTCCAGGCATCAGGTGAGTGTGGAAGCTCTCCGAGCTCATATCCGAGCATGGTTTCGTAGCGTTCGGAGACATACGCTTCATGAGTGAGGATGTTCCAGTCCCACAGACCGTCTTTGGTCCCTTCTATCGCCAACTTGAAACGGGCGCGCTCCGCTTTGAGTTCGTTTTCGACGATGCGCTGATCGGTGATGTCCCTTCCTGAAGAGATGAGGCCGTTGATGGTGTGCGTCTCATCGTAGGTCAGCGTGTTATGCCATGCGATGAGCCGTTTAGCGCCTTTGAGTGTGCGGATATGATTTTCAACATAGCGCAGATTCTCAATGCTTCCGGCCATCAACTCTTGGAAATAGCCCTGAACCCTCTCAAGCTCATCGGGGATCAAAAACTCTGAGAACCAATTTTTACCGATGATCTCGCTTCCATCCGCTTCCAAAATCGTGCGGCCTTTTTCGTTGATCAAAATGATGGTTCCTGTGGTGTCAAGAGCAATGATCATTTCGCCGACGATATCGAGATAGTGTTGAGATCGGTCGCGCTCCGTGATAAGAGCCTCTTCAAACCGTTTGCGCTCGGAGATGTCGTGATGGGTACCGATGATGTGTAGGGCTCTTCCCTCTTTGGAGCGCTCAAGGACGATACCTCTGTCGAGAATCCATTTATAGGTCCCTTTGGAGGATCGGAAGCGGTATTCGGAGACGAAGTTGGCGGTGTTTGGATTGGTGAGCACATCGTTCACCCTCTGCTCGATCTCTTGAAGATCATCCGGATGGATACTGCCGGTCCATGTCTGCGTGGTGATCGTATGCTCTTGCGTATAGTCATGCAGCGCGTTCCAGCGCTCCGAAGTGTAGAGCGCGTCATGTTCAAGGTCCCACTCCCAGACGCCATCCTCATTGGCGCTCAGTGCAGCTTTCCAGCGTTCGTTGGAGCGTTTGAGCTCGGTTTCGAATCGTTTGCGCTGCGAAATGTCCTCAATAGACCAGAGCACCCCTTTGGAGAGGTCAGCGGGGATATCATCGCTCAAGGCTTTGCCTGAGATAGAGACCCAAAGGGGCGTGCCGTCTTTTTTTCGAATCGTATACTCGATATTGAGCTTGGCACCCTGAATTAAAGCGTCAAAATAGAGCGTTCCAAAAGCGATGAAATTCTCTTCAGAGAGATGCAGGGCGCGCATGCTCAGCCCAACCATCTCCTCAGGTGAGCCATACCCCAGCATCTCTGCGAAGCGGGGATTGGCCCGAATGAGCTTTCGATCACCCGTGATGTACATAAGGCCGACTTGGGCGCGGTCGAACAGGGTCTCAAACTCCCGCTCTTTTGAGCGAACCAGATCCTCAAAGGTTTGGTAGATGGATGAGACGTTGATATGTGCACCCAGCATCCTGATCGGTTTGCCGTTGGCATCCCTGATGGCCATGCCGCGGCAGCGAATCCAGACGGTACTTCCGTCTTGATGGCGGTATCTGACGATCTGATCATAAGGGTAGCTCGGATCTTCGAGGTGTTTGTTGAGGTGTTCGATACTGCTTTTTAGATCATCTTCAAAGATGATCTTCTGCCACTCGGAGCTAAGATGCGTTTTGGTGGAGGGATCGATGCCAAACATCTCCCAGAAGCGCTCACTCATCCACTCATGGTTCGGGTGCTCCAGATCCCAATACCAGAGGCCATCAAGCGAGCCGTTTTGCAGAAAGTCGAAAATATCCGTATCGGTTTTTACCCGATCATATAACTCTTGTTTGAGATAGTGCATCTCTTTCATGAGTGGGGCTCTTTGTGACGAAAGTACTACACTATAACCGATAGCGGCTTATAGGGCTCTTTCAAGACAGTCAATTGTGCCATAAAGGAATATTAATCACCCCTTTTGCCTATTTTGCCGCGGAGGGCTATTCATCTTTTTTGCGCTCCAAGCGCGTCTTGTTGATTTTATAGAGCATCAAGAAGGCAAACACCGCTGAGATAGCGGCAAAGACGAGCGCACCGATCAGCAAGCCGCGTTCAAAAAAGCTCCATGCAAGCGCCGCGAAGAGGGCGGTCAGGATAAGACACATACTATCGCTCCGATTCGTTCAGTGTGTATTCAATCTTCGGATCATCTCTATCAGTTTGCGTTCATTGGCAAAGGCTGCGAAGATCAGCCCCACTACAGCGACCGCAAAAAGTAGAAGCATCAGCAAGACGACAGGGAGCATCGAGGCCAAAAGCAGCACGGTCGATTCGCTCAGGCTCCCACCGCGGATGGCGTCGCCAAGCGCCCATGGATTGATCAGATACGGTACCTTGACCCACAGCCAAAGGCCGCAAGCCCCCAGCAAGCCCAGTAACCCGCCGCCGACGTAGGGCCAGCTTTTGAGGCGTCTGGCGCGTTTGGCGAGCAGGGCCTCTTCTTCGGATGATAGCGCCATAAATGATCCTTTTTCCGCATTGTTGTGCGTGATGTTAAAGCGTACATGTAAAGCCATTTTAGCCGATCTTAGTGCAAAGATTCAAAAGGAGCACCCATGGAAGCGATTAACCCTCAAACGACTCAGGCATCCACCTCGCTCTACGCCCTCAAAGAGGCCTCTAAAGGTCAGGGAGAGCAGGTGCTCAAACTTTTAGAGAGTAGCGCGACTCCTCAAGCCAGCGGTGCGGCGCTAAGGGGTATCGGTACGCAGCTCGACGTCAAAGCCTAGCATGGAGCTCTCCATCGCTACGCCCGCACTGCTTTTTTCGGCGCAGTCTCTTTTGATGTTGGCATATACGCAGCGTTTGCTCGCTCTGTATAAAACGATCCGTGATCTTGCAAGCCTATGCGAAAAAGGGTGTGATGTGCTTGTGCTCAAACAGATTGACGTGTTGCGTAAGCGGGTTGAACTGATAAAATATATGCAGGCATCGGGTGCAATGAGCATTCTTGTCGCGGTAGTCGCAATGGGGTTTATTCAGGCGGGTATGGCGTTTGAAGGGGTTGTGGCGTTTTACACCTCTTTGATCTTGCTGGCCATGTCCCTAGTCTGCTCGCTGCGTGAAATTTTGATCTCTGATCTGGCGATCAATTACGAACTTGATCGACTCAAGGGATTTGAAAAGAGCGGGTTCAAGTAAGGTCTGCGTCACTGTGCTTTAATGAGCGCGACGATTTCGTTTACATGTAAGGCTTTGCCGCTGCTTTTCACTACGCCGTCAATCACCAGTCCGGGCGTGCTCATGACGCCATAGCTCATGATCTTTTGAATATCATCCACCTTTTCCACCTGCGCAAAGATGCCGCACTGCGCTACGGCTTGCTTGGCGGCTTCTTCAAGGGCTTTGCATTTGGCACATCCGGTACCGAGAATTTCGATTTTCATTGCGCTTCTCCAATCAGGCAGCTTTGCATCATGGGCGCCAAGGTCTGCGCGTCCACATCGCCGTTCACGCACAGCTCCAGCGTGTCTCTGTTTTCTTGCAGCTCAATACCGCTAATGCGCTCCATCACGCCGCTGTCGCAGTTACACTCACAGCTCCCCTCTTGGCACGCTTCGATTTTGCTTTTGATCTCTGTAGCGCTAAAGCCGCTGAGTGTGGCTTTGACGCCGCTTGATGTGTTTTGGACTTGAATGTTCATAATGTGCTCCTTATAAAATAGCATTAAAAATAAAGCCGATCGCCATGATTCCCGCGCCGATAATGGCAAAGAAGAAGGCGATAAGCCTTACATGTAAGATCTGTTTGAGGATGATAGCCTCGGGCAGCGAGAGGGCGGTGACGGCCATCATGAAGCTCAGCGCGCTTCCCAGCAGCATTCCTTTCTGGGTTAAAACCTCCACCAGCGGCATGACTCCGGCAGCCGAAGCGTACATGGGGATGCCCATCGCCACGGCGAGCGGCACGGCGTACCACGCATCGCCTCCGGCGTACGCGGCGATCCACTCGGCAGGCACATAGCCGTGGAAAAAAGCGCCCACCCCCACGCCCGCCATCACCCAGAGATAGATTTTGAGAAAAATCTCGCGGGTGTTGCGCCACGCTTCATAGGCGCGCTCACGAAGTGTCAGGCGGGCGACCTCTACATGTAAAGCCCCCTGCATCACGGGAACCTGAATCAGCACATACTTTTCGACCCCCAGCCGCCCGATCAGATAGCCGCCCGCAATCGCCACCGCAAGCCCAAACCCAATGTAAAGCGCGGTGATCTTAAAGCCAAAAAGCCCAAAGAGCATCGCAATGGCGATTTCGTTATTGAGCGGCGCAGAGATGAGAAAACTAAAGGTGACGCCGACGGGAATGCGCGCCTGTAAAAAGCCCAAAAAAAGCGGAATCGCGCTACAGGTGCAAAAGGGGGTGATGATGCCAAAGAGCGCTGCAAGAATATTGGCGCTAAATTCGCGTTTGCCCGCCAGATAGGCGCGCACTTTTTCCACGTTCATCCAGGTGCGCAAAAAGCTCACCGCAAAGATGATGAAGAGCAGCAGCGCCCAGATTTTCACCGTATCGTAGAGAAAAAAGTGCGCGGCGTCACCGAGCCTGCCGCTGAGCCCAAGCCATGCGATGATGGCGCCGCTAAGCTCATGCCACACTTAGCACAGCTCCTCTTTGATGCGTGGCAGCAGTTCGGACTCGATCAGTGAGAGGGTCTTTTCATACTCGCCAAACTCTTTGCCGCTAGGGTCGTCAAAGCCTACATGTAAGGTTTTGATGGCTTTGGGAAACATCGGGCAGGTCTCTTTGGCGTGATCGCAGACGGTGACGACCAGATCAAAAGGCTGATCCAGCACTTCATCGATCACTTTGGAGCGGTAGGTGTCGCGCCAAAGCCCTTTGCGCTCCAGCAGTGCTTTGGCGTTTGGGTTCACCGCGCCGCTGGCACGCACGCCGGAGCTGTAGGCTTCGGTGCAATCGCCCAAACGGGCATTGACCAGTGCTTCGGCCATAATGGAGCGGCAACTGTTGCCGGTGCAGAGAATCAGAACTTTTTTCATAGGGTACATCCTTGCGTGTCGGAATTTTTGATGAGTGGGGGCAGCTCGATGGGGAGGGTGCGAATCTCCTCAAGAGCCTGCAGCCTAAAGCGGTCGATGGGAGTGCGGATAGCGTAATAGGCCCATGTGCCGCGTCGATCGACCCGCAAAAATCCCGCCTCTTTGAGGATTTTGAGATGCCGAGAGAGGCGTGACTGGATCATGCCCAAGCTTAGGTGCAGATCGCATACGCACAGCTCGCCATGGGTGTCGAGAAAGCGCAAAATGAGCACGCGGCTGGGGTCGTTGAGTGCCGAAACCGTTTGTAAAAATAGCTCCATGAGCGGCCTTGTGTTGATGTCGGGCAGAAGTGTAGCTTAATTATTTATATATTTCAAGATATATTGATTTATTGAGATGCTTTTGGCTATAGTGCGTTTTACTTTACATGTAAGGATGCTTATGCTTCTCTCTATCGCGCTCTTTATCGTGACGCTCATTTTGATTATTGCCCAGCCGCGCGGCCTTCAGATCGGCACCTCCGCCGTCATGGGGGCTATTGCGGCGCTTGTGCTTGGAGTGGTCAGTTTTGCTGATGTCATTGCCGTCACCGCCATTGTCTGGGACGCGACTCTGGCGTTTATCGGGATTATCATCCTCTCTATAGTGCTGGATCAGATTGGCTTTTTTGAGTGGGCGGCACTGAAGATGGCGCGGCTCTCACGCGGCAACGGGCATCTGATGTTTGTCTACATGCTGCTGCTGGGTGCTCTGGTGAGCGCACTCTTTGCCAACGACGGCGCGGCGCTGATTCTCACCCCTATCGTGTTGGCCAAGATGAAATACCTCAAAATGAACCCCGTCGCCATCTTCGCTTTTTTGATGGCAGGCGGCTTTATCGGGGACAGTGCGAGCAATCCGCTCATCATTTCCAACCTTACCAACATTGTGACGGCGGGCTATTTTCAGATCGGATTTTGGGAATATGCCAAGGCGATGTTTGTGCCAAACCTGCTGGCTATTATCGCCTCTGTCGCCGTGCTGTGGCTCTTTTTCCGCAAAGATATTCCCTTACATGTAGACACTGAGCGCCTCGCCGCACCTGAATCGGTTATCAAAAATATGACGATGTTTCGGCTTAGTTGGTGGTTTTTGGCGCTGCTTTTGGTGGGCTATTTTATCGGCGATGCCTATCATCTGCCGGTATCCCTCTTTGCACTGGGCGGCGCACTCCTGTTTCTGGCGCTTGCGACCTATTTTAAAGCCACCAAGCCGATGATGACCATCAAAACCGCGCCGTGGCAGGTGGTGTGGTTTAGCATCGGATTGTACATCGTGGTTTTTGGACTTAAAAATGCGGGGCTGACCACCTATCTTGCCGGAGTGATTCAAACACTCTCCGCTCAGGGTGACGCAGTGGCGGTGATCGGTACGGGCTTTTTGGCGGCCGTGCTGAGCTCTGTAATGAATAACATGCCCACGGTGATGATCATGGATATCGCCATTGCCGAAGCAGGACAGGGCGCACTGGCTTATGCCAATATTATCGGTTGTAATCTGGGACCGAAAATGACCCCCATCGGCTCGCTGGCGACCCTGCTTTGGTTACATGTACTGGCTCAAAAAGGGGTAAAAATCACGTGGTGGCAATATATGAAAGTGGGGCTGATCGTAACACCGCCGGTGCTTTTCGTCTCATTGTTAGGTCTTGTGTAACGTCATCGCGCTTTACATGTAATCGTTAAGAAATAATCATTTTTTATGATACCGGCATCTAAAACGATCTTCAAAGGATCAACGATGCCTCTTTTCGCCCACCAGCTCGCCGCCTATCTCGTCAAAACTTACGGTATGAATCTTTCTGAAGCCCACAGTATTATTGACGAAGAGTGGGAGTTTGTCGAAACGCAAATGGTGGAGGGTGAAGAGATCTGCAGCGTCGCTGAAGCTTTGGTCGATATCTACATGGTGGCTTAATTATGGCGATTTCCGTCGAAAGTTATTTTACGCACAACTACCCGTCGTTTGAAAAAATTCCGCACCTGATCCGTCAGGGCATTGTGGCTTTTTTCAAACGTCTCTTTCATGAAAATGAGATCAACGCTTTTTTGGAGCGTCATGCGCATCGTGACGCTTTTGGCTTCATCGAGGCGATTTTGGAGCACTTCAATCTCGATATCATGATCAACAAAAACGAGCTAGACCGCATCCCCTCTTACGGCAAGTGCGTTATCATTGCTAACCACCCTCTCGGCGCGCTCGACGCGCTCGCGCTGTTGCACGTCATCAGTGACGTGCGCAAAGATGTCAAGGTGGTGGCATCGAATTTTCTGAGCGGCTTTGAGAACCTGCGCGATGTGCTCATCCCCATCGAAAACGTGCGCGGCAAGATGGAGCGCAGTTCGGTCGAAGCGATCTATGACGCGCTTGCGAAAGAGCAAGCGGTCATCATCTTTCCATCCGGCGAAGTAAGCCGTGCGCGCCCTAGCGGCATCAAAGACACTAGGTGGCGCAGTGGTTTTCTCAAGATCGCGCAAAAGACTCAAGCGCCGATTTTGCCCATCTTTATTGAGGCGAAAAATTCGCGCACCTTTTATCTGCTCTCTATGATGAGCAAGGCACTCGCGACGGCGACCATTCCGCATGAGATGTTCAAGTACCATGATAAAAGCATCGGCTTTCGCATCGGCAAGAGCATCCCGTATGAGAGCTACGAAATTGGCTCGATGACCCTCAATGATCGGGTCAAACTCTTTCGCAAGCACTTTTACCGTGTTGCCAAAAAACGGCGCGGGCTTTTTAAAACCTTCAACCCTATTGCACTCGCCGAGAGTCGCCAGGAGCTCAAACGCGAACTGCAAAACGCCAAAGCGCTGGGTGAAACGAGTGACGGCAAAAAGATCTATCTCTATCGTAACGAAGAGGAGAACCCCATCATCAAAGAGATCGGCCGCTTGCGCGAAATCAGCTTTCGTCAGGTTAAAGAGGGGAGCGGCAAAAAGCGCGATCTGGACGAATACGACTATTTTTACGAACACATCGTACTGTGGGATGAGAAAGATCTGGAGATCGTAGGTTCATACCGCATCGCTAAGGCGCAGGAGATCATCGACATGCTAGAGCTTGACGGGCTCTACACATCGACGCTCTTTGATTACAGTGAAGCCTTCGGACGCTATTTTCAAAACGGCATCGAGCTGGGGCGCAGTTTCGTGCAGCCGCGTTACTGGAACTCGCGCGCGCTGGATTATCTGTGGCAGGGGATCGGCGCCTATTTGCGCACGAACCCCGAGATCCGCTACATGTTCGGTCCCGTCAGCATTTCGCGCGCCTACAGCGACGAGGCTGTAGCGCTGCTGGTCTTTTTCTATTCGACCTATTTTCCGGCGCAAAGCGAGGGCGTACGCCATAAAGAGTCTTATGTGCTTGGCAGTGAACGTCGACGCTATTTTGAAACCCTCTTTACATGTAATGAATACCGTGAAGACGTCGTGCGGCTCAAAAATATTCTACAAGAGATGGGTTATGCGATTCCCACGCTTTATAAACAGTACAGCGACCTGTGTGAAGAGGGTGGAGTGCAATTTTTCGATTTCGGCATTGATCGCGACTTCGATAACTGCGTAGACGGCTTCTTGGTCGTCGATCTGCTTAAACTCAAGGAGTCAAAGCGTAAGCGTTACATCGGCTGACGCTTCGTTTTTTTCGTTTCGCTCTTCTTGTACTGCAAGCGCTCCACGATCTGATCTGCATCCATCCCGTTTTCAAAGAGCATTTGCGCCATCAGCGTGATGGTCGTCCAATGCTTGGGCACTTTTTCATCCTCTTTAAGTGTAGTCATACGGTTGCCTTTGAGATTGAAACAGTGGTGCGAAAGATCGCTTTGTGTGCCGGTATAGCCCGATAATCGCCAGATTTTGAACATCTCTTTTTTTGTCATGACATGATTATACGTCACTGTGCACAATTTTTGCAACTTTTAAAGTAATTTACTATTTTTTCATAGCTTTATGATACAATGCGGTTACTAAAAAATTACAAAAAGGTTACAAGGAGTCTACATTGGATTATACAATCATGCAGAGTCTTGCTACCGTCACCGCACTCTTTGCGGTAGGCATCGGGGCTTTATCTCTCTTCGTTCAATTGCGCATCAAGCAGAAGTAAGTGTTGATGCTTCCGCCGCAGCCAAAGCTGCGGCCTCTTTCTCAAAGCAATATTAAAGCGATCTGAAGCTACAATTCGCGAAGTTCATACAGAGGTGGTTTGGATGGGGTTTAAACGTGTATTGGTGAAGTTTTCTGGCGAAGCTTTGGCGGGTCAGGAGGGATATGGCATCGATACGCAAATCCTCAATTACATCTCTCAAGAGATCAAAAGTCTTGTTGATGCAGGCATCGAAGTGGGAATCGTCATTGGCGGCGGGAACATCGTACGCGGTGTTACTGCAGCCAAAGACGGTATCATCCGCCGTACGTCGGGCGATTACATGGGGATGCTTGCTACCGTTATCAACGCAGTAGCGATGCAAGAGGCGTGCGAGCATGTCGGTTTGCGTGTTAGGGTACAGACTGCTATCAAGATGGAGCAGATTGCCGAGCCCTACATTCAGCGTCGCGCCGTGCGCCATCTCGAAAAAGGGCGCGTGGTCATTTTTGCCGCCGGTACCGGCAACCCGTTTTTTACGACCGATACCGCCGCAACGCTGCGTGCGGTCGAGATCGATGCCGAAGTGATCATCAAGGCGACCAAAGTCAACGGCATCTACGACAAAGACCCCAAAAAATATCCTGACGCCATCAAGCTCGATCGAATCTCTTACGATCAAGCAATGCAAGATCATATCAAAGTGATGGATGACACTTCAATCGCTCTGGCTAAGGACAATGCTCTGCCTATCATCGTATGCGACATGTTTCAATCCGGCAACCTGCTGGAGATCATCAAGGGTGACTTCACCCACTGCTCAATCGTCAAATAAGGAGACAATTATGAGACTCGAACAACTTACCGCTAAAGCGCTACAAACTGCCAATATCGATCGTTATCAACTCGCACTCGCTGTGGCAAAGCGATCACAAGAGCTTGAAAACGGTGCACACAGCCGACTCAATATCGATCTTAAGTCCATGAAAAACGCCGATTTGGCACTGATGGAGATCGCAGAAGGCGCCATCGGCGTCTCCGGTTTTATCTCTAGCAAATAGCATTTTGCTTTGACCTCAAGGCTGTTGCACTCCATTGATTTGGAGAAGTTGCGTTACATCCATACGCTAGAGGCTGCCACTGAACACCTCTATGGTGTCATCAATCCTACTGCAGCCATCAAAAAAGCACTCGATTTTGCCATTACGGGACACGAAGGACAATTTCGCCGTAGTGGCGAACCCTACATTATTCATCCCATTCTGGTCGCTTCAATCGTTGGTACCATGACAGAAGATGAATCGATGGTCTTAGCGGCTTTGATGCACGATCTGGTCGAAGATACGGCCTGTACCATCGATCAGATCAGATCAGATTACGGAGCGGATGTTGCGCATCTCGTTGAGGGAATGACCAAAATCGACCACATACGCGATGCTGAATTAGTGGCATCCAACTCCAACGAAAAGTTGGTCGTTTCGGCGCTCTCATTTCGCAAAATGCTTCTGGCATCGATTGAAGATGTGAGGGTTTTGGTCGTTAAACTCTGCGACCGTCTGCACAATATGCTGACCCTCGGTGCTCTGCCGCCGCACAAGCAGCATCGCATCGCCGAAGAGACATTGGTCGTTTATGCACCGATTGCGCATCGGCTCGGTATCTCCTTTTTGAAAAAGATGCTGGAAGATTTGAGCTTTCACTATCTCTTCCCCGAGGAGGAGCGCAAGATTGATTCCTATTTGGATACCAACTACCACGCCATTGAACTCAAGCTCAACGCCTTTCGCCATCGCCTCTATCAGATGCTGCTGGAAAACGGTTTTAATGATGATGAGTTTGAGATTATCGGTCGGGTAAAGCACCATTACTCTATCTATCTCAAAATGCAGCGCAAAGGGATCGGCATCGATGAGATTTTGGATTTGCTTGCAGTACGTATTTTGCTCAAGCGCCCATTGGATTGTTATACGGTGTTGGGGCTGGTACATCTAAATTTTCAGCCGCTTAGCTCCAGATTTAAAGACTATATCGCTTTGGCCAAAGATAACGGTTATCAGACGTTACATACCACGGTATTTGATCATACGGCCATCTTTGAGGTACAGATCCGCACCTATGAGATGCATAAAACCGCAGAGTTGGGCGTAGCGGCGCACTGGAAATACAAAAGCGGCAGTAGTGGCATCAATTTGGACTGGCTCAATAACCTTCAGTACCAAAATGAATCGGTCGAAGAGTTTTATGAGCTAATCAAGAATGATCTTTACAGTGAAGACATTAGTGTCTTTTCGCCCAAGGGACGCGCTTTTACGCTTCCAAGGGGTGCCGTGGCGCTTGATTTTGCGTACGCGGTGCATACCGAAGTAGGCGATAAGGCCGAGGGGTGTCTGATCAATAAAGAGAAGGCGAGTTTGCTAAGTGAACTGCACAACGGCGATATCGTGAATATCATTACGGGGGATGAAAAACTGCCCCGATGCAGTTGGATTGATGCGGTTAAAACCTCCCGCGCCAAGTCGAGCATTCGTGCCAACTGTAATGCCAGACTGCGCAATATTGATGCGATGAGCGGCATCAATATTTTGGCAACGATTATCGCCGCCAATGCCGCGCAAACGGAACATTGGCTGGAGCACACCCACTGCTGTGAAAATCGATCCAAGCTTGCCAAAGAGAGCGAAAAACTCAAAGAGGTGGTACGCAAGTACGAAGACGAGTACCGCCAACGTAGCCGTTTTAAGGGTTTTTTACGCTCCAATCGTTTTCGCCTTAAATCCTATCAATTCGGCAGCTTAGAGTTTTTGAGCAATCAAACCGTCAGTGCTGCCGTCTTTGATTACTGTTGCCATCCTAAAACCGGAGACGAAGTGGTAGCGTTTATCCACAACGCCAAGGCGCATGTTCATCACAAAATGTGCAAAACTGCAGGAGCGATGATCGAGCGCCACGAGCCGATGCTTTTTGTGCGCTGGGTGACGCAGATGATTCATCACTATCACATGATCGTCAGTATGCAGAGTGCCAAAGGGGCTTTGGCCGATTTTCTCACAGAGCTGGCAAAGCTGGGATGTGATATCAACAGTATCGAACTCGGCAAGGAGAAACAGGAGTATATTCAGCTGTGCGAGATCGAGTTCCAGAACCCGGAAGGGGATATTAATCGCTTGCGCGGTAAAATTGAGCAGAAAATCAAAGTGATACAGTTTTTCCGTACGGATGATGCGTATCGCAGCAGATAGACAGGATCAGAATGATTGAAGAGGCATTACGAGAGATTCGCCGCGGGAGTGCGGAAATTATCGATGAAGAGCGAATTGTAGGGTTGCTTAAGGCTTATTACAACGAAGGTAAGATCTATACCGTCAAGGCAGGATTTGATCCGACCGCACCTGATCTGCATTTAGGACATACTGTGCTCCTACAAAAACTGGCGACTTTTCAGAAATATGGTGCGCACATTCAGTTTTTAATTGGTGACTTTACCGCGCAGATCGGCGATCCTACCGGTAAAAGTGAAACCCGCAAAAAACTTCTTCCGGCCGATATCGCCCAAAATGCGAAAACCTATGAAGCGCAGGTCTTTAAGATACTGAAGCCCGAGCAGACCGAAGTAGTGTTTAATTCCGAATGGATCAATCCTTTGGGTGCTGCAGGCATGATTGAGCTTACCACGACCTTTAACGTGGCGCGGATGTTGGAGCGTGACGATTTCGAGAAGCGCTACAAAAGTGGTACTTCGATCTCTATCAGCGAATTTCTCTATCCGCTGTTACAGGGCTACGACAGTGTCCATCTGCGCAGCGATATTGAGATCGGCGGTACCGATCAGAAGTTCAATCTTTTGATGGGGCGCCATCTACAGCGAACCTATCAGACCGGCAAAGAGCAGGCTGTGTTGATGATGCCGATTCTTGAGGGGCTTGACGGTGTACAGAAAATGAGTAAGTCTCTGGGTAACTACATCGCTGTTGCGGAACACCCCAACGATATGTTCGGCAAGGTGCTGAGTATCAGCGATGAGCTGATGTGGCGCTACTACGAGCTGCTGAGTACGAAAACTCTTGTGGAGATCGAGGGGCTTCGAGAGGATGTTAAGGCGCAGACGCTCCACCCAAAGGCGGTGAAGGAGATGCTTGCGCTCGAGATCGTGGCACGTTTTCACGGTGAAGCTTCGGCGGCAGAGGCCAAGGCGGAATTTGAGCGCGTACACGCCAAAAGCGAAATCCCAAGTGATATTGAGACCTTTGAATGCGTCGGCCCCATCTGGATCGCTAAAGCGCTGCAAGATGCGGGTCTCACTCCCTCTACGACGCAAGGCAGACGTGATATCAAGCAAGGTGCAGTCAAGATCGATCAGCAAAAGATCGAAGACGATCAGATGCAACTACAGCAAGGCGAGTATGTAGTGCAGATCGGAAAGCGCAAGTTCGCGCGATTAAAGGTACATTCATGAGTTTTAAATCGGTCAAAATTGGCAAGCACACTATAGAAGTTCCTATTATCCAAGGTGGTATGGGCGTCGGTATCAGTTGGGATCGGCTTGCCGGACATGTTTCGCTTGAGGGCGGCCTTGGGATTATCAGCGCAGTCGGTACGGGCTATTACGAGCAAAAGAGTCACGTCAAAAAGCTGGTCGCGGATCGGCCGCTGGATACTGCCAACTTCTATTCGAAAGAGGCTCTTTTTGCCATTTTTGAGAATGCGCGTAAAATCTGCGGTGACCGTCCGTTGGGCTGTAACGTACTGTATGCGATTAATGATTACGGTAGAGTGGTGCATGATGCCTGCGAGGCGGGTGCCGACATTATCATCACCGGTGCGGGGTTACCGACGAATATGCCTGAATTTACGGCAGATTTTCCTGATGTAGCACTGGTGCCTATTGTTTCATCGGCCAAAGCGCTCAAGATCATCTGCAAGCGCTGGCAGATGCGCTACAACCGACTGCCCGACGCCGTGGTGCTTGAAGGACCCAAAAGCGGCGGACATCAGGGATTTACCTATGAGCAGTGCGCACTAGAGGAGAACCAGCTAGAGCATCTCGTACGTCCTGTTGTAGAAGAGGCCGCTCAGTGGGGTGACATCCCGGTTTTTGCCGCAGGCGGTATATGGGACAAAAACGACATTGATGCGATGATGGCTCTGGGTGCTGCCGGTGTTCAGATGGGAACGCGTTTTATCGGTACTTTTGAGTGCGACGCACATGAGAATCTCAAGCAGGTACTCATCAATGCCAAAGCCGAAGATATACAGCTTATGAAGTCTCCTGTAGGGTATCCGGCGCGTGGCGTCATTAGCCCTTTGACGCGTCTGATCGAGACCCGAACGGGGCCGGATATCAAGTGTATCTCCAACTGCGTAGCACCTTGTAATCGTGGTGTTGAAGCCAAAGAGGTCGGTTTTTGTATCGCCGATCGACTCAGCGATGCCTATCTTGGCAATATGGAATTGGGGCTCTTCTTTTCGGGTACGAACGGGTATCGTATCACCGAGCTCATCTCCGTCAAGGAACTGATGCGCAGACTCACGCAAGGGGAGTGATCCTTTGCGTTTTTGGGTGTGGTGGGTCATACTGTGGCAACTGTTACATGTAACACTTTATGCCGTAAATAACGAAGAGATATTAGCGCGCGCGGATGCCTCGGTTAAAAGTGCCTCCAAAACAGAGCTGTTTCGTGCCTACAACGACTATAAAAATCTTTATTTGCGCGCACTGATGGACGAGGATACGTCGTTGACGGAGCGGACGCTTAGGGGGATCGTTGCGAGTGGTACCCGTCTGCATATCGATGTGTCCCATTACCGCAAAGAACTTGCACGCTTTGATCAAGCGCGAAACAGGGTCGTCGTGCCAAAGAGTGCTACCTCCTCACAACAGGGGTTTAAGCCGCTGCTGCATCTGCAAAAAAGCTACTGGGAAGAGGATCGGTTGATTCTTCTTTTTGACCGAGAGCTGCAACGCAGCGATATAAAATACTTCACGATTCTTGATGAGAAAAAGAAAAATTACCGCTATATTTTTGATATAGTGGCAATTATACATGATCGCATCTCTCTTTCCCATCAAAAGATCGATCGCATCTCCTTGGCTCAATATAATCTCAAAACGATTCGTTTGGTGATAGGCCACAGTAATGCCTTAGCGCTCTCTTATGAGCTTGAAGGAAGACGCCTGATGATAGCGACGACTTTGTCCGACAAGGATAGTCGAACGGTGTCCCAAGCGACCGGGTCGGTTCAAAACAAACCCTCTGTGCCCATGCTTAAACAGAAGTATACGGTGGTCATTGATCCTGGGCACGGAGGAAAAGACGCAGGAGCGGTTGGGTACAAAAAGTATCGTGAAAAGAGTGTTGTTTTTCGGATTGCTGGTTTAATGCGTACGATGCTTGAAGAGGTTGGTATCAAGGTCTACCTCACCCGAACGACCGATGAGTTTGTCTCCCTGCGCGACCGCACTAAGTTTGCCAACGATAAAAAGGCCGATCTCTTCGTATCGATTCACGCCAATTCCGTGCCAAGCCAAAATGCGCGTTTGGCGCAGGGAATTGAAACCTACTTTCTCTCACCTTCGCGCAGTGAACGTGCAGCCAACGTTGCAGCTGTCGAAAACAGCAAAGAGATCGAAGATATGAATTTTTTCGGCAAAAACAACTTTTTGAATTTTCTGAACCGTGAAAAGATTGTTGCATCGAATAAGCTTGCCATCGATTTGCAGCGTGGGATGTTGGCAAGCGTGCAGAGCAAGTACCGCGATGTGAAGGATAATGGAGTTCGAGAAGGTCCGTTTTGGGTCTTGGTAGGGGCGCAAATGCCTGCAGTATTGGTTGAGGTAGGGTTTATCTCCCATTATAAAGAGGCTGAGCGTATGGTGGACCCAGCCTATCAAAAACTGTTGGCAGAAGGGATGACCGAAGGAATTGTGCGCTATTTCAAACACAATCCGTAAGGTTACATGTAAGGGTCAGGCTTTACAAGGTAGGGGGCCGGCAACCGACTCTTTGGCATCGATGATGTTTTGGATCTGCTGTTTCACCTTGTCGTAGCGAAACTGCTCTTTAAAGCCCTGAATTCTTCCTCCCGCAGCGTTGGGATGACCGCCGCCGCCTGACCACTCCGATGCAATCAAAGCGACATTGACACGGTTGTCGGCGCGAAAGCTCATGGTGCCGCGCCCGCTGATATCGACAATGAAGTCATAGTCCGGAAAACGGCTCAGAAAACCGTTGCCGATGATGGAGGTATTGCCCAGACCGTAGCTCAAAAATCCTTTGTACCCTTTGTAGTAGATGGTCATTTCGCTCCGCTTAGCTCCTAAGAGATCCACGATTTTACGCGTTGAGAGGTTATCTAGGGTATCGTCTTGATCGATCTGAAAATAGCCCTTTTTCATTTTGTGGATCGCTTCGTCAAGTATGATCGGCGCATCCGGCCTATCCATCATATCGGCAGCACCTTGCAGTAAGGCCAGTTTGTAGTCGCGGTCTTCATTGGCAAACATGGTGCGGTTGAGCTCTCTGGTTTCGCTGATAAGGCGCATACAGACCTTACCGTATTCGAAGTTCTCATGTTCCTCCTGTTTCCACAAATCAACGGCGTTGACCACGGCGACATAGGGTCCCATCCAAGCCGGGGGATTCAGTGCGAAGTGCTCTAGCGCATAATCAAAGGTGATTTTGGTCGCGCTGCGCGCGGTGTCGAGATAGTACCACGGATACTGCTGCGCCGTCTTTTCGCCGCTGCCGTGGTGATCGAGCAGGGTGATTTTGAGATTAAATCCACTCTCTTTGAGTTTTTTGACGCTGCCATCCAGCCATTTGGCCTCATCAGGGTAGAGGTTGAGGTCGGTGATGAGGATCGTCGCATTGTGGTCTTGGCGTTTTTTGATCGCTTCGAGGATCTCTTCGAGTCGCTCCATGACTTCCGTGCCGTAGTTGGCATTATACATGTAAAGGGTGTGGAGCGTGAAGCGCATCACGAGCTGACAGCTATAGCCGTCGAGATCGATATGTGAAAGATGGTAGATGGAGTGCAAAAATATTCCTTAAACGATTGAAATGGAGCCGAGGACTTCAAACTTAGCGCTTGAGTCGATTTCGGCGTGTGAGAGCGTGAGCACGTCGAGACTGAAGCGTTCGAAGATCTCGGCTAACGGTCGGCGCAACTGCGGATCGACGATGATAATGACGGGTGAGACCGCTTTTTGCAGCAGCTCGGCCGCTTTCTGGCTGGTGGCTTGAATGAGTTGGTTGATCTCGCCGACGCTGAGCAGCAGATGGCGTATGCCCTCTTGCTCCTGAGACTTGTCAAGCATCTTCTGCTCGCTGACGGTATCAAAGGTGAGCAGACGGATGACGCCATCTTCGCCGCTGTACATCTTGGTAATGACGCGCGAGAGACGGGCACGCACCTGCTCGGTAATGATCTCGACGTTTTTGGTGTATTCGGCGATGTCGGCAATGGTTTCAAGAATGGTGAGCATATCGGTGAGCGGAATCTTCTCATGCAAAAGGGCTTTGAAGATGCGCTGGATCAGACCGATATTGGCCACCTTGAAGAGATCTTCGACGACGACGGGGTAGCTGCCCTTGATCTTTTCAAGTAGGGACTGCGTCTCTTGGCGGGTGAGGAGCTCTTCCGCGTGGCGCTTGACCAGTTCGCTCATGTGGGTTGAGATGACCGTAGAGGGATCAACGACGGTGTAGCCGTACATGATCGCCTCCTCTTTGTGCTCGGGTCTGATCCAGAGCGCATCGAGTCCAAACGCGGGCTCTTTGGTCGGTTCACCCGGAATATCACCGGTGGCCATACCGCTGTCCATCGCTAAAAAGCGTTCGGGCTGGATGCTGCCTTCACCGATGCTCACCCCTTTGAGCAGGATTTCGTATCGATCGGAGCGCAAATGCAGATTATCGCGGATGCGCACTTGCGGCATCAAAAATCCGAGCTGTGAGGCGATTTTGCGGCGCATGGAGCGGATGCGCTCAAGCAGGTCACCGCCTTGTGCGCTGTCGGCGAGACGAATGAGTTGATACCCCAGTGTGAGTTCGAGCATTTCGACTTTCAAGATATCATCAAGCGCCGCCTCCTCCTCTTTGGCGATCTGTTCGGCGCTCTTTTTGGGCACACTCTGCGCTCCTTCAGGTGAAGCGCTACTTGCGCTTTTTTTGGCCGGAGGAGCTTTGGCACTGGGGGTATTAAAGATGGTAAATTCGCCCCGATCATATTTATAGAGGGCATATCCCAATGCGCCGAATAAAATGGCGACAAAGCCCATCGAGAGTGTCGGAAGGCCCGGCACTAGCGCGAATACCCCCATGATAAAGCCCACAATCATCATGGTGCGGGCATTGCCCATGAGCTGATTGATGGTGCCTTCGGCGAAGTTGCTGCCGTCGCTTGAGGAGCGGGTGATCATGATACCGGTGGCAGTCGAGATGATGAGTGCGGGAATTTGCGAGACCAGACCGTCACCGATGGTGAGGATGGTGTAGACCGAAGCGCTGGTTTTGACATCCAGATCGAACTGAAAGACGCCGATGAGCAAGCCGCCGATGATGTTGATCAAGGTGATGATAATGCCCGCGACGGCGTCGCCTTTGACAAATTTGCTCGAACCGTCCATCGCTCCGTAGAAGTTGGCGGTCTGCAAGATCTCCGCGCGGCGCTCTTTGGCCTCTTTTTCATCGATCAGCCCCGCATTGAGGTCGGCGTCGATGGCCATCTGTTTACCGGGCATTGCATCGAGGGTGAAGCGGGCGGCGACTTCGGCGACGCGGGTGGAGCCTTTGGTGATGACCATGAAGTTGATCAGCACCAAAATACTAAAGACGATGATACCGATCACGTAATTGCCGCCGACCACAAAGGTGCCGAAGCTGCTGATGATGTCACTGACGGCGTCGGGCCCTTCGTTGCCGTGGCTCAGAATCATCCGCGTGGTGGCGATGTTGAGTGCCAGCCGAAAAAGCGTCACGATCAGCAGCAGCGTCGGAAAGGTGGTCAGATCGGTGGGCTTGGGAATGTAAAGCGAAATGAGCAGTATCAGCACGGCCACGGCGATGGAGAGGGTGAGCATCAGATCGAGCAGTGCACTGGGCAGTGGTACGATGATAATGGCCAAAATTGCCATGACAAACGCAACGACACCGAGATCGCGAGACTCGAAGAGAAAGGTTAATACGTCGTTAAACTGCTGCTTGGTCGTCTTTGCGCGGGCCACGATTACTCTTGTAGGATATCTTGAAGAGTAAGGGTACCTAAAAACGCGTCAATCTTTCCTTGCAGACGGTTGATGAAGGGCCATATACGACAGGTTGAAGCCCGCTCCGAAGGGCAGCTTTCAAGCGAAGGTGAGCACTCAAGTACAACGGGATTTTTCCCTTCGGCAGCGGACATAATTTCAAGGACACTACGGCCTAGAGAGGTGTCGTTGAGGGCAAAGCCTCCGTTGGCGCCTTTATAAGAGCTGATCAGTTCTGCTCTGGCGAGGCTTTGAAGGATTTTGGCCAAAAAACTTTTGGAGATGTCGAGCTCTTTGGCAAGGGTTTCGGCATCGAGCGGTTTGGAAGATTTGGCCAGAACGATCAGCGAGAGCAGGGCATATTCACTGGCGCGCGTCAGTAGCATGAATCTCCTTTACATGTAAGAGGTGCATTATAGAGAGCGAAAGCTTTGGGTTGGGCCGCATGATCAAAGTAGATCGGCTTTTTATACTTTTTTGGCTATAATTCCGGCTCGACTTTAAGCTAGCCTCTTAAGGTCTCATACTTAAATACCCATCAGGAGGTCTATCATGGCTTTGGATACGGCGAAAAAAGAGGCAATCATCAAACAATTCGGTCGTTCAGAGAACGATACGGGTTCTAGCGAAGTGCAGATCGCACTTTTGACAACACGCATTGTAGAGCTCACAGAGCATCTTAAAGAGCACAGCAAGGATCACGCTTCACGTCTTGGTCTGCTCAAACTCGTAGGTCAGCGCCGCCGTTTGATGCGTTATCTCAAGCGCACCAACAAAGAGCAATACAAAAACCTTGTTGATACGCTCAATATTCGCGACAACATTTAACTTTTTGCATTTTCCGGCTGCCAAGGATCCACGATCCTGCGCAACCGTCTCTCTCACTTCGATACTCTTTCATTCATCACGCTTCACTTTAATCCTACTATCAGACTCAGACAGGTATGCTGACGTTATCAAGCTAACTAGGTCTGGAGGATAACATGTCAGTAAAAGACAAAACGCTCAGCGCGGAAGGGTTGACGTTTTTAGAAGACGGAGAGCTTCTCTACAACGATCTCTACCTTTTGTCGGAGACCGATGAAAAAGGGATCGTTACGTATGCGAGCGAGTCATTTTTAAAAGTTGCCAATATGAGCAAGGCAGATCTGATCGGCCAGCCGCACAATGTTGTGCGTCATCCGGATATGCCACGCGCGGCGTTTAAATCACTTTGGGACGATGTGCAAAGCAAAGGGTTTTGGACTGGTTATGTTAAGAATGCACGCAAGGGAGGAGGCTACTATTGGGTCTATGCGACGGTTTTACGCTCTACCGATACGAATGGCAACATCAAGTATGTCTCGATTCGGGTGAAGCCTTCAAGAGAAGAGATTAAAAGAGCTCAAGAGCTCTACGCAACACTAGATTAATAAGGGGAGAGGATCAATGGCACTAGTCAAAAGAAGCAATACCACTTCCGCATCAGCGGTAGCAAATCAGTCGGGTGATAAGCGTCGTCAGCGCACTTTGGCCAAACAGCAGCAGATCTCCGAAAGCATCGCAGGCGTGGCGACGACCATTTTGGACAATGCGCAAGAGAGCGTCAGTGCAATCGAACAACTTAAATCCTCAATGGAACAGATCGCTACAGCGGCTGAAGAGAACAGCGGCGCAAGCGAACAAGCGCTTAAAAACGTTAAAGGAATCAGTAGCAACATTACCCGCATGGGCAGTAGCATCGATACCGTGATCTCATCGACACTCTCTACGGGTGAAAACGTTATGGTTGCGGTCAAAACCATCAATCAGTCGGTAGAACGCATGAATAATGCGGTTGATGTGGCCAAACAGTCTTCCAAAAAATCAGAAGAGCTTAAGGCGTCTTCGGAAAACATCGGTGAAGCGGTTGGATTTATTGCCAAAATCGCCGATCAGACGAATTTGCTTGCGCTTAATGCTGCCATTGAAGCGAGCCGTGCTAAAGAGCATGGTAAGGGCTTCGCGGTTGTCGCCGACGAAACTCGGGCATTGGCAGGAGAGAGTGAAAAAAATGCTGAATTCATCTCCGAACTGGTCAATAAAATTCAAGGCAGTATCGACAATATCATCAAGAGCATTGTCGGTACGACTGAAATCATTGAGAACACCGGCGGACGCGGCACGAAACTGACGGCAAAGATGGAGGAACTCACCAAAATCGCCACCTTTACGGTCGAAGCAGCGCGCAATATGAACAGTTTTACGCGTCATCTCGGAACCACAATCGGTAAGATCAATGATGGAAGCGCGGAAATTGCAAAGGCGTCACAAGATATCGCTCACTCGGTAGAGCGAACGCTCAGCGGCATCGAAGTGCAGTCCAATGCTTTGGCGCAGACGGAAGACGACATCAAAGAGCTCTCTAATCTGGCTGAGGAGCTTAAATACTCAACCGATACGATGAAGTCTGCTGAAGAGATTGCTGCTTCCGCCGATGCGATCGGCAGCGCCATGGAGGATATCCAAAAATCGCTCAATGAGGTCAACGACGCACTTAATCAGATTGAAAAATCTTCCAATACGACCAATCAAAGCGTCTTGTCCAATAAAGAGCTGGTTGAGGGCGGTATCCAAAATTCCAAAGACATTAATGCGCTCATCGAGATCGGTCGACGCAATTTCGATCTGCTCAAAGTCTCCTTCAGTGACGTGCGCAATGAGCTTAAGAGTATCGGCAGCGCTTTTGAAGCCTCTATGTCTCAAGGGGGCACCGCCAGCCGTGAACTCGAAGTGATCGTTAAAGAGACGCGCAACGTAGACAAGACGGTCGGCAATATCTCCAACTCCATTATTCAGCTCAATATGCTGGCCATCAGCGGATCGATCGAAGCTGCGCGTGCCGGCGATTTTGGAAAGGGCTTTGCCGTTGTTAGCTCAGATATCCGCAATCTTGCCAAAGATTCCGAAGCCAATACCGACAAGATTAACGACACGATTGAATCGATGAACAGCGAAATTGACATGGTGCGCACCGATTGGCTCAAGCTTTTGGGGGGGCAAGACAGTGAGCGCCATCAGATTAACCGCCTCGTCGGCGATGTCGAGTCGATTACCAACATGTTGATTGAATTGCTTGATCGCTTTACGGGTCTTAAGACGATTAACGATCAAAATCTTGAAGGGCTCAATCAGGTATTGATCGGGGTCAGTGAAATTCAAAAAGCGGTGGAGCTCTCTGCGCGCAATGCAATGGAGTCACGAAAGGCCAGTGAGCTGATTATTGAAACCATCACGCATATCAGTGAAGGTGTTGAAGAGTTGGCTGTAATGGCTGATGAGCTCCAGCAAGGTTAAGTATGCATTTTGAAGAGATCTTGATCGTCAAAGACGGTTCAGTCAGTTACGGTATTGAGACTGCATTGATCGATCAGATTTTACGCGTACCGTTTGTGACACCCGTCGTGCTCTCTTCACCTAATATTGTTGGGCTTAGTGCTGTCAGCGGCAACATTGTGACGGTATTTGACCTGAGCATGTTGCTTTCATCGGATGCGGTGGAGTTAGAGAGCGAGCATACCCGCCTGTTGACATTGAGTAATGGCGTTGACGCTTTATTGGTATCAGAGGTGAGTGATACGGTTGGTGTTGAAGCGCGCGATGTCGAACTGATCGAGGATCCCCAAGATGCGGTTATAGCCCTTTATAAGTATCAACAAGAGATCGTGCAGATACTTGACATTCATCAGCTTTTATCCGGCGTGAAGATTCGCTCTTTTGTGCCGATAGAAGTGCGAGAGGGGTATGCACTCCGCTCTGCGGTCAAGCAGACTCAAAGCAGTGCAGAACGCTATCTTTTTGTGCGTATGTCTCAAGAGCACTATGCCATCGCGATTGATCTGCTCAAAGAGATCATCGCTTTCCCATCGGAAATTGTGCCGATTGCCGGTAGCAGACAGGAGATACTCGGCATGATCTCGCTTAGAGAGCAACTCTTGATGATCGCTGATTTGCGTCGTTTTTTTGGATTTGATGATCGTTTGAGCGATAAAAACAGGGTTTTGGTGACGGAACGCGAAGGAAGAACTTTGGGGTTGGTGGTCGATCAGATACTCGATATTCAAATGGTGGAGAAGGGCCTGATTGATGTGATGCCGCCGAACTTTGCAGACCAAAAAATCAGCGGCGTGATCCGCAATGAAGATCAGCTTGTGTCCATCATCGGTGCTGAAGTGATGGATCAGTTGTTTAGTGACACTGAACAAGGTAATGATGCATCACTGTCGATGAAGCAGTCCAAAGTAGAACGGGATATCGCGATGGAGGTTATTATCTTCAAATTGGATCAAGAAGAGTATGCCATCAGCATAGAAGATGTTGTCGAAATTATTGATTGGATGCCTGTGACTCCTTTTGTGGATGCGCCTCTTTATGTTCATGGGGTGATTAATATTCGCGGACAGGTTGTAACGGTAGTATCGATTTACGAATGGCTCGGAAAGCCGCAGCGTGCCTCGGCAGAACAGAAAATTGTTGTTTGCCAAATGAAAGGGTATCGCATTGCATTTTGTGTCGAAAGCGTGAGCGATGTTATGGGGATCTCCAAAACGCAGCTTAGAGAAGAGCGAGAACACAGCACGTTCTTTTCACATGTAATCTACCTTGACGGAGGCAAACGGTTGGCACTTCTTTTTGATATTCATCAGTTATCGCATGAAAAGGTTGCCGCATGAGCAAGAAGGTACTGATTGTTGACGACTCTGCTTTGGTACGCAAACAGTTGAGTGAAATAATCGAAACGCTAGGGTATGAGATCGAGACGGCCAAAAACGGGCAAGAAGCAGTCGAATGTGTCAAAAAAAAGGCTTTTGATCTCATTACGATGGATGTCAATATGCCGGTCATGGATGGGCTAACGGCGGTCAAAGAGATTATGAAGAGCCATCCGACGCCGATACTGATGATCAGCTCACTGACATCGGAAGATGCTTCAACGACGATTGAAGCGCTTGAGCTCGGTGCTTTGGATTACATAGCCAAACCGGGCACGATGAATGTCGGTAAGCGGGAAAACCGTGATGATATTCTTGAGAAAGTGCAACAACTCAGCGCAATTCCAAAGCGTCGGCTAGAGCGTATGGGGCGGCGTCCTGTGCAGCGGATGCGTTCATCAGGAGAGAGCCGTGTGAAAACGACACCTCAAGTGACTGAGTTTAGCAAGGTGGTGTTGGTGGGTTCTTCGACAGGCGGTCCAGGTTTGATAGAGCAAATTTGCGCCTCGTTGCCGCCGCATTACCCCTATCCCGTCTGTGTCGTTCAGCATATGCCTGAGAAGTTTACGAAGGCTTTTGCGGAGCGCTTAGACAGAGTCAGTGCCTTGAATGTACATGAGTCGGCGCACAATCAAGAGCTGTTGCCGGGGCATATCTATGTCGCTAGAGGCGGCGTACACATGCATTTCAGTAAAAAAGTTTCCGGAAAGTTTGTGATTCGTGAAGAGAAAGAGGACAATGGAAGATTCTTCAAACCAAGTGTCGATGAGATGTTTCATAGCGCGCTCAAGCAGTTCGGAGGAAAAAATATCATTGCTGTGATTTTGACTGGAATCGGTGATGACGGTGCGGATGGTATGGTCGCCATCAAACAGGCGGGTGGGTATACCATCGGCGAAAGTGAAGCCAGTGCTACCGTTTACGGGATGCCTAAAGAGGCTTATGATCGTGGTGGAGTGACCGAGCAGCTCGATTTTCCGCAGATCGTTAAAAAAATTGTCACGTTGTAAAGAGGGACCGTCATGGCGCTAATCAAAAAACACACGATTCAAGAGGTAGCAACCTTTCCGAAATTTGAGACGCTTGAAGAGGCTATAAGCTATTTTGAAATACACGATGCTTTTGAAGAGCGCAAGTATGCCATGGATGAAATGGTGAAGTTCCCGGGTGGTGCGCTTTATCTTGTCGAAATACTCAAGGATATATCAACCGGGAAAGCAGTTGACGCCGAAGCCGCTTCAACGCTCTCTTTGATGGATCCGCTTGAAGCGCCGATAGAAGCCGTCATGGAGCTGCTTAAATTGCACAATGCTTATATTCGCAATCTGGCGATCGGGGTGTTGCAAGACTACGGCGAAGCGATCAAGTATTACATTGTTAAGTTCTTGATTGGTGATGATCGTGATTTGCGTATTTTTGCGATCAATGTATTAGGTGACGTCAATTTCCCCGAATCGCGCGATATGCTTGTCGAGTTGCTTGAGAGCGAGTCCGATATTAACGTTGCCATGACGGCAGTGGATTATATGGCAGAGATCGGTCAGCCTGAAGACATTCCCTTGCTAGAGTCACTCAAAGCCCATTTCAATCACGATCCGTATGTGGAGTTCAGTGTTGATAATGCGGTGCGTATGATTCGAGGTTAATCAATGTCTTATCTGCTTTCAAGCGAAAACTTTATCAAGATGAGCGAGTTCATCTACCGCAAAAGCGGTATTTATCTCGAGGAAGAGAAGCATTTCGAAAAGTTGGCCAAGTTTGTCGATGATCGATGCAAAAAAATCGGTGCCGATAATTTCAGAAAATACTTTTTTAAGCTTCGCTTTGAGGACAAAGACGGCACAGAATTTCAAGAGTTGATGAATGGGATTACCGTCAATGAAACCTACTTTTACAGAGAAGTCAATCAATTCGAAGTGGTAGCGAATTATCTTCTCCCAGAGCTCAACCGTAGCCGCCCCAAAAGTGCACCGCTTCGAATTCTTTCTGCTCCCTGTTCGACGGGAGAAGAACCCTATTCGATCGTGCTGCATATTTTGGAGGAAGGTAAGATTGTCGATCAGCGTGACATTGAAATTGTAGGTATCGATATCGATTCGACGGTCATTGACAAGGCACGAAAAGGAGAGTTTAGCACCCGATCGGTACATGCTATTCCCAAAAATGTCCTCGCGCAATGGTTCCGGAAAAAAGGGTTGGGATATGCCATAGTCGATGATCTTGTGGGGGCGGTCGATTTTAAGGTGGCGAACGTCTTTGATCGTACCGAGATGCGCAAGCTCGGCAAATTTGACATTATCTTTTCAAGAAATATGCTGATCTATTTTGACGATGCCAGCCGTAAAGAGGTGGCGATGACCTTTTATGACATGCTCAATCCGGGAGGATATGTGCTCCTTGGGCACGCGGAGTACATGAGCCGGATTGTTTCCGTCTTTAATGCAAAAAAAATTGATACCACTTTAGTTTATCAAAAATAGGAGATATGCCAATGCCATTAGTAATTTTCATCGACGATAGTGAAACAGCGCTCGCTTCAACCCGTATGGTGACCAGTTCGATGCCGATCGAAGTCAAACAGTATCTTGATGCCAGAGTGGCGCTAAGTGAGATCAAAAGCGGAGTAGTGGCTCCGGAACTGATTATTACAGACCTCAACATGCCTAATATGAACGGGTTTGAGTTTTTGCAAGCGCTCAGACAAGTACCCAGTGCGCAGCGCACGCCGATATTGATGCTGACGACGGAGACGAAGCCGGAACTCAAAGAACAAGGTAAAAAGTTAGGGCTTACAGGTTGGATCACCAAACCTTTTAATCCTGCGCAGCTCAAGCAGGCGATTACGCGGGTTTTGCGTCTCCCCTCTTGAATGATGGAAGCGACAATGATGCTGCTGCAAAACGTCGAACGCCTGCTTGAACATATTCGATCGGTAGAAGCTGATGTGATTGCGCTCTCCAAAGAGTCGATGCTCAAGCTTGCTGCCTTACTTGAACGACAGGGTGTGGGCATCGATGACGACGCGGCCGAAGCCCTGCAATACCAAGATATCATCGCCCAGCAGCTAAGTGCCACGATAGAGGCGATAGAGAGTGTGCGTCAACTGCACCTAAGCGCTGCGGAACCAGCCGATGCGACGCGGCTCAATCAAGAGCTTGAGGATGTGCTTGAGCGGGCAAAAGAGCGAAGGCAGGCGTTTACGGGTAATGTGCATCATGTCAACGATGACGAATCAATCGAATTTTTTTAGGAGTATATATGGCAACGATCATGGTTGTGGACGATTCAAAAACGGTGAGAAGCTATCACGGCGCCATTTTAAAAGATTCGGGTATTACGGTTGTTGAGGCCGAAAATGGTATGGAGGCGCTTGAACGTTCGCTGGATGCCGAGGTGGATCTCTATCTCGTGGATGTGAATATGCCGATTATGGATGGGTACTCCTTTATTGCGGAGTTGCGAAAACAGCCCAGATACGCCTTCACCCCCGTGATTATGATCACGACTCAGGCACAAGAGATTGATAAGGTTGAAGCGTACAAAGTGGGTGCCAATCTATTTGAAACCAAACCGATCAAACCCGATCAACTCAGAGCGTACGTTGATTTGCTGGTAGATGCTTAAGGAGATGCGATGAATCCGTTGTTAGAGCAGTTTTTACAAGAGGCGCGGGAGAATCTGGGATTTATCGATCAGAATCTTGAGAAGATAGGTTCGGACGATCCGGAGCTGCTTAACGCCGTCTTTCGCGCGGCGCATACCCTTAAGGGTGGCTCAGGTATTGTAGGGTTTGAGGCGGTCAAACAGATCACGCACCAGGCAGAAGACCTACTTGATATGCTGCGCGGAGGGAAGCTCTCTTATGTTGATTCGATGACGGATGCGCTCTACGATGCCTTTGATGAGGTGATGAACCTGATTGAAGCTGCTGAAGAGAGCGGAGAGATTGTCGATGCTGATCCCGAGCGGCTTGAGCGTGTGGTGGTGGAATTACGCGCGCAAATGGGCCGAGATGACGAAGCGCATGAAGCGTGGAGTGTTCCGTTTACGCCGATAGAGCAGATCAGTAGTATTGTCAATATTCCACTTCGTTTTCTCTCTTCGATGACGGCCGAACTCCCCTTTAAAATAGAGCATTTGACGCAAGAGGAGTGTGCATCAGTTCAGCTTTACGCGATCGTTTTTGATGTAGACGACTCCTGTATGGTCTATGGGAATGATCCCGTTTATGCCTTGTCGCTTTTAGGTGAGCAGGTAGTGGGTGTGCACTGCTGCATGAGCGAAAATTCCGCAAAATCGGTGCTTGGGGGGTTCGACGATCCTGACGGCCTGAGTTTGCGCACTGAGATGACCGCATTTGTCTATGGTGTTTACAGTGAGATCGAAGACGCGCTATTTAATTTCATGGATGAGTTGAAAATCGCTCCTTTGGATATCGCCACGTTGCTCTCAATTGATCAAGGCGAAGCGGGACACCGTCTCGATCTACTGCGCGAGTTACATGTAACCCCCGACGCGACGGTCATTGCCGACTCCATAGCCAAGGTGCTACCTCTGATCGGTACGCAGACCTTGCAGTATGCCCAGCTACGTCGTCTGCAGGCTCTTCTGCCGCTGATCCGTCGTGAAGATGTGCCACGGCTCGGAGGTTTTTTTGAAGCGATGCAAGCATCAAGTGTCTATCTTTATCAAGAGGACGAGCCTCTGTTACGTGAACGTGCCAGGTCTCAGCCGCAAGGGCTACCCGCGGCAAATGAAGAGCCACGTAAGCCATCGGCTGCTAAAACGCTTCAAGGTGCAGCGATGCATCAGGGGATGAATGCGATTTTGGTGCAGCAGTACAGAGCCCTTGAGGTTGCCGGAGGTGATGATGCAACGGTGGCCCGGGTGGGGGCGATTTTAGAGCGAATGCGCTGCTTTGATGATCAGATGCCGGAGTTTGAGAACGGCGAGTCCATGCGTTTGTGGCTGGGCGAGAAGCTTGGATTGTTGCAGCAAGCCTTGCCTCAAACGATCACTCCTGAGCCGCAGATGGTCTTGGAAGAGGTGATAGAGCCGGAGCCGCAAATTGAAATGAGCGCACCTGCAGTAGTGATCAAGCGCCCCGAAATTCAGAGTGATGAGAAGAAAAATGCCTCTAAAAACGTCATCGGTAAAACCGTCAAAATCGATCAGGAGTCGATCGATCAGTTGATGAACATCGTCGGCGAACTGTTGGTCGCCAAAAACTCTCTGCCCTATCTGGCCGACAACGTTTATGCCATGAATGTTGATCTGATCAAGCGCGCGATCATGGAGAAGTACACCTTCATCAACCGACTTAGCGAGCAGCTACAAGATCTGATCATGTCGATGCGGATGCTGCCGATCTCCTACGTCTTTGACCGTTATCCCAAGCTCGTACGCGAAATCTCCAAAAATTTGGGGAAAAAAGTGCGCCTAGTCATGAACGGCGGCGAAACGAAGCTTGATAAAAACATGATCGAGATGCTGGCCGATCCGATGATCCATATCATGCGTAACTCGCTCGATCACGGCATTGAGACCCCTGAAGTCAGACGCAAAAAAGGCAAGGACGAAGAGGGCTTGGTGAGCCTTAACGCTTATGCACAGTCCGATAAGATCATCATAGAGATCCTTGATGACGGTGCCGGAATCAACGTGGATCGGGTCGTACAAAAGGTGCTGGAGAAGGGGCTGATGAGCTTAGAGCAGATCGAAACGCTCAGTGACAAGGAGCGCGCCGAGTTGGTGATGCTGCCCGGACTTTCGACGGCTGAGACGATCAGCGAATACAGCGGTCGCGGTGTCGGGATGGACGTCGTACGCAAATCGATCGAGAGCTTCGGCGGAACGATCGGTATTGCGACAAGACCCAATCAAGGCACCACGATTACGCTCTCCATCCCGGTCTCTTTGGCGGTAACGTCGCTCTTACATGTAACCATGACCGGCGTGCATTACGGCTTGCCGATGGAGAATGTCAACGAGATCGTTAAAATCGAACGCGATCAGATCGAGTATCTGCACAACGAGCCGTTTATCTACATCCGCGGCGAAGTCATCCCGCTGCTCTTTATCAAGAGTATGCTTGATGAGAAGGCGCTCGGCAACAAAGCGCTGCCCATCGTGGTGCTTAGCGTCAAAGGCAATCTTTTGGCGGTGGTCGTCAATGAGCTTTTGGGGCAGCTTGACGTGGTGCAAAAACCGCTTGAGGGGGTTATGGAGAATCATCCCGTCTTTAGCGGTACGGCGCTGCTGGGCAACGGGCAGATCATCATGGTGCTTGATCCTTTGGGTATTTTAGGTATTGCCCATCAGCTTAAACGTGCCTATGAGCAAGTAGGATAGAATGACCGGTTATTTACTCTTTCAAGTGGAGTCTTTGCGCTACGCCATTGAGCTTGAGCAGGTGCAGCGCATCGAAGACGTGACGATGCTTACCCCATCGGTAGGCAAAGACAAGGCTTGTGCCGGCATGATGCGTCTGGATGAGCGGATACTCGATGTTTATAGTTTTCGTGCAATGATTGGAAAAGAGAACTATGTCGAGAAGGTCAAAACGATGTTTGAGGAGCTGAAACATCAGCACCAAGAGTGGATAGAAGCGCTGGATGAAGCGGTCGGTTGTGGCTGCGCTTTTACTAAAACTATCGATCCGCACGCTTGTCATCTGGGGCGCTGGATCGATACTTTTTCGACCAATAGCGAAGTGGTCGGCGAGCTCAAGCGAGAGCTCAACCGGCATCATCAGGATTTACATAAATCCGCCGTTGGTGTTTTGGAGCTGCGTAAGCACGACGTAGAGAGGGCAAAGCAGGCGGTAGCACATCAAGTGCATGGATACTACACCCAAACCATCTCTTATCTGGATCAGATGGCGCAGCACACCCATCAAGTCGCGCTTGATTCGCAGCGTCTACTGATCATGAAAGCAGAGCAGGGCGGACTCTTTGGATTGATCGTCGATCTGATCGACGGCATTATTCAGGTACCCGAAGAGCGCATCATTCGCAACAGCGCGCTGCTGCGTGAGGGCAGATACATCAAAATCATCGGTGCGCTGGAGCATGAAAAACGGCTGCTGAGCGTTATAGAGACCATTACTATACCCAAAGGAAAAGCATGAAAGATCTAATCATTTTTGAAGTGGCCAAAAACCGTTATGCGATTGATATCGAACATATTCAGCGCATCACGCAGATTCCCGTCATTACCGATATTCCCAATGCTCATCCCTTTATCGAGGGGATGATGTCGTATGAAAACCGCGTGGTCAAAGTGGTAGGGTTTCGGCAGATGGTGGGGCTCAAGACTTATGACGAGGAGCTCAAAGCGCTCTTTTCCGATCTGAAGCAGCAGCACAAAGTGTGGGTGGAGACGCTACAAAACAGTGTTCAAAAAGGGGTGTCGTTTCATCTAACCACCAACCCGCATCTGTGCAATCTGGGTAAGTGGCTCGACAACTTCACCTCGTATGACGATCATGTCAGCCAGATTCTCAAAGAGCTCAACGACTTTCACAAGCGTCTGCACCATTCGGCGATTGACGTTATAGAGTTGGCCAAGAGCGATCAGGCCGGAGCCTCGCATGAGGTCGATACGAGTGTGATGGAGATTTATGATTTGACGATGTACCACATCAATCAATTCATTGCGGAGTTTAATATCGTTGCTAACTCCTTGCAGAAGTTGTTGCTCTATCACGGCAGCAAGACGGCATTTGCCATCAAGGTCGTTACCATCATCGATATCGCCCATATTGATGAGAAGATGATTCAGGCCTCCGATGAGCACAACAAGGTGAGCGAATTTCTTGATCTTAGCGGCGTGATCGAGCTTGACGGCAAGCTGATCAATGTGATTCGCTCTATCGATCTGCCCGCACGGGAGGTGTCGTGATGGGTGTGCAGTTTGAGGAAGATACATTGCGCCTTGAGGGGGTGGTGTATGAAGATGCGGTGGTGGGCGCACGTGAATTTTTGCAGCAGGTTGCACCGCAGAAGGTCACATTTGATTTTAGTGCGTGTGAGGATGCCCATTTTGCGCTGTTGCAACTCGTAATGGCCTACTGCAAGCTCTATGAGGGAGAGATACTTTATGGCGACGAGGTGAAGATCTACCAAAAAGTGCTGGAGGGCTTTGAGGCTGGTGAAAACCATTGTCATTAGTAACCGCAAAGGCGGCTCCGCCAAGACCACTACGGCGGTCAATCTGGCAACGGAGCTGGCCAAAAGCCACTCTGTGCTGCTGCTTGATTTTGACACACAGGGGCACGCTTCGATCGGTGTGGGTTGCGAACCCTCCGAGGGGGTAGGGGCACACTCCGTATTTTTGGGTACGACGCTCAGCGAGACCTTTATTCCGACGGTGCATGAGCGTCTGACACTCTCGCCCGCACTCGCTTTTTTTGATGTTTATGATTACAGCGACCTACGCGGGATGCTCAAAAGCCGTTTCAAACGTGAAAAGATTGCCGACTTTTTCGATTACTGCATCATCGACACTCCGCCCACTTTTGACGCACTGCTGAAAAATTCCCTTGAAGTGGCCGATGCAGTCGTTATTCCCTTTGTGCCGCACCATCTGGGTGTTGTGGCGGTGGGACAGATGATGCGTGCCATCTATCAAAGCGCATCTTTTGCGCAGCGGGAGCTGGCCGAGGTGGGTATTTTACCCGTCATGTTCAACCCGCATATCAAAGAGCATCAAGAGGCACTAGAGAGGGTGCGTACCTCCTTTGGCGCCGAAAAACTCTTCTCTCCCATCGGCGTGGATATCAAACTCTCCAAACAGTTTGAGTCTCAAGAGCCTGCGGTGCTCGCATTGCAAAGGGGCAAGGGGATGAAAGACTACGGCATCTTTGCGCAGGAGCTGCTGTTGAGAATGGGTAGGTAGAGGGCGATGGATCGCTTGGAGAAAGGCTTACATGTAAGCAAAAAAGAGCTTCTCTATGATGCGATTGAGCGTCACTTGATCCTTTCTAGGCACAATGCCGCAGGAGAGATTATAGAGCAAAACGCGCGCTTTACAGCGCTTTTCGGTTCTCATGAGGGGCACAGGTCCGTTAATCCACTGCTTGAGGAGGGCGTTTTGCCTACGGAGCTTTCGGCGACGCTGCAACGCGGAGAGACATGGCGGGGACGCAAAAGTTGCTACCTCGAGAATGAGCGAGAGCTGATCGTTGATCTGACCGCTATCCCGATGATGACACCGCAGATGAGTGAAGTTTTGGTGTTAATCGAAGATGTGACCGCGGTGGTGCATGCAGGACGGGCACAGCAGCAAAAGCAGATACAGTTAAAGATCGATCGGCTGATGGAGCAAAAGCGTCACTATAGAGAGATTAACCGCATCAAAGACTCTTTTTTGATGCTCTTTACCCATGAGCTGCGTACACCGCTCAACGCGGTGATCAACTTTTCGCGTCACCTTTTGAAGCATCTCAATCAGATAGAGCACAGCAAAGTCGTTTTGATGCGTGAAGAGGCCAAATTGACCCTGCAAAGCGGAGAGCAGATGCTCGATATGATTGAGAATATCACGCTTGCGGTTCGTCTGCGCGATCAGACTCTGACGCCGCATTACGAGTCGATAGAGCTCTTGGAGCTGGTGCAAAGGCTCTGCGCCAAGTTCGATCCGCAAGCTTTGTCGCTGCAAATCAATATCAATCCCGCATTGAGGATAGAGGGTGACTATAAAGCTTTTGGCGCAATGGTGTACAATCTAATCGGTAATGCCGTAACCTACGGAGGCGGTAGCGTGCGTATTGCTTGTCGTGTTGAAGAGGGGCGTTTTGTTCTTTGTGTGGCGGACAACGGTCAAGGGTTCCGTCATCCGCAGGCGCGTCTTTTTGATCTTTTTGAGCAAGCCGACGTCGATGCTATGACGCGGGAAGACAAAGGGATAGGGGTTGGGCTCTATGTGGTCAAGAAGGTTTGCGATCTCTTCGGATACGGGATTAAACTGGGAAGTGATCCATTGTTGGGAGGAGCGCAGGTGAAAATTTACGGAGCTATAAAGGAGTTACATGTACCACATTCTCATCGTTGATGATAATAAAAACAATCGAATGATCGTACGTCTGCTGTTAGACGATTACCAAGAGGAGAACGGTTCCGTAGTTTTTGAGATTGATGAGGCTGAAAACGGTGCCATAGCGGTAGAAAATGCCAAAAACAAGCACTATGATCTGATCTTCATGGATATTATGATGCCAGAACTCAACGGAATCGATGCCACCAAAGCGATCCGTAAGGGTGATAAGAAGGTGATGATCGTCGCCGTCTCCGCCATCGACGATGTGCAACGTCAAAAAGAGATTCTTACCGGCGGGGCGGAGGATTACATCTCCAAACCGATCAATGCCGATATCTTCAACAGCCGCCTTGGAAATTACCTCTCGCTTATCGATGCGCGCCATCACCAAAAACGTAACAAAGAGGCGCTGAATCTCTTTACACAAAAGGTATTTAGCCGCCGCCTGATTTTTATGATGGGGAGTGAAGAGTCGCTGGCAGAGTTTTGGGAGTACTATTTGCTCAGCGACACACTGCGCAGTGAGGCACTAGGTGATCTGGTGCGCGTGGTCTTTACGCTGTGTGACTGGCAAAGAAGAGCCGGAATTCAAAGCGAGGTAGTCGTAGAAGAGTCAGAAATGATGCGTTATTTCACAGTGACCCACATGGAACTGCTTGATAGCGATGAGGTGAACGGTGTGCTTGAAAAAAATGGAATCAGCGTGCAATATAAGCGAACGAAAGAGCGGATCACCTTTGCGCTTCCTATCGAAGCCGCAGTTACGGAGCGCGAAGTTCCTGTTGCTGCAATATCGCAGCCAAAAATTGCCCACACGGCCAAAGTGACACAAGTAGTGCCTATAGTATCGACGGTCCCTATTGAGCCAAAAGAGACTTTGATGCCTGAGCCCGTGGTGCCGTCGGGTTCGTTTGGGTCCGCACAGGAGTTGCACGTATTTGATTACATGGATCATGATGACCTTGACGAGGTAGAGCTCTACATGGGTAAGCTTAGTTCGCTGTTGCTGATTGTGGGCAGCAGCGACATCGAAGTGCATGAGGTCGAGGAGATTTGCGCCTATCTCGCTCAGATCGCCAAAATTTTGCGTGGATATAATGAATCGTACCGCATAGCGCTTGCGCTAGACGAGCTTTCGGCGGTGATTGCGCAGCACATTGATACGTTTCGTGAGAACTCCGGTGCGCTGGGGCCGATGGCGCATGCCTTTAGCAACGACCTCATCAGCTGGCAGCGCATGATCTTTCATGACGGCGCGCCGAGCGTCGATTTTCTCGATGACACCATCAGCGCCAATGCCCAGATGATCGGTGTGATGTTAAGCCCCGATCAGGGCGGCGACGCCGCAGGCGATCTGGATGATATTTTTGATTTTTAGGAGGTTTACATGTATAGCGTAACGGTTCACAACGGTTGTAGCTGTTTTCTCAAAAGCGGACTCAGTTCGTTTTCGGAGTTTGGCACCAAACAAGAGGCCAAAGAGGAGGCAGAGTCGATGCTGCGTATCATGAATTCAAATTTCTGCCACAAGCACCGCTTCAGCCTCTCTGAGAACATGGAAGGTTTTGCGATCACCATTACCCCCGCGCGTTAGCGGATCTGAAAAATCTCCTTGGCACGCGCCAAATCTTCGGGCGTGTCGATCCCAAAGCCGGTGCTGGCAACTTTCACCATGCTGATTTTTTGACCATGATAGAGGGTGCGGAGCTGTTCGAGCTTTTCGATGTCTTCTAGCGGTGCGTCGTCAAAGGCGCAAAAAGCACGCAGTGAGCGGCGGTCAAAGCCGTAGATGCCGATGTGGCCGCAGTAATACGCCGCGCCGCTGCGGTTGTAGGGGATGGCTGCGCGTGAGAAGTAGAGCGCGTTGTGATGGGCATCAAGGACCACTTTGACAAGGTTGGGATCTTGGGCGGAGGCTTCGTTGATGGCGTTGTAGCAGCTTGCCATGATAAAAGGCTCCGCTTGCGCTTGAAGTGTGCGCAGCCGTTGCATGAGCGCGTGCACGACCTCCGTTTCGATAAAGGGTTCGTCGGCTTGGACGTTGATGATCAGCTCATCATCCCCCACGCCTACAATCTCCGCACATTCGTTGATGCGGTCGGTGCCGCTTTTGTGGGTATCGGAGGTGAGCATCGCTTCGACGCCGTAGGCTTTACATGTACGCAAAATCGCCTCATCGTCGGCCGCGACGACCACGCGGTCAAGCGACGCAACCCTCTGGGCGGTACGCACCACCATGGGAATGCCTCCGATATCGGCAAGCACTTTTTGGGGAAAACGGGTAGAGGCCATGCGGGCGGGGATGATGATCATGAGCGTTCCTTCGCTTAAGGGTATAATGACGCCTACGTTACATGTAAGGCGGGAAATGCAACTCTACCAGAAAAGCGACGGGTATTGCTACAACAGCGACTCGATCTTTTTGTACGGGTTCATCAGCCGTTTTAACCCCAAAGGGCGACTGCTTGATGTGGGGGCGGGTTGCGGTATCGTTGGGCTGCTGGTGGCGCGGGATTTTCCGAAGGTGTCGCTGGAGATGATTGAACTGCAAAGCGACGTCGCTTTTTTGGCGCGCAAAAACGCACAGGTCAACGGCATCGACGCGCGGGTGCATGAGGGCGATTTGCTGGCTTATGAAGATGGCGGTGGGTTTGACTATATCGTCTCTAATCCCCCCTTCTATCACATCGGGGCGCACCGCAGCCAAAACGACGCGATCGCCCTTGCCCGCTCAAGTACGTCGCTGGCGCTGGAGCCTTTTGTCTCCAAAGTCGCCGCTTTGCTGCGCCCGCGCGGACATTTTGTTTTTTGCTATGAACCGCAGCAGTTTTCGCTGATCTGCGCGGCGCTTGAGCGTGCCGGATTAAGAGTCGTTGATGTACAATTCGTGCATTCTAAAGCGCACCGTAACGCTACGCTCGTGATGATCCATGCGCGTAAACACGCCAAATCCCTGCTCAAGGTTTGGCCTCCGTTTTTTGCCTTTGACGCTGACGCGTTTTCAAGCGAGGCTAGAGCACTCTATCACCAAGCAAGGACCCATAGCATCAAATGTCTGATCTGATTTCCCAAGAGGGCTTTTCCTTTGCCTTTCGCCCCAGCGCCTGTGCCGAGTGCGGCGGACACTGTTGCAGCGGAGAGAGCGGCAATATCTTCGTATCACTCGCCGAAGCGGAGGCGCTTGCCGCATTTTTGAACTTGGAGCTTGAGGTATTTGCGCTGCGCTATCTTGAGAAACGGGGCTATCGCTATTCGCTCATCGAGCGGCGCGTCGGCGAAGAGCATGATTGCATCTTTTTTGACCGTAGCTTCAAAGGGTGCAGTGTCTATGCAGCGCGTCCGCAGCAGTGCCGCAGTTTCCCTTTTTGGGACTATTTCAAAAGCCACCCCGACGCTCTGCGCGCGGAGTGTCCGGGGGTGGTCGGTGTATAACGTCCTCATCTTTTGTGTACTTGTGCTCTTTGCCGGCTGCGCCGTTCACCCCCCACAGAGCGCCTATAATATGCAAGGAGGGCAAAAGGCCTTTGAAGAGGAGGATGCCTATATCCTGTATGCGTTGATGGCGCAGCAGCAGGAGCAGCACCTTGCCGCAGCCGGTTTGTATGAACTGCTTTATGAGCAGGCACACAAAGAGGAGTACAAGCGCGAAGCGCTTCAGAGCTACCACAATGCGCGGGATTACAAAGTGCTGCTTGAACGCAGCCGTCACTACGCCCAAAGTGAGCCGCATGATAGTGTCGCTAGACGCTACGAAGTGATTGCCCTTTTGGCGCTTGATCGTCTGGAAGAGGCCAAAGTCGCTGCGCTTGCGTTGCTTGAACGAGAGCGGACGCGCGAAGCCTATCTGCTCGCCAGCGAAGTCTATCTGAAGCTTGAACACTACGATACTGCCGTCAAATACCTTGAGCGCGCCTACCTCATCGACTATGACGAAGTTGCGCTCGATCAGATGGCAGTGGTGCTGTATCTGAATCTAGGGCGTCAAGCTGATGCGATCGCCTATCTGGAGTCGCACAGCCGCATTTACGGCTGTAGCAAAGTGATCTGTAGTCGTCTGGCGGGCTTTTATTCGCAGCAAAACAACATTGAAGGGATGCTCTCAACCTATCTACGTCTTTATGATGTTGAGCGTAATCCTGCGGTAGGCGACGCCATCGTGAAGATTTATGGCTATCAAAAAAACTATCCGCGTTTGATGGAGTTTTTGGAGCGCTATACGCTCAACGACTCGCTGTTGTTACAACTTTATACAGGCCAGAAGGAGTACGCCAAGGCGTCGCTGCTGGCACAAAAGCTCTATGAGCAGAGCGGCGATCCGCTCTATCTGGGACAAAGCGCGATTTTTGAGTATGAATCGGCTCAAAAAGAGCAGCGGGATGCTGAATTATTACAAGGCGTGGTTCGGAAGCTTAAAAAGGTGGTTACAGCCCTACCTTCGCCGCTTTATCTTAACTATCTAGGCTATTTGCTGATCGATCACGATCTTGCGGTTGAGGAGGGGATGGGGTATGTGCGCCGAGCGCTGGAGCCTGAGCCGGAATCCCCTTTTTATCTCGATTCGCTGGCGTGGGGGCATTACCGTCTTGGTGAGTGTGCAAAGGCGCAAACGCTCATGAAGCGTGTCGTGGAGCTGATGGGCGAAAGCGATCCAGAAGTAGCTTTGCATCTTAAAGCCATCGATCAATGCCTCAAAACCAATAAAGGAAGCAAAGAGTGATACTCGATCAGATTATAGAGCGCACCAAAGCCGATCTGGCCAAACGCGAAAAAGAGTTTAGTATGGAGTGGTTGGGGCGCTCGCTGGCGTTCAATGCCCGCGCCCCGCGCGACGTGCGTCCCTATATCACCGCGACGCCCCAAGAGCCCTACCGCATTATCAGCGAAGTGAAAAAGGCGAGCCCCTCTAAAGGGGTGATCCGGGAGGATTTCGATCCGCTTGCCATCGCCCAAAGCTACGAGCGCGGCGGTGCCAACGCCATCTCCGTCCTCACCGAACCGCACTTTTTTCAAGGTGATCTGGAGTACCTCGCGGGGATTCGGCGTTATGTGAGCATTCCGCTGCTGCGCAAAGATTTTATCGTAAGCAAATATCAGCTGCTCGAAGCGCTGGTCTATGGCGCGGATTTCGTGCTGCTCATCGCGGCGGCGCTCTCGACCAAAGAGCTTAAAGAGCTGCTCGAATACACCCGCCATCTAGGCATGGAGGCGCTCGTGGAGATCCACGACAAGAGTGAACTGACCAAGGCGATCATGGCCGGAGCCGACATCATCGGCATCAACCACCGTAACCTACACACCTTTGAGATGAACATGAACCTCTGCTATGAGCTGATTCCGCTCATCCCCAACGGCAAGATCATTGTCGCCGAGAGCGGCATTTACGAGCATGGACAGCTTGAAGACCTCTCCAAAGCGGGGGTGGACGCCTTTTTGGTGGGTGAATCCTTGATGCGTCAAGATGATGTTGAAGCGGCACTGCGAATGCTCAAAAATGGTTAAGGTCATCCTCTAAGCCAGGGATGGCTATGATTTTGTATGGTATTCAAAAATTTTATATATTTGATCGCTTTTCTGGCACTTTCAAGCAATGCCTCTGTGGTGAGCAAACGTCTGCTCGTCATCCACTCCTACACGCAGGAATATGGCTGGAGTAAATTGCAGCATCAGGGGTTTATGCAGACGCTGCAGAGCGAGCCGCAGTTTTCGTTTGAGATTGCCACCGAGTATCTCGATACCAAGCGTCTGACGCTAGACGCCTCCTATCGCGCTTTGTTTCATCACTATCTTGCCGCTAAGTATCACAACTTTAATGCCGATGCGCTTTATGTGACGGATGACAACGCCCTCTCGTTTGTGATGGAATCAAATGCCTCCTATTTGGGTGATACTCCGATCTTTTTTTCGGGCGTCAATGATCTGGCCACCATTGAGCGCCTTGATAAGCGTCGCGTTCGCGGGGTGTTTGAACACAAAGAGCTGGCTCCCAACATCGAGCTGATCAAACTTTTTTCGCCTCAGACACGAGAGGTTTGGGTGATCGGAGATGATTCACAAACCTACCGTGCGATAGAGCGCCAAATGCGACAGGAGGTTGCCGCATTTTCCAATTTTTCGGTTCATTTTGTTGCTGACGCCCGCATTGATAAGGTGATCGATGCGTTGCCCAAGCGGGCACGAACTTTTGTGCTGCTTTCGACCATAGGAGCGTATGTGGATGAGTAGGGCAGCGTAGTGCGGCCGGAGGATGTGATTGTAAGGTTGCGCCGTCATCCTGATCTGATCATTGGTAGTATGGAAGATGCCTATGTCGGCAAAGGGGTGATCGGCGGATACGTTACGAGCGGACGTCAGCAGGGCAGCAAGGCTGCCGGATTGCTTTTGGCCTATTTGGGCGGAACACCGATGGAGCATTTGGCGGCGGATGATGAGAGTGCAAACGTCTATATGTTTGACCGTTCCGCCTTGCGTGACGCGCGGCTGATTTTGTCGGAGTATATTGCTAGAAATGCGCAGATTCTGCATGAGGAGAAGGGGTTCTTTGAGCGTAATCGTGAAATGCTCCTGGGGCTATTTTTCGTTGTGGCGCTGCTTGCGGTCATTACTGCGGCGTTGCTGCTGATCGCTTTGCTGGAGGCAAATAAAAAATTGAACGCTGTAGCGTCAAATGTCCATGAGGACGAAGCGATAGGTGTGTAGTGCCTAAAATTTCTGATAAGGTCATCTTTGTTCTCTTTGTTTTGATCCTTTTGATTTTGGTGCCTTTGTGCATGGCGCTATGGTTCACTCAAACGCAAGAGGGGGTCATTACGATTGACAAAACTGTTGAAGCGCCTTGGCTCGAAGGAGTTGAGGCGCCTGTGGTTTTGCTCTATTTTGGATATGTGGGATGTGTTTCGGTCTGTACACCGGTGTTGGAGCGCTTGGGTGTCTGGTATGGGGCGTCGGATGCTGCGGCATTACGCTCGCGGGCCGATGTTGTTTTCGTCAATCTGACAAGTGACGTCGATCCCGCTCAGCCGCAGGCTTTTGCCGAGGCGTTTCATCCCTCTTTTAGGGGTATTTATCTGAGTCAAAAGGAAATCATGCAGATTGATCGAGCCTTTGCGCTCTCCTTTGCTGCAGGATTGCTGGACCCTTTGCAGATCAATCACAGCGATTATCTCTATCTGCTTGAGCGACCTAGAGAGGGGGTGACGCGCCTTAAAACGATCTACCACACCCGTCCGCTCAATGTGTCGTTGTTGTCGGAGCAGATTCGATCGATCGAGGTTGGACGCAGATGAAGCGGTGGCAGAACCTGATGGAGCGATTGATGTTGCCAAGCATCCCTGAATATGCCCAAAAAAGTTTTAACGAAAGCTACCTACGCGCCGATCGCGTCATACTGGTGCTCATGCTGCTGCAGTGGTTAACGGCAACCCTGATCACCTCTTTAGCCTATGATACTTATGGATACGGTTTTGTAGCAGGGGGGCTGATCACGCTGACGCTTTTTGGCGCCTATCGCCTCTTTGCGGGAACGAAGATGATGCGGGTGCTTGCCGGTATCGCGATGATGCTCTTTTCGCTGGTTTTTATTCAGCAGCATCTAGGGCGCATCGAGATGCATTTTCACGTTTTTATCGCGCTCGCGATACTTTCACTCTACAAAGAGCTGGCTCCGTTGCTGGCTGCGGCTGCAACGACGATTATCCATCATGTGCTCTTCAACTATTTGCAGTTGTATGAGGTTTCGCTGTTTGGAATGCCGGTAATGATTTTTAATTACGGTTGCGGATTCGATATTGTGGTGCTGCATGCCATTTTTGTTCTTGTCGAAACTGCGGTGATCGGTTATATCATTCGTTTGCAAATGGAGTACGCTATTGAATTAAACCGATCGGAAAAGAAGATTTTGGGGCTCAACGAAGTGCTCAGTCACAGCGCAACGCACGACACGCTCACCGGTTTGCCCAACCGCGACTATCTGCATGCCAAGTTAGATTGGACCCTCTCTCATGCAAAACGCTATCGACAGAAGTTTGCGCTCCTTTTTTTGGATCTTGACCATTTTAAAAATATCAACGACACGCTTGGACATGATGTCGGCGATGCTTTGTTGATTCAGGTGGCTTCAAGACTGCAGGCACTGATACGCGAGAATGATATTGTGGCGCGTATCGGAGGAGATGAATTTATTATCGTGATTACCGATCTGCATGGCATCCAAACCTTAGAAGCGGTGATGCAAAAGATTCTTGAAGCCTTCCGACAGGAGTGGCGGGTGGAAGTGCATAGTTTGCGGCTCTCTATCAGTATCGGCTCTGCGATCTATCCCGACGATGCACGGAATTTAGGTGAATTAATGAAGTTTGCCGATATCGCCATGTACCGTGCAAAGGCTCAGGGACGGGATCAGTTCTGCTTTTTTACGACTTCGCTCAATGCTCAGATCCATCACGAAATGGAGATTGCCAACACGATGCACAAGGCGATGGAGGATCGGGAATTTGTTTTGCATTTTCAGCCCAAAGTAGCGTTGCGTAGCGGAGTGATCATCGGTGGCGAGGCATTGATTCGCTGGAACCATCCGCAGCGCGGAGTGATCTATCCCGGAGAGTTTATCCGCATTGCCGAGAATACGGGTTTTATCCTCATTTTAGGGGCATGGGTCATCGATGAAACCGTTGCCGCACTAGGGCGTTTGGCCGCTTTGGGTTATGAGGATATTCATATTTCATGCAATATCTCCATGCGACAGTTTCGCCACAAGCATCTTGTGGTGCAGATCGAAGAGGCGCTTAAGCGTTATCGCGTCCGACCGCAAACCCTGGCAATCGAAATTACTGAGAGCGTCATGATGGAGCAGATGGAGGTGACTTTGGAGCTCTTGCGTCGTATCAAATCATCAGGGGTGCATGTTTGCATGGATGATTTTGGAACCGGCTACTCTTCGCTCTCCTATTTGCGGCAGCTACCGATCGATTCGCTTAAGATTGACAAGAGCTTCGTCGATGACATCAAGGAGACGGGAGACAACAGCAGACTGCTGCTCAATACGATCTTGGTGATGGGCAGAACACTGGGACTTCACGTAGTGGCCGAAGGAGTTGAGCGTGAGGCGCAAAGGGCCTATCTTGAAGCGATGGAGTGTGATTATTATCAGGGCTTTTTATGTTCAAGAGCCGTCGCTGAGTCCGAGTTTACAGCACTGTTGGCAGCCAACAGGAGCATATCGTGAGTGCGCATTTTGTGCGCGCCTATGTCGAGATCACGAACGTCTGCGGCCTTACATGTAGCTTCTGTCCGCCCAAGACACTGCCGCCGCTAACGATGCCGCTGGCGCTCTTTGAACGGGTGCTGGAGCAGCTGCGCCCCTACACGCGCGAAGTGGCCTTACATGTAGTGGGTGATCCGCTGACGCTGGGTCATCTGCACGACTATCTTGATCTGTGTGGCGCGTATGAGATGCGCGTAATGCTCACCACCAGCGGTTTTTATACCCGCCGTCACAGCGTTGGCACACTGACGCATAGTGTGATCCGTCAGCTTAACTTTTCGCTCAACAGCTTCAATAAAAATCCGCCCAGAGACTCTTTTGAACACTACATGGAGCCGATCATAGAGATTTGCCGTGCCAAGATTGATCAAGGTGGCGAGAGTTTTATCAATCTTCGGCTCTGGAACCTGGATGATATGGGGAGTGAAGCGGCGTTTAATGAGAGGGTGATTGATTATCTTGAAAAAGCCTTTACATGTACGCTTGATACAGGTGGATCGCTGAGGCTCTCACGCCATGTGCTGCTCCATTATGACCGCTACTTCGAATGGCCCGATCTAGCCTTAGAGCGCCGAAGCGATGGCACCTGCCATGGCCTTTCAAAGCAGATCGGAGTGTTGGCCGATGGTCGGGTGGTGCCGTGTTGTCTGGATAAAGACGGAGTGATGACGCTGGGCTCACTTGCGGATGCGACTCTGGAGGCGATTTTGCAAACACCGCGTGCACAGGCGATTGTACAGGGATTTAAAGAGGGTAGGGCAGTTGAAGCGCTATGCCAAAGCTGCGGTTATAAAGAGCGTTTTGGGCTGAAACCTAGATTCCCTCAATGACACTTGGAATCTCTTGCACGTTGATAGATCGAGAGCGAATATGGATCGCTTCGGGTGCGATCAGTTCGTTTAAGCCCTGAAGCAGGGCTTCGGTGTCAAGAGTCTCAAGGGACAGCAGGATAAAGGAGTCTCCATGGTAACGAATCAGTAAGGCATTGGGGGCAAGGGTGTGCAGATGTGCGACGATCCGCTGCAGCATTCGATCTCCCGCCTTCCAGCCGTGGCTTTGGTTGTAGTGGTTGAAATTTGCAAGCCCGATTGAGAGGGCGTAGTGGTAGAGATGCAAGGTGTTCTTAGCCATCAGCAGCTCGATAAAGTGTTCGTTTTGGGCTCCGGTGAGTTGGTCTTTGAGGTAGTACGACATCCGCTCATTTTCGATCACATCTTTGGGTAATTGTGAAATCGTGGTGTCAATCGAGATTGCTTGAAGCGCTATCATCGCGGCATCCACCACATCGGGATGATAGTGTTTGCCCCGCAAGCTTTTAAGCTCTTCAAGTGCCTCGGCGACGCTTTTAGACCGGCGGTAGATGCGGGTGGTCGTCATTGCATCAAAAGAGTCGGCCACGCACATGATCCGCGCCGGTAAAGGGATTGATTCGCCCGCAAGATGATTGGGATAACCCGAACCGTCATGGCGTTCGTGGTGGCACAGCACGATCTGATCCAACGCTTCACTACCGGGGATCATGCGCAAAATCTCTGCGCCGATACGGGCGTGCTCCTTGATGATGGTGTACTCTTCACCGCTGAGGCTGCCTGGCTTGAGCAAAATGGAGTCGGGAATGGCGATTTTGCCGATATCGTGTAGCAATCCCGCGCGCCATATCAGATCTTGATCACTTTGAGACACTCCCATTTCCTGGGCGATTATTTGGGAATAGCGGGCGACGCACTGGCTGTGTCCTGCCGTGTAGCTGTCGCGTGAGTCGATGAGGCTTGAGAGGGCTTCGAGGGTAGCTTGGTAGTCGCGTAGCTTCTCTGCTTGCAAGGCTTTAGAGGTTTCGCTGCTTTTGATGATCAGATCGATGTATCCGATGATGCGCTTGACAAACAGAATAATGAGCAGTGCCAGCAGCAAAGAGGAGGCAAGTACGAAGAGCAGGCCCTTGATGGTTTGTAAGGTATGAAGCTCTTCGACGCTGGCGACCAGATGCAGCAGCAGCGCATCGGAAAAGTAGATCCAAGCGCCGGAGATCAGCAGATAGATCAAGACGATCCAGAGCCCCTGAAAATAGAAGTTGCGCCGCTCTCTAAAAAGGCGGCGCAGTGTTTCGTCCTGGCTGAGGTTGTAGGTGTGATCGGGTGTGTTGAGTTCACGCAGCATCACGACAAGGCCAAAGAGCAGGGTCATAAAGCTGCCTGAGTAGATCAGCAGCCTGTAGCGGCTCAGCTTGGAAAGTTTTTGGCGGCTTGATTGCTCAAAGAGACCGACCGCTTGGTCGAGCACCGGCAAAAGGGTGTTTGAGGTATCGAGTATCTCTTCGATCAGCGGCGCAGACGGGGTGTACATGTAACGCCGGTGAAGCTCCAGATAGGCTTGCACTTTGGTATCAAGGCCATCCTTGTGATAGAGCGTACGTAACTCCGATGTGTCGACTGCATTCATTAAATAACGGTGATTTTGTTCAAAAAGTTCAAGCGCTTGATTCAAAGAGCGGCGCAGGTCCGCTTGTGCCGTTGTGTGCAGGCGCTGGGCCAAGAGCGCTGTGCGTTGCGAGAGCATCCGCTGTTTGCCGCTGATGTTGATCAGATAGGCGTCGTTAGCTTGTTGATCGATGACGCTTTTTCCGATGAGATAGGTAAAAAGCGTCCAAATGGAGAGCACCACAAAGAGAATCAGCACGATATGGCGCAGATTATTGCGCTTTATTGCGGAGAGCATGGTGTGCCGCCTAAATCATATTGGTTGATTGTAGCACATCCAATGTTATAGAATATATCTTAATCGTTACATGTAAGGCTCAGTCGTCTAGGTAGTACTCCACGGTGGAGACGATGCGCACCTTCATAATGTGCGGCGTGTTGCTGTCGCGCGGGGTTATGCTGAACTGTCCTTGCTGGGCGCTTTTGATCTTTCCGAGTGTGCTTTGCGAATCGGAGGCGAACTGCTGCGCGGCGCTTCGGGCGTTTCGCGTGGCTTCCCGGATCATGTCGGGTTTGATCTCGTTAAGCTTGGTAAAGATAAATTCCGTACGGTTTTCGTAGTTGTACTGCATAAAGGTGATCCCCTCTTTGCCCAGTTCGGCGATTTGGGTCATGCAGCGACGCGCCAGATCGATGTTGGCTGTGTAGATGGTAAGGGTCTGAGATGCGTTGTAACGGTATTTGATCCGCTCGCCGCTGCCGTAATCCTGCGCCAGTTTATCGGTCACTGCTGGAGCCGATACGCTGAGTTCTTCGTGACGAAAACCCGCTTTGAGCAGAAAATCGCTGATCTGATTGCGATCGGACTCAAGTTGGGCATAGAGGGTGATCAGGTCGTTTTGGGAGCGTTGGTAGGTGATGGGCCACAAAACCACGTCGGCATTGACCTCTTTTTCGGCCAGACCCTTGACGCTGACGGTACGTTCGAGCGTTTTAAAGCGGATGATGCTTTGGGCGATTAAGTAGAATCCAGCTACCAAAGCAATAGCCAAGATGAGTGCGGAGCGAAACTGCATGAAACCTCCTAGAGTGAACGGTGATAATGTGACATAATAGCCTGTTTGTTGCGGCAAATCATGCAATGTTTTGCCCAAACCGCGTGTTATAATCGTGTCAAGGGTCCAACAAAAGGAGAAGAGATGTTCTCGAACATGACTATCGGTAAGAAGATACACATTCCGCTGGTGATCGCGATCATCGTTGGGTTAACATTGGTGCTCATTAGCTCCTCGTTTTCACTGCGGGAGATTGAGAAAAACACCTATGAAGAGTTCGGCGATAATCTAAAGATCTATCTCGAAAATCAGCTTGAGTCGAAATACAGCGTCGGACTGACCAACGCCATTAGTATTGCGCAAAACAACGCTATTATCGAGGCACTGCGCAGTGGTGAACGCAGCACTGCCATCGCAGCACTCAAAAATGTTACGGAGGATTTCAAAGCACATACCAACTATCAAAATATTAAGGTTCATGTCCATGATAAAGAGGTTAAAAGCTTTCTGCGTCACTGGAACCCCGCAAAGTATGGTGATGACCTGAGCGGCTTTCGTGACACGATTTTGGAGGTCAAGCGCACCAAAAAACCGCTCAGCGCGGTTGAAGTCGGTGTGGCCGGAATGGTGATTCGCGGCCTTGCACCCGTTGTCGATAAGGGCGAGTATCTTGGATCGGTAGAGTTTATTCAAGGCTACAGCTCGATCGTCAAATCGGCTAAAGAGCAGATGGGTGCTGATGTATTGGTGTTGATGGAGCCAAACTTTTTGCATAATGCGGCAGAGTTAGCCGGGGCACCCAAAAACAGCCGCGACGTCTTGTGCTTAAAGCAGGGCTAGTGCAATATGAACCTGTTTAAAGAGTCGGAACATTTTGAGCCCTTCGGCGTCGAGGGAGGCTTCAAAAGTGAGAGTTATTACGCTATTTCGCTCCCCATTAGTGACTTTACAAGCAAGCAGATTGGCACTGTTGTGATTGCCAAACCGATCAGCGAGGTCGAGAAAGTGATCAAACAGGCCAAAGGGGGTCTGATCACGCAGATCATCATCATGGCGACGGTCGATATATTGATCATCATCGCACTCATCATCACCCTGCGCTTTGCCGTCAACCGTCCGATGGTAGAGCTTGAGGAGAAGATGAACAATATCGCCGAGGGCGAAGGTGATCTCACACAGCGGCTGGGTATTCAGAGCAATGACGAGATCGGGATTGTCGCGCGCTACATCAACCGTTTCATCGAGCGAACACAAAATATCGTCACCGACGCCAAGCGCTCTTCTGCGAGTAATCTAGGCAGCACCGTAGAGCTGCTAAAGCACCTTGATACGGTCCTAGAAGGGATCAAAAAGCAAGATCAGATGGTGGAGTTCTCCGTCAAAAACAACCGAATGGTCAAAGAGAACATCGAAAGTACCATCAACCTCTCCAACCACGCATCAACCGAGATCGGTTCTGCCAATGAGAATCTTCAAGAAGCGACGGGAGATCTGGTCGCGCTGGTGAGCAGCCTGCAGCAAAACGCCGATGTGGAGCTGGGGCTGGCCTCCAAGTTGCACACCCTCACATCGGATGTGGAGCAGACCAAGCATATTCTCAACGTCATCTCCGATATCGCCGATCAGACGAACCTGCTTGCGCTCAACGCCGCCATCGAAGCGGCGCGCGCGGGAGAGCACGGACGTGGCTTTGCCGTGGTGGCCGATGAGGTGCGAAAGCTGGCGGAGCGGACGCAAAAATCGCTCTCCGAGATCTCCGCGACTGTCAATGTCATCGTGCAGTCGATCTCCGATATCAGCACCGAAATGAGCCACAACTCCGACAATGTCGAGACGCTATTGCGGAACTCCACTGCGGTACGTGAAAAGATCGAGTACAGCGCCGGACGGATGCTTGAGAGCGCCAATCTCTCCGCTAAAATTGTGGAGCAAAACAACGGTGTTTCCAAGAGCGTCGATACCGTGTGCGACAGCATTCAGCAGATGTATGCCATTTCTACCGAAAACAACAAAAGCCTCAGCAGCATCAAAGCCCTTACCGCGCAGCTTGAAAAGGTGGCGCATGAACTCACCGCAAAACTGAATCAGTTTAAAACCTAATTACTCGTCGGCGGTCATACCGCCGATACCGAATCAATCATCATCTAATAATTACACACTCATAATATTATTCAGTGGTAGAATGTTTACGGCACATTTATGTGTTAAATACAATAATAGAGGTGAGTGATGCAGATCGATCTGTTGCGCGAGTATACGCGGACCTTGAACATTCTTTATGTCGAAGATGATTTGGCCATGCGTCTGAGCACCGCTGAATTGATGGAGGACTATTTTAAGCGTGTCGATACAGCCGGCGACGGCGTGGCGGGCATCGCACGTTTTGTGGAGTATTTCAAACGTGAAGGGCATTATTACGATCTGGTTGTCGCCGATCTGAATATGCCGCGTAAAGGCGGAATTGAGATGATCAAAGAGATGCTCGCGTTGCGACAGGAGCAGAGCGTTATTGTGCTTTCTGCCCACAACGAGGTCGAAAATCTGATCGATGCGATTGAGCTTGGCGTCGCTTCGTTTATCATCAAGCCGCTGCAGTTGGAGCCGTTTTCCGGGGTACTGTATCGAGTTGCCAAAGCGATCACGGAACGAAAGCTGCTGCAGATGCATCTTGAACGAGCGGAGCAAGATAACGTAACGCTTTGTGCCGAAAATCGCCGATTTCGCAAAGAGATGCGTGTGCTACAGGCGCGTTTGTCGAAGTATGAAGTGGCCTTACATGTAACGCCGCAATTATCGGTAAAGACCAATGGACAAAGCGAACGCTATGAAGAGCAGATCCGCTATCTCATCCGCGATGATCTTGAGGAGCTTCGCATGGTCATCGATGCGATGGAGGAGCATCTAGGCACCTATGTGCGTGGCGAGCAAGATTTTAAGAGCCTGTCGGAACAGTTTGGCGTTTTATTGCAGCATTTTGGCTCCACGCTCGCGTATTACAACTTTTTTGAGCGTCTCGGGGGGCGGATCGGGGAATTTGCCCAGACGATGCTGCATGAACCTTTGAACAGCGATGAGTGCTCAAGAGAGCAGTTGCTGATCATTCTTGAGAGCTTTTTGAACATGCTGCGCGACTGGCAGACCACGTTGCCCGATGCGGATTTGGAACGGCTCAACTTTTTCGATGTTTCCATCATCAGCGATATCGACACGATTTTGCTTTTTTGGCATCCTGAAGAGCTCCAGCGCAGCGCACCGATTGAGTTTTTTGCATGAGTATCGCCGAGAGCTGCGGTCTTGAGTTGCGTTTAGGTTGTATGGAGCGTTTTTTTGCCGCTTTGAACGACGGTGCGTTGTTACTCGAACACCACCGTATCCTGAGTGCCAACGCAACTGTGTGCTCGATGTTTGGGTTTCGGCGTCAGGAGGAGCTCATCGGTCTGACACTTGATGGATTGCTGCTCGGAGCGTCTGGTGGTGGAGACGAGGGGAGGGAGCATTTCTTGCTGCCGGATTTTTGGCATTTTGGGGCGCAGAAGCGTTTTGAGTGGCACTACGGCGGTGAAGGAGACGCGGCGATATGGTTTGAGTGTCTGGCGGTGCCGCTGGATGATCGCCTGTTGTGTCTGCTTGTTCGTGATATCTCCAGACGCAAAACACTTGAACTGCGTCTGCAGCGTCAAGAGCGGCAGATGGTGATGCAGAGCCGTTTGGCGCAGGCCGGTGAGATGCTTTCGATGATTGCGCATCAGTGGCGCCAACCTCTAGGTGCCGTCGCTTCTACCGTGGCAACCTTGCAGACCAAACTGCACAGCAAAGAGCTAATCTGCCGCAGTGCAAGAGAGAGCGCAGAGGGTATGTATGTGCAAGAGCGGCTGGCGCGGATTGCCGGCTACATGCAGCATTTGGCGCATACCATCGATGATTTTAGAAGTTTTTTCAAGCCTGATCGCGGCAAAAGTCACTTCCGGCTTCGTCATGCGCTGGAGAAGGCGCTCTCCTTCTTTACGGACAGTTTTGAGCATTACGGAATTGAAGTGGTACGTCATCTGCAAGATGACGGCGCAATCGAGAGCTATGAAAACGAATTGACACAGGTCTTTATGAATCTGCTGGGCAATGCCAAGGAGGCGCTTATGGAACGCGCTACGCTGCGGCCGCGCATCACCGTAGAGTTGGTACGGGTAGAGGATCTCCTTATCGCTTCCATCGGCGACAACGCCGGAGGAATAGCGCCCGAGCATCTGGAGCGGATTTTCGATCCCTATTTTTCCACCAAAGCCAACACGGGATCGGGGCTTGGGCTCTATATGTCCAAAACAATCATCGAAGAGCATTGTAAAGGCAATCTCTTTGTACAAAACGAGGAGGAGGGGGCAAAATTTAGCGTGATTCTGCACGCGCTTGAAGCCTAACTTGATATGCTTTCAACGCGGTTTTTTGACCGCAATCCCTTACATGTAAAGAGTCCCATGCATACCCTTCGCGTTACCAAAGCCTCAAGCCATAAACTCCAGAGCCGTTTTTGTTGGGTCTACCGAAACGAAATAGCCGCGTACGACGAGGCGATCCAAGACGGTGATAGGGTGCGCATCGAATCTCACGGCGGCGCATTTTTGGGCATCGGTTACTACAACGGCGCAAGCGAGATTACGGTACGCGTTTTGTCGTTTGAGGAGCGTAGCATCGACGCGGCGTTTATGGCTCAGCGTATAGAGCGCGCATGGCACAAGCGCAGCGATCTGGCACGCCAAAGCAATGCTTACCGCATCGTCCACGCCGAAGCCGATATGTTGCCCGGACTCATGGTGGATTATTACAACGGTTATCTCTCCTTGCAGATCAACACGCTGGGGATGGAGCGCCTGCGCCCTTGGATCATCGATGCGCTTATTGCCGTTGCCCAGCCCAAAGGGATCATCGAAAAGTCCGATGCCAAGATGCGCCGCAAAGAGGGTCTTGAGAGCGCCGGCGGCGTGATTTGGGGCGAAGTGCCGCAGCGCGTGGTGATGCAAGAGCGCGGCGTCGCTTTCGAGGTGGATCTGCACGCGGGGCAAAAGACCGGATTTTACCTCGATCAGCGCCGCAACCGTCATGTCGTCTCGGGTTATGTGCGCGGCGGTATGCGCGTGCTGGATTGCTTTTGCAACGCGGGCGGTTTTGGGCTGCACGCCCTGCGCGAAGGGGCGAGTGTCCATTTTGTGGATATGAGCGACAGTGCGCTCGTCCAGGTAGCGCAAAACCTTACATGTAACGGCTTCGCGCCGCAGACCATCACCAAGGCAGACGCTTTTGACTTCATGGAGGCTCAGGTCGCAAGCGCTACGCGTTATGATCTGATCGTGCTCGATCCGCCCCCTTTTGCCAAAACCAAGCGCGAGGTGGAGGGGGCGATGAAGGGGATGGGCTTTTTGCTTGCTTCGGCGGTGAAGATACTCGAAGATCAGGGGATCGTGGCGCTCTTTTCATGTTCGCACCATGTAGGTATCGGCGAGTTGCTCACTTTGGCCTTACATGTAGGCACCCAAGAGGGGGTGATGCTTGAAGTGCTGGAGCTGCTGCGCGCCGACGCGGATCACCCCTACATCCTCTCGATCCCCAACACCGACTACCTTAGCGGTGTGGTGCTGCGAAAAATCAGCTTCTAAACTCCGTGATGGCCTCAAGTGGCAGCCGCAGTTTGGGTGGTTGCGCGCCTGCGCGGTAGCCCAGAGCGCAGAGCACCGCGACCTCTTCGCGCTGCGTATCGAGCGCCAAAATCTCCTCTACTCTGTTTTTCTCAAAACTCTCAATCGGGCAAGAGTCGATGCCAATGGCGGCGGCGGCGCTCATGAGGTTGCCAAGGATGATGTAGCACTGGCGTGCGCCCCACTCATAAAGCTCTTTGGGCGTGCGGTTTTTGTGAAAGAGCCAGTAAAAAAAGCCGATGACGCGCGGTTTAAACAAGCCTTCGATGCGTGTTTTGAGGTCTTGGTGAAAGGCGTTGTATTTGTCGTTGTACGCCGCTTCTTGCTCGGCGCTCAGCCCGCGATCACCAAAACGCGCCTTGACCCAGTCGCTATAAGGCTCTAAGTCGGCGGTGCGGGTGGTTAGGGCGATGAGGTGGCTGCAAGTGTCGATCTGGTTTTGGTTCCAGCAGGCGGGTTTTAATGCGGCTTTGAGCGCAGGATCGGTGATGACGATGAGCCGCACCCCCTGCATCCCAAACGAGGTGGGCGAGAGTCTGGCGATTTCGAGCAAAAAGCCCATATTGTCGTCACTGATGGGTTTTTGGGGGTCAAAAAGTTTGCAGGCATGGCGAAAGGCGCTCGCTTCAAGCAGGGCGGTTTTGGCTTCGGACGGGTTCATTTAGGCTCCTTTTTGGGGCTGATTGTAGCGTGTTTTCGGTTGAGGCGGTGCGTCCGTCGCTCTTTACATGTAAGGATTTGTTTCTATTGATCCGCGTAGTGTGTTTTGCACTGTACTACTTCGATTACCTCTTCAAGGATACGGTAGACAATGCGATTTTTGTCATCTATTCGGCGGCTCCAATATGCCGACAGATCACCTTTGAGTCTTTCAGGCTTGCCGATACCTTGGGTGCCGTTGCGCATAATGTCGGCTAAGAGTTGGTTGATGCGTTTGCGTGTTTTTTGTCCTCACTATGTCATGAGAGGTACTCTTCCCACGCCATTGGAGTAAAGAAGATTTTTTGGCTCATTGAGCCATCTTTTCCAATTCGTCGATGCTTTTTACCGTTTTGTTGGTGTCGGAGATAGACTCTTTTAGCTTTTCTTGGTTGTATGCGCTATAAAAATCATCTTTACGTACGACGTCAAAAGGGATACCGCCGCGATTGAGTGCCTGACGAACAAACATATTAAATGCCGTAGTCATATTAAGCCCCAGTTCGCTAAAGAGCTCTTCGGCTTGTTTTTTTACCGTTTCATCCATGCGGATGTTGACATTGACTTGTGCCATATAAACTCCTAACCTTTTGTAAAATTTTGTACATTGTAAATAAAATGACAAAATAGTTTATTTTGTTTGATTCTGAACCGCATTCTGTACGGATCAGATACAAATCGACTGAGGAGAAGGGCGCTATGGCTGCTGCGAAACCTGAGTGTTTTCGTAAAAAACATGAGTGGTGAACTCGCCGACCTCGAAGTAGATTTTCTTTTCATTTTTATCGGCCACGAAGTTGAAGTTGAGATCGTCATAGCCGTAGCCGTAGCGGTAGGCTCTGGGTTTACCGTCGTCGGTACCTTTTCCGGTGCTGAGCTTGTCAACTTGGATGAAACGCTTGATGAGCTTCTCCCCGGCGTAGATATCGACCACGCCATCTGTGCCCGTCCAGTTTTGGATGCCTCTTCCGATTTTGTTTTGGGTCTCTTGGGTGCAGCCTGCGAGCAGCAGGGCAAAGAGCAGAGCGGTTTTGATCATGTTGGGTCCTTTTTTGTGAAGTTTGTTTAGGGTTTTAGATTTGTTGCATCATCGGATATGGCGTCAAAAATGAGGTATTGTAGCATGTAACGATTCAAGAAGAATAGGAGCACATTGCAATGCCTTGAATGGGCTTTCCTCGTTCCCAAGCTCCAGCTTGGGAATGTATACTTTTTCTCTTTTGGCGCTCATCATACATTCTTTACATGTAAGCTTTCATATGACTTCCCAACGAAGACGTTGGGAACGAGAAAACTTTTGCCGTTATATTCGTTCTGCTGAAGGTTTAAATTAGCCTCGTGTACTGTTTCCATTTATTTTCTCAGTAAGCCAGAAATAATGTTGTTTACTTAAGACTATTTTTGTTACTATTTATCAACAGTTTAATAGGAGGTGTAATTATGAGAATGGTAGTTTCTCTATATTTCTCGATAGTTTTAGTATCATTTGCGCAAGCAGGATTTTTGAAAAAAGAGCAGCTTGCTCATTTAAAGACTGATTTTGGAGTTGTGCAATGTTGGGAGCAGGGCAATAAAAAATATGTCGTTATTGACATCGCAGGCGACCAATATGCCGTCAATGGTACCGCACGAGCACATGCGAAAAAGTACCCAAGATTGAATTGGAAGGATGCTGAACTTCTCTTAAAAGATGGGGGCAATCACATTATTTTTTCAGAAATTATACAAGACAGTATCAAAGAGGGGTGCAGTAGATATATGGGCCTTTGATAGGACAGTGCAATAGAGAAAAAAATATGTGACAACAAAAGGAGCTGTTCAAACTTCTCCTCGTTCCCAAGCTCCAGCTTGGGAACGCATACTTTTTTCTCTTTTGGCGATCATGATACGTTCTTTACATGTAAGCTTTCATATACGTTCCCAGCGGGGACGTTGGGAACGAGAAAAAAACGACTACATGTAAGCAAATCGCAACATGGTCTCTGTTACGCCCAAACCTTTTTAGCTATTTCTATGTCTTTGCGCAGCAGTTCGTTTACCACGGTTTGGATAGAGCTTTTGCCGTCTTTTTTGACGGCCTTGGCCAGAAATATCTCAATATCTTTGTCAAGATAGATCGGCAGACGTATTTCATCCATCGGTACATAAAATTTACCTTGCTCCGCGTTGGAGAAATCGTATTCTTTTTTCATTTGAGTTTCCTCGCTGTCTGAATGTTCGTCGTTTGGCATACTCAGTGCAAATGGGTCTGCAAACACATAGCAAGCTTCCCTAAAGTCGATGCCATGCTTTTTGATATTGGTCCGATTTTTGTTTTCATCCCATTCAAAATGCATACGCCTTCACCTCCCAAAGCACCCCTACTGCATCTCCCCTTGTCCATCACTTTGCGCTTTTGCCGCCTTCTTCGCCTTCTTCGCTGCCGCAAAAGCGTCGCGGCTCTCAGAGCAGCGCTCTTCCCACACCTTCCACTCACTATTAACATTCTCAGCCCTTAGCGCAAAAGGCTGCTTCTTCTCGCTCTGCCAGAGCGCCTCTTGGGGTTTGGGGCAGGCGCGGACGCATTCGCCGCAGTAGATGCAGAGGTGGGGGTTGTAGCGGTAGACTTTGTCGCCGTTTGCTTCTTGGAAAAAGATGATGGCGCGTGGGGGGCAGGCGTGTTCGCACTTGTCACAAAAGATGCAATCCTCCGCGCTGTATTCGATGAGGCCGCGATACTGCGCTGGGAGGGTGATATCTTCAGCAAGCGGATATTGCAGGGTCACGGGCGGGGAGATCAGGTTTTTGAGGGCTTGAATCAGGGCGTTTAGCATGGTTTCCTCACTTTGCCGTACAGCTCATGCACGGATCAAACGAGGCCAAAATCGCCGGTGCGTCGGCGAAGTTGCTCCCTTTGAAGATCTCGATCATGGCGGGGATGCCTGAGAAGGTGGGGGTTTTGATCCGCACGCGCTCTAAAATGCTGCTCTTGTTGCCGCGTACCAGATACATCAGCTCACCTCTGGGGGCCTCTATGCGCACAATGGCTTCGCCTTCGGGCTTGCCTTTGGTTTTTTCCTGAATCGCCCCTTCGGGCAGCCCTTCGATGATGTGGCGCACCATCTTTATCGACTGTTTGATCTCACGCAGACGCACGAGGTTTCTCGCGTAAATATCGCCGCCTTGCTCCGTGATGATCTCAAAGCCGATCTGCGCGTAGGGGAAGTCATTCGTCTCCAGCCGCACGTCGGTTTCTAGCCCCGCCGCGCGCGCCAGCGGCCCGAGGGTGTTGTACATGTACGCCTGCGTTAGGCTCAGCGCCCCGATGCCGCGATACTTGAGTGAAAGGCTCCAGTTGCTTGTGAAGCGCTCAAAGAGCTCATCGATTTTTGGCTCCAGCAAGGAGAGATTGCGCAGCACCAGCGCGCCCGCTTGCGCACTGAGGTCGCGGTTGACGCCGCCGATGCTGATGTAGTCAAACTGCACGCGGTTGCCGCTGAGCGCTTCTTGCACGTCCATAACCAGCTCACGCTCATTCATGATCTGCATAAAAAGCGCTTCAAAGCCCGCATTTTCAGCAGTGTGTGCGAGGCAGAGCATGTGCGAGTGGATGCGATCCAGCTCCACCATCAGCATCCGCAGGTATTTGATGCGCATCGAAGTCTCTACATGTAAGAGCTTCTCCACCGCCAGCGTGTAGCCCAGCGAGTGGGTGATGGCGCACAGTCCGCAGACCCGCGCCACCACGTAGCCGACTTGCTTGAACTCAAAACGACTCGCGCACGCCTCTTCGACCCCGCGATGCACAAAGCCCACGTCGGCATCGACGTCGCGGATCACTTCGTTTTCGCAGTGGAAGCGAAAGCGGATCGGCTCAAGCAGCGAGATATGCTGCGATCCCAGCGGGATTTCGACGGTCTTTTTCATACTCTGCATCTCCCTAGTGGCATTTCACGTGAGTCTTCATCGAGGTAGAGCCCGCGCTTGGCCCCTTCGATGCTGACGCCGAACATATCCACCGTCTCGCGCTCACTCATGATGGCCGAGGGGATGAAGGAGGTCACGGAGGGAATCAGCACGTCACGCTTACATGTAAGGGTAAACACCGTCGGTTCGTCAATGACGCCGTAACGGGTGAAGATCCACTCCAGCTCAATGGAGTCATCGGGCGCATTGAGGGCATTGAGGGTGAGAAAGTGGTGCGCTGCGGGGTTGTAAAAAGCCTTGATCGTCTCGACCACGTTTTCAAGGTTCACGGTGATTTTGTTCATCTTTGACCTCCAAAGTGTTGCGGCGGCTGAGTGCTTCGCCGATTGTGCCCATGCCGCCAAAGAGTCTAAAGGGCTCTTCAAGCGCTTGGGTTTTTTGCTCCCAGATGGCCACCGCCTCCATCACTCCGTCGATAATGAGCTGCGGCCCTGCGGCGCAGCCGGGGACATAGACATCGACGGGGATATAGCGATCAATCCCGTCTTCGACATTGTACATGCCGCGAAACACGCCGCCCGTAGCGGTACACGCCCCCACTGCCACCACGACTTTGGGCTCAGGAATCTGCATGTAGAGCTCAATGAGGCGTTCGCGCGAGCGGTAGGTGACGGGGCCGGTGACCAAAAAGATATCACTCTGCTTGGGGTTGCCCGAGTTGAGCACCCCAAAGCGCTCCAGATCATAGCGCGGGCTAAGCGCGGCGAGGATTTCGATATCGCAGCCGTTGCAGCTTCCGGCGTTGTAGTGCAGGATCCACGGGGCGCGTTTGCGCCATTTGCTCCAGAGACTCATAGGCTTACTCCAATCAGATTGAGCGTCGCAAGGCCGAGCCCGCCAAGGGCGACGATGCGCAGCAGATGATCGATGCGTACACGCGCGGTGGCGTTATCGACGGCATTGACCAGCAAAAAGACGAGGCTAACGAGCACTAAACCCAGCAGCCATGAATCCCCCGCAAAGAGCCACACAAGGCCATACACAAAGAGATACTCGACCATTTTGGCCATATAAAGCACCTCATAAAAAGCGCCGCTGTACTCGATCTCGACCCCGCCGACGATCTCTTGATGCGCTTCAAGGGCGTCGAAGGGGGATTTTTTGAGTTTGATGGGGATGACGAGCAAGAGCGCCAAAAAGCACATCCACAGCGGCCCAAGCTTTGGCGATTGTGTGAGGATCTCTTCGACATAAAAACTGCCCGTCGTGAGATAAAACCCCGTCGCCACCAAGATGAGCACGGGCTCATACGCCAGCAGTGCGAGCAGCTCACGGTTGGCTCCGACGTGCGAGTAGGGCGAGCGCACGCTATAGCCCGCCATCACCAAAGCGAGCAGGGCAAAGAGGTGCACAAAAAGGATCAGCAGCAGATGACCGCCCAAAAAGAGCATCGCCACCGCGACCCACAAGAGGATAAAGTGCACGACGCCAAGGCTTACATGCAAGGCGTGTACCATCACCAGACGTTTATCGAGCAGCTTGGCCATGTCATAAAAGGGCTGCAGCAGCGGCGGGCCTTTGCGCCGCTGCATCCGCGCCCGCACGATGCGCTCAAAGCCATAGACCAAAGCGCCCAAGACGGGGGCCAAAAGTGCGAGCAGTATACTCATGAGAGCACCCCCGCGAGGGCGATCAAGCCAAAGAAGAGGCCAAAACCCTGAATAAACTTGGCCGTATACGCTTCGCTTAAAGTGTAATACGCCAGCGCTCCGACAAAGGGGGCGCGTTCGCCGCAGGCATACTCTTTGACCCGCTCAACCTTGGCAAAAGAGCGCAGAGTCAGGGCGGACACTACGAGCAGTGCGAGGGTGGCAAGGAGTGCGCCAAGCCCGAACGCGTCATAAAAGTAGCCAAGGCTCAGCACCACGCTCAAAAGCGAGAGCGCCGCAATGGGCACGCCAAAACCCCAGCCGATCGTCTCATGCGCCATCGCCGCACGTTCGCCGCTGCGCGAGAGCAGGTGGCTAAGCAGCCGAAAATAGAGTAGTGCGAGCAGGGTTGAGCCCAGCGCGGCAAGCAGCAGCAGCGCGAGCGCCCAGCTCTGCTCTTGCATCATCTGCGCCAAAAAGATCAGCGCAAAGAGCTTCCCCAGCAGCAGCCCAAAAGGCGGAACGCTCAGGCTTAAAAAGCCAAAGACGAGCAGCGCCACACTGCGGGGGGCTTGATAGATCAGCCCCGCCATATCTTCGATATCTTTGAGGTGGAAGTGTTTTTCCAGCACCCCCGCGACCAAGAAGAGCAGGGCTTTGGAGAGGGCGTGAAAGAGGATCAGCATGAGTACGATCTCCCGCGCACGCTCTTCGCCCGTAGCCGCGAGAGAGACCATGAGTGCCAGCAAGGCGATGGTGGAAAGCCCCAAAATCTCCTTGAGTGAGGTTTTGGAGAGTGCGAGAAACGAGGCGTAGACAAAAACCGCCATCGAAAAGAGGCTAATGAGCGCTCCGGCAAAGCTTACATGTAAGAGCGCGGCGATTTTAAGCACCATAAAGGGAGCAAGCTTGACCATGGTGGCGGAGTGCAAGATGGCGCTCACAGGCGTAGGGGCGACCATCGCACCCAGCAGCCAGCTTTGAAAAGGCATGGCCGCGCCTTTGATCATGGCCCCAAGCGCCACAAAGACGGCGATCATCACCGCCGCGCCGCCTGCATGTTGTGTGAGCGCATCAAGGTAGAGGGTGTCAAAGCTGCTTGAAGCCACCAGCGCCGCGATCAGAAGCGCGATGCCGCCGATCTGGTTCATCCAGAGCGCTCTCAGGGCGTTGGCCTTGGCCGTCTCATCGAGGCGGTAGCGAATGAGCAGGTACGAAAAGAGGGTGGTGAGCTCAAAAAAGAAGAAGAAGTGCATCAGATGGTTGCTCATTGCGATGGCGTTCATGACGGCAATAAAGAGCAGCAGATAGATCAAAAAGCGCTTCGCATCGCCCTGCTCAAAGCGCATATACGCATGGGCGTAGTAGACGATGGCACCGCCGACGACGTTGACGATAAAGAGCATCATGCGCGACGCGTCGTCGATGAGGAAGGTGGCCCCCTCAGCGTGTGCGCCGAAGAGTTCGATCAAAACAAACAAGAGCATTTGCACAATCGCAAGGCCAAAAACGCGCACGTCGCCTTCATTGCGCCCCACGTAGGCAAAAAAGAGCAACAACCCCACATCCGCCAAAGCGATAGGCCAATCCAGCCACGACGCGTGGATGCCAATCAGCGCCTCTTGAAGCGTCATCGCAATCAAAGAGCTAAGAAGCCAAAACACGCCAATCACGCCAAGCGGTCGCGTGCCATAACGCACCCCTGCGGCAGCGACAAGCGGCAAAAGCAAAAGCCAAATCGGACTCATGCGACTCCTTTAAAAGGGATGGCGCATTATAGCTTTTGAGGATTACATACGCCTGTAGCGTTTGTAGCGTTGATCTGTTGGGTTAAAAGGACATAACTTTTCTGCCTTTTATTTATTGAAATGTCAGCGCAGCATTCCTTTTTGCGCTCACAATCTTGGAAAAGTCTGAGCACTTATCGATTTTGACATCGCAGGCACGTACTTTGTAATAGTGAAACAGATCGTCGCTGACACTGTGATCATAAGTAGAGTAGAGCGGAATCAGTGCACCTTCTGGTTGCGGCACTTCGGCTGTCCAGTAATAAAAACCATCGGCATTGGTGTCGCTGTAAATCTCATAGTAACTGACATTGCTTATATTGTTCCACTCCAGATGGACGCTGTTGAAGGCATTGGTTGCCGTTACAACCGGAGCATCGGGAATCTCTCTGACATAGAGCATGACGCTGTCCGTATCGGTGTCGCCGTTACTGTTGCGTACCGTCAGCTCCAGCTCATACACACCTGCGACAAAATTGGTGCTAAAGCTGTGGTTGTTTGAAACCATATAACCGCCAGGACCGGTGATGCGCCATTCATAACCTACAATGGCAGGTAGTCCAAGGGAACCTTCTGCACTAAAGCTTACGCTTACCGAGGCCGCTGTCAACGCTACATACTGATCGGCTCCGGCATTGGCACTCAAGGTCGTCGGCGGGTCAATCTGGTCGCCATTATTCGGATCAACCGGATCAATTTCAAGCGTGGTGAGCGCCTCCCCCCGATCGCTTGCGCTAAAATCACTGCAATATCCGGCGCTATTGCATGCTTTGACTTTGTAATAAAAACTGCCGCCAAGCGGTATGGATTCGTTATATGAGGTGGTTGTTCTAGTGGTGACTTTAGTGTAAGTCCCCTGCTCGGTGCTACTGCGGTAGATGTCATATTCTGCAGTGTCAATCGTTCCGGCCCATGTCACGTTGATGCTGCCTTTGAGGGTATCGGTGGCATTGACATTGGTAGGTGTGGCCGGTATCGCAGGCAGCGCAACGACAGACTTAGACACCGTCGGAGAGACCGATTTGCCAAAATTCCAGTGTGATGTCAGAGAATCCGCGCCCAACATTACTGCTTTAACGCGAACCGTGGCATTGTTTTCAAGATAAAAAGGTATGCCATCCCAAAGATGTGCCGCATTTTCAGTGGGTATCGAACCATCCAGCGTATAATAGAATTTCACATGCTCTAAAAGTAGCGCATCAATGTTGATAATAAATCCAACGTAGGTTTGTCCCAGCGGATAGGAGACGATAATATCAGGAGTATTCAATAGCGCGATATTCCAGTCGAAAATCTCAATTTCGTTGCCACGAAACAGATCCTTTTCATCACCGTCATAAATCTCTATCGGCTTTATGACAACATCACTGAATCGCGTACGAATATCGACAGGATCCAGCACGACATCCATCTCATAAGAGAGCCACGGGAAGGCGCCGATATGCACCCCGATCGAAGTACTGGTATGACTACTACTAACGCTGCCTTGGGCAGTATTGATGATTTCAAAACCGGTCGCAATGGCCCCGTTCGCCGTAGCCAATACGTCAATACCGCCGCGCAATTCAATAAACTTCACATCCATAACACCGGCGATATTGGCACTTGGTGTAATTTTCAGCACGGGCGCAAGAAGAACCGATCCCTGTGCCTCAATGGCAACGTTGACACTCTCCTGATCTAGCAGATTGGAATTGGCGTTAAAACTGCTGGAAGTAAGGATTTTGTCACCGCTACTTCGGCGTGAATCAAAATTGATCCCAAAGGCACCGTCGCGATGTGTGAAGGAGTGTGCCAGCAGATGACCGTCGATACTCCCTGATCCGCCCACACGCAGTTCGGGCGTAAATGCAATTTTTACCGCGACAAGGGTGCTGACGGGAATGGAAATTGAAATGGCGTTGGTGAGTGTGATGGTATCACTCCAGCTCTCTTCATAATGCCCGGTAACCTCGACTTGCAAATTAGACTCAAATGTAGCATTCTGGTCAAAAGCAATGGCGGCGTAGCGGTCACTTTTGCGGGTGCGCCCTTCTACATGTAACCGCGTTCCCAGGCCGAATTCGATGTAACTGCCATCACTCGTGATCGTCACATAATCATCTTTATAGTCTTCATCGATATCAAAATGCTCAGTCCAGATAAAAGTACCTGTCTGGTTGACACCGCGCTTTTGTGATGAGGGTATATAAATATCTAGAGGCTTGGTATGCAGCGGCATCCGGTACCCTTTGGGGAAATTAATGCGAATCGTCGGCTCAACTTCCGTCTGCGCAGTACGTGCATTAAAACGGCTCTTTTGACGCAGCTCATAGGTGAGCGGTTGATCGTTGATGTCGTCGTAAGTTCCTATCGTGCCATGCGGCATTCGTACCCTTTTATTACTGAGTCCGCTGGCATTGACATCGACACTGAAGGTGTCAATAATCTCTTCTAGCGCATTGGCATTTTCGAGAATCACCGTCGTGGTTGTAGCTGCATCGCTTTGTTGGGCAACGATACCCTCAAACATGCCATTGACAAAAAGTGCTTTGCCTGCAATGTTTTCATTGAGCTTATCTAAGACCATCCGTTTGGTTTCCCCGTCGGTTTCACGTGTAAAGGAGCTGGAGTTGTAATCATAGAAATTGAGGCGTTCATACTCGGCATGGGCAAACTCCGGTGCCAACTCTATTATTTCCGAGCCGTCATCACTTCCGATTGAAGGTGTTGAACTGCTACTTGCGTTTGATGATGTCGAAACAGTGCTGTTTGTTTCAGCAGAAGTCGTCGCACCCCCACCGCCCCCGCCGCCACAACCGGTTATCAGCAAACCCGCGAGCAGCAAACCTGTGATATGCCATCTCATTTTGATCCTTTTTTTTAGTTTGCGGCAACTTTATCGCAGGGGAATCCTTTATCCGTTTCGTGACGTTCAAAAGCGCTATAATGCACCATGCAAACATGGCTTAAGCAGTTTCATTACAAAGAGTTGTTTCTTATCGGGTTTTACCTCAGTTTTATCACCATCACCTCTATTGCAGCATTTATTGATCTTATGATCGCCAACGATTTCGACCTCTGGCTTGATCTGCTTTTTGTGGCGGTAGGGGTGGGGTTTTTGTGGTACTTTTTGCAGAGTCGCAACCACAAAATAGCCGCGCGCGCCATCTATTGGACGGCAAGCGCCATCGTGTTTCTCTTTGTCTATCACAACGCCTTCAATATGAGTATTATGTTTACGCTGCTGCTGCCCGTCGTGGCGTTTATCTTGATGCCGCCGCGCGAAATTCTGATCAATATGTCGCTGTATTATGCGGTGCTTGCCGCTCTTTTTGTGCAGGGATTTTATCGGTATGAAGGGCATCCGTTTTTACACGATGATCGGGCTTTGGCTTCGTATTTCATCGCTTCGCTCTTTGTTTTGGCTTTTGGGATTTTTTATAACTACGCCATCGAAGAGTCGCACCGCAAACTCGAAAAAGCCAATCGTGAAAAGGAGATTTTGCTCAAAGAGATCCACCACCGTATCAAGAACAATCTCAACATCATCAGCTCCATTCTGGGCTTGCAGAAGCTCGAGACCAACCATCCCGATATTGACCGCATTATCGATCAGAACCGGCTGCGCATCGAGTCCATCTCGCTGGCGCACGAAACGCTTTATCGCAGCGGCAACCTTGAAGCCGTCGATTTTGGCACCTATGTCAGACAGCTTGCCGAGCAGGCACTTGTGGCAGCGGGAAAAGAGAAGGAGGTGACGCTGAAGTTTCATAGCGACGATGCCACCTTTGAGCTCGAAAAGACGATTAGGCTGGGCATCATCATCAATGAATTGCTCACCAACTCCATCAAATATGCCTGCCAGAACGGCACCTGTAGCGTGGCAATGGCGCTTACATGTAAAGACGAAAGCTGCATTTTGCACTACAGCGACAGCGGCGACACGCATGCGCTGCCTGTTTGCGATGACACGCTGGGACTCAGCCTCGTCAAACTCACCCTTGAGCAGCTTCACGGCACCCTTTTTATGCACGATCCCAAACCCTACCACTACCGCATGGAGTTTCCTGCATGAGCCGTGTTTTGATTGTCGAAGATGAGCGCATTCCCGCCAATTATCTCAAAAAAGTCCTCCTAAAAGAGGGGTATGAGGTCGTCTCTACCGTCGCCTCCGGCGAAGCGGCGATTGAGCACGCCGGAGCGCACCGGCCCGACATCATTTTGATGGACATCATGCTCGAAGGCGCACTCAGCGGCACCGAAGCGGCGCGTACCATCCGCCGTTTTATGCCTGATGTCATCATCATTTTTCTCACCGCCTACAGTGAAACGCAGATGCTGGATATGGCGCTAGAATCGCGAGCCTACGCCTACCTCGTCAAGCCCTACCGCGACAAGGAGATCATCACGACGCTCAGACTCGCCATGCTGGGCAGTGCAAAAGCGCCCTTGGCGCAGCCCGCAACCCTGCAACTTGTGGGCGGCTACCGCTTTGAGCGCGAAAGCGAACGGCTCTTTCTCGATTCCAAAGAGGTGCCGCTTGGCCCCGTGGCCCTGCGGCTTCTGGCGCTGCTCTCACGTTCGCCGCAAAGCAGCGTCTCCATTGAGCAGATTATGGAGCATGTCTGGGGAGAAAGCGTCTCACAACAGACCCTGCGCTCGCTGATTCACCGTATCCGTGACCAGACGCATAAAGAGCTGATTGTCAATGTGAACAAGGTGGGTTACAGACTGAGCGTTACTTGAACCTGCCGATGCTCTGAGCCGTTTTGGGCTATAATTTCGTTTTTTACCATCCGAATGAAAAGAGCTTCCATGACCTTCCAACCCTACCCATTTGAAAAACTATCCGATCTGCTGGCGCCCATCGTGCCAAGTAGCGACTATGCGCCGCTGAGCCTCACCATCGGCGAGCCGCAGTTTGAGACCCCTTCATTCATCCAAAAAGCGCTGTGCAACGCCGCGCCGCAGCTGCGTTTTTACCCCAAAACGGCGGGCGAAACCGCCTTGCGCGAAGCGATGGTTGAGTTTGTATCGCGGCGTTTTGGCGTGGAGCTTCTGCCTCAGCAGCTCATCCCCACCTTCGGCACCCGCGAAGTGCTCTTTAACTTTCCGCAGTTTTATCTGTATGACAAAACCGCGCCCAAAATGGCCTACACCAACCCTTTTTACCAGATCTACGAAGGTGCGGCCATCGCTTCGCGCGCGCAGGTGCTGCACATCAACCTCACCAAAGAGCGGCACTTCAAGCCCGAAGTGGATGAGGCCGCGCTCGCCTCGTGCCATCTGGTGATTTTAAACTTCCCCAACAACCCCACGGGATCGACGCTCACTCTTGATGAGCTTGGCGCGTGGGTGAAGCTGGCACTCAAGCACGATTTTGTGCTGCTCAATGATGAGTGCTACAGCGAAATCTACACTCAAAATCCGCCGCCCTCACTCCTTGAAGCAGCCTTACATGTAGGCAACAGCGACTTTAAAAACGTGCTGGTGATCAACTCCATCTCCAAACGCTCCAGCGCTCCGGGGCTGCGCTCGGGCTTTATCGCCGGAGACGCGCAGATTCTATCGGCGTATGGGCGCTACCGCACCTACATCGGCGCGGCGTCACCCCTGCCGCTGCAGTACGCCGCCGCAAGCGCGTGGCGCGATGACGTGCATGTTGAAGAGGCGCGCGCCGTCTACCGCGCCAACGCCGCTTTGGCCGAGGAGATTTTAGGAGTCACCCCCTCTGAAGCGACCTTTTATGTCTGGCTGGAGGTGGATGATGCGCTGGCCTTTACATGTAAGCTTTATGAGCGTTACAACGTGAAAGTGTTGCCGGGGGCATTTTTGGGGCGCGAATGCGAGGGGGTCAATCCGGGCGAGGGCTTTGTGCGTATCGCATTGGTAGAGAGTGAGGCCAATACACGCGAAGCACTTTTGCGCATACGGGAGTGTCTGAATGAACGCTGAAGCCCTAAAATCCGAAATCCTTAAGGCCCAAAGCGAGGGGGACATTGCCGCGCTGTATCTGCTAGAGCAGCGTGCGCACGATGTTTTTGGCGAAGAGGAGCTGGTGGCGTACTACGCCAACATTCTCGATCTGGCCCTAGAAAACCTCACGACGGCCCTAGAGAGCGCCAAGCGCTTCAAGCTAGATGAGGTGCAAGACTACGCCACCGTGCGCGCGCTTTATGAATACGCCATCGAACACTACAGCGCGGGCAGCCTCAGCGACGCCGCCGCGCTTTTTGAGATTCTTGAAGGCATAAGCGAAGATAGGGCATTTCAAGAGGCGATCAAACGCCATACCCGCTGCGCCAACGATCAGATCGCTTTTGAGCGTTTTATCGACGAGATCGCTGATCTGGATGCGACGCAAGAGGCGCAGAGTTTTTACATCTGCGCTTTTAAGGCGTAGGCACGTTTTTTGCTTTAGTCCACCAATTTTTTTATCCAAGGTCACTCTTGAAATACCATTTTATCGGCATCGGCGGCATCGGCATCAGCGGGCTGGCCAAGTATATGCATTATCGCGGTCATCAGGTGAGCGGTTCGGACATTCGTGAATCGCACATTACCCACAAGCTTGAAGCAGAGGGCTTACATGTAACGATTCCCCAATGCGCTCAAAACATCAAAGATCCCGATTGTGTGATCCATTCGGCCATCATCAAAGCGGACAATCCCGAAGTACTTGAGGCCAAAGCACGGGGGATTCGCGTGATTCCAAGACGCGAAGCGCTGCTAGAGATTTTGCACGATTCAAAAGTCTACGCGGTGGCGGGGGCGCACGGCAAAAGCACGACGTCGGCGATTCTCTCTGAACTGATGCACGGCTCGGCGATCATCGGCGCGGAGTCCAAGGCTTTTGGCTCGAATGTACGCTACTGCAATGAGAGCGACGTGCTCATCTTCGAAGCCGACGAGAGCGACGGCAGCTTTCTCAACGCCAACGCCTACTGCGCCATCGTTACCAACGCCGAACCCGAACACATGGAGTACTACGGCTATGACGAAGTGCTCTTTTACGGCTCCTACAAACAGTTCATCGAAAACGCGCCGCTGCGCATCCTCAACGCCGAAGATCCTTTTTTGAGTAGCCTTACATGTAAGGCCGAGCGGCTCTATCCGAGCACCGATATCCGCAATATCGAGTATGTGCTCATTGAGGGCGAACCGCATACCCGTTTTGAGCTGCTGGATCTGGGCGTTTTTGAGGTGTGGGGTTTTGGGGCGCATATCGCACTTGACGCGGCGCTGGCGATTTTAGCGGCGATGCCAAGTGTGGAGATCGAGACGATTAGGGCGCGTTTGCTGGACTACAAGGGGATCAAAAAGCGTTTTGATATCCTCAGCGACAGCGGCGATTGCGTCATCATCGACGACTACGGCCACCACCCCACCGAGATCAAGGCGACGATGGAGGCGGTTAAAACCTTCGCCGCGCTGCGGGGCTTAGAGGGCATCACCGCCATCTGGCAGCCGCACAAATATTCGCGCACCGTCGATAACCTTGATGCCTTTCGCACCTGCTTCGAGGGGGCGGATCGGCTTATCATCTTGCCTGTGTGGGCGGCGGGCGAGGCAGTGCGCGATATCGACTTCGCAACGGCGTTCGCGCATTACGATCTGGTGCAGGCCGATCATCTGGTGCGCGTCGAAGAGGCGCTGGAAGTGTACAAAGATGATACAATGGCGCACAGTCTCAAGAGGGGGCTCATCGTCGGCTTTGGCGCCGGCGATATCACCTATCAGCTACGGGGGGAATAAATGGGTTATCTGATCGGACTGGCCGCGCTTGGGCTGCTCTTTGCGGTGCTGCACTTCTTCACAGAACTGAGCCACAAACAAAAAAGCGGCGTGGTTGCGGTACTCGCGCTGCTCATCGGTGCCATGTATCTCTACAACGTCCGAAGCGACGCGCAGCGTGCGCAAGCCGTTGCCGTAGTGCTCAAATACCATCAGGGCAAAACCCTTACATGTAAGGGCATAGAAGTGAATCAAAGTACCTTTTCATACAGTATCGGCACCCAAACGTTCATCGGTCGTGAGGGTAGTGTGCACAACGCTTTGCTCATCTCCGTTACGGAGTGCCGATAGTTGTCACTCCCCATAGAGCCGCATTTAGACGCGGTTCGTAACGCCCTTCGCACCCACAATCAACTCATCTTACAAGCACCGCCGGGTGCCGGAAAGACCACTGCCGTACCGCTCTCGCTGCTGCAGGAACCTTGGCTTGAAGATCGGCTCATCGTGATGCTAGAACCGCGCCGACTGGCTGCGCGTATGGCGGCGGAGCGCATGGCGCGGGTGCTCGGCGAGAGGCTAGGCGAGCGCGTGGGCTATCAGATCAGAAACGAGGGCAAACGCAGCGCACGCACCCGTATTTTGGTGGTGACCGAGGGGATTTTGACGCGGATGCTGCAAAGCGACCCCTCTCTTGAAGCGATCGCTTGCGTGATGTTTGATGAGTTTCATGAGCGCTCTTTGCACAGTGATCTGGTCCTGGCGCTTTCGCTGGAGTCGCAAAGCATCCTTCGAGAGGATCTGCGGCTGGTGGTGATGTCGGCGACGCTGGGGCTGGAGGCGTTGGGTGCGCTGCTGCCCAAAGCCGCTCAGATCGTATCGCAAGGCCGCGCTTTTGATGTGGCGCTTTCGTACCTTGATCCGAAAGTACCGCAACTGACCTTGCGCGATCTGAGTGAGCATATCGCCAAGATGTTGGGGCGCGTACTGGCGGCGCATGAGGGAGACGTGCTGATCTTCGTGCCCGGAGCCGCCGAGATTCACGCCACCCTAGCGCGTCTGAGCGCCGCCTATCCCGATTTGGCACTTTTTGCCCTGCACGGCGCACTCGATAAACAGACGCAAGAGGCCGCGCTCTGCGCTTCAAAGCAGCGCAAAGTGATCGTCTCAACCAACATCGCGCAGACAAGCCTCACCATCGAAGGGGTGCGCATCGTGATCGATTCGGGGATGGAGCGACAGGCGTACTATGACCCGAGTTCGGGTATGGACACGCTGCGCGACGGTTTTATTTCGATTCAAAGCGCCATTCAGCGTGCCGGTCGCGCCGGACGGCAATCCAGCGGGGTGTGTTATCGACTGTGGCATGAGCATAAAAGTCTGGTGGCGCAGAGTGAGCCGGAGATCCTGCGTGCCGATTTGAGCGCTTTTGTGCTGGAGCTGGCGCAGTGGGGCGTGGGTGATCCGTCGCTCCTATCTCTCATCGATCAGCCCTCATCGTTTATGATCAAAGAGGCGAGGGGGCTGCTTGAAGAGCTGCAGATGCTTGAGCCATCGGGTGCAATCGCGCCGCTGGGTGCGCGCTCCATCGCTCTAGGCGTGCATCCGCGACTCTCGTATATGCTCTTGCGCGGCGAAGCTTTGGGGTTGGCTTATGAAGCGTCTTTGCTCTCAGCAATGTTGAGTGAGGCCGATGGACTGGGACGCTTCGGTGTCGATATTGTCGCGCGGCTTGAAGCGCTGCATGAACGCCGTTTTGAGCCGCAAGAGCGCATGGGGGCCATGCGCGTCATCGAGAGTGCCGCAGGGCTGCGTGCGCGTTTGGGCACTATTGAAGTGCCGCGCGTGATGCGTTTTGAGATGATCGGGGTGCTGCTGGCGCTGGCCTATCCCGATCGTATCGCCATGCGTCGTGAGGGGGGCGAGTATCTGCTCTCATCGGGCAAAGGCGCGTCGCTGGAGGCCACTTCCGCGCTGGGGTGCTCTACTTTTTTGGCGGTGGCGTCGCTTGGCGGCAGCGGCAAACGCATCGCGCTGGCCGCGCCGCTCTCACTGGAGCAGATCGAGCGCTATTGTGCGCATCTTTTGCGTGATGAGACCTTTTGTACGTTTAATCCGCAAAGCGGCCGCGTGGAATCAAGGGGGCAAAAGCGCCTGTTGGCACTCACCCTCTCCAGCCGCCCGCTGGCCAAACCGGAGGGTGTATTGGTGACACAAGCGCTCTGCGCGGGAATCGTGGAAGCGGGGTTGGAGGTGTTGCCGTGGTGCAATCAAAGCCGCGCACTGCTTCATCGCGTCCGCTTTGTACGCGCTCAGACGGGTGATGAGGCGTGGCCCGATTGGAGCGACGCGGCGCTGCTAGAGGGCGTTGTGGCGTGGTTGGGGCCGTATGTAGAGGGTATGGAGGCGCTGCGTGAACTCTCAAAGCTCTCTATGGAAGCGATCTTGTCGGGGATGCTCTCGTATGAGCGGCGCACTGAGCTGGATCGTCTGGCCCCCCACGCGCTGCGCGTACCCAGCGGATCGATGATTGCGATCGATTACAGCGACAGCGCTCAAGCGGTGCTGTGCGTGCGGTTGCAGGAGATGTTTGGGCTGGAGCAGACGCCGCGCATTTTGGAGGGGCGTCATCCGCTGCTGCTGCATCTGCTCTCTCCGGCGCACCGCAGTATGCAAGTTACCTTCGATCTGGCGAGTTTTTGGCGCGGGGCGTATCATGAGGTGAAAAAAGAGCTGCGCGGCAAATACAAAAAACACTACTGGCCTGATGATCCGCTAGAGGCGCAGGCGACGAGCCGCACCAAGAAGTTTCTAAGCCCCCGCTAACGCGCCGATCATCCCGATCAATCCGCCAAAAACGCCGCCCCAAACGACCAGCCACCCCAGATGTTCCCGAATCAGTCGCGTTACCAGCATCTTGACGCTTTGCGGGGTCAGCTCATCCAGCCGCGCGTCGATCAGTTCGGTGAGCTTGCGCTCTACGTCATCAATCAGCGGTGAGCGCTCCATCTGTGCGTGCATTTGCGCTTTGAAGGCTTCGCTGCGGGTGATAGCGATCAAGGAGACTTTGAGCTTTTCGTTGAAGGGTTCGCGCAGCCCCTCAAGCGCCTTCTCTCCGCCAAACATCGAGAGCATCCCGCCAAAACGCGACTCCATCACGCTCTGGCTGAGCGCATCAAACGCCGGAGAAAAATCGCTGCGCTGCAGCAACGGCTCAAGATCGATGCGGCGCTCCTCATCGTTAAAAAAAGCTTCCAGTTGTGCGCGGGTGAAAAACTGCTCCATGATCATGGAACGCAGGGCACTTTTAAAGGCATCAAAGCGCGCTTCGATCACGCCTGAGCCATAGAGCAGCGGCACGCGTTCAAAGAGCATGTGAATGGCAAGGGTGTTGGTGATGGCGCCGGAGAAGGCAAAAAGGCCGCCCAAAAGAAGCATTCGGGAAATTATAGGTTCAGGAATGATCAACGATAGCCCCGCGAGCAGCAGGGCAATAAGATGGGTGAGTGTCGATGGATTCACGCAAACTCCTCTGATAAAGTGTGCGCGATGATACAAAACTAGCGCTGAAGCTGCTCTATCCACGCCACCATTTTCTCATTCATGGGTGCCATCGGCGCTTCCATAAAGCTACATGTAAAGCCCTCATCCGTGCGCGCGACGCCGATGCTGCGGGGACGAACGGCAAGCATTTCGGCGGAGGGGAGCTTCTGGCCGAAGCAAAAGAGGATGTTTTTGGCCTCTTTGATTGCAGGGGCGATTTCGTTGTTCTCGCGTGATGCGGTGTGGGCGTAGTGGTCAAACAGAGCGATGTATCCGGCGATAGGATCGGCTTCGATGCAGTGACGAAGATGTTCAATGATGGCATCAACATTCTCAAAAGCGCAACGATCAAAGGGGATATTCAGGGTTTGGATGGGGTATTTATCGAGCAATAATTTGGAGGTCATATCAAGTCCTGTGGGTGAATTGGAAGCGCACTCTAGCAGGGGTTTGATGAAGACTTAGTTAAGCATGTATGATAATTATTATAAATCATGTTGCAAAAATTAGGAGTTAAGGCGGAAGTGACAGAGCGCTACGACAGGGCTTTGGTGATCTTTTGGGAGGGTTCGGACTCGGTGTGTAAAATGGACGGTTGGAATGTCTGTGTATTAGGGGGTTTTGAAAGGATGGCTCCGGTTACAGGATTCGAACCTGTGACCAAGTGATTAACAGTCACCTACTCTACCGCTGAGCTAAACCGGAACAAAAGTGGCGGACAGAGAGGGATTTGAACCCTCGGTACCGTTTCCAGTACGCACCCTTAGCAGGGGTGTGGTTTAAGCCACTCACCCATCTGTCCTTGAAAAGAGACGGGAATTATATTTTTTTCTTTATAACATACAGCTTAAAACGGCACTAAAGTGCCGATAAAATTTTGGCTACGACCGCTTGCGGATCGGGTGCGGCATAGATGGGGCGGCCTACGACGATGAAATCGACCAGCGCCGCTTGCGCGGTCTCGATGGTGGCGACACGCTGTTGATCGCCCGCGTCTTCGCCAAAAGGGCGGATGCCGGGGGTGAGGGTGATGAACTCCTTACATGTAAGCGCTTTGATTGATGCACTCTCAAAAGCGCTACAGACGACGCCATCAAGCCCGCTGCGGTGCGCTTCGAGTGCGAACCGATCAGCGGTGGGGGCGATGGGGGCGTTGTAGACCGCGCTAAAGCCCGCTTCATCAAAGGAGGTGAGCGCCGTGACGGCCAGCACCAGAGGACGCCGCTCGTATGTGCCAAGCCGCGCCATCACTTCGCGCATCGCCTTTTCTCCGGCGGAGGCGTGGACGTTGAACATCTCCACACCCAGCTGGGCAATCGATTCGGCGGCGTCGGCCATGGTGTTGGGGATGTCGTAGAGTTTGAGATCGAGAAAAATATTGAACTTTGGATTGACCTGACGGATGGCGTCTAAAAAGGGTTTGCCGTCGCGGATAAACGAGCGCAGGCCCACTTTGAGCCAGAGGTTGTGGTGTTGAAGCTGCGCAACAAGGGCGAGGTTCTCGCGCATGGTGGGCAGATCGAGGGCGACACAGAGTTGCATACAAAACCTTTACATGGTATGCGTTATTATAGAGTCTTTGACGTTTCAAAGCCCCTAAACGGCGCTGCATTCGCACCGATTTTGCTCTACAATGTCGCACCCATTTTGCTCTCAAAGGCCTAGCGTCGATGCACCACGCACCACGGATCGCCCATCTGGATATCTTGCGCGGTTTTTTACTCTTTATGATGATCCTTGATCATACGCCCGGCCTTTGGCGTGCGTACACCTTCGAGCCGCTCGGCTTTGTTTCGGCGGCGGAGGGTTTTATCCTCATTTCGGCCTATCTGATGGGTCAGAAGATCAATGCGATCGGCAGTTTTGAATCATGGCGCGCTTGGATCATTAAGCGCAGCAAAAAGCTCTATGTCGTGCATCTGTGGACCCTGCTCTTTGTCTATGTCGTTATCAACGCTATCGCGACGCAGAGCGACGCTTTTGACGTCTTCGTCTACGGAATGCGAGACGGCGGGGTGCTTGCTTATGTGAGCGGATTGGCGCTGCTGTATCATCCGCCCTATCTGGATATTTTGCCGACCTACATCATGCTGCTGCTGCTCTCTGTGGGGGCGGTGGCGCTTGCAAAGCGTGCGGGATGGGGTGTGGTGCTCTCTTTAAGCGCGGCGCTTTGGGTGGCGGCGCAGGCGGGGCTGCTCTCCGCGCTTGCCGCAGCGCTTGACGGTTACGTCTATCTGAGACTTGGCGTTTTCGATATTTTTGCGTGGCAGTTTTTGTGGTGTGTGGGGCTTTACTTTAGCATCCAAGGACATCAGTTTTCGCCTGCGTGGTCACACCCGCTAAGCGCGGCGGTGCTTGTGGGGGCGCTCATATTTTATGCGGCGCGGGTGCCCTACAGCCCGCTGATGATCGATCCTGGCGTCTACGCGTGGCTCTTTGCCAAAAAAGAGCTCGGGCCGCTGCGTCTGCTTGATCTCTCCTTGCTGCTCTATCTCTTTTTGATGCTACGTGCGCCGCTTAAAGCGCTGGGGGGTCGGATCGCCTTTTTTCGCTATATGGGGCGTCATTCCCTCTATCTGCTGGGCTTACATGTAACGATGGCGATGCTGATCGAAGGGAGTACCTACCACTACAATCTAGGAAGCATCTATGTTTTTGGGCTTTTGTGTATCCAATTTGGCGTGATGACGCTCTACATTGCCTATGAAGAGGGGCGGCTTCAGCGCTAGATCAAGCTGGAACAAACCTCTCGCTTCACGAAGCCGTTTCACATTGGAGCCGATGTGCCGATGAAATGCTTCGATCTCCTCTATTAAAAAATTCTGCCACGCTTCAGCCAAAGATGATTCCAGAGGTTAAATGAAACGTAAACTTTATTGGGGTAGCATCAAAAGCGCATTATCTCACAGGATAAAATGTGATCGTTTACATGTAAAAAAAGGAGTTTCATGAACCGCTTTTTATGGATTATAGTTTTAGCGGTGTTGCTGGCTGCCTGCGGCGGTGGAGGAGGAGGCGGTTCAAGTGGTGAAGCGTCGTCATCTGCGGCAACTTCGTCTAGCGCACAAAGTTCGTCCGATACGACATGTGCGGGTATGACGCTGGATGAAAACAGCTGCTATCTAGGATACGTCGAACTCGATGCAGAGGCTAAGGCGTGCTGCGACGCCTGGATCAAAACACAACAGTAAGGGTCTACACAATGATGAAAAAGTATCTTTTTTCAAATATGTAGTCCACCATAGATTGGTTGATGGGTGCTAGCGAGGCTGTAGGTGATTTTGCTTCTCTCTTTAAAAGTGACTGCGTGAGCGAAGTCTATTACTTTAGCAATAGCTGGTATCACTATCTGCCCGGCAGCTCCACATCGGGTCTGATCGACATTCCCCCGCGACTTATTACCAATGAGCCTTTACATGTAAGCCAATCGGGTTTGCATGGGTTAAAGCCAAATGAAGTCATCGCTTATATGTAAGCTTCATCCTCTACAGGATCAATGGCGAAGTGGGATTGTAGCGCCGATGATGCCTCCATCCACGATTCGTGGGCGGTGAGGACGCTTTGGTTGGTGTTGAGCAGGGAGACGACCATTTTTTCAGTGATATTGGAGCGGCTGATGGCGATGGTGATATCGTGCATGATGCGACGGTTTTCATCAAGCGCTTTGGTGAAGCGCTCTTGGCATCTTTTGGTGTCCCAATCGCCGTTCAGATAGTTGACGTAGATCTGCAAGCCATAGGCCAGATTGCGGCGGATGGCCTGAAAAAGTTCGACGATGACGGGGTTGTCGCTTTGGGCGAAGTCGTCGATATTGCTCTTGCTGTCTTTGAGGATTTTTGCGGCGTAGACGCTTTCGCGCACCGAGGTGAGTAGAAAATCGAGCTGTTGGCTCTGTTGCGGGGTGATGGTCTGGGCGCCCAGCCGCGCCACGAAGCCCGCAATGGCGATTTCAATCTCTTTGATGGCACTGTAAGCTTTCTGGTCATTAAACTCAAGTGTCGATGCATTGGTCTCGATCAGTGCGCGCGCCTCCATCTTTTTAACCAGCAGGTCATTGGGTTTGATATGGGCGATGAGCAGCGCGAACTTCATGGTTTTGACAAAGAGGCTATTGACCTCATTGCGCAAAGCGACGATGGCGGTATCGGCAGTGCGTGGATCGACAAGGTGGATGTATCGTGTTGCAACGGGTGCTTTGTAGACAAAACGACGGTTCAGAAAACGTGCCAGATAGCTGATAAAGGGGGCAAGCAAGATGACGCCGAGGATGTTGAAAAGGGTATGAAAGAGTGCCAGCGCCGTGGTCGGATCATTCTGCATCGAGAGGGTGACGAACACAAAGTGTGTCAGTAGATCCAGCAGCGCAAAGGCGACCAGTGCGGTGATGAGGTTAAAGATTAGATGGGCCATCGCCACGCGTTTTTTGTCGGGGATACCGCCGATGGCACCGAGCAGTGCCGTGACGGTGGTGCCGATATTGGCACCGATAATCATTGCCGCAGCATGATCGAAGCTCAGAATCTGCGCATACAGCGCACTGAGCGTGATGGCGGTAGCAGCGGAACTGGATTGGATCAGGGCGGTGAGAACAAAGCCGATAAGAACGAAAACGATAGGCGGATAGGTACTAAAGTGGCTCAGATCGATCTGTGTCGCCACCCCTTCGATAGCATCTTTCATAATGTCCAGACCCAAAAAGAGCAGACCAAAGCCGATGGCGACCTTGGCGGTGCCTTGAAGCTTGCGGCTCTCTGCGGCAAACATCAGCAGCAATCCGCCCGCACCGATCACCGGCAGGGCAAAGGCGTCGATCTGGACTTTAAAGCCGAGCGTCGCAACGATCCACGCCGTGACGGTGGTGCCGACGTTGGCACCGAAGATGACGCCGATACCGGAGTTGAGCGTCATCATCGAGGCACTGACAAATGAAAGTGTCATCAGGGTCACGACGCTGGAGCTTTGCAGCACGGCCGTAGCGAAGGTTCCGGCCAGTAGCGATTTGGGCACGCTGGAGGTGGAGCGTCGAACCCAGCTTTTAAAGCGCCCGCCCGCTGCTTCCTTGATAGAGAGCTCCATGTAGTACATACCGAACAAAAACATACCCAGACCCGAAAGGGCTTCAATTATCATCGTACTCATAACGCGGATTATAGCGACAAAACGCCAGGGTCCGATTTGGTTTTTGACGGTGGGGATGGCTACAATACGGATTCTTGAATCAAGGAGCCAAAATGAGTTCAATAGAAACACTCAAAGAGCGCAGCGGCGGCGTCTGCGAATTGTGCGCAGCATCGGATGCGCTGAGCATTTATGACGTATCGCACGCCCCGTCGCTGGACGAGGGGGAGATTGTGATTTGCGCTACATGTAAAGCGCAACTCGAAGGCGAAGCACCGATACAGAGCGATCACTGGCGCGCTTTGGCTGATAGCATGTGGAGCGGCGTGGGGGCGGTGCAGGTGATGGCCTATCGGATGCTGCACCGACTTGAAGATGAAGAGTGGGCGCGGGGACTACTGGAGACGCTTTATGTGGAGAGCGATATCGAAAGCTGGGCGCAAAAGGGGATGCACGCCGTAGTGGCCGATGCGCCTACGCTGGATAGCAACGGCGCGCCTTTGCAAGGCGGCGACAGCGTCACTATCATTAAAGATCTCGAAGTTAAAGGGGCGGGCTTTACCGCCAAGCGCGGTACGGTGGTCAAAAACATCACCCTCACGGACAACCCCGAGCAGATCGAAGGGCGTGTCAACGGCGTGCGCATCGTACTGCTGAGCAAGTTTCTCAAAAAAGTGTAGTCTGTGCGCATCGTGGTATACTGTGCGCCATGATGCAGATTTCCGCCGAGACCCGACATACGCTTCTATCGCCCCAAACCAACAGGGCGCTTGAAACCGTTCTGCGCGACGCCACGCCGCAGCAGCGCGAGGCATTACAGGCTCAGGGCGGTTTAAGGGCGCTGGTCGCTTCACTCTTTGGCGAAGCCAAAACGAGCGGCACCACAACCCTGCTACTGGAGATGCTCAAAAACACGGCGGTGTTTAAAGAGATGGGCAGTTTCGGCAACGATCTGGCAAGGCTTTTAGAGCACCCCGATACCAAAAACCTAGACCCCCAAACGCGAAAAATCCTAGAATCTTTTCGACACAGCCTCCAAAACAGCGGCGCGGCGCTGCTCAAAAAGCAGATTGAGCAATCGGGCATCTTTTTTGAATCCAAGCTGGCACGCGCCCTAGAAGCGGGTGAGATCGTCAAAGATATGAAAGCGGCGCTGCTCAAAGCCGGCGCTGCGCTTGGAGTATCGGGGGGAGAGGCGAGCCGTCTGGCGGAGAAGCTGTTGCTGCAGATCGAGTACTTTCAGCTGCTCTCTTATCTGCAGCAAGGCAGTGCGCTGTATGTTCCTTTTGAGTGGGATGCGCTTGAAGAGGGGCATCTGCTCATCAAAAAAGGCAAGCGCACCTACTGCGATATCGCCTTGACGCTCAAAGAGATAGGCGCGGTGCGTTTGCGGCTGATGCTTTATGATGAGAATCAGATCACTTTGCACCTTTTTTGCGATAACGACACGTTTAAGCAAAGCGTGCGTGAAGCGCTGGGGCAACTGCGCGGCGCTTTTGGAGCGGCGGGGCTTGATCTGGGCGAAGTGCGGCTTTTTGCCATGCCCAAAGAGGAGAGCGAGGCGGAGCTACCTAGCGCGGGATTTGAGGTGCGGGTATGAGTGAAGAGAAGATCAAAAAAGCGGTTGCCCTACGCTACGACACTGTGCGCGAAAACGCGCCGCGCGTGGTCGCCAAAGGCAAAGGCGAAGTGGCCGCTCAAATCATCAAAACCGCTAAAGAGCACGATCTGCCCATCAAGGAAGATGCCGATCTGGTGGAGCTGCTGAGTAAAATAGAGTTAGACCGTGAAGTCCCCGAAAATCTCTATAAAGCCGTCGCGGAGCTTTTTAGTTTCATCTACAAACTCACCAAAAAGAGTCCTTAAGTCTGCTATAGTACGCCAAATTTACATGTAAGGAGAAATCGTGATGAAAAAATGGATCGTGACGCTGATGTCGCTGCTCTTTTTGTCTTTGAGTGCACAGGCCTCTTCATTGAGCTCTATGCTGATGGATCAGCTCGGTGTGAGCGAGAAACAGGCAAACGGTGGGGCGGGAACGCTGCTCAAATACGCCAAGGGCAATTTGGGCAAAGAGGAGTATGCGCAGGTCGCTTCGGCGATTCCCGATATCGGTTCACTGCTGGGCGCTGCACCTAAAAGCGGCGGCGGGTTAGGCGCACTTGCTTCGGGCTTGGGCGAAAAGGCGGGCTTGGCTTCGCTTGCGTCACAGTTTGGTGCGTTGGGGCTGGATGCGGGAATGATTTCGCAGTTTGTGCCCATCATCTTGGAGTACGTCAAAGGCAGCGGCGGCGATAGCGTCATGAAACTGCTCTAAGGTGCACTCAAGTAGTCTACATGTAAGGCGAGCCGATCAGCATCGGCGGCGCCTCTTCAAATCCCTCTTTTTCAAACATCAGCAGCGCCTCCATTGAAGCGTTCGCACTCTCGATCACAAAATGTTCACACCCCAGCACTCTGGCTTGATCGCGCAGATAGCCCAGCATCGCTTTGCCGTAGCCGCGAAAACGCCACTGCGGATGGGTGATCAGATCAAAAAGATGCCAGTAATGCCCCAGACGCACGCTGATGAGCACGCATGAGAGCGCGATGCAAATGGGGGTGTCATGTTCGTAGATGGCATGGAGTTGCAGGTTTTGATCGCGCATCGCGTAGATGCGCGACTCAAACTGCTCGAAGCTTAGATCGGGATGTAGTAGAGCGATCAGCCCGAAGGCCGAGTCAAGCTCCTGTAGATTCATTTGGCGGATTTGCAAGGGCTGCTCCCGCCCTTACATGTAAGGGCTATCTGAGTTTAGGTGCCAAAACAAAATCGTCTTCGTAATCAAGATAGGTGAACTTGAAAAACTTCTTGCCCAAAAGATCCAGTAACGCGCCGATGCTAAAGAGTGATGTCTGTTTCATGAGTACCACTCTAACATCAAGCGATTGCTTGGCGGTGACGATTCGGTTTCAGGGCGGTTACGCGCCGAGTGCTTTGAGTTGCTCTTGGATCGCCGCGATTTTACTCTGCGCATCGGCGAGTTTTGCGCGGCTTTTTTCGATCACTTGGGGCTGCGCATTGGCGACGAAGCGCTCGTTGGAGAGCATATTTTCGAGTTTTTGCGCCTCTTTTTCGCTCTTTTCTAGCTGCTTGCTAAGCCGCGCGATAATGGGCGAAAGATCGATCGACTCGGTAGGTAGATAGACCTCCACATGCTCACCGATATCACTGATGGCGTTTTCGACCTTGTTACATGTAAAGCGTACCTCTTCGACTTTGGCGAGCCGTTCGATAAAGGCTTTGGCGAGGGCTTCATCGATCCCTTCGGCCTTGACAAAAGCCAGTGCGATCTTTTGGTTGCCCAGATCGATGAGGGTTTTGGCGCGGCGGATGGAGACGATGGCGTCTTGGATCACCTCAAAAAGGCGCTCCTCTTTGTCGCGGCGCTTGGTTTTGTGCGGGTAGGGCAGGATCATGATCGAACCCGCACCCTCTTCAAGCGCGGTGTTGGAGAGCTCATGGTACAAACATTCGCTGATAAAAGGCATAAAGGGGTGCAGCAGTTTCATCGCCTCTTTAAAGATGGCCCCCAGTTCGATGATCGACTCCTTGGAGGCTTTGGAAAGTTCGATCCCCCAGTCGCAAAACTCGCTCCACAAGAAGCGATAGAGGAGGGTTGCGGCGTCGTTGAAACGGTAGCTCTCAATCGCTTCGCGGACGTTTTGGGTGGCGACGTTGAGGCGTGAGAGCATAAACTTGCCCAGCGGCGTTTCGACGCAAAAACCGCCAAGATCAGGAAACTCCGAGGCGTTCATCAGTAAAAACTTCGAGGCGTTGAAGAGCTTGTTGGTGAAGTTGCGGCTCTGCTCTAGCTTGTCGCGGCTCAGACGAATATCGCGCCCTTGCGCCGCGAGGCTAGCAAGGGTGAAGCGCAGCGCGTCGGCGCTGTACTCTTCGATCATCTCCAGCGGATCGATGACGTTGCCGCGTGATTTGCTCATCTTCTGGCCGTGTTCGTCGCGTACCAGTGCGTGTAGATAGATGTCTTTAAACGGAAGTTCGCCGATGAGGTGCTCACCCATCATCATCATCCGCGCCACCCAGAAAAAGAGAATGTCGAAGCCGGTGATCATCAGGCTATTGGGATAAAAAGTGCGCATGTCCTCTGCGCCGTAGTGCGCGTTGGATGCGCCCTCATTGCCCCAGCCCAGCGTGGAAAAGGGCCAAAGCGCGGAGCTAAACCAGGTGTCCAGTACATCGGGGTCTTGGGTGAAGGCGTGTGAGGCGCATTTGGGGCAGGCTGCGGGGTGCTCATCGCGGCTGGCCCACTCATGGCCGCAGTCGTCGCAGTAAAAGACGGGGATACGGTGTCCCCACCAGAGCTGGCGCGAGATACACCAGTCGCGCAGATCGCCCATCCAGGCGTTGTAGCTGTTGATCCAGTGGGAAGGGAAGAATTGGGCCGCGCCTTCGTTGGTCTTTTGGATCGATTTTTTGGCTACTTCGCTGCGCACGAACCACTGGCGCGAGATGTAAGGCTCGACGATGTTGCGGCAGCGGTAGCAGGTGCCGACTTGGTGGGTGTGCGGTTCGATCTTCTCCATAAATCCTGCCGCTTCAAGTGCAGCGACGATTTTGCCGCGCGCCTCAAGGCGCTCTAGCCCTTTGAAGCTTCCGGCGTAGTCGTTGAGGATGCCCGATTCATCAAATACGGTAATGAACTCCAGATCGTGGCGTTTGCCCACTTCGTAGTCGTTGGGATCGTGCGCGGGGGTGACTTTGACCACGCCGGTTCCAAAGCTCATATCAACGTGTGCATTGGCGATCACGGGGATTTCGCGCTCTGTCAGCGGCAAGCGCACGCTTTGACCGATGAGGTGGGTGTAGCGCTCATCTTCGGGGTGTACCATCACCGCCGTGTCGCCGAAATAGGTCTCGGGGCGGGTGGTGGCTACCACGATATGACCGCCTTGGGTGAGCGGATAACGGATATGATAGAGCGCGCCTTGTTTCTCTTCGTACTCTACCTCGATGTCCGAGAGCGCTCCATCGTGGGTACACCAGTTGACCATATAGTTGCCCCGAACGATGATCCCTTCGTTGTAGAGATGCACAAAGGCTTCGCGCACGGAGTTTTTGAGCCCCTCATCCATCGTGAAGCGCTCACGGCTCCATGCGGGTGAGACTCCAAGACGGCGCATTTGGCCGACAATGGTGCCGCCGCTGTGCGCTTTCCACTTCCAGACGCGCTCCAAAAAGGCTTCACGCCCCAGTGCCTCTTTACTGCTTCCCTCAGCAAGCAGCTGCTTTTCGACGACGTTTTGCGTGGCGATACCGGCGTGATCGGTGCCGGGTTGCCAGAGGGTTTTGTACCCGTCCATACGTTTGTAGCGGGTGATGATGTCGATGAGGGTGTGGTTGAGGGCGTGGCCGATGTGCAGACTGCCCGTGACGTTGGGCGGTGGGAGCATGATGGCGAAGTGCGCCCCCTCTTTTTGGATGTCGGCGTTGGCGTCAAGCTCAAAGTAGCCGCGCTCTTCCCAGATGGGGTAGTAGGCGGCTTCGATCGCTTTGGGTTCGAAGGTAGTTTTGGAACTCATGATAACTATGGCCTTTTTTGGCGAAAAATTAGCGCGATTATAGCCAAGGGGATGTAAAATGGTCATGAATTACAACTAAGGAGCGGTCATGATATACGAAGTTAAATCCGAGATTTTGGGCTTTGAGCAGATGGTTCGGGCAGAGTTGGAGCCGATCGATGAGATGTTTGCGACCTTGCGTGACCCCGATCACGCTCCTATAGCGTTTACATTAGTGAACCCTTATAGTTTGCGGGAGTATTCGTTTGAGATCCCTTATGCGATCAAAGCGCTGCTGGAGATCGATGAAAACTCAAAGTTACTGGTATATAATATCGTCGTCGTTCAAGACCCTCTCGACATGTCCTGCGTCAATTTTCTCGCACCGCTGATCTTCAATGAAGGCAATCAGACGATGGCACAAGTGGTGCTTAAAGCTTCGGCATACCCCGATTTTTCAATGGCGCAGAGGATTCAATCTTTTAGACCGTAAGTACCTTAGGCCAAGGTACCAAGGAGTACCTTGCCGCTATCACGACTCAATACCGAGCAGCTTCGCGCTGCGATGGCTCCCTTTGGACACAATCTCATTATTGCTTCCGCCGGAACCGGCAAAACCTCTACGATTGTCGGGCGCATCGCTTATCTGCTCCAGCATGGCATTAAGGCGGAGGAGATTTTGCTGCTCACCTTTACCAACAAGGCGGCGCAGGAGATGATCGAGCGTCTGGCCCTCTTTTTTGGTAAAGAGGTGGCCGCTTCGATCGATGCGGGTACGTTTCATGCCGTGAGCTACCGCTGGCTCAAGCGCCACAACGGCAAGGTAGTGCTCAAGCAGCAGCGCGAACTCAAAACCCTCTTTCGCAGCGTTTATGAGAAGCGCTCTTTTGATCATCTGATCGACAGTGTGCCACCTTATGGGGCGAATTATCTTTATGATCTCTACTCCTTTTTTCAGAACACAGAACTCTCCGGCGATTTTGAAGCGTGGGTTACATGTAAGCAAGAGGAGCACAAGCCCTACGCCCTGATTTATGCCGACATTGTCGAAGAGTTTGAGCAGCTCAAAACCACCTACGGCTTTTTGAACTTCAATGATCTGCTGCTGCAGATGCGCACGCTTTGTTTACATGTAAGCCTTGGCTATAAAGAGGTGCTGGTGGATGAGTATCAAGACACCAATGCGCTTCAAGGCACCCTCATCGATGCAATGCGCCCGGATTCACTCTTTTGCGTGGGGGATTACGATCAGAGCATCTACGCCTTTAACGGTGCCGATATTTCGATTATCGGCTCCTTTGCCAAAAAATTTGACGATGCGCAGATCTATACGCTGGTAAAGAATTACCGCTCGACGGTGCCGATTCTCTCACTGGCCAATCGTGTCATCGCCTACAACGAGCGCATCTACCCCAAATCGCTTGAAGTGACCCGCACGCATGAAGCTGCACCGCCAAAATTGTTGGTGTATGAGGAGCTTTTTGATCAGTACCACGGGATCGCCGAGTTGATCGGTACGTCACAAACCAAGCATGATGAAATTGCCGTAATCTTCCGTAATAACGCTTCAGCCGATGGGATCGAGGCGGCGCTGCGCGAAAAGGGGATTGCCTGTCGGCGCAGGGGCGGAACCAGCTTTTTTGATGCCAGAGAGGTTAAAGCGCTGCTCGATTGTTATACCCTGCTTATCAATGAGCATGACATGATGGCCTTTATCCACCTCTTTGAGTATGCTAAAGGGATGGGCAGCGCGGTGGCCAAGGAGCTTTTTGTGGCCTTGCAGCGTCTGGGCGGAGGTTCGATGTTGCGCGGACTCTACAAGCCTGATCTCTCCATTAGCAACCCCTTTGAAAAACGCAAGCTTAATCAACAGCTTGGACTTTTTGATGATTTTGCCGAGCTGGGTTCAGCCGGGCGATTTGCACTTTTGGGATTTGATGCAAACTTTATGAAAAATCCGGTACTAAAACATCCCAAACTGAGTAAAGACGGTGCGCAATATCTTTATGACTGCTACTTGCTCTTTCAGACCCTCACCGCCATCGCCAAACCGCAAAATGTGGTGGAGCGGATTGCGCAGTCGCGCTTCTATCAACATATCGTGGAGCAGCTCTGCACTAAACGCGCACAACTCGAAAATGGCTCCATTGATGAGGCGCTCAAAACCGCCGCACATGAGCGCATTATGCGTAAAACAAAAGTCCTTTCCGAGTTGGCCAAGCCCTATAAAGAGCATGAGCGTTTTTTGAATGCGATGATTTTGGGTTCGCAAGATCTGACCCAAGGCGAAGGGGTACATCTGCTAAGCATACACGCTTCCAAGGGGCTTGAGTATGAAGAGGTCTATGTGATCGATCTGATGGACGGACGTTTTCCCAACCGCAAACTGATGAGTCGCGGCGGTAGTTTAGATGAGGAGCGGAGGCTTTTTTATGTGGCAGTGACACGGGCGAAAGAGATTTTGTATCTGAGTTACGCCAAATATGACAAGATTAAAAAGAGCGATTTCTTAGCGTCGCAGTTTTTGTATGAGGCAGGATTGCTGAGTAAAGATGAAGTCTATGCCATGCTCGTCGCTAAAGGCGAAGAGAAGGGTGAGGATGAAGACTAGCGGCGTCCCTGAACCGCGTTGCCCATATCCCACATCGGCAAGAAGATCCCCAGCGCGAGCAAAATGACCATAGCCGCGATGATAAAGAGCATGATCGGCTCGATCGCCTCGGAGAGGCCGTCGATAATGGCATCAAAGCGCATTTTATAATAGTCATTGACCTTGTCAAGCATTGCATCGAGTTGGCCACTGGATTCTCCGGCAGAGATCATCTGAATGATCATATTTTCAAACAGTCCTGTATCTTCTAGCCCCTTGTAAAGTGCACCCCCCTTTTCGACGGTAGAGCGCACCCCCAGCAGCCTCTCTTTAAGCGGCAGGATGTCGGTCATGGCAATAGCCGTCTCAAGCGCTTCGGCAATAGGGATACCGGCGCGTACCAGTTCCGAAAAGACCAGAGTGAATCGGCTTAGAGTAGCAAACATGATGATGTTGTTGATGAGGTACGTTTTGAGCAAAAATTTATGCCATCCATAGCGAAAAGAGGTGGAGTGTTGCAACATATAGCGAAAGATCATCACGCCGACAATCAAAATCGCCAAGGCATAAGGGCCATAATTGTTAAAGATATTCTCAAGAAAAAGCAGAATTTTGGTCGGCATCGGTAGTTCGGCATTGAGTGATTCGAAAATAGCCTTAAACTGTGGAACGACGTAAGAGATCAGAATGGTAAAAGCGACCGCCATCGCAATCATAACGTTACGCGGATAGGCCATCGCTTTTTTGAATTTGATGATATTACGCCGGATCTCCTCAAGCATATCGGCCAGTTTATGCAGGGATTTGGCCATATTACCTGTTTTCTCTCCAAGCTCAATCATCGCTAAGGTTAAGTTACCTAGTTGAAAACGGTAGTTTTCCATGGATTGAGACATACTTAAACCGGCATTGATATCATCGGCAATGCTGGTTAGAATGTTTTGAAGGTTTTTATCGGTAGTGGCGTCTGCGATCTCCTTGAGTGAGTCGTGAATGGAGATACCGGCATTGGCCATAACCGCAAGCTGACGGATCGCGGCGATGAGCGCGTCTTGCTTGAGCTTCTTTTTTCTGGCGTTTTTGGAGAAGTTCTCTTTGAAACGGCGCCACTGTTCTTCGAGCGGGGGTTTGGTCTCAACGATTTTCAAAACGATACCGGGATATTTGATCTTGGCAGCGTATTGCGCCTCTTTTTTGGTTTCGGCGTAGAGTCCATAGACGTTTTTTTTGCCTTTGACTAAAACGGTTGCTTGAAAATACTTCATCCTTTTGCCACCCTTAGAATCTCATCAATGGTCGTGATGCCGTTGACGACTTTTTTCATACCACTTGCAAACATATCGGTGAACCCCTCTTTGACCGCTTGGGCGTGAATTTCGTCTTTGGAGGCACCCTTGGCGATCAGGCTTGAGATCTCTTCTGAAATCGGCAGTACTTCGCTGATCATTTCGCGTCCCATATAGCCGCTTCCATTACACTCCTTGCAGCCGGCTCCCTCATAAAAACGGGTGTGCTCGGGAATGAATTTGTGGTAGCGCTCTTCGACGGCTTTGGGAATTGAGACCTCTTTTTTGCAGTGTAAGCAGATTTTGCGCACCAGCCTTTGGGCCTGAATGGCGACTAAAGCACCACTGATGAGATAAGGTTCGATGCCCATATCGATCATCCTCGGGATGGCGCTGATGGCATCATTGGTGTGGAGTGTAGAGATGACAAGGTGGCCCGTAAGTGCCGCTTTGATGGCGATTTCGAGTGTTTCGTGGTCGCGGATCTCACCGATCATGATTTTATCCGGGTCTTGGCGCAGGATAGAGCGCAACGCATCGGCAAAAGAGAGTCCAACCTTGGCGTTGACCTGTACCTGCTGGATGAGGTTCATTCGGTATTCTACCGGATTTTCAACGGTGATAACTTTCTCTTCAACCGAGCGCAGTTCGTTGAGTGCTCCATAGAGTGTCGTTGTTTTACCGCTTCCGGTAGGTCCGGTGACCAGTATGATGCCAAAAGGTGACTGTAACGCGGTATGCAGCTTCTTGTAATTGGCCTCGTCCATCCCCGCATCTTCAAGTTTGATGAGCGCCTTGGTCTTATCCAAAATACGCATAACGATTGATTCTCCGTAGAGAATCGGGAGTGTGGAGATACGAAAGTCGAATTCTCGGTCTTTGACGTTGGCGGAGAATCTTCCGTCTTGGGGCTTGCGTTTTTCGGCGATGTCTAAGTTGGCAAGGAGTTTCAGACGCGATGCCAGCGGCGGGTAGATGTCTTTGTCGAAAATGAAGATCTCCGCCAGTTTACCGTCGACGCGTCCCCGTACCACACAGTTTTTCTCTGTCGGTTCTACATGTATATCGCTGGCGCGTCCGTTGATGCACGCTTTGAGGATGACATCGATGAGCTGTAAAATAGAGGAAGCCTCTTGCTGCTCCTCTAGTGAGGCGATAGAGTTGAGTTCGGAGCGGATGTTGGTGACGAGCTCTTTGACGCTGTCTTTGATCTCCAATTTAAACAGATAGGATTGAATCTGTTTGTCGGTCGCAACCTGCACTTTGATCGGCTTGCGCGGAAAGAGACGCTGAATCGCCTCTTGGGCTTGGATGTTGAGTGGATCCGAAAAGACCACATTGACGTGCATATCGCTTTGCGAGACAGGCAATGCACTGTTTTTTTTCAGCTGTGCAATCGGTATACGCTCGGAAAGTCGATAATCAAGATCGATTGAGTCGAGATCGACGAAGGGAATCTCCATAACTTGAGCCAGATGCTCCAAGACGGAGGATTCATCTAAAAAAACATAATTTTTGATGATAGAGAGGTCGTACCTGCCGCTGCGGATCTGATCAACAATAAAACGTTTAAGAAAATTGAGTGAGACCGCACTCACTTTGGTTAAGGTCTCTAAAACGGTGTCGTCACCCACTCCTCGAGAGGTGAGACGCTCTACCTGTTGCTGGGTTAGATGGTTTTTAGAGATAAGGTCTAAAGTGATTCTATCCATGATGGCTCATTTACCAGTAAAGATGGCGAGAGGTCATTATACCCTCTTGATAGACTTCAATGACGATTTTTTTCGGTTTGGATTCACGATCGACAAAGAGTTTGTAATGTTTTTCTTGCTCTGTGTTGTCTTGATATTCCCAAGCCGTTTTTTGAGTTTTTTGCGGATCATACATGTAAAGGTCAAACACTTTTGAAAGCACATAATCAGTCGTTGGGAGCTTTAGTGTGCCCATATCGTATCCATCGATAAGCGCATGATAAAGAAACTTTTTTTGTAGCAAAATAACGGCAAAATAGGCTGCGTTGGCCCTAGCTTCGGATGTGTGCTTCAATCCTGAAATAGGTACGGCAAGTCGATCGATGTAATCGGATCGGAGGCAGGAGAAGGCATAGAGTGTAATATACTCTTCATCTTGCATATATTGAGAGTAGTATTTCATGCCCGTACTGCAGGCCGACTTGTACTCCTCATTTTTGAATAAATCGAGTAGATCGGATTTTGGGTCACCAAAAGCAAAGCTAAAGAGAAAGAGCAATGGCCAGAAAATCTTCATTCAAGCGTACCGTTTTCAATTTGAGCCAATACCATTTTGGCGCGAACGGAGTCAGAACGGGCGATAAACTTGTTCAACAGATGCATGGCTTTCTCTTTGTCCCCTAGCTTCACGAGTGCTTTGGCCGCGATCAACCAGCTCTCTTCGTTTTCAGAATCGAGTTCATTGGTAATGAGCGCGTAGTTATAGGCGTCGTGGTACTGCCGCATTGCATAGTATCGTTTGGCGACGAAGAGGCTGAGTGCCGGTTTTTTATTTGTTTTGAATCGTGATATGACCTCTTCAATATCATTGTCGTCACGATTCGTCCCTATAGTCAATATATGTTGCTGCTCAGACACTTTAGAGAGATCGACTGATGGCTGGATAATTGTTTTGGAATGGTTGTCACTTGAAGATGACTCTTGCGATGGTGATGTAATCAGGACGGATGAGGCGGAAGATACCGATTTTTGATTTAACCGTTCGATGAAGTTGAGCGAAGGTGTCAAGACGGGTGATGCAAACGTGGCAACGGTTGCTTCAGGTGCTAATGAAGGTGGTATGCTGACGGCGGGTACTGAAGAAGATGATGCTGCTGCTACAGAGTTTGAGAGTGGCGTTTGTTCGATTGACTCGGGAGTAGGCAAGACGGACGAAGACAAGTCTGCTTGAGAAGGAACCATTAGGTACCCAACTATTCCAAGCGTCAAAAGTGTGATCGGGGTGATAATCCAAGGTGCATATGAACGGATCTTGTACCGAATCCATTGTCGTTCAAGTTCATGAATATTACGCACGTAAAAAACCTGTGTCTAGTGCAGCCATCTCAATGATCTTGTGAGGCACTCTGTGGTAGCTAATTTTACTTGGCTTGTGCTCTTCATACCAGCTAAGAATATGGAAAAGTGAAAAAAGCAGCTTATTGGTATCTCTGTAGTTTCCGCGTGTGATGGTGTGAATCAGTTTTGAGTTGTTGTCGTCAAACATATTGGCAATATCGAAGCAGTTCGCTTTCATCAGTTTTTTTTGAATGTATATTTTCAATTCTGAGTGGGAAGAGTTTTTGAGTTCTATGCTTTCCCAAATCCTGGTTTGAAAATGCTCTTTGGCGATTAGGTCTTCCTCTTCTGTTTTGTGCAATGTGACCACGAATTTGATTTTTCTGGAATCGGAAAGAAGACGGATTTTTTCCATTAATGCAGAGGTGTACAGTTGTGCTTCATCCAGCAAAACCAGAGGAACGGAGTCAAACCGATAGTGGTTAGAGAGTTCATTGAAGCGTGTAAAGTTAAGGCTTGAAGGCGTGTTGACATCGTAGAGATCGCGTGCTAACGAGCGTAAAAAATCCTCTTCATCAACAATGGGTGTATTGTAAATAACGACCTTTTGATATTGCGATAGATCTTGATGTAGTTTATTTAAGAGCATGCTTTTACCCGTACCGGGACGACCAAACAGCAGTATCATCTTCAGAGGCTTTTTAACGGAATCTTTTAGAGACTGATAGATGGTCGAGACGCTGTCAAGCTGGATGTAATCTTTAGCGTTGACAACATCCAGAAAAACCTCCTTGGGCTTTGCAAAAAAGTTATTTTCCATTAGACTCTTGGCTGTCAGCAGGGAGTGCAGGTTTTGGCTCAGATGATGCGCGAATAATAGCGGGATCGATACGCTCATAACCTAATTGTGATAATGAGAGTGTGTTTTTGGACTTGTCAACGATATGTGGTTCGATCACAACAATGAGCTCTTCTGTGGATACCGTATCTTTTTCATATTTAAAAAAATAGCCCAGACCAGGAATGTCCCCAAGCAAAGGGACTTTATTTTCTACCGTATTGTTGTTTTGGTTGATGAGCCCTCCCAGAATGACCCGAGTTCCATCTTTTACAGTAACAACCGATGCAAGCTGTCTGCGGTCGAGATCGGGGGGAATAGTTCTGCCCCCTTCGGTTTGCGCCGCAAGATCTTCACGGGTTCGTGAGACTGAAGGATTGATCTTCAGTGTAATGGTTCGGTCGTTGGCAATTTCGGGTGTGATGTCAAGCAAAACACCCGCGAAGACGGAGTTGACGATATCGTTTTGGGTAGTCGCCGCAACCCCACCGCCGGAGCCTTGTTGATTGGAGGATTGCTGGATTTTGTAAAAGTACTCTGTTCCGACAGTAATCAAGGCAGGTTGATTGTTCAGGGTTAAAACTTTTGGATTGGAGACAGTGTGTACATCGCCTTGGGTTTTGAGAAATTTTATCACCTCGTTAAGACTAATTTCTCCTGCAGTGAGCTTGAGTATAGAAGCATTATTTTTGGCTTGGTTGCCTACTGTTGAGATTGTGTTGCCTTCCCACTCCACAACGTTAGATTTTGACAAATATTCTCCACCAATCTTGACATTTTGCAAAGCATACAGCTGAGACCAATCCACTCCGGTCGTCTTGGATTTGTTAAATGTGACAAGGAGCATGTGGACGTCGATCAATACCTGCTGCTGCATCTTGGCTTGTAGATGGCTAATATAATCTTCAAGGCGCTTTAGTTGCTTGAGTGTTGCGGTTACTGTAACCATGCCGGCATTTTTATTAATGATTGGGGCATCTGCCTTGTAGTCGTCTTGCGGACGGTTTAAGACGCGTTCAAATTCCAGATCAAGCTCATGCCAAAACTGCACTTCATCTTCTGATTCGATCGTGATACCTGTTTGGGAGTCGTTTCCTCCGCCCTGACCGCCGGCGAGCGTTGTGCTACCGCTGACGCCGCCGGCTGGCGCAGTTTTCGAGCTTAGGGTTATATCTGTGCTTCCCTTGCCGGTACGTTTGGAGATAAGATAGTCAAGCTGGAAAGTTTTGGTAATGAGATAAGATATTTTCAAAACGTTGTTTTCAAGCTTGTAGGTTAGATTATTCTCTAGTAAGACCACTTCAAGTACTTCGTCGATCGTAAGGTTTTTTAGTGTTGTTTTCTGAAGTTGCTGTTTGATAATCTTGCGCGCTTCGGGATCTGCAATGACTACAGTGTAGTCACAACTATTGCTGAGCTCGTCGATAAACTCTTCAATCGTAATTCCCTTGGCAGAGGTGACACTAAAAAGCTGATAAGAACAGTCAGCTTGAAGAAGATTGAATAGAAACAGCGGTGTCATCAATGCCATTGCCGTTTTTGAATACTGTTTTTGCAAAAATCGTGTCATGTCAGATCCTATCGTTTGGTGATTTTGATTTTGTTATTTTGCGGATTGACAAAGAGGCGCGTCTTTTTATTTTTCTCTGTCAATACGACATGGTCCTCTTCGATCGATGTGAGGATCGAATGTTGTACTTTGTCGTCAATACGATACCAGACACCGCTAATGTAAGCTCGTCCGTTCATGATGGCTTCAAGAGTGAGTGGTCTTAGATGCAGCATTCGGTCAACCTTTCCAGACGTTACGTAATGTACGGAAGGGGTTGTATTCGTTGTGTTTCGCTCTTGAACTAATCGGATCGGGTCTTTAAGTAGATCGATATAACCGGCTTGAATCCCTACCCTTGGCGGCTTAATAGCCTTAATTTGATCATCAACCCAAGACAATTCATTTGTACTTGACGCGTAGACGATACCGACACTAAGAATAAGCGTAAGTATGAAATGTTTCATTAGTAGCTAATCCCCCACACTGAAATATTAAGATCGGCGGTCAATGTTTTGTCGGCAGTGATTCTGAATTCATGTAAATCGACGACTAAAGCACTTTGCTCAAGCTGATTAATAAATTTGAGTAGATTTTTGTATGGGGCATCGGCTCTAATTGTAATGTCTAGGACATGTCCGAATGACTCGCCTACATTAGCGATGCTGTTGCTGAGTTCGAGCAGGTGGATGGTTTCAACTTTTGCATGTTTTGAAATCGAATTGATATACTCCCCCCATGCCACTTCATCGTAATAAAGCTCGGATATTTGCTCAATCTGATGTTTGATGTATTGATTCTGCTCTTGCGTTTTGGTGAGTTCTTGTTTGAGTGACTCAGTTTTTGCCTCGATCTGCGTAATCAAAGCCGGAGGATTGGCATTTAAAAAACTTTGATCTGCTGAAATTTTATTCTGCACATCGACAACTTGTGCTCGTGTGGCATTGAAGCTCGCTTCGGCGCTTTCCCAAAAGAGGAAATAGGACAGCGCAAAGAGCACCGCAGCAATCATGACATAGAGCATGAGTACTTCTTTAGGGTCCTTTTGCGCGAATGCTTGATCAATTTTATGGAGGCTGTTTTCTATCTGGTGGGTCATCGTAATACCGCCTTAAGCTCGCTGTTGTAATGCTTCTCTTCTTCGATAAAAGAGATTTTATCCATGCTGAACATGTATTTTTGAGCATGTGTGGCAGTGAGATATTTGAGTAGATCAGTCAATTGCTTGTCGTTTTTAGCAATTAAATGAAATGAAAAAGCCTTAGTTTTCCCCTCAGTCTCTGTGTAGCTGACTGATTGGAGGAGTATATCAAAGCGATTAAAGTCGTTTGTAAAATAGGAGAGGAGTTTCGCTTTCATGGGGTAATTGACTTTCACTTCATGGATTGATGTCAAAGTCTGCTTGGTTTTCAAAAATGCTTGATGTTCTTCATTGTAAAGCGTTTCGTAGCGCTTTTGTTCACTTAGCTTGATGTTGATGATTGCTTCACGCTCAATTTTTTGATTGTGGAGTTCACGATATTGGGTGTTTAGGAGGTTGAGATGCAACTTCTCTGCATAATCCATCGTCCAGTAGATTGTGGGATAGAGCATGGCACCAACTAGGGATGCCGCACTAAGCATAATGAGCTTACCGCTTTCTCGTTTGACGAATGGTGGAGGTCTATGATACTCAGAAAAGTTGCAGTCATATTGGGCGCTCGGATCAAGTTTGGCATAGAGCTGCATCAATGCATGAATTTGATCCGGTCCCGTATTGCTGACGCTAAAGCCATATTCAAACTCAAAAAGTGAGCTTCTAAGTCCAAGATAGGTTTGCGCATATTCATCAAGGCCGGCTATCGAGCCGATCAGAGATCCGATGTACAGATGATCAATTTGTGTGATTTCGAATGCGCGTTTGGCATAGGTGAGGACATCATTGATGTGTAAAAAAAGTTCGCCGAATAGCTTGATGAGATACTTTTGATGTTCGCTGTCGACAGCACCAAGCCCATATTCTTGGAGCATGGTCAGAAACTGATTATACGGTATCTGCTCACCCAATAGTTCGATAAAACGCTCGTGCATCTGTTTGAAAGAGTACTTAAGCGATTTGGTGTAGACAAAGTTTTGATGATCGAAAATGGTTAAAGATGCGTCATTCTCTTGAAAATAGATGAAGACGTGAAGGCCACTGTCATCGATGAGCTGCTGATGATAGAGCGGTGTGTACAGAAGGGGAAGAGGGACAATAAGATCGATATACTTTAAGGCTCCAACAGCTTCTTTGAACTCTTCTTCTAGTGTGAGTGGATCGACGATAAACACGTGAAAAAATTGATCATTCCCATCAGTGATGCCGTGTGCAGGAATGTATTTGATTTTGTATTCAACCGCAAGATCGAGTGCCAGTTCGTCATAGACTTTGTTCTCAAGAGCGTCGTAGATATCTTCTTCGGCAATATTTTTGCTGATGCCGATCATTGCAGTGATGAAATTTCGAGTATTGATAAAGGAGATGACGTATTGATTTTTCTGGTAGATAGGCTTCTTCTCGGCCCCTATTTGCGTCCCTGTGCTTACATAATACGTTTTTTGATAAGGATTAATAGAGAGAATAGTGGAAAATGGATTGGTACTTTTACTCATAGGTCCTCATCTTTGAAGATAGTGCTTATCATAGCATAAAATAAACTTTGATGAGTTATCTGTTATCGTAAGTTTATAGATGCTGTAGCTCACGAATCATAGCAATATTTGTACCATGACTATAAATCATATCGGCTTTTAGTTGAAAAAGTTGAGTCTATTGTTCCGCAATGATACGCATTTTTGCGTTTTCAAGTGTTGTGATCAATGTTTTTTCACCTTCGAACTGATATGAGCTCGCAAAGTATCTTTCGTGAAATGTGATCAAGTAGCGATCGGATTCTTCACCTGGGTAGGGCAAAACCGCTACGTTACTAAAGTAGATAGTCTTAGGCTCGTCCTTAGCAAAAATGCGCTTTTTGTAAGCCCTAAAAGCATCGAGGTCTTTTCCGTCAAAGCGTTTGAAACGTGCATCGTAGAAAGAGAGGTAGCTTTCAAGATCATTGTTCAGCCATGCAAGGCGCCATGCAAAAAGCTGGCTTAAAAGAGTGGCGAGTTGCTCCTTGTCAATATCTATTTTGACCTCTTCATCAATGACAAGCAAGGTATGCTTCATGTCAAGTGTTGCATCTAGTGTACGAAGGTCGCTGTTTTCTAATGCAATACACCCTTTGGTCGCCGTTTCACGAAGCGTGTTTTCAGGTACTCCGTGAATCCAGATTCCGGAACCGTTTTTGCCCCGAATGCGGTCAAAAAGGTTGGGATAAGAGGTGACATAGGCCAACGGGCCGTAATAGGGGTCGAGTTTATCGAGTTTTTGGGTTAGCGTGTAGATGCCGATAGGGGTTCTATGGTCTCCTTCGATCTGCTTGTCACCGGTGGATTTGCCTAAAAGCGCATCATATTGAAGTAAGGTTTTGAAGCTGCCATTGTTTTGTCGTTTATGATAATAGAGCTTGCCCTCTTTTTTATTACATGTAAGCAATGCATCACGGCCTTCGAGATAGCCGTAGGTAGTATCAAGAGTATTTAAGTGCCGCTCCCAGAATGCTTTGCCGGCCAGTTCACGATCAAGTGCTTGGGTGAGCGCTTCGACTCCCTGTGCCTGATAGATCAGCGCCGGCTCTTCAGTGGCATAGAGGGCGTAAAACATGCATATCGCTACAAAAAACTTTACCATTCGTATCCCAATTCATTCAGAAATTCTTTATCGCTGCTCCATCCTTTGCGTACAATGACGAAGAGCTCCAGATAGGCTTTGATACCGCTGAGTTGTTCGATTTTTACGCGGGCATCTTTGCCGATGCGTTTGATGGCGCTGCCGCCTTGACCGATAATAATCCCTTTTTGGCTCTCTTTTTCGACGACGATGGTGGCGCGAATATGCTCTATCGTCTCCGATTCTTCGATAGCGTCGATAATGACGTCGGATTCGTAGGGAATCTCGTCACTGATGTTTTCGAAGATGGCTTCGCGGATGAACTCTTTGTAGATGTCGCGCAGCCGCTCCGTGGTTAAATCTTCCGGGTCGAAGAGGTAGGGCGATTCATCGAGATAGCGCGCTGCGGTATCGAGCAGGTCGTTTTTACCCACATTTTTGTTGGTAGAGAAGGGAATAAGGGCCTCAAATTGATCGCTGTAGGCGTTGTACTGCAGGATTTTTTTGAGCAGTGCCTCTTGGCTGATCTGATCGATTTTGGTCAGTACGACGATATGCTTTTTGCGACCGGCGTTGAGTTTGAGAAATTTTTCGTAATCGCCTAAATGATCCGATGCAGGAGCCAAAAATAAGATCAGATCGCAATCACCCATTGCTTTTAGTGCCTCTTCAAGCATAAACTTGTTGAGCATCTTTTCCGTTTCGTGCAAGCCTGGCGTATCGACGAAGATAATCTGATCGTCATGGTGCATGACGATAGCGCGAGAGCGTCTACGGGTGGCGTTGGCTTTTTGGCTGACGAGGGCGATCTTTTCGCCCAGAAGATGGTTCATCAAGGTGCTTTTACCGGCGTTGGGACGTCCGATGATGGCTACAAATCCGGCTTTGCTCATAGGGATGCCTTTTATAAGATGTAACGCGCGAGATCGTCATTTTCAATAACGATATTGAGTTTTTTATGAACCGTCTCTGCCGTGATGACAATGGTGGTTCCATGTTGCTCATCGGCGCTGAAGCTGATATCTTCAAGCAATTTCTCAAGTACGGTGTGGAGCCTTCGGGCACCGATATCCTCATTTTTCTCATTCGCTTTATGGGCAATACGGGCAATGGCGCGGACTGCCTCGTCGTCAAACTCCAGCGTTAAGCCTTCGACCGCGAGCAGCGCCTGATATTGATGCAGCAGAGAGTTTTTGGTTTGGCGTAAAATCTTGTACAGCGCCTCTTCATCCAACGGCTCAAGCTCCACGCGCAGCGGAAAGCGACCCTGAAGTTCGGGGATCAGGTCGCTGGGTCGAGACAGATGGAAGGCGCCTGCGGCGATGAAGAGGATATGATCGGTGTTGATCGTGCCGAATTTGGTGTTGACACTGCTACCTTCTACAATGGGCAGCAGGTCGCGCTGTACCCCCTCTTTGCTGGGGTCGTTGCGCCCGTCGCTTCGGGAACTGACGGCGATTTTGTCAATTTCGTCAAGAAAGATGATCCCCCCTTGTTCCGTTCGTCGCAGCGCCTCTTTTTTCACGGCTTCCATATCCAGCAGTCGCTGCTCCGCTTCTACTAAAAGCACCTCTTTGGCTTCGCTCACCTTCATCTCTTTTTTGCGTTCACCTTTATTCAAGTTGGCAAAGAGGGCTGAGAAGGATTCTTGGACTTTGGCCATTTCGGGCATCATGTTGGTGTCGTTGAACTCGATGCGCGCTGATGGAAGCTCGATTTCGATGGTATGGTTGTCCATCTCTCCGCCCATGACACGCTGGCGCATTCGGGCTTTGGACTCTTCGTATTGCACTTTTTTGGTATCTGTGGCTAGAGAGGGCAGAGGTGGGAGCAGTTTCTCGACGATGCGCTCAAGGACAAATTCGTACATGGACTCTTTGGCGTTTTCGGAGAACTCCTCTTTGACGATGCTCATCGAGGTCATCATCAGATCGCGAATCATCGACTCAACGTCCCGCCCGACAAAGCCCACTTCCGTGTATTTGCTCGCCTCAACCTTAATAAACGGTACGCGCATCATTTTGGCCAGACGGCGTGAGAGTTCGGTCTTTCCAACGCCGGTTGAGCCGATCATCAGGATGTTTTTGGGCATCACTTCATCGCGCAGATCGGGATCCAGCTGCATCCTGCGGTAGCGGGTGCGCAAGGCTAGGGCGATGGTCTTTTTGGCTTCGCGCTGACCGATGACATATTGATCGAGATAAGCGACGATCTCTTTAGGGGTCATGTTCATGCGGGTGATGGCTCCAGGCTTAGCGTTTTGATATTGTGGTTGGTGTAGATACACAGATCGGCGGCAATTTTGAGGCTTTCAAAGACCAAGGTCTGTGGGTCGAGTGCGGCGTGGGCTTCGAGGGCACGGGCGGCAGCGATGGCGAAGTTGCCTCCGCTGCCGATGGCGGCGATTTCGCCGTCTTCAGGCTCGACGACATCGCCGTTTCCAGTCAGGATAAAGATGTGGCGGGTGTTGAGCACGATCATCATGGCTTCAAGGCGGCGCAGGACTTTATCTTTGCGCCACGCTTTGGAAAAATCGATGACCGCTTTGACCAGATCACCTTTGCGTTGGGAGAGTTGCTCCTCAAACATATCAAAGAGATTGAAGGCATCGGCGGTCGAGCCCGCAAAACCGGCCAGAATCTGTCCGTTGTAGAGGGTTCTGATCTTGGTGGCATTGTTTTTGAGCACGGCATTACCGAAGGTGACTTGACCGTCCCCACCGATGACCGCACCCTTCTGGCTTTTGTAGGCTAGAATCGTTGTGGCTTCAAACATCAGTCGCCGACAACCGTTACATGTAAGGTGGCATGGATGCCGTGGCCGAGCTTCAGATCAAGATCGTGCAGACCGACCGTTTTGATCGGATTTTTGATGTCGATATGTTTTTTGTCGATCTCGACGTGATGCTGCTCTTGCAGGGCGTGGGCGATCTCCTCTTTGGTGACGGAGCCGAAAAGATGCCCCGTATCGCCTAACTTCTTGTGAATCTTGATGCCCATTTTGTCCAGCTTTGCCGCCAGTGCTTTAAGATCGGCGATCTCTTTTGCTAAGGCTTCGGCTTTGCGTGCCTCTTCGGCTTTGTGTGCTTCAAGTACCTCTGTTGTGGCGTGTTTGGCAAAGCCTTTGCCGATAAGGAAGTTTTTGCCGTAGCCGTCTTTGACCTCTTTGATCTCTCCGGCTTTGCCAAGAGAGGGGACGTCTTTAATAAGTAATACTTTCATGTTTAACCTTTGTAGTGTTAGTGGGGGATGCGTTACATGTAAGGCTAGCGGACGATAGAGCCGCCGTATGAAACGATCCCATAGGTGAGATTGCTCACCTGTTTATAACCCATATCGTGCAGGATTCTTTGGCAGTGTGCGCTGCGGCTGCCGACGTGGCAGTAGACGATCAGCGGCTCCTCTTTGGAGAGTTTGGATGAATCCAGCGTGTCAAAGAAGCTGCTCGTGGGGATCAGCAGATCGGCGCCTGCGATGTGACCCATGCGCCACTCCATGTGTTCGCGCACGTCGATGAGCTTGAAGCGGATCATACCGATGGCGCGGGCTTCGATAAGCGCTTCCACTTCGTCGCCGTCGAGCTGCTCTTTACGCAGCAGCATCTCGCACTCTTCGTGCGTCAGGCCGCGTGAATGTCGGTGGACTGCCTCTTCTAAGCGCTCTTCGGCTGCTTTGGCGCTTGCGAATTCCGGCGTGCAGAAGATCTGGCAATGACATACTCCATCGGTAGGAATCTCATGCTCAATCGCCGGTTTACAAGGGCAGATGCGGTCCTCTTCTTTGTTGCCTGTGACGAAGAAACAGGGGCAATAGCGTTTGCCGTGCATCAGTTTGTTGCGTGTCAGCCCGAGTTGAATTCCCTCGTTGATCTCTTTGTCGGGATTGTAGACCCAGCCAAACTGTGAGAGCACCTTGTCGGTGAAGCGGACGGTTTTTTCCAGTTCCCCTTGAAACTCTTGTGAGTGCATGTCGATTTTGATCATGGTCTCTCCTTACATGTAACGCTTATTTACGTGCTTTGCCTTCGATAATGAAGCGCAGTGCATTGAGCTTGATAAAGCCGCCCGCATCTTTTTGATCGTAGACCGCGTCCTCTTCAAAGGTGCAGTATTCAGGGTTAAAAAGCGAGCGCGGGGATTGGCGGCCAACGACCGTTACGACCCCTTTGTAGAGCTTGAGGCGGACGGTACCTTCGACGTTCTCTTGCGTCTTGTCAATGGCAGCTCGGAGCATCTCGCGCTCAGGGCTAAACCAAAAACCGTTATAGATCAGTTTGGCGTAGCGCGGCATCAGCTCATCTTTGAGGTGGGCCTCTTCACGATCCAGGGTGATCGATTCGATGGCGCGGTGGGCTTTGAGCATGATCGCGCCGCCGGGGGTTTCGTAGCAGCCACGGCTCTTCATACCGACAAAGCGGTTTTCAACGATGTCGGCGCGACCGATTCCGTGTTTGCCGCCGAGGGTGTTCAGGGTTTTGAGCATCGTAGCCGGAGAGAGGGTTTCACCGTTTAGGGTGATGGGATCGCCGTTTTTGTAACCGATCTCGATGTATTCAGGCGTGTCCGGTGCATCTTCGGGGGCTGTCGTCCAGAGCCACATGCTCTTCTCAGGCTCTGCGGCAGGATCTTCTAGGATGCCGCCTTCATAGGAGATGTGCAGCAGATTGGCATCCATGGAGTAGGGGGATTTTTTGCCTTTCTTCTCGATCGAAATGCCGTGTTGTTCGGCGTAGGCGAGGAGCTTTTCGCGGGAGTTAAGATCCCACTCACGCCAGGGAGCGATAATGGTGAGGCTGGAGTTCATGCCCAGATAGCCCATCTCAAACCGTACCTGATCATTGCCTTTGCCGGTAGCCCCGTGCGCGACGCCATCAGCACCGGTGATGCGGGCAATCTCGACCTGACGCTTGGCAATCAGCGGGCGGGCAATCGAGGTGCCCAGCAGATATTCGCCTTCGTAGATGGCATTGGCACGAAACATCGGATAGACGTAATCGCGTACAAACTCTTCGCGCAGGTCATCAATGAAGATATTTTCAGGTTTGATGCCCAGCGCTATAGCTTTGGCGCGCGCCGGTTCCACCTCTTCGCCTTGACCGATATCGGCGGTAAAGGTGACCACTTCGCACTGGTATTCGTCTTGGAGCCATTTCAGAATCACGCTGGTATCCAGACCGCCGGAGTAGGCAAGTACAACTTTTTTAACACTTTTTTTCATGGGAGCTCTTTTGTCATGAGGATGAATAATGGCGCAATTTTAGCCAAACAAGCCTAGAGGAAAGCTTTAATGAAGCAGCGGTATTCTCAAGAGGTGATATCAAGTTTTTTGCTTGAGGGTCGTGCTATGGAACGAATAAATTGCAGATTTTTTTTGATTTGCGCCATCTCCTCAAGGGTTGCGCGCTTTTTGGACTCAAATTGCGTGATAGCGTTTTGAATCAAAAATGCCGCCTCACGCCGCTCTTCAAGGGTCATGAATTCTGGCGTTTCCGATACGATTTTCTCAATGGTTTTGAGATCGCCTGTCGCCAAGGCGATCTTGAGCTCATTGACCCACACCGGTAGTCTCACGCCACGCTTCGAGTAGACCGCGGATAACTCGGTTGACCTCTTCGAGCTTGTCGGATTGATTGAAACTGTTGGCTTCCATAAGCAGTTTAATCTGATAGTTGTACAGACCGCTAAGGTAATGTGCGATGTCACCCTGACTGAGATCGAGCGTGCGGATCAACTCAACGAATATGGCCATGGAACGGTTGATCCAGTAGGTGCGCTTTTCGATATCTTCGGCACGTATTGCCCTGATGGCTTGTACGTTGAATCGTAACACTCCCTCATAGAGCATTTCGATCAACTTCTCGGGGGATTCAATACCCACATTATTTTGGACATAAGCATTGTAAGCAACTGCATTCATAAAACAATCCTTGCAAAAATTGGTAAAGCGTTATAAAGAGGGAAAAAGGGGTTGCCGTTATCCCATTTCATCAAACAAAAAGCCGTTGAGCTCTTGAATTTTCGATAGAAACTCTGCCGCTTTTTCAGCGGGAAAACGACGAATCATCCGGTTGGATTCGGATTCAATGACCGAAACATAAAAATCTTCAGAACGGTTGTCAAATCCAAAGCGCAGTGAAGTGTTGAAAGGGTCTATGGCCCGATTGAGCTCCTTTACGAGATCTTCAACGTCCTTTTGAGAGTCAACTTTGTGAGGTGAATTCTGATCGTCCTTTTTTTGCTGATTGATCTCCGCTTGCTGAATCGCTTCGACGCGATGCTGCTGCATCTGATTCGAGCTGCTGGCGGCAGGCGCGTTCATTTGAGAATTTTGCATCTTGGCGACGTTTTGCATCAGTTCCATGGCACATCCTTTGAGTGTGTTCTTGCAGGTAGTATCGACACCGCTAAAATAATCTTTAGTGTGCTAGGCTTCGCTTTATGAACCGCTATCTGCATCTTTTATCACAACACGCCATTTTGCGTCGGCTTAGTCAGATTCAGCTTTTGGCCTATTTCGGCGCTTGGTTTACCAATGTGGCGATCTACACGCTGCTGCTTGAGATGGGTGTTTCGGCGACCGTCATCGCGCTGACGGCGGTGATGCATTTTTTGCCCGGAGTGCTTCAGGCTCCCTTTACCGGTGCGCTGATTGATCGTTTTGAGCCTAAGCGGGTGATGGTGCTGCTTTTGAGCGTCGAGATCATGACGACGCTGATGCTGCTGATGGTGACGGAGGCTGAGCATTTGTGGCTGCTGTATCTGCTGATTTTTGTGCGGATGGCAGCGTCTAGCTTCTATTTTACGCTTGAGATGGCGCTGTTACCCAGAATTTTAAACGGAGCGGATCTGCAGGCCGCCAATGAGATTCACTCTATTATCTGGTCGCTCTCTTATACCGTCGGTATGGCCGTCAGTGGTTTGGTGGTCTATCAGGTCGGCGTGCGGACGGCATTCGTGATCGATGCGCTGTTGTTTATGGTCGGCTTGATACTTTTGTTCCCTTTGTCATTACATGTAAAGCAGCAAGCGCACCATCTTGACTTGATGACGATGATGGGGGATACGATCCGCTACATGCGGGAAAACCCCGTTGTGTTTTATCTGCTGATACTGCATGCTTTTGTTGGATTGACCGCTTTTGATGCCTTGGTGGCGCTGATGGTGGAGCGCTATTACGCGTCGTTCATCGCCGCTTCTTTGGCGATCGGGCTGCTGCACGCGTCACGCGCACTTGGTTTGGTGATCGGGCCGATGTGGTTGGGTAAGCGAATCAACCACAAGATGCTGGTGTGGCTTTTTGTACTGCAGGCCGTATCGATATGGATCTGGGCTTCGGTGATGGAGCACTTTTACGCCTCTTTGGCGGCGTCGGTGTTGGTCGGCTTCTCTACGACCACGCTTTGGTCTTATACCTACACACTGTTGCAGCACCACACCCATGAGTACTACTACGGGCGCGTAGTGGCCTACAACGATATGCTCTTTTTGCTCAGCGCGGCAGGAACTTCGATGATGATCGGCGTGATGGCCGATGGGGGTATCGCACTGGAGTGGATTGCGGTGGTTATGGGCAGCGGATTTGTGGTTGCGGCGCTCTATTTTGGATGGATGCGGCGAAGGTTCGAACTTAAAGAGCCTTCACAAGGAGGTGGGTATTGATGTATGAAGCGCAAGGGCAGCGTATTGACTTAAGCCGACTCACAAGGCTCTACCCGGCTGCCATCGTGAAGATGGGCACGGAAGAGGCTCAGGTATCGCTTGAATGGGCGGAGCTGAAAGCGCAGAAGGTTGCGGTATCGGGCTACGTGCTTGTTTTTGACGTTGATCCGGGGGGAACGGTGCCTAAAAATCGGGTGGTGCTCTCTTATGCTACCCGCGATGACCTTGAAGCGGCCATGCAGGAGCTTGCGGCACTTTTTTAGCCGTTAGATTCGGAGGCGCACATCTCTTTGTAGAGTTTTTCCATCTGGGAAATTTTGATGCGGTCGGGCACTTTACGCGAAGCGATATAGCCGACAATGTTACCGGCGTCGTCAAATTTTGGCACGATGTGGACGATAACCCAGTAAAACTTGCCGTCTTTGCGCAGGTTTTTGACGTATCCGTCCCATATCTTTCCGCTTTGAATCACCTTCCACATCTCGGCAAAGGCGGCCTTGGGCATATCGGGGTGGCGTAGGATGCTGTGCGGTACGCCGATGATTTCGGCCTTGCTGTACCCCGACATCTCTTCGAATTTTCGGTTCACAAAGGTAATAATTCCTTTTGTATCGGTTTCTGAAATGAGGCTTCTGCCGTCAAAAAAGACCTCTTCATTGCGAGGTTCGGGTCGTTTCATGGCTCTTTTGTCCTGTTTTTTTCCGGGTATGTTAGCAACATGTCGCTAAGAAATCGGTAAAACGCATCTCTAAGGGCGTGTGAGCGGTTGTGTCGCTATAATTTGTGAATTTTTTTAAAGGCTCTTTTGGGGATGTTTGGCAGCGATCTGCATGATCTTATCAACGACAAAAATGCACTGCTCAGCGAGACGTACTTCGCTCTGCAGCGCCGTTTTGAAGAGCGCTACGGCCATGATACCGTCGTATTTATGGAGATCGGCAGCTTTTTTGAGGTCTATGAGATCAACAATGAGGAAGAGCAGGTCGGAAAAGCCAAGGAGATGGCGGAGTTGCTCAACATTCAGTTGACCAAAAAGAATAAGAGCATTGCTGAAAACTCGGTCAAAAATCCACTGCTCTGCGGCGTGCCTTCGGTCTCGTTCGAGCGCTATCTCTCCCGCGTGATTCAGGAACAGCGCTATACGGTGGTAGTGGTGCGTCAAAAAGGGACTCCGCCCAAACTCAGCCGCTACATCGCACAGATCATCTCTCCGGGTACCAATTTTGACTACACCATCGATAACGACGATAACTATATCGTCTCTATTTTGATCGACAAATACCGGGAGATCTACTCCATAGGCTACGCCGCCATCGACGTGACAACCGGAAAAACCTGGCTCTTTGAGAGCCACGGCACCAGCGAGGACCCCTCATATGCACTTGATGAGCTCTTCAATCTGCTGCATATCTACAAAACTTCGGAGGTCGTACTGACGTTTTAGACGGCGTGGATGATCAAAAGGCGCTTTTGCGCTACCTAGAGATTGCGGAGCGTTACACCTACAGCGTCAACCACGAGCGTCCGCGCATCGAGTATCAAAACGAGCTGCTGGGCAAGGTGTACGAGATCGAGTCGCTGCTCTCGCCGATTGAGCACCTCGATCTTGAACGTCATCCGATGGTGAGTGAATCGCTCTGTATCTTGATCGGATTTATCGTCGAGCATGACTACCACATCGTCCAGAAGCTCTCCAGACCCCAGATGATTGAGAACCGCCGCTTCGTCTATCTGGGCAACAATGCGCTCGAGCAGCTGGGCATCCTTTCTCGCCATCGCAACGAAGCGAGTGTGCTGCGGCTGCTTGATAAGAGCGCAACGGCGATCGGCAAGCGTCTGCTCAAGGAACGCCTGCTCAATCCGATCAAGGAGCGCGACGAGCTGCTGCGCCGTTACGATTTGATTGAGCGGGTGATGACGCATACACGCCTGCTCGATGAGGATTTGCGCGGCATTTATGATCTGGAACGGCTCTCAAGGCGGATTCGACTGGGGCGTTTACACCCTTTTGAGATCAACTATGTTTACGATTCACTCTGCAGCGTCCGCGATTTGACGGCGTATCTGAAAAAGCACAAGATCCAAAAGAGCCCCTTTGGAGAGTTCGAGATCGAGGAGTTCATCCGCGATATCGACAAGAGTGTCGATCTGGAGACCACCCGCCGTTTCACCACCGCTTCGCTGGATGAGAACTTCCTCAAACGCGGCGTGGACGTGGGGGTAGACGCTCTGAGCGATCAAAATGCGATGATGCTGCAGCAATTTGCCATCATCATGGATGCCTTGGAAGGGATGCTCGGTGAGACCCTCTCTGCGTCGCAGGCGCGTTATGTGACGCTGGGGATGCTCGATAAGGAAGGGTATCACATCAGTGTGAGCAAAAACCGCTGGTCGCTGATCGAGCCCTATTTTCAGGGGTGTGCCATCGAGATCGGGGGCAAAACGCTTACATGTAAGGACTTTACGGTCAAAAAATTGACCAACAACGTCAAGATCACCTCCGAGTACACCGATGAGCTCTCCGATCGGATCATGCGTAACCGCCTCAAGATCGTGGCGCTCGTCAAGGAGCGTTTTTTGGCCTTGCAGCGGCTGTTTGAGCGGCGCTATCTGTTGCTGCTGGATCGGATGATCGCCTTTATCGCCGATCTGGACGTGGCGGTGAGCGGAGCGAAGGTGGCCGAACTCTACCGCTACGCCCGACCGCAGATCATTGAGGTCAAAGAGGGGGAAAACTTTTTACAGCTCATGGGGCTGCGCCATATTCTCATCGAGCGGTAGCAGCGCCATGGCATCTACGTCCCCAACGACATCGTGATGGGGGAGCGCGGCTATATGGATCTGCCCTATCCAAACAGCGTGATGCTCGATCCCGCGCTGCACGACGGACACAACATCCACGGGGTGCTGCTTTATGGGATCAACTCCAGCGGAAAGTCTTCGCTTATGAAGAGCGTGGGGATTGCGGTGCTGCTGGCGCAGGCGGGTTTTTATGTGAGCGCGTCGTCGATGAAGTTTTCGCTCTTTGAATCGATCTTTACCCGCATCGTATCGCAGGACAATCTCACGCAGGGGCTCTCCACCTTCGCGGTCGAGATGATCGAGATGAAGAATATCTTCAACCGCTCTAGCGCCAAGGCGCTCATTTTGGGCGATGAGATCTCGCACGGAACGGAGACCCTCTCGGGAGTGGCGATTGTGGCCAGTGCCATCATGAAACTGGCTTCGCGCCAAAGCCTCTTTCTCTTTGCGACCCATCTGCATCAGCTCTCTAGCATGGAGGAAATCAAGCGCCTCAAAAGTGTCGTTGATCTGCATCTAAGCGTCGAGTATGATGAGGCGAACGATCGTCTGATCTTCAACCGCACATTGCAAGCGGGCAGCGGCAGCAGCGTGTACGGTCTGGAGTTTGCCCGTTCGCTCCACATGGACGCTGAGTTTCTCGACAATGCCAACCGTATCCGTAAGCGTCTCTCCAATGAGTTTGAAGAGCTGGAGTTGCTGGTCAAAAAACGCACCAGCAAATACAACAAAGAGCTTTATGTCACCAAGTGCGTCATCTGCGGCGCGATGGCCGAGGAGGTGCACCATATCGCAGGACAGGCCAGAGCAAATGCCAAAGGGTACATCGGTCATTTCCATCAGGACCACCGCTACAATCTGGTGCCGCTGTGCAAAGAGCACCACCGCGCCATCCATGAAGGCACCTTACATTTAAAGGGGTTTGTGATGACCTCCAAAGGGCTCGCTTTGGATTTTGAAGAGCGGCTGAAGCGTCAGTAGCGCTCTTTGGGTCTAACGTTTAAAATCGCTACAATGGCGGCCCAAATTGCACGGACGGAGTGAGAATGCAGACGCTGGAACTGTTTAAGTACATGCTTACATGTAAGAGTGAAACGCCCGATGACGGTGGACTTTTGGATTTTATTGCCTCTTATTTACCCGACTTTAGTGTTGTGCGCGTCGATGAAGAGGGGGTCAAAAATCTCTTTTTGTATCGCTGTTTCGGTGACGGGCCGCATCTCTGTTTTGCGGGGCACGTCGATGTGGTTCCCGCCGGCGAAGGGTGGAGCAGCGATCCCTATATGCCTATTGAACGCGACGGGGTGATTTACGGGCGCGGGGCGCAGGATATGAAGAGCGGGGTTGCCGCCTTTACTCAGGCGCTCAAAGAGACGCAAAGCTTTAACGGAACACTCTCGCTACTGCTTACCTCCGATGAAGAGGGCCCTGCCAAGCACGGAACGGTGGCGGTGCTCAAGCATCTTGAGACGATTGGCATGCTGCCTGATGCGGTCGTGGTGGCGGAGCCGACGTGTGAGGAGCGCTTCGGCGATGCGATCAAAATCGGCAGACGCGGATCGATCAACGGTGTGATCGAGATTCGAGGCAGGCAGGGACACGCCGCTTATCCTGAAAAATCGATCAATCCGATTGATCTGATCGCGCCTAGACTGACAGCACTCGCAGGCGTTGCGCTGGATGACGGTGATGCATTTTTTGCACCCAGCCGTATGGTCCTCACCGACATCCGCTCGGGGATGGAGGTGACCAACGTCACGCCGGGACGGCTTAAACTGATGTTTAATGTACGCAATTCAACCAAAACCTCCAAAGCCTCGATCGAAGCATATGTACGTCGTCAGCTTGAAGGATTGGACTTTACCTTGAATCTCGACCAAAGCGCGGCACCTTTTGTAACAGATGCTCAGACAGGCTTGGTACGTACGCTCGATGCCGCCATAATACATGTAATGGGTATATCACCCAAATACTCTACAGCCGGCGGAACCTCAGATGCCCGTTTCATTGCCCCTTATGGTATCGACGTGGTAGAGTTCGGGGTGCGCAATAACACGATTCATGCACCCAATGAGCATGTCAATGCAGAAGATGTTTTAATGTTAAAAGAAGTGTTTTCGCGCTTTATCTCAAAGTTTCTCTGCAAGATTTGATAATTAGGCTACAATGTTCAACGGATACAAACGATGGAGCCTGATATGAGTGGAAGGGAATATGGCTATAGCAGTCGCGAGGAGACGCTTCGCCACGTGCATCGACAGAGTGAGCGAAGTGTAGCTCCGGCAAAGACGCTTCGCAGCAGCAAAAGAAAAGCGGATGAAAAGTTTGGGTCGCAGCAGATCGATATCAGACAGTATATTCTGGTACCAGAGGGGTGGGAAGGGGTGATATTTCCGCTTTACTTCTTGCTTTTGCCCTATTTTGTGGGGATATTGTTTATCTTTTTGTTTGTCGCAGGTAGTGACATTGACAATTTTCTGGTATTGGATTTTACAGCCTTTTTTGTACTGTGGGCGATTGGTTATGAGATCATTGCAACATTGATTTTGTTGACACTGATCGTCTCTTATTTTAAGTGGACGTGGCGTCACAAGAGACAAAAAAAGGGTACACGATAATGACGCGGTGGTTGATCGGGTTGTTGGGGTGGTTGTATGCCTCGTCAGTTTTGGCGATAGAGTGGTATCACGACTATGACAAAGCACTCGAGGCTGCAGCCAAAGAGCAAAAGATACTCTATATCATCATTGTCACGGATGATTGCCGCTGGTGCCGTAAAATGGAAGCTACGACCTTAAAAGACCCGATGGTTGATCTACGCATTTCCAAGCGTTATATTTCCCTTGAACTTAACCGCGACCGCAGTAGCTATCCCGATTCATTACAAGCCAAGATGGTACCCAAACACTATTTCTTGACACCGCAGGGCGGCAAAATCTTTACCGTTCCGGGCTACTGGAACGTCGAGGATTTTCTCGCAACGCTTGATGACGTCGAGCGCAGATACACCCATCTCAAACCAAAGGAACCATAAATGCATATGATTCAGACCCCCAATGCCCCTGCGGCGATAGGCCCCTATTCACAAGCTGTGCGGATCGATGAACTCATCTTTACCTCCGGTCAGATTGCTTTGACCCCGCAAGGCGTGATGCTTGAAGGAGATGTGAGCGTGCAGACGAAGCAGGTGCTTCAAAATCTCTCCGCCGTCTTAGAAGCGGCGGGCAGCGGATTGGATCATGTGGCCAAAACAACGATCTTTTTGGCCTCTATGGATGATTTTGCCACTGTCAATGCCATCTATGCCGAGGCATTCGGCGCGCACAAGCCGGCGCGCTCTACGGTGGCGGTCAAAACCCTGCCCAAAAATGCGCTGGTAGAGATCGATGCGATTGCGTTGATTAAAAAGTAGATCATTTAAAGTAAACTTAAATCTATTTTTGGTAAAATTCCAGACTTTATTACAACCGAACAAACGTGAAGAGGAAGCGAAATGTACGCAATTATCAAAAACGGCGGCAAGCAGTATAAGGTTCAAGAAGGCGATGTTCTTGAACTTGACAAGATGAGTCTTGAGCCTGCGCAGACCGTAGAATTCAAAGAAGTTTTGGCCGTCAATAGCGGCGAGCTTCGAGTCGGAACACCTTTTATCGACGGCGCAGTCGTCACGGCGGAAGTCGTGAACGAAGGGCGTGCGAAAAAAGTGATTACCTTTAAAAAACGACGTCGTAAAGACAGTAAAGTGAAGCGCGGTTTTAGAAGAGACTACACCCGCGTCCGCATTACCAAAATCGCAGCGTAAGGAGAAACAGTCATGGCACATAAGAAAGGTCAAGGTAGTACACAAAATAACCGCGACTCAGCGGGACGTCGTTTAGGCGTTAAAAAATTCGGCGGCGAGTTTGTACGCGCCGGTAACATCATCATCCGTCAGCGCGGTACTAAAGTTCATCCCGGTAAAAACATCGGTATGGGCAAAGATCATACCCTCTACGCTCTTGTAGACGGTGTGGTTGCGTTCGAGCGCAAGGACAAAAAGCGCAAGCAAGTCTCTGTCGTCGCAGCCTCTTAAGACACAACGCACCACCGGATTGGGCTTTGGCCCAAACCCCTTCATGAATTCCAATCGAATATTTAACCGTCTATTTTTACCCTTATATGTAAGAGTGTATCATTAAGTATTTTAGGGTCAATCAAGGATAGAGCATGTTTACAGATTACGTCGAACTCACGGTATCATCGGGCAAGGGCGGTCCGGGTTGTGTGGCGTTTCGCCGCGAGAAGTTTGTGGTCAACGGCGGACCCAACGGCGGCGACGGCGGACGCGGCGGGGATGTCTGGTTTAAATGCGACAATAACAGCCATACCCTAGCCAATTTCAAGGGGCTCAAACAGCTTAAAGCCGAAAACGGTAAACCCGGAATGGGTTCCAATATGACCGGAAAATCGGGAGAGCATCTGGTGATCAGCGTCCCGCCGGGTACGCAGATCATCGACAAAGAGAGCGGTGAAGTGCTTTTTGATATGGTGCGCGACGGTCAAGAGGAGCTCTTTTTGCGCGGCGGCAAAGGGGGGCTTGGCAATGTCCACTTCAAATCCTCCACCAATCAGCAGCCGCGCTATGCCCAACCCGGAGAGGAGGGTGAGACACGCGAGATCAAACTGGATCTGAAGCTCATCGCCGATGTCGGATTGGTGGGTTTTCCCAATGTGGGCAAATCGACGCTCATTTCGACCGTCTCCAATGCCAAACCCGAAATCGCAGATTACGAGTTTACAACCCTGACCCCCAAGCTAGGACAGGTGCAAGTAGGCGATTTTGACGCTTTTGTGATGGCGGATATCCCGGGAATCATCGAAGGGGCGAGTGACGGTCGCGGTTTGGGGCTGCAGTTTTTGCGTCATATCGAGCGCACAAAGACCTTGCTCTTTATGATTGATATGGCTAATTACCGCTCGCTAGAAGAGCAGTACACCACCCTGCGACATGAGTTGGCACAGTTCTCTCCGACACTGGCGCAGAGCGCCTTTGCGATAGCGCTCACTCGGGTAGATGCGGTTGATCCTTCTGAGGTCGCTCAGAAGGTGGCAGCGTTTATCGCTGCTCTTGAGCTTGAGCCTTCCTCCGGTTCTGTCTTTGGTTTTGATACTGCGATGGGTTTGTTCGAGCAGGGCGATCTCTCGGATGAGCGCACCCCTTTTGACCCATCCAAGCCCTATTTCGTAGCTCCGATCTCTTCAGTGATGCACACGAATATTCAAGCACTGAAATTTGCACTTTTCAAACTGGTGGCCCGCGCACGATGAATAAACGTATCGTTATCAAAGTGGGCAGCGCCGTCCTGACGGAACAAAACCGCATTGCCAAAGAGCGGATGCAAAATCTGGTCGATTTTTTGGCAGAACTCAAGCAATCTTATGACGTGATCCTTGTCTCTTCGGGTGCTGTAGCGGCGGGTTATACCGAACTGAAACTGGATAAAAGCGTGCTTGAAAACAAACAGGCACTCGCCGCTATTGGGCAGCCTCTTTTGATGCGCCGCTACAAAACGATGTTTGAGCCGCATCAGATCCTCACCTCTCAAATTTTGCTCACAGCCGCCAATTTTCATACTCCGCAAGAAGCCAAGCGGCTTAACAATACGATCGATACGCTCTTGCGTAACGGCGTGATTCCCATCGTCAACGAAAACGACGCGACGGCGACGGCGGAGTTGGAGCTTGGGGACAATGATCAGCTCTCCGCTTATGTCGCCCACCACTTTGATGCTTCGCTACTGGTTATTTTGTCGGATATCGATGCTTATTACGATAAAGATCCCAATAAACACAGTGATGCGGTAGTGCGCTTACATGTAAGCCAAATCGATCCTGAAGAGCTCGGCAAAGCGGTTTCGCCCAACCATGCTTTTGCGACGGGCGGCATTGTCACCAAGCTCAAAGCGGCCGACTTCATGTTGCGACATGATCGATCGATGTTTTTGGCCAGCGGCTTTAATCTTCAGACCGTGCGCGCTTTTTTGATTGAAGGAAAGCACGATAGCGGTACGCTCTTCTCAAGAGAGGCATGAGATGCGCGTCATCTTTATGGGGACGCCGGAGTACGCCGCCGAGATTTTGCGCGCTTTGATTGAGACCCCCTTGGTTGAGGTGGTGGCCGTCTACACGCAACCGGACAAACCTGTAGGTCGGAAGATGGTGCTGACGCCGCCGCCGGTCAAGGTGCTTGCGGCACAACATGACATAACGGTTTATCAGCCTCAAAGACTTCGAGAACCCTCCGTAGTAGAGACGTTGCTTGCCATACCTTGCGATTTTATTGTTGTGGCCGCGTATGGGCAGATTTTGCCTAAAGCGATTCTCGAACATGCCCCTTGCATCAATTTGCATGCTTCAATCCTCCCAAAATACCGCGGTGCGAGTCCGATTCAGCAAGCACTACTCGACAATGCGTCCGAAACGGGCGTCAGTGCTATGTTGATGGATGAAGGGCTTGATACCGGCGCGGTACTTCTTATCGAGCGCATTGCGATTGGTCCGGATGAGACGGCTGAGTCGCTTTTTGAACGCTTGACCCGCCTAGCGGCACGAATGACTCCGGAAGTGCTGGGTATCTTTGCGACACTCACCCCGACGGCACAAGTGGATGCCGAGGCAACCTACTGCAAAAAGATCGTCAAAAGTGACGGAGAGGTGTGTTTTGACAATGCATTGGGTGTTTATAATCGCTATCGCGCTTTTACGCCATGGCCGGGAATCTTTCTTAAAAACGGTTTGAAGCTCAAAAAAATTGCGCCGGCACCTGAATTTCCAAGCTGCAGGAGAAGCGGTGAAATTTTACATGTAGACCATGGGAGTATTATAGTCGGGACACCTTGCGGGGCTTTACGCATTTTTACACTACAACCGCCTTCAAAAAAAGAGATGAGCAGTGTAGACTATATCAATGGGGCAAGGCTTAAGGTTGCAGACCTATTGGCTTGAGTCGGTTGACTCCACTCAAAAATATCTTCTTAACGCGCTTAGAAGCACTGAATTGTTGCCACCCGTCTGTATTGCTGCAAAGCGGCAGCACTCGGGGATGGGAAGTCGTGGGAACTCTTGGATCTCGGTACCTGGCAATCTCTTTTTCTCTATTGCAGTTGCGCGCGAGCGTCTGCCGTTTGATCTTAAATTGGAATCTGCATCGATCTATTTTATGTATCAGATGCAGCGCGTATTAAAAGAGCGAGGCTCTAAAGTTTGGCTTAAGTGGCCTAACGATCTCTATCTTGAAGAGTTGAAAGTAGGTGGTTGTATCACAACGCTTGCAGGTGATGCGGTCGTTTGCGGTATCGGTGTGAACCTTGCATCGGCACCGGAGGGGTTTGGTGTGGTGGATGTTGATTGCGGGCCTGATGAGTTGCTCGAAGCCTACCAAGAAAAACTACTACAATATATTCTCTGGAAGCAAGTTTTTATAAAGTATCAGTTAGAATTTGAGTTCTACAGAGGTCATAAAGCATACACAAAAGATAATAAAATATTATTTGCTGATGCCGTGATGATGGAAGACGGCTCATTGATGAGTCAAGGCGGAAGGATATACAGTCAGCGATGAATAACGAAGTCATTGTCATAGCCAATCAAAAAGGCGGTGTCGGTAAAACGACTACAGCGGTTAATTTAGCAGCATCTTTGGCGGTTGCCGAGAAAAAGGTATTGCTCATCGATGCGGACCCGCAAGCCAATGCGACGACATCGTTGGGATATCATCGAAACGATTACGAGTTCAATATCTATCATGTGCTTATCGGTACCAAAAAACTCAGCGATGTTATTTTAAAAACCACGCTTCCGACTTTGCACATAGCGCCGTCAAATATCGGTTTAGTGGGGATTGAAAAAGAGTATTATGATGCTGGTAACAGCAAAGGTCGTGAGTTGATTCTCAAGCGCGCGATTGCGCCGATCAAAAATGATTACGACTATATCATCATCGACTCTCCTCCGGCGCTAGGACCAATGACGATCAATGCCCTCTCCGCATCCAATTCGGTAATTATCCCTATTCAGTGTGAGTTTTTCGCTCTTGAAGGGTTGGCTCAGTTGCTCAATACGGTAAAACTTGTGCGAAAAACGATCAACCCAAAGCTGGCCATCAAAGGCTTCTTACCAACGATGTACAGCAGTCAAAATAATCTGTCGAGACAAGTTTTTGCCGATCTTCGGCAGCATTTTCAGGGCAAACTCTTTAAGGATCTTGATGATGAGTTTATCGTCATTCCACGCAACGTGAAGTTGGCTGAAAGTCCTAGTTTTGGTAAGCCGATTATCCTCTACGATGTCAAGTCGAGCGGTTCCACGGCCTATCAAAATCTTGCACATACGATTTTGGCCTGAGCACGATGGCAAAAGAAGCATTGGGGCGCGGTCTTGGAGCTCTACTGGGAGAGATAGAAGAGGCGTATGCCAATGAGATGCCACAAAAACGCGGTGATATTAAAGAGATTGCATTAGGCGATATTCGCCCAAACCCTTATCAACCCCGAAAAACATTTGATCCGGAGGGTTTGGCAGAGCTTGCTGATTCTATTCGAGATCATGGTTTGCTACAGCCTATTATCGTGGTGCGAGACGGTGACAGGTTTACACTGGTAGCAGGCGAGCGTCGTTGGCGTGCCTGCAAGCTGGCCAAGACGAAAACAATCAAGGCTATTGTGGTTTCTATTACTCAAGAGCAGATGCGTGAGCATGCCCTTATTGAGAATATTCAGCGTGAGTCACTTAATATCATCGAGCTGGCACAAGCGTATGAAGAGTTGATCAAAATGCACGATTTAACCCATGAGCAACTAGCGCAGACACTCCATAAAAGCAGAACCCATATTACGAATACATTACGGTTATTGCAACTTAATAAAAAAGTACAAAAAGCGTTGCTTGATGAGGCGATTACGATGGGACATGCCAAGGTGATGATTGGTCTTTCGGATAAAGATCAAATTGTCATGACCAACTCTATCATCGGGCAAAAGTTGAGCGTTCGCGACGTAGAAAGTATGGTTAAAAGCATTAAAGAGCCTTCGTCGGAGTCAAAAAAAGAGGTTAGTGTCATGGTGATGCTTGATCTTGCAAAGATGAGAGAGCGCATCAATATGTTTGGCTTTACATGTAAGGCCCAAGGAAGTAAATTGACGATTGATTTTAAAGACCAGGCAGAAGTTGAGCGTTTTTTAGCGCTTGTTGAAAGCTGATTAATGTCTACAGTTCGGTTACTGTCTAAATAGCTTCCTGTCTAACTTTAACTTTCTCCCTAATCTTTAACTGTTGCTTCAAATAAGAAACTGTATAATCTCGCAACTTTAGGAGGTGATATGTTAGATATTAGTCCGATACTGCTCGGCAGTACGATTGTCGTATTTCTGGCTCTCATTGCGCTTCTTAACAGTTGGCTATACAATCCACTTTTTTCATACATGGAAAAGCGAGATGCGGATATTGCACGCGATTTGAGTGAAGTTGGCAACAACGATGCTGAAATCGCCGCTTTGGAAGCTAAGGCGCAGAAGATTGTAAATGATGCTAAACTGGAAGCGGCCGCATTGCGTGAGAAGGTGATAGCTGACGCTAAAGAACTGGCAGAGGGTAAAGTAGAAGCAAAACGTGCCGAACTGGCTAAAGCCTATGATGAATTTGAGGCCTCTTTGGGCCTTCAAAGAGAACAGTTGAGAAATGCATTACTGTCTCAACTACCGCTTTTCAAAGAAGCGGTTAAAGCAAAATTTGCACAGATCTAGTGAGGAGGAATGATGATTAAAATATTGCTTTCTCTGACAGTTCTGTCGGGTTATGCTATGGCTTCCGGCGGTGAGGGGGGTACCGATATTGTTTGGAGAACATTCAACTTTTTGATCTTTGTCGGTATTTTGTATTACCTTCTTGCCAATCCTGTCAAGAGTTTTTTTAAGGGAAGAAGTGCAGGTATTGCAGCTGAATTAGAGCGGGTGCAAGAGAAGCTAAAAGAGTCCAAATTAACAAAAGAGCGTGCGCTCAAAAAAGTTGATGAGGCTCAAAAAGTTGCTGCAGATCTGCTTGAAACATCAAAAAAAGAGAACAAAATTTTGAGTGAGCAAATCGTACGCCAGTGTGAGGCTGATATTGAAAATATCACCAAACAACATCACTCGTTGATGGATTTAGAACAGCGTAAAATGGTACGTACCGTCGTCGATACGGTTATGCGCGATCTGCTACAACAAGAGAGCGATGGTTTCGATAAAGATGCTATGGCTCAGATTGTGCTGAAGAAGGTGGCTTAAATGCAGGAATTGATTGCAAAACGTTATGTCAAGGCTTTGCGAGCGTCCGTAGACTTGGCTTCATTTGAAGAAATGTCGTATATCATGGATGCGCTTGCTGATGCATTTGAAATCGCTAAATTTAAAGCCGTTCTGCGCAACCCAAGTATCGGTGCAGCCGAAAAGCAGAAGCTTTTAAGCTCTTTGATTGATCATACCGCTCAGCAGAAGCTACAAAATTTGTTAAGTCTGTTGGCTGAAAAAAGACGAATCGATTTGATTCCTTCTATGGCAGTCGAAATGAAAAAAGCACTTGCCAAAGAAAAAAATAGCTTTAGCGGCAGAGTCTATTCCGATACGGTAATCGACGCCTCCATTATAGATAGTTTGGCGTTCAATCTGCACAAAAAGATGGGCGCGATCATCACGCTTGAATTTGTAAAGAATGATTTTGATGGTGTCAAGGTGGAAGTTGAAGATTTAGGAATTGAGGTTAATTTTTCTAAAAATCGTCTTAATTCGCAATTGATCGAACACATTCTTAAAGCAATTTAAATTATGAGAGGAGATAGGTAGTGGTAGCAAAAATACAAGCAGATGAGATCAGTTCAATCATCAAAGAGCGTATTGAAAACTTTGAATTGAATGTTGATATCAATGAAACGGGAAAAATTGTCACATACGGTGACGGTATAGCACAGGTGTACGGGTTGGCCAATGTTATGGCTGGTGAGATGGTAGAGTTTGAAGAGGGCACTCAAGGTCTCGCAATGAACCTAGAGGAGAGCAGTGTAGGTATCGTTGTTCTTGGTAAGGGTGAAAACCTTCGCGAAGGTATGTCAGTCCGCAGACTTGGCAAGCTACTTCGCGTACCTGTAGGCGATGCGCTGCTTGGCCGTGTTGTCAACTCTCTTGGAGAGCCTATTGATGGAAAGGGTCCTGTTGAGGCAAGTGAGCTTCGCTTCGTAGAAGAGAAGGCTCCCGGTATTATGGCCCGTAAATCTGTTCACGAACCGATGGCTACGGGTATTAAGTCGATTGATGCACTTGTGCCGATTGGCCGCGGTCAGCGAGAGTTGATTATTGGAGATCGCCAGACCGGAAAAACTACGGTTGCGCTCGACACTATTATCAATCAAAAAGGTAACGGTGTTGTCTGTATTTATGTTGCAGTAGGTCAAAAGCAGTCGACAGTCGCTCAGGTTATTCGTCGTCTTGAAGAGCATGGTGCCATGGAGTATACGATCATTGTTTCCGCTACTGCTGCTGAATCTGCTGCACTGCAGTTTTTGGCACCATATGCGGGTGTAACAATGGGAGAATATTTCCGCGATAATGCTCGTCATGCACTTATCGTTTATGATGATCTTTCCAAGCATGCCGTTGCTTATCGTGAAATGTCTTTGATTCTCCGCCGCCCTCCAGGCCGCGAAGCGTACCCAGGGGATGTCTTTTATCTACACTCTCGTCTGCTCGAGCGTGCAGCTAAGCTGAACGACGAGATGGGTGCAGGCTCACTGACGGCGCTTCCGATTATTGAAACTCAGGCTGGAGACGTCGCGGCATATATTCCGACGAACGTTATTTCAATTACTGACGGTCAAATCTTTTTGGAAACCGACCTTTTTAACTCAGGGATTCGTCCTGCGATCAACGTAGGTCTTTCTGTGTCACGTGTCGGTGGTGCGGCCCAGATTAAGGCAACCAAGCAAGTTGCGGGAACATTGCGTCTAGATTTGGCTCAGTATCGTGAGTTGCAAGCCTTTGCACAATTCGCATCAGATCTTGACGAAGTCAGCCGAAAACAACTCGAGCGTGGCCAGCGTATGGTTGAAGTGCTGAAGCAGCCTCCATATTCGCCCTTAACTGCAGAAAAGCAAGCTCTTGTCATTTTTGCAGGTAACCAAGGATATCTTGATGACATAGCCGCTAGCAACGTTGTACGTTTTGAAGCTGAGCTTTATCCGTTTGTAGAGGCTTCTTACCCACAAATTCTTGAGAATATTAGAAGCTCCTCTAAGATTGATGACGATACCAGCGCATTGATGAAGAAAGCTATTGAAGAGTTCAAGACAACTTTCGTAGCTAAATAAGGACTCTTATGGCTAACTTGAAAGAGATTCAAAGAAAGATCAAGAGTGTCTCTAACACGCAAAAAACGACGCGTGCTATGAAGCTTGTTTCTACAGCGAAACTGCGTCGAGCAGAAGAGCTGGCGAAGCGCTCACGTCTTTTTGCTCAGAAAACCAATCAAGTCATAGCGGAGATTGCGTTGCGTGTTAAGTGCCAAAAGGTAGGCGGTATCGAAAGCCGCGCTTTTGCAAAAATAGACGCACCGACTATGGTTGATATTATTTTCGTGACGGCTGATAAGGGTTTGTGCGGTGGATTTAACATGCAAACGATTAAGGCAGTCCGTAAATTGATGGAAGAGCACAAAGAGAAAAAAATCAAGATGCGCTTGCGTGGGATCGGTAAGAAGGGGATCGAGTATTTCACTTATAATGAAGTCGAATTGCTTGATGCTGTTAAAGATCTAAGTTCCGCTCCTGACATGCAGCGTGCCGCAGAGTTTATCCAGACATCGATTCAGGATTACTATGAAGGTAAAATTGATGCAGTCTACATTGTGTATAACGGGTACAAAAACGTTATCACTCAAGAACTTAAGACCATCCGTGTTCTACCTGTCGATGTTGACGCGTATGATTGTGAAGAGTTAAAACAGTCTGTTCTTGAAATCGAAGCTGAAGATCACGAAAAAATGCTTAACTCTTTGATCGAGAAGTATGTTGAATACAACATGTATTACGCATTAATCGATTCAGTGGCTGCAGAGCACAGTGCACGTATGCAAGCTATGGATGCGGCGACAAACAACGCCAAAGAGATGGTTAAGTCTCTGAAGGTGAAATTTAATAAAGCCAGACAAGAAGCGATTACAACCGAGCTGATCGAGATCATCAGCGGTGTTGAGTCTATGAAATAACGAGAGGAGAAAAGATGATTGGTAAAATTGCTCAAGTAATTGGTCCGGTTGTTGATGTTGATTTCGAAGGGTATCTTCCTGCAATTAACGAAGCAATCGAAGTAAATGCATCGGTTGAAGGAAACAGCTTCCGATTGATTCTAGAAGTAGCGGCACACCTGGGTGACGGTCGCGTTCGTACCATCGCTATGGATATGAGTGAGGGTCTTGTGCGTGGCATGCAGGCCAATGCTACCGGAGCTCCGATTAAGGTTCCTGTCGGTGACAAGGTGCTGGGACGCATTTTCAACGTTATCGGTGAGACAATCGACGGTGGCGATCAAGTTACTGACGCGCCAATGTGGTCTATCCATAGAGATCCTCCTGCTTTGGTTGAGCAGAGCACACGCACTGAAATGTTTGAAACAGGCATTAAAGTTGTCGATTTGCTTGCTCCTTATGCCAAAGGCGGAAAAGTAGGTCTGTTTGGTGGTGCCGGCGTAGGTAAAACGGTAATCATCATGGAGCTTATTCACAACGTAGCTATGGCGCATAGCGGTTATTCTGTATTTGCAGGTGTTGGTGAGCGTACACGTGAAGGTAATGACCTTTACCATGAAATGAAAGAATCGGACGTACTTGATAAAGTTGCCTTGTGTTATGGTCAAATGAGTGAGCCGCCTGGTGCGCGTAACCGTATCGCATTGACGGGCTTGACGATGGCAGAGTATTTCCGTGATGAGAAAAATCTTGATGTATTGATGTTTATCGATAATATTTTCCGATTTGCTCAGTCCGGTTCTGAAATGTCGGCACTTCTGGGACGTATTCCTTCAGCCGTCGGTTATCAGCCGACTCTGGCAAGAGAGATGGGTGCTTTGCAAGAGCGTATTACTTCGACCAAAAATGGTTCTATTACTTCCGTTCAAGCGGTATATGTACCGGCTGACGACCTGACAGACCCTGCGCCGGCCTCTGTATTTGCGCACCTAGATGCAACAACGGTTTTGAATCGTAAAATTGCTGAAAAAGGAATTTATCCTGCGGTTGATCCACTTGATTCAACATCTCGTCTACTCGATCCACAAATTCTCGGTGAAGAGCATTATAGTGTTGCGCGCGGCGTACAGCAGACGTTGCAAAAGTATAAAGATCTTCAAGATATTATTGCAATCTTGGGTATGGATGAGCTATCAGAAGAAGACAAGTCAACTGTTGAACGAGCACGTAAGATTGAAAAGTTCCTTTCACAGCCCTTCTTTGTCGCAGAAGTATTTACTGGTTCTCCAGGAAAGTACGTTAAATTGGAAGATACAATCAAAGGCTTTAAAGGAATCCTAAGCGGTGAGTATGATCACATGCCAGAGGGTGCATTCTATATGGTCGGAGATATCAACGAGGCGATTGAAAAAGCTGAAAAAATGAAAAGCAAGTAGTTGCTAAACGAAGGACAACTATGGAAACGCTAAAACTTGAGGTGATTACGCCAAGCGGATTGATTTATAACGGATCTGCCTTGAGCGTAACACTGCCGGGTGAAGAGGGTGAGTTCGGTGTTTTGCCAAAGCATGCCACTTTAACCACACTGCTTAAAGCCGGTGTCATTGATATAGAAAAAGAGAACAAAACGGTAGAGTCTGTTGTTGTCAACTGGGGTGTAGTGCAGGTTGATGAAGAGAAAGTCGTCGTTTTAGTTGATGGAGCGGTTGCCATTCGGGGTGAAAATGAGAGTGAAATTGCAAAAGCGCTTGATGACGCTAAGACGCTGCTCCGTGATGTCTCTGATTCTAATATTGCGATCGCATCAGTCGCAGCAAAAATTGAGGGCGCTGCCCAAAAACTGATTTATTAATGTTTGATTCGTTGATAGATTTTTATCTTAAAAGTCATCCCGTCACACTTGTTGTGTTGGGATTGCTTTCTCTCTATTTCGTCTTTATCAATTGGATTTTTTTGTATCGACTGCTGGTACTGCATCAATGGCGCGAAAAAGAGAGCGCTTCCCTTGAGGGGTTGCTGATGGGCGCTCAAAATGTTTCGGAACGCTCTTATTTGAGCCATTTTTTAAAAATAACATCTAGGTATTCTAAAGAGATTTTTGATCTTGCGCATTATGCTGCAACCAAGGATGCTACTAAGGGTCTTTCTTTTATTTCGATTGTTGCATCGACTGGACCGTTTATCGGTCTTTTTGGAACTGTTGTCTCTATTCTAGATACATTCACAGATATAGGACAAGCTTCAGGATCTATGAGCGTCATCGCCGCAGGTGTATCCGATGCGCTCATTGCAACAGCTGCTGGTATTTTTGTGGCGATTTTTGCTTACACCTATCATCAGATCCTCAAACGCCAATCTTTTGAGTTGATTGGACTGATCCGGATGCAAGCTGATGCCTTGATAGCAAGGTAGTGTTTGATGCAGTATGATTGGGAAGAGAAACCGGAATTGAACATTACGCCGCTTGTCGACGTGATGTTGGTTCTTTTGGCTATATTGATGGTCATTGCGCCCAATATTGTTTACGAAGAGCTGATTCGGCTTCCTCAAGGATCCGCACAAAAGCAGAGTATGCAGAAAAAGCCGATCGACATTTCGATCAACGCACGAAAAGAGATCAAAGTCAATAGTAATTATTTTGAGTTTGCCTCTTTTGGCGACAATTTTTTCAACTATGCACAGCAAATGGACAAACAATCTAGTGTCATGATAAGAGCGGATAAAAGCCTCGAATACGGTCTTGTTATGATGGTGCTTGCTTCGGTCAAACGCGCAGGCTTCAGTGAGGTCTCTTTGGCTACTGATGGATAAAAACGAAACCTTTTTTTACATAAGCGGTTTTTTTTCAATATCATTCTTTTTGTTGCTCATGACACTCTTTTTTAATGTCCTGCTGGCACAAAAAGAGACGAAAAGTTATGGTCTCAAGAAGGATCAATTTGTCTCTGTTTCACTTGAGATGATTTCGCCGACCCCAAGTAAATCTCACAAAGATATGACACAGCCTATGCCTCCGAAACAAGAGGCAAAAAGCGTATCAAAGCCTGAGGCCTCCAAGGCTGATATTTCATCTCTCTTTTCTAATGTATCGGCGCAAAAGATCGTTTACAAAAAGGAAGCGCCTGCTAAAACTATTGATGATAGACAGCTTGCACAGATACAAAAGAGAATACAGCCAACCCAAAAAAGGGAATCGACGCTCTCTGATAAAATAGACTCATTGGAGAAGGCTACGGCACCTTCTGGGGGTAAGCCGTCTGCATCATCGGCGGATGAAGTTGATGCGTATATGGCTGAAATTCAAGCGATAGTATATGAGCGTTTTTTCCCGCCGCCCAATACGGAGGGGCAGGTGGCAATAGTAAGGATTTGGGTTGATGCTAATGGTAAGTTGAAGGATTGGCGTGTTATCTCATACGCCGGTAATACTTTTTTTAATCAAGAGGTGGATCGTATTGAGTCTCGAATTACTACTATTGCATTTCCAAAAAACCCCAAGGGGATTTCAATGTCTATTGACATTAAACTTGTAGCTAAGGAGTAACATGCGTTTTTTATTCTGGATATGGTGTTTTGCCATTGCGGCGTTCGGTTCTGATGCAACGATTGAAGTGATAAAAAAGACAGATGTACTTCCCCATCTGTCAGTTGAAAATGCAACCCCTTCGAGTGAGCAAGCCCTAGGATTGAAGTTTGCACGTATAGTGATCAGCGATATGAATGTCTTAAGTTTATTCAATGTCGATCGTGATGCATTACATGTAGACTATAACGATGATCCAGCACCCGAGAACAGAAATAAAGAGTATGTTTTGCGCTATCGTGTAGCATTAGAAGATGATACTTATTTAACAGATATCAAATTTTTTGAAAAAGGTCGAATGATCTTACAAAAACGTTATTCTATACGTCAGCAAGAGCTTTTGATTTTCATCGCACACGCGATTGCTTTTGATGTCAATGAACGTATGGGCGAAGCACCTGTTGAGTGGATGAAACGGAAGGTCGTTTTTGCACGTATGACGGCTGGTAATACGAGCGAAATCGTTATCTCCGATTTTACTTTAACGTATCAGTATACGGTTGTTAAAGGCGGAAATAACATATTTCCGCAATGGGGAAATAAAGAACAGGATGTCATCTACTATACATCATTGAACGAAAAGCGCCCCACGCTCTATCGAGTTGATACCAAAACAGGTGCTAAGCGAAAGATACTTGACTCTGACGGAATGATGGTTTGCTCTGATGTGAGTGACGATGGAGAGCGTTTATTGTTGACCATGGCGCCGAACGGTCAACCTGATATCTATTTATATCAGGTACGTAATGGTCGTTATAAACAGCTTACTTTTTACAGCGGGATTGATGTTGGCGGGCAATTCCTCGGTACTGACGGCATCGTATTTATTTCCAACCGTTTGGGCTATCCAAACGTCTTTACAAAAAAAATTGATTCTAAAAGTGTAGAGCAATTGGTTTATTATGGGAAAAGTAATGTGGCTTGTACAGTCCATGGTGACTATATAGTTTATAAGTCACGAGAAACCTCCAATGCATTTTCAGCCAACACTTTTAATCTTCATTTAATCTCCATGAAGACCGACTTTATCCGACGATTAACGGCTACCGGAGTCAATGAATTTCCACGTTTTTCTCGTGATGGTTCGGCGCTTTTATTCATTAAAAACTATCAAAGTCAAAGCTCTATCGGTATTATTCGTTTGGTTCAAAATAAGAATTTTCTTTTTCCTCTAAAAGGTGGAAAAATTCAGTCACTAGATTGGTGATTTATGTTTTGCAAAGGAATTTATTATATAATTCCAAGATTTTTCAAAAAAGGTGTAGGCGATGAAAAAAGTGTTACTCACTAGTGCGGTTTTGGCGGCTTTGATTTTTTCTGGTTGTAGTTCAAAAGATCCATCAATCGATGCGACCCGCGATGCAAACGCTGGACAAAGCGGTGTAGGTTCAGGTGAGACGATTAGTGCTAATTCTGGCGTCGATGCTCAAGTTACAGGCACGGATAGTAACGAAATGAGTATGAGCGGGCTTGAGTCTAAGCTTCAAAGTGTTCATTTCGCATTCGATAAATTTGAGCTAACCGACGATATGCAGACCAAAGTAGTCGGTAACGCGGATATGGTTAAAGCTGATGCGAACAGTTACTCTGTTAAAGTCGAAGGTAACTGTGATGAGTGGGGTAGCGATGAGTATAACTACGCACTTGGTTTGAAGCGTGCCAACACCGTTAAAGCTTCTCTTGTCAATCAAGGAATCAATGCCGAGCGCATCTCTATGGTTAGCTACGGTGAGAGCAATCCTGTCTGCAACGATAAGACTAAAGAGTGTTGGGCACAAAATCGCCGCGTCGATTTTAAACTTCTTCCCTAATAATGTTACGAATCGTTTTTCTGCTCATGCCTTCTTTGCTGTTCGCAGCCGAACCCTCAGCGTTCGGTGCAGGCAAGCTTGACAGTCCAAACCCTTATGGGTTGACTGAGACGGAAAAACAGATTCTCTCGACAAAAAAAGCAATTGACACCATCGAAGAGAAAACCTTTAGTCAACTTAGCCGCGTAGAGTCTATTCAGGAACGTATGGACGGCTTGCAGTCTATTGTCGAAGGTCTCAATGAAAAAAGTCAAGTACAAACTCTAGAACTCAAACAGCTTCAAAGCGCCCGTGATATGAGCGAGAGTGAAATGAGTCAAAGATTCATCAAGCTCGAAGAGCGAATTGCCGTTAGCGAAGCCCAAGTCGTTCAAATTAAAACGGTTCTCAAAGAGCTGACACAGTTGATTGATGCCATTAATACAAACTATGTTACTAAAGACGAACTCAATCGCCTTATTAATGACGTCAATCAATTTAAAAGCACCGTAGGTAAGAGCCTAAAAGTCGGGACTGCCTCAACGGTTGAGGGTACGTCTGCGAGCAGCCTTGAAATATCAAATAAAGCTTTCGCGCATTACAAGAAGAAAGAGTATGATAAAGCAATCGCTTTGTATACCCATCTAATCCAAAAAAATTACAAACCGGCTAGAGCTCACTATATGATCGGTGAAATCTACTACTATAAAAGTGAATATGCTAAAGCACTCGGATATTTTAAAGAAAGTGCCAAGTTATTCGACAAGGCTGACTACATGCCGACGCTGATGATGCACAGTGCGGTTTGCATGGAAAAGACAGGTGATGTAGAAAACGCAAAACGATTTTTGGAAGCCATTATTGCCAACTACCCCTCCGACAAACTCGCTTCTGATGCTCAAGTACGCCTGAATAAGCTCCCATAGCTAGCAGATAGTTTTCAGCATTTACATAGGAAACTATGATACAATCCCCGAAAAATGAAGGCAACTTATCATGGCAATTGAAACAAATCAAATCGTATCCATCCAGTATGAAGTACGTGACGGCAGTACCGTTATCGATAGTAATTTGGGTGGAGAGCCTCTTGTGTTTATGTTTGGCAAAGGTCAAATTATTCCCGGTCTAGAAAAAGGGATTGCAACACTTTCTATTGGTGAGCGTGCAGACGTATTAGTGAAATCTGAGGATGCTTATGGCACTTATAACGATGAAGCGCTCCAAGAACTTCCAAGAGAGCAATTCGCCGGCATTGATCTTAACGTCGGAATGACGCTTTATGGACAGGGCGAAGATGGCGGTACGGTGCAGGTCATCGTTAAAGAGATTAGCGATGAGGCTGTTGTGATCGACTTCAATCACCCTCTGGCAGGCAAAGATTTGATGTTCAGCGTTACGCTCAACAGCGTGCGTGATGCTTCGGCTGAGGAAGCAATGACCGGTATTCCCGCAGAAAACAGAATGAGTGATTCAGGTTGTTGCGGGAGCGGTGGTCACAGCTGTGGTTGCCACTAGTTTTTTAACTGCTTCTGATGCCTCGAAAGAGGCTTACAAAACTGCCAATCTCCTAAAAAGCCTAAGTGTCAATGCACTCATAGGCGGCGAACATGGAACGGGTAAAACCGCTCTTGCTTGTTTTATCCTTCCAGAAGCTCCAGTGTTTGACGCGCGAAATTTTGATGTTATCTTAGCTGCATTGCCGACAACGAATGTGCTCATAATCACTCACATAGAAAAATCGCCTAATCTTACACGCTTATATGATCTGCTTGAGGAGCATAAAACACGTGTCGTAGCGACAACTTCAAATCTGATGCAAATTGGGGATGAATTTTTTTCGATTCGCTTGCAGCTTCCTTCTCTGCGTGAGCGACCGGAAGATGTTACACTGCTTCAAAAGAAGTTTATTGAAGAGGCTAAGAGTATATTTGGTGTCAACAAGGATTTTGAGTCTACCGCTATCGTACCGGATCTCTCAAACAATGCCTACTCCCTTCGTCGTCAAATTACGATACATTATTTGCTGAGTGATATTAACGAAAGTGAATTGATGGGGGTAATGGAGTCTTTTTTGATAGACAAGCTCGGCTCCAACAATGATTATCGTGATTTTCTTCATCTGTACGAAGTGCCACTGATCAGGGCGGGTATGAAGAGGTTTAAATCACAATTGCAACTTGCCGAGCGGCTGGGACTCAACAGAAATACCTTGCGCAAAAAAATTGCAGAGTATGACGCATTTGATTTAGAGATTTAAAAAAGGAAGTGAATGCAAAAAATTGGCATAATTTTTCCCGGTCAGGGAAGCCAAAGTATTGGGATGGGACGAAGTTTTGTAGAACACTCTGCGGAGGCAAAAGCCCTTGTTCAAGCCGCATCAGTGCGCTTAGGCTTTGATTTTGAAGCGCTACTGTTTGAAGAAAATGAGCGAATCAACGAAACGGCCTACACGCAACCAGCGATTTTACTGGTCTCAATGATGGCTTATACCCTTTTCCAGCAGGCTAAACCGATCATTCCGTCTCTCTTTTTAGGGCACTCTCTGGGTGAGTTTAGCGCTATTGCCGCCGCCGGCGCTATCGATGTGATCGATGCCGTGGCCTTGGTGCATCGCCGAGGCGCTTTGATGCAGTCGGCTTGCGATGGGGTAGATGCTGGGATGATGGTGCTGTTGGGTCTTGATGATGCGAAGGTAGAAGCGCTTTGCGCTGAAGCACTGCGTGAGGGCAAGAAGGTATGGCCGGCCAATTACAACCAAGAGGGCCAGATTGTGGTTGCCGGGCTGAAGTCCGATTTGGTTGCGATGGAGAGCGTTTTCAAGGCTGCTGGTGCGAAGCGCGCGATGCTGCTCAATATGTCGGTAGCGAGCCACTGTCCGCTTCTATCACAAGCGCAGGCTCCGCTTAGGGCGGAGATGGAGTCTCTATTGCGCGACAGTTTTTGCGCTCCGGTGATCTCAAACGTCACGGCGCAGCCTTATCAAAGCAAAGCCGAAGCGCTGGAGCTGTTGAGCGATCAACTGATTAAGCCCGTGCGCTATAAGCACTCGATAGCCGCCGTGGCACCGCAACTTGATCTGATGATCGAGTTTGGTAACGGCAAGGTGCTCAGCGGACTCAACCGTAAAATCGCCCCGGAGTGCGAAACCTTGAACGTGTTTGATATGGAGTCACTCGAAAAGGCATTGCAAGCGCTTTCATGAAGGTAGCACTGATTCAATCCGCACCCGCGCTGCACCGCCGCAATCTTCAGGCGGTTTTGGAGATTATCGAACAGTATGCACACTGTGATCTACTCCTTTTTCCCGAGTTGGCGTTGAGCGGTTATATGCTGCAAGATAAGCTCTTTGAGGATGCATGGGCGCTTGAAGAGCTTTCGATGATTGCCAAAGCGAGCTTACATGTAGAGATTGTGATCGGAGCGGCGATTCGAGAGTCGGGGCAGATCTATAACGCTGCGCTCTATTTTGCGCAGGGACGTTGCGTGCATATTCATCGCAAAATGCATCTGCCCAACTACGGGATGTTTGAAGAGGCGCGCTACTTTAGCAAAGGTCATGAGATCGAGGCGTTTGAGAGCCGTTTCGGTCGCGCCGCGATGGTGGTATGTGAGGATTTGTGGCGCGCGCAGACGCTTACGCGTCTATCTGAGCTAAAGATCGATCTGCTTTTTTTGCTTGTAGCCTCACCGGCGCGTGATTTTAGTGAAGAGGGCTTAGGGATAGAGAAACAGTGGGATGCGCTGGCTAAGGCAGCGGCCATTTTGTGCGGGGTCTATGTTCTGATGGCCAATCGTGTCGGTTTTGAAGACGGCGTGGGCTTTTGGGGCGGCAGTCGGGTGATTACGCCGCGCGGAGCGGTAGAGTATCGGCTGAATAATTTTGAAGAGGGTGTGCTTGAAGCGACGCTGGGTGCGCACCTGCATAAAGTACAAAAATGGATGATCAAACGAGATGAGTAAAACAGTCAAAATAGCGATAATGGGTGCCATGCTAGAAGAGGTGGAGCCTTTTTTGGCACCTGACGAGCGCGAGCCGCTGCTTGCCTTTTTCAAAAAACACAATGATGTGCGCTACGGCGGCAACCTCTATCACGAAGCGAAGTACAAAGGTGTAGATATCGTGCTGGCGTACAGCAAGATCGGTAAGGTGAATGCGGCGCTCACCGCAAGCACAATGATAGAAAAATTCGGCGCACAGATGCTGCTTTTTACCGGAGTGGCGGGGGGTGTCAATCCTGAGTTCAAGATCGGTGATCTGGTTGCGGCGACGCAACTGTGTCAGCACGATCTGGACATCACGGCGTTCGGTCATCCCCACGGCTATGTGCCTGAGGGGGCGGTCTTTGTTAAGCCCGATGCGAAGCTACTGCGTATTGCCAAGGCGGTTGCGGATGAGAAGGGAATCGATCTGAAAAAAGGGATCATTGCGACGGGCGATCAGTTTATCGCCGATGAAGCCAAAAAGAGCTGGATCAAAGCGACTTTTGACGCCGATGCGATCGAGATGGAGGGCGCGGCGGTTGCGGTGGTTTGTGACGCGCTGGACGTTCCTTTTTTCGTGATGCGCTCCATTAGCGACAGCGCCGATATGGACGCGACCTTTGATTTTGATGCCTTTTTGAAGCACTCGTCGCAGCGCAGCAGCAGTTTTGTGATGGGGATGCTAGATAAAATCGTTGATGATCTCGCTCAGTAAAAAGATTATGCGCCAGCTTGGGCGCACCAATGCACGTTTCAACCTGATCGAAGAGGGCGACAAGGTGTTGGTGGGGCTTAGTGGCGGCAAAGACTCTTTGACGCTGGTACATGCACTCAAGCTGATGCAGCGTCGCGCTCCGTTTCGTTTTGAGTTTTTGGCGGTGACGATCGATTACGGTATGGGCGAAAACTTCGACGCGCTGCGCGCACACTGCGCGGAGCATGAGATCCCCCATGAGGTCTACGCCACCAACATTTACGACGTCGCCGGTGAGAAGATACGTGAAAATTCCTCTTTTTGTAGCTTCTTCTCAAGGATGCGGCGCGGTTATCTCTACACGGCGGCGCAGCACTACGGCTGCAACAAGCTTGCGCTTGGACATCATCTTGATGATGCGGCGGAGAGCTTTTTTATGAATCTGATCTACAACGGCCAGATGCGCTCACTCGCGCCCAAATACCGCGCCGAGAACGGCGTGATCGTGATTCGTCCGCTGATTCAGATGCGTGAGCGCCAGCTTGCGGCGGCGGCGAGGGAGCATGCAATGCCCACCATCGGCGACGAGGCGTGTCCCGCGATGCGTTTTGATGTCAAGATGCCTCATGCCAGAGCGAGCATGAAAACGACGCTTTCGCAGATGGAATCGACCTATCCCGATCTTTTTGTCTCGATTAATGCGGCCTTTTCCAACATCTCCGATGAGACTTTTTTTGATGAAGAACGTTTTCGTCTGTAGTTACATGTAAGCATTTAATCCATAAAAAAAGGTGTCACAATGAGTATTAACGTCTATCCCGATCAAGCGATGCTGGAGGGTTCTGAAATGGTGGTGGTCGATATCCGCACGGCCCCGGAGTGGCGTCAGACGGGGATTGTCAAAGGATCGCACTGTATCACTTTTTTTGAGCTAGACGGCAGCTATGATGCGGAAAGTTTTTTGCAAAAAATGGACGCACTCGGCGGTAAAGAGCAGCTCATCGGGCTCATCTGCCGCACGGGGTCGCGCACCTCTCAGGTGGCCCATTTTATGGCGCAGCAGGGGTACAATGTCAAAAACCTTGCGGGCGGCGTGATGAAGCTGTTGGGTGAAGGGTACGAACTAGTGCCTTATCGGCCTTCGAAAGATTGAGCGCCGTTCATATACTCTTCGCGTAAATTCGTAAACAGTTCGAGCATCCGTTCTTGATAGATTCGGTTCTCTTCGTCATGGTGGCAATCAAGCAGCGGACGCAGTTGGAGGACGTTGATTTTCTGGCTGTAGCGGGGTAGATCACGTAGATCGCGTACAATGTCTGCTAGCAGCGTATCGAGATCTAATCCATTATTTTTGGTGACTTTATCGACATACTCGTGTACGGTGAGCAGCAGAGAGTTGCTTCGGTCGGGATCATCGTAGATCTGTAGTCCTGCTTTGGCCACGACGGCATATTCACATTCGCCTGCACTCGGATTGGCGGCGATAATGGCGGCAAAGAGCTTGGCGCGGAATTCGAGCGAACTGTGGTGATACAAAAAGAGTTCACGAAATGCGTTGATAAAATGGTTGCGCACTTTTTGTAAAATCGTCATGGCGTCATCTGCTCTTTTTGGCGTCATTATACCACTTTGGAGGAAGCATGAAGAGGGTTTGGGTTTTGGCCTTGGTCGCTTTGGTGCTCGTGGGCTGTGCATCCAAAACGCCCCCTTTGCGCCATCAGACTCAGTGTCTGCACTACTATGATCTGAAGAGGGAGCAGTGTTTGACGCTCGAAACGGCGGCTGAGCGCTTGGCGCGTTATGAGGTGATCTTTGTCGGCGACCATCACGATCAGGCACGCTGGCATGCCGAGGTGGCGCGGTTGGTGGAGGCGTTGCACCGACGAGGTTATCGGGTGGTGCTCGCCAATGAATGGTTTACGCCGGGCGATAACGAACTTTTGGCACGTTATGTGGCAGGCGCCATCGACGCGCAGGCGTTACAAGAGGCGATAGGGTGGAGCGCGCGGGTCGGTTTTGGATTTGAGAGTTTTGGACGGATCTATGATGCGGTCAAAAAGAGCGGCGGAACACTCTATGGGATCAACCTCTCCAAAGCGCAGCGTCAGTCGATCCGCGATGCAAATCTCTCCGGCATGGACGAAGCGCTGCGCCGTTTTTACGAGGGGCTGGATCTGGGTATCGGCGCTCATCGTGCGCTGGTTGCGCCGTATATGCAGCACTGCGAGGGTGCGCAAGGGTGCGAAGCACGGATGTACCGCGTGCAGGCGGCGTGGGATCAGTATATGGCGCAAGAAGTCTCAAAGATTGCGGAAGGTTCGGGCGCTCAAGATCGGCTCATCGTCTTTGCCGGCTCGATGCACATGGCCTATCATCTGGGGATTAACCTGCACTTTGCCAGAGTGAGCCCGTGTAGCAGCATTACCCTCTTGCCGATGCCGCGCTCCAAAGAGGGCTACGAGATAGGATATGCCGATATGCTCTATCTCTATGACGACAACGCATCGAGCAGCGCGAGCGCTTTGTGATCGGCGGTGCTCAGTGAGAGCGTAGCGATCTCGCTGCGATCAAACCAGACGAGTCGTTCGTCGTCGGGGGCGTCGGCGGGCTCGTAAACGGTGGCGTGGAGATGAAAGTGGGTGTAGCGGTGGACGAAGCTGCCCAAAGCTCTGCCCTCAAGGGGCAGGGGAGACTGCATAAAGCCCCACAATCCGTGCAAAAAACGCTCCTCGCTGCGGATCAGTCCGAGTTTGCCTTCGCGCCACAGCACCAGCAAGGCGCGGTGGCGCGAAGGGACGCTCTTTTTGGCCTTGGCGCGGCCGTAGCGCAGCGCGTCGTTTTGACCTTGGCAGCCGCTCTGCAAAGGACAGGCGTTACATGTAACGTTTCTGCTTTGGCAGAGCATCGCGCCGATATCCATCATCGCCTGATTGTACATGTAAGGTCTTCGGGTGTCGAGCAGGGCGTAGGCGTCTTGCCACAAGATGCGCTCATCGCGCTCCTCTCTGGCAAAAAAACGTGACAAAACCCGCTTCACGTTGGCATCGAGCACGGGCAGGGGCGCGTCATGGGCAAAAGCGGCGATAGCGTGGGCCGTACTGCGCCCGATTCCCGGCAGCGCTTCGAGTGCGGCGGCCTCTTGGGGCAGAGAGGTTACGCAGAGCTTTGCGGCGCGGTGGAGGTTGCGGGCTCTGGTGTAATAGCCTAAGCCTTCCCATCTTTTCAGCACATCGTCGAGGTCTGCTGCTGCCAAATCCGCCAGAGCAGGGAAGGCTTCGAGAAAGGGAAAATAGAAGCGTTCAAGCACCGTTTTAACCTGCGTCTGCTGCAGCATAATTTCGCTGATCCAGATGCGGTAGGGGTCGCGGTGGGTACGCCAGGGTAGATCGCGGCGGCCGTGTGCGCCGTACCACGCGGCGATGGCGTCGTGAATGGCGCTGTACATGGCGCTCCTTCTTTTTTCGCTATTGTAGGAACACTAAGATAAAATGCAGGCCGATGTTTACATGTAACGACCACTTTTCACAGACGATTGACGTCAAACAATCCAAATTTATCGCCCATCTGATGCCGTATGCGCAGATGAGCGGAGTGCTTGAGCGCCTGCGCGCCGAGCATCCCAAGGCGCGTCATTTCGTCACCGCTTTTCGCACCCTCAACGAGCATGATCAGATTGTCGAGGGGAGCAGCGACGACGGCGAACCGCGCGGTACGTCGGGTAAACCGGCTTTACATGTACTCCAAGGGCATGATCTGATCCTTGTTGGGGTGATTGTGGTGCGCTATTTCGGAGGGATCAAGCTTGGCACGGGCGGCTTGGTGCGCGCCTACGGCGACGCCGTCAACGCCGTCGTGGAGACGGCGCTCATGCTGCCGTATGAAAAACGCGAATTGCTGGTGCTGCGCGCACCGTATATGCATACGGGTAGGGTGGAGTACGCCATAGTCCAAGGCGGCGCACACGTTGTGAGCAAGGAGTTTGAAGCTTTATGGGTGCGCTGGCACTTACATGTAAGCGCCGCGCAAAAGGTGGGTATTTTGGCAACACTGCAACGAATTGTCGAGGTAGAAGAGGGTGCTTAGAGGTGAAATTTTGCCGGTCATGTATAATAGCTTTTTATATCGCAATCTTAAAGGATTGACTTGAGTACGCCGTATCGCAAAAATGCGCTTTTTGGGCGTTACACCCTTTGGTCGCTTTTGATCTACATGGTTGTGCTGGGGATCGGATACGGTATCATCGAACGTTACGTAACGGGGTTGCGTACGGAGCTCTACCGAGAGCATGCCCATCAGATCAAGAGTCAGGTGCAGCTCTATATCGACGCCAAGGCCGAATCGGTCTTTCAGCTTGCCCTAGCGCTCTCCGGTGATGAATCAATCAAGCAAGCGCTGCTAAGCGGTCATACGGAGCAGATTGATCTGCAGCCGATGGCCTCCATGCTGCGTGAGCAGACACCGCTGAAGTATCTTTGGATGCAGGTGATCGATCGCAACGGGGTAAGCGTTTATCGCAGTTGGACGCATAAGACCGGGGACAATCTACTTTCTTTCCGCAGCGATCTTGCCGCAATGCTGCAAAGCGGCAAGGCGCAAAGCAGTATCAGTGTCGGACTTTTTGACATGACCTTTAAATCGACCGTTCCAATCTATCACGAGGGGAAGCTGATCGGAATGTTTGAGATCGTCTCGAAGTTCAACTCTGTGGCAGAAAAGGTTGCGGCGCAAGGGGTGATGCCGATCTTTTTGGCCGACAAACGCTACTATGAGCAAATCCGTTTTCCCTTCTCCAAGCTCTTTGTCGGCGGCTACTATGTGGTCAATTTGAATGCTTCGCATCCGCATCTGGATTATCTGCGCAGTATCGACTATGAGAAATTATTGGCGGATCAGCGTCTTTTTGTCGATCTACCAAAGCGCCGTGAGCTGCTGGCGTTACATCACATGGATGATCCCGGCGGCGGTCCGATGGCCCATTTTCTGCTCTTCATTCCTTATGATCAGCTTGATTTTTCCCGTATCGAAAAACGTCGGCGCGATCTGCTGATCACCATCACCATTTTTTACTGGATGGTGGCGATGCTGGGGTTTGCTCTATACACGAGGCGTCAGAGTCGTCATATTGAGCAGTTTAACGAGGCTTTAAGCCTTCAAGTCGAGGAGAAGACCAGAGCCCTGGACCGACAACACCGCTTTTTGCAGGAGGTGATTGACGGGGTCAGCGAATCGGTGATGGTGATCGATGCCACTTACAACGTCGTGCTGATGAATAAAGTAGCCAAAGAACACTACGATGCCGATTTTATCGCCGATCCGCATCTGCCCAAATGTTATGAGGTCTCCCATCACCGCACAACACCGTGTGACGGCTTGGCGCATCCTTGCCCTTTACATGAAGTGTTGCACAATCGTGTCGGATCGACTGTTTTGCATGAGCATCGCGTACGCGGCGGGACGCACTACTATGAATTGACCGCAACGCCGCTCTTTGATGAGCATGGAGCGGTTCGTGCCATTATCGAAGTAGGGCATGACGTGACCTCTCATTTGATGGCACAGAACCAATTACGCGAACAAAAAGAGAGTTTGGATTATATGGCACACCACGATCCCCTCACTGCACTGCCTAATCGTGCTTTGTTGATGGATCGACTAGAACATGCCATACTTCGCGCACAGCGTGATCAAAGTTGTGTCAGCGTACTTTTTTTGGATCTTGACCGCTTCAAGCAGATCAACGACTCTTTGGGACACGGTGCCGGAGACGAGCTGCTCGTGCAGGTGGCCAATCGGCTTGGACACTGCGTGCGCAGTGTTGATACGGTGGCGCGTCTGGGGGGTGATGAGTTTACGATCTTGCTTGAGGCGTGCAGCTCTCAAAACGACGTGATTGATATTGTGGAGAAGCTGTTAGAACAGGTGGCCTCACCGATTTTCTATCGCGATCAGGTGTTATACACTTCGGCAAGTGTCGGGATCAGTATCTATCCTTATGACGGGCTGAGTGCCGAAGAGCTGCTGCGCAACGCGGATGCGGCGATGTATCGGGCCAAAGAGGAGGGGCGTAACACCTATCAGTTCTACACGGCCGATATGACGGAGCGGGCGATGGAGCGGGTGGTTATGGAATCAGCCATGCGCAAGGGGCTGCAAAATGATGAGTTCTTTTTGGAGTATCAACCGCAATATGATTGCAGAGACAACACCCTTATCGGTATGGAGGCTTTGGTGCGCTGGATGCACCCGAAACTGGGTCGCATCAGCCCGGCGCAATTTATCCCGCTTGCCGAAGAGACGGGATTGATCGTGCCTTTGGGCGAGAGGGTGCTCGAGCTCTCAGCCGCTCAGGCCGCTTTGTGGCGATCGCAGGAGCTGAACCCAGGACGTATCGCCGTCAATCTTTCTGTGAAGCAGTTGCGCCAAAAAAATCTTCTTGAATCGATTCGCACCATCATCAAAGAGCGTTTTTGTTCACCTGAATGGATCGAACTGGAGGTGACGGAGGGGTATGTGATGGAGCATCCTGATGAGGCGATCAACAGGCTGCGGGAGATCCGAAGTACGGGTATTTCACTGGCAATGGATGATTTTGGCACCGGCTACTCTTCACTCTCTTTGTTAAAGCGTTTGCCGATTCATAAGCTCAAAATCGATGCTTCGTTCATTCGGGATATTCCCGGAGACGAAGAGGATGAAGCGATTACATGTACGATCATTGACCTTGCCCGTCACATGCATCTCGAAGTGATTGCCGAAGGGGTTGAGACGCTGCGTCAAAAAGAGTTTTTGCTCACCCACGGATGCAATAAAATTCAAGGTTTTCTCTATGCCAAACCGCAAAGTGCCGAGCAGATTACGCTGCTGCTTCGATCAAAGCCGTAGGCTGCAGACGGGCTCTGAAATAGAAGTGTGCAAGAAAAAGCACATAAAAGAGCATCGCAAAGAGCGCCCCAAAGGGAATGAGCGTCGTAAGGTACATCCATAGGGTGTGCACTCTGATGGTCGCGCCTTGCGTGCGCATTCGCAGCGCAAACTCCTCTTTGGAGCAGATCGTCGAAGCGACGTCGTAGTTGAGCAGACGATGAAAAAGGTAGTAAAAGGGGAGATGAATCACCAGCAGTCCAAGCAGCGGGATAAAATAGAGCGGCAGTAGAAGCAAGAAGAGCAGTATCATCACCCCAAAGGTGACGATGAAGTGCCACAACACCGAGCCGACACTGCCAAATCCGTGCGTCTGCTCTTGCGGATAGTGGCGTCGTCGTACGATCTCAACCAGCCAAGGGGTCATAAAGCCGACGATCAGCAGGGTCGTGAAAATCGAGAGGTACATCACCGCCACAATCCCGACCGTGTAGAGTAAGATACCGGCAAGCCACGATGTGAGCGAGTAGCGCAGCGCCCATGCCAGCAACCCCTCTTCGCCTCCGCTTGGGTTTTGCGCTTCAAGCTCGATCTGATGTATCTGGGTGAGCAAAACGTCGGCGGTAGAAAAAAAGAGAAGATAGAGCACGATCATTGTGACGAGAAGCGGCACTACGGCAAGCTTCAGTACTTCAAAGGTGAAGAAGTCTTCGAGGCTTACATGTAAGAGCGAAGGGGGTGGGTTCATGATTTGCTCCAGAGTTTCTGGTTGAGTTTGAGCTCTTCGACCATACCGATAGCCAGATGGAGATAGCCGATATACTCCATCGCCTGCTCCAGACGCAGCAACGATTGAAAGACGCTCGGCTCGAAGAGGTCGCGCTTTGTCGAGATGCCAAGATAGAGATGCGAAGAGACGAAGGCGATGTAGAGTTCCGCTTTGGAGCGTTTACGGATACGGTTGAGCCGCTCCATCAACGAAGGGGTCAGGATATAGCGCGCTTCGATCTGATCGGAGGCGTAGACGACGAAGTGCTTTTCAAATTCGGGATCGTCCATCTTGACCAGCTCCCCGTGTGAACCCGTCGTCGATTGCAGCCATTGCCCGATGAGGGTTCCGAAGCTCTTTTGAGCGCTGTCGGGCAGGACATAGGTGGTGCCTTTGAAGTGTTTGTTAAACTCCGAGACAATAAAGAGTCCTTGGAAGATGGTGTGCCAGTGGGTGTTGCCCTTGGAGTCTTTGGTCTGATACTGTGCGTGCAGGTCGGAAAACTCGATAGGTACTCCGTCGATCTCGCCGCGAACATAATCGTTCCCGCCGTAGCGGTCGATCGAGCGGCGAAAGAGACCTGAGCGTTCAAAGCGCATTTGGCCGACCATGCCTTCAGGCTGATAGCTGAGCTGTTCGTCGATCGCTCTAACAAGGGGTCGGATCACCTTTTGTTTGAAGGTTTGTGTGTAGTCGCGTACGGTCATTTTGTAGACGACACCACCGATGGCTACGGCAATGAAGCCAATAATAAAGATACCGTCGTTAAGCGTCCCCGTAGCATCGTAAATACCGTACATGACGATGGCAGCGATCAGCCCGATGAAGGCGAAGGTTGTGGTCAGCTTGCTTTTGAGCCGCAACCGCTCCTCTTCGATGGTTTTGAGATCAGGGTAGAGGGTTTTGTAATAAAAATCGGTCAGCTCACTGGTAGATTTCATGCTCAGCGATCAAAAAGCGCCTTAACGTCTACCGCTTCACGCTGCGTTTCGCTGATCTCGAAGACCGGTTTACGCGTATAGCCCATCCACTGCGCCATGAAGTTGGTGGGAACCATTTCGATGGCGTTGTTGTAGTCGGTGACGGCCTGGTTGTAGGCGCGTCTGGCGGCGGCAATCTGCTCTTCGACCTCATGGAGGGTTTGCTGCAGGTGCATGACGTTTTCGTTGGCTTTGAGCTCGGGGTAGTTTTCGACGGCAACCATAATGGAGCCCAGCATTCCCGAAATTTGATGATCAAGCGCCATCTTCTTTTCGTCACTCAGGCGCGGGTTCATCGCTTGAGTGCGCAGTTCGGTCACCTTTTCAAGCAGTGTGCGTTCGTGCTGCATATATTGCTGCACACTGGCAACAAGATTGGGAATCAGATCGTAGCGCTTTTTAAGCTGAGTATCGATTCCTCCAAAGATATTTTCGACCTGATTTTTTTTCCCCACAAGGCTGTTATACATCAGCACCAGAATCAAGACGACGACAGCCGCAATGATTAAAGCAGTCATGGCACACTCCAAAAAAAAGATGGTTACATTGTAGCGCAGGAAGGCGATTTGAAAGCTTTTTTTTCTATATGTGACGCTACAATAGAATCTTCGCGACGTGAAGGAGCATCGGTGAGGAACATCTTGAACCTCAAGAACAAAATCGTCTTGCTCTTTGCACTGCTGGTTGGCGCCACCTTCGTTTTGCATTAGTATTGGCACAACCACTCCGTCAACCAAACGATTCTTGAGGCTGAAAGTGCGAGAAATACACTGTTGTTGCAGACCATGGTACCGGTGGTTCAGACCAATCTCGCTTTTGGGCTGATCGATTCAAATCGGGACTATCTTGAGACCATCGCTCAAGACAAACCGAATATTCTCTCAATTGTTTTGAGGGATCCTCGAGAAGCCGTTCTTTACCGCTATGGCAATCAAAACTATGTGAAATATGGTGCAGGAGTCCAGGCGCATACGCTTTCCATATCGATAGCAGACCGCGTCGGTGAAGCGCCTTTAGGGATCTTGGAGGTGAGCTTTTCAAATCAGTTTTTTGAGCAGATGCGCAAAAAACATACCTATTTTACGCTCCAGTATATCGCTTCGATGGCGCTGATGCTGCTTTTAATCTTCTTTTTGTTAGGTAAAAGTTTTGAGCCGATGCAGCGCTTGGTCAGAAAAATTCGCTCTTTCAGTCCGCTTGACGGCATTGGTCGCTTTCCGCATACCCTGCGTGAAGACGAGGCGGGTATTATCCAAAATGCCCTTGCCGATATGACGGATCGCATCCGTGAGCACAGCCGGATGTTGGAGATGATGAATCAGACGCTTGAACAGAAGGTGCATGAGCGTACGGTTGCTTTGGAGTCGAAGATTCTTGAAGTCCAAGAGCAAGAGAAGATGCTCATCGCGCAATCGAGGCTGGCGGCGATGGGGGAGATGATGAGTATGGTGGCGCATCAGTGGCGTCAACCGCTCTCAACAAGTAGTCTGCTGATTGCCAACTACAAGCTCAAAGCGATGCTTGCCGGCAAAAACCTTGAGGGTTATGAAGAGATACTTGATACGATCTCCGATACGATGAGCTACCTCTCGCAGACCGTTGATGACTTTCAAACCTACTTCAAACCTGACAAGGAGATGAAGGAGTGCAACATCGATGAGGTGATCGAGCGGGCAATGCAGTTTATGGCGGCGCGCATGAAGAGTTCCGGCGTCGAGATGGTATATCTCTGCGCCGAGGGAATACGGGTCAAGAGCTATTTCAATGAGTTGGTCCAAATCATCATGAACGTCATCAACAATGCGGTCGATGCGATACTGCTGCATCCCGAAGGGGAGAAGAAAATCACCATCACTTGCAAACGAAACGAGAATGGACGGGTAAGCGTGGAAGTCTCTGACAGTGGAGGTGGGATAGATGATGCGATTATCGATCGTATTTTTGAACCCTATTTCAGCACCAAAGGCAAAAACGGAACCGGCTTGGGTCTGTACATGGCCAAGATGATCGTCGAGCGCCATTTAGGAGGAACGATCAGTGTCCATAATCTTGAAAAGGGTGCCTGCTTTACGATTATGATCGGCTAGCGGCTTTGGCGGCAAGATAGCCGCTGGCCCAGGCGAAGTGGAGATTGTAGCCGCCCCGTTCGCCGACCACGTCGAGCAGTTCGCCCGCGAAATAGAGTCCTTTGTGACGTTTGGAGGCCATGGTCTGAGGATCGATCATCTCCGTCGAAACGCCGCCGCCACTCACCTCGGCATGTTTGAAGCCGTGCGTCTGCGTCACCTCAAAGCGCCATTCGCGTAGGGTGTGCAGCAGATGCTTGAGCGTCTTGGTGCCGATTCCGGCGCAGGGTGTGGCGGGATCGATCCGGCAACTCTGGAGTAGATGGGGGGCGATTTTGGAGCTGATGAGGCCGCAAAGCAGGGCGTAGATGGTGCGTTCACGCATCGATGCAGTCAGTTTGCCCAGTTGTGATGCGAGTTCCTGGGTTTGAAACTGCGGCAGCAGGTTGATCGAGACGCCAACCGATCGGCCTTGCATCAGGGCATAGGCGGCGCCCTGTGAGAGATCAAGGGCCGCAAAACCCGAAATGCCGTAAGCGGTAAAGAGCAGATCGCCGCCGCTCGTTCCGTGTGCTTCTCGATCGATCCACAAAGTCAGCTCTGCGGTGGTTTTGACGCCTGAGAGGGCTTGGGGGTAGGGTGATGCGAGATGCAGCCCGACCAAGGAGGGGTAGGTGGGCAGGATCTCATGCCCAAAGGCCTTGGCAAAGCGCATTCCGTCGTCGCAGCCGCCAAGCTGTGGAGCCGCTTCGCTGCCGGTGGCGATGATGAGCGCCTCAAACCCTTCAAACTCCTGCGTTTGGGTGTGGAGGGTGTAGGTGTTGGCCACGGTGTCGATTCGGGTGATCGGAGCGTCGCAACATATCTTTACATGTAAAGTTTCGCAGCGCTCTTCAAAGAGCATCTTGACGCTTTTGGCTTCATTGGTCAGCGGATAGACCCTGCCATCGGGCTGAATCTGCAAAAAGAGTCCGATACTGCGGCAGAATTTTTGAAAGTGATGAAAGTTGAAGGCGTGCAGGGCGTCGCTCACGAAGCTTCGGTTCTGGCCGAAGAAGTTGCCGGCATGAAGGGTGGTGTTGGAGATGTTGCAACGGCCGTTGCCCGAAGCGAGAATTTTGCGGCCTACTTCGCTGTTGCGCTCAAATAGCCACACATCGCCGCCCGCTTCGGCGGCGGTGATCGCCGCCATAAGTCCTGCCGCACCGCCGCCCACGATGGCGATTTTACGCGGCATGAGCGCGCCATAGAGCCTGAAGAGATGCAAAAAGGGCAAACATGGCGATCCTTTGGCTTTTCGTGATTATAGCCTACCTTGCGAGTCGGTATAATGGAGCCTCAAATTGAGGAGGCGGTGATGGATATCGGCTGGAGGGGATTATTGGCGATGTTGCGGCCCCATCGCAAGCGCATTATGCTGGGACAGGTGATCGCACTTTTGGCAGTTTTGGTGAGTCTGCCCGTGCCCCTGCTCTTTCCGCTGCTGATCGATGAGGTGCTTCTGGCGCAAGGAGGCACCATCACCTCATCCATTGATCGGCTTTATGTGCCAAGCGATCCGATGGACTATATCATCATTGTTTTTGGGGTCACTTTGGCGCTGCGCATTGCCTTTTTTCTCCTCAACGTTTTGCAAACCCGGCTTTTTACGAAGATCTCAAAAGCAATCGTCTTTACGCTGAGACAGAAGCTCTTGCGCCATCTCGAGCGGGTCTCCGTGGCGCAGTACGAGTCGCTCGGCGGCGGCGGGGTGAGCGCAAAGATGGTGACCGATATCAACACGCTCGATACCTTTATCGCTACGGGGATTTCCAAGTTTCTGATCTCTTCGCTCTCGCTGATCGGTATCAGCGCAATTTTGTTCTATCTCAACTGGCAGTTGGCGCTGATCCTGCTCACCCTTAACCCCACCGTCGTAACGCTTACGACGATGCTGGGGCGGAAGGTGCGGGAGCTCAAAAAAACAGAGAACCTGACCATCGAGCGTTTTCAAAACGCGCTCTCTGAGACGCTGGAGCACTTTATCCAGATCCGTGCACACAATCAGGAACGGCGCTACATCGAGCGGATGATCGAGAATGCCCGCGCCATTCGTGAAGCCTCGGGCAATTTCGGCTGGAAGAGCGAAGCCTCTTCACAGCTTTCGGGGGTGATCTTTCTAGCGGGGTTTGAGCTGCTGCGCGCTTCGTCGATGGTGATGGTGCTGTGGGACGAGATCAGCATCGGAGAGATGTTTGCGATCATGGGCTATCTGTGGTTTATGATCACGCCGCTGCAGGAGCTCATCGGGATCATCTTCTCGTTTCAAAATGCTAAAGCGGCTATATGGCGGCTAGAGGAGATTATGGCGCTGGAGCAGGAGCCGTGCTACGAGACGCTGCATAACCCCTTTGAGGGGCGTTTTACCAACTCCGTAGAGCTGCGCGGCGTCTCGTTTGCCTATGGCGTCAAAGAGGTGCTGCATGGGATCGATATGGTGATTCCACAGGGCAAGACGGTGGCGCTTTTAGGGGCGAGCGGCAGCGGCAAAACAACGCTCTCACAGGTAATTTTGGGACTCTATGCGATCAAGCAAGGCGACATTCTGATTGATGGTATCTCGATTCGTGAGATCGGTTTGGGGTTGCTGCGTGATCATATTGCGCTGGTGTTGCAATCGCCGCGCCTCTTTAACGACACCTTACGCCATAACCTCACCTTCGGTCGTGAGATAGAAGATGAGCGGCTTTGGGAGGCGCTGCGGATCGCCCAGTTTGAGCATGTGGTGCTTAGGCTCAGCGACGGCCTTGAGAGCCGTATCGGCAAAGAGGGGATTCGGCTTAGCGGCGGAGAGCGTCAGCGCCTTGCCATCGCCCGAATGCTGGTGCATGAACCCAATATCGTGATTCTGGATGAGTCCACCTCGGCTCTGGACGTGCAGACCGAGACGAATCTCTTTGAGGCATTGCGTGCGCATCTAAAGGGCAAAACCATGATCGTGATCGCCCACAGGCTCAGTACCATCCGCCACGCTGACTGGATCTACGCGCTTGAAAACGGACGTGTGGTGCAATCGGGCAGCCCCGAAGCGCTGGAGCGTGAAGAGGGCTATTTTAGAGATTTTGTGACGCGCCAACATCTCGCTTGAAGAGATCGAGTAGACGGTTGTACTCTTCAAAAGCGTTGCGGTAGACATATTGGGCTTGGGGGTTGGAGTAAAAGAGCTCTGTGGCGCTCATACCGGTCTCTAGAGCGTTTTTGAGCAGTTTGGTGCGGCGCATGTGGGTAAAAGCAAGGCCCGGAAAGTAGCGGTGGATCTCCTCTTTGATCACTTCGTAGTCACGTTCGTTTTCGATCATATTGGCAAAAACAAGGATGGTTTTGTGCTTGAATTGCTTGATGAGGATTTGGCTCTTCATAATGGAGTTGAGATCGTTGATGGTGGGCAGCAAGATCAGATCGACTTGGTTGAGAATCTCATCGGCGTGCGCATCCACAAAGCCGCCGAAGTCATAGACGGTGTCATCATAAAGCGGTATGTTGCGCGGGAAGTATTTCGCTTTTTTGTATTTGTTGAGCACAATCGACATATCGTTGGTGATGTAGCGGTAGTCGAGGTCTTTGGCAAGAGAGAAAGCGATGGAGGTCTTACCCACTCCGCCTTTGGTGGATGCGATGGCAATTTTGGCCATTTAGTGGCTCCGTGAGAGGGTGGTGTAGTCGATCGGCTCTCGGGGCTTTTCTTCGTACCCGAAGTGCAGCGGTTGGCTAAAGACGATCCCTTCTGCGTTTTTGTTGATCGTACAACCTTTGGTTCCGGGGATACAGGGCTGAGCGAGCAGTTTGCACTGGCCTTGATGGTCGTGTTGGCAGGTCCAACCCATGGAATAAATCCTTACATGTAAAGATAATAAAGAAGCGGGATTATAGCGATTGAGTCATGAAATAAAGATTTAGGAGAACAAAAGAGGCTGGCGCGGTGGACGGGACTCGAACCCGCGACCCCCTGCGTGACAGGCAGGTATTCTAACCAACTGAACTACCACCGCGCATTTAAAAAGAGTGACATTGTAATGAACTTGACTTAAAAGCAAGTCATGGTGGGCGCTACAGGACTCGAACCTGTGACATCTACCTTGTAAGGGTAGCGCTCTACCAACTGAGCTAAGCGCCCGAAATTTTCTTCAAGAGTTTGGCGACCCCTAAAGGATTTGAACCTCTGTCCCTACCATGAAGTGATAGTGTCCTTGGCCACTAGACGAAAGGGTCAGCATCAACAGTAAAACATGGCGCGGTGGACGGGACTCGAACCCGCGACCCCCTACGTGACAGGCAGGTATTCTAACCAACTGAACTACCACCGCATGTATTTATGGTGGGCGCTACAGGACTCGAACCTGTGACATCTACCTTGTAAGGGTAGCGCTCTACCAACTGAGCTAAGCGCCCGAAATTTCGGACTTTGTGGTGTCCCGTGATGGACTCGAACCATCGACCACATCATTAAAAGTGACGTGCTCTACCAACTGAGCTAACGAGACGTTTTTATCGCTTCACAATATTTGTGAGGCGAAATTATACAAGCTGTACTTTGATTTGTCAAGGTAAATTTTAAAACTCCATGGTCTCAAAAGGGATGTTTTGCGTGATGATCGCTTCATCGCCTACATTACGCACTTCGAGTGTGACGCGGCGTGCCTTCCAGTCGATGCGGATCAGCCCGAAATTGGCCTTGGCGTAGGGCGTTCCGACACGGTTTTGATTGGGAGAAACGTCGCTCCACTCTTCGCTAAGGCCGCTGGAGGTGAGCTCCCACAAGCCGTAGCTGCGCGAATCATGCAGGTGGCTTAGCTCCGCCCAGTGGGTGTCGCCGCTGAGCATCACGACATGTTCGGCGCGGGTGGAGGCGATGAGCGAGAGCAGACGTTCGCGCTCTTTGGGAAAATTGGCCCAGCTCTCCCAGCCCGTGAAATCGGCGAGAAACTGAATCGAAAAGCCGATGATGCGCAGATCGGCCTCCTGGCGTAGCTGCTCCTCAAGCCAGCGCCACTGCTGTGCTCCCAGCATCTGCGCCTGCGTATCGGGGTTGGCGAGATAAGGCCCCATTTGGCGTTTCTGGCGCTCTTTGTAGGTGGCTTCATCCACGCGAAACTGCGTCGTGCGCATCGTGCGCGAATCGAGCAGAATCACTTGGACGCGTTTGCCCGCTTCGCCGTACATGTAAGCGCTGTAGACGCCGTCGCTTTGGGCATTTTGATCTGCTTGCCAAAATTGTAGAAAAATCTCTCTGGAGCGGTCGATAAAGGGAAAGTCGCCGCCCATATCGTCTTTGCCGAAATCGTGATCGTCCCATGTGGTGACAAAAGGGATCGTTGAGCGCAGTGCTTTAAAGCCCTCATTGGTACTGAGCGCGTCGTATTGGGTCTGGATATGGCGCGTCACCTTCGCATCGAGCGCTTTGGAGCGCCCTTTGATGCGCGCCTCTTCGATCCACGCATCTTCCACGTCGGCATAGACATTATCACCCAGCATGATCATCAATTCGGGTTTGTGTTTGGCAATGGTGTGCCAGATCGGTTGGTCGTGGTACTGGTTGGCGCAAGAGCCAAAGGCGATGGTCTCGATGGCGTGCAGGGGAAACCAGAGCGCGAGCAGGCTTACATGTAAGAGGGTTTTCATCTATTCTCCTTGAAGTTGTGGGGGTAACGGTTCACTTTTGAGCCCGTTCCAGAGCGCTTTGTTGAAGGCTTTGGCGTCGAGGTTGTCTTCGGTGTTGAAATCTTGTCCCGCCATCACGCGCTCCCAGTAGCCGTAGTCGTGATCCTTAGGCGGCAGCGGCTCTTTCTTGCTGCGTTTGGGGAGGCTTAGGTCGGTATGATAGAGCACGTCAGGAACGATGGCCTGGTAGCTCCATGATTGCTGTTTGGGATCAAAAGCTTCGCTCATCGGCAGCGCCATAGCGTCGTTGATGCCCAGCGGTTGCAAGCCCAGCACCTCTTCGATGGTGCGCAGCATACTGACGGTGGTGTAGCGGGTGTTGATCACCGCGCCTTGCTTGACGTACGGCCCGACGATATAGGCGACGCTGCGGTGGCTATCGACGTGATCGGCGCCGTCTTGGGCGTCATCTTCGATGATAAAGATGAGGGTGTTGTGCGCAAAGGGGCTTCTCGCAATGGCTTCGACGAGCAGCCCCGTGGCGTAGTCGTTGTCGGCCATTTGGGCCAGCGGCGTATTGACCCCCGCGACCGCTTCGCCAAAAGCGCCGAAGTGGTCATGGGGAAAGCGTACCAGCATCAGCTGCGGCAGCGCACCCTTTTGCACATAGCCGTCAAACTCGCGCTTCCACTCATCATAGCGCCACAGATCGGGGTATTTCATGTCATAGCCGTGAAAGTAGCGGTCGGTGACGTCGCGCAATGAGGCTTTGTTGGGGTAGGACTGGGTGATGTTGGCCTCAAAGGGACGCGGATGCAGCTTCACAAACGAGGGGTGTTTGGGGTCAAGGTAGTAGCGCTCTTCATCCACATAAAAGCCGTAATTGCGCACCTCCAGTCCGGCGCGCAAAGCGGCGTCCCAGATGTAACCGGCGTTGGGCGCGCTATTGGGCCCATCAGGCGCGGCCACGTCGGCGATGCCCGGCAGCAAGTCGGGGTCACTCGGCGCGCGCACATCCTCTTTAGTCCGTTCAAGCGGATCGGCGAGGCCAAGATTAAGGTTGCGGTTTTGACCTTCGTTGTCGTAGCTAAGCCCACGCCCGGCATAGTGGATGGCGATGTTTTTCTCGGTGTATTCGGTGGTATGGCCGGCGGTCGTCCAGACCCAGCCGTCGTTGCTTGAAGAGCCGCTGTCCAGGAAGTTGTCAAAGAGTATGAAGTGACGCGCCAGGGCGTGGTGGTTGGGGGTTACGGGCTCCGGAAAGAGGCAGAGCGAAGCGTTACCGTCGCCGATCTCCATCGCACCGTGGATCTGATCGTAGCTGCGGTTCTCTTTGACGAGGTAGATCACATGTTCGATCTTGGAGCGCAAAAAGCTCATGGCCTCTTGCGCCTTTTTGTGCGCGTCGCTTTGGATAAAGCCGTTGTTGTGCGCGACGATGAGGCTTAGACGCTCAAGCTCCTCTGTGCTTGGCAGGGGGAGTTCTAAAAATCCTGCTTTTTTGGTCTGCCATGTGTAGAGGTTTTTGGCTTTACATGTAAGGCTGGCATTCTTATCGGTGCTGAGGTTGTCGCGGCAGTCGCCCACATTGGGGCCTGAGGGGCTTTTGGCGTTGATGACGTAGAGCCGATTCTCTTTTAGGCTGAGATCCGTTGGATACCATCCGGTCGGAATCAGTCCGCGCACCTCTCCATGCACCCGCCCGTGTTCACGCCGCAGATCAATCACGGCAACGGCATTGATGCCGCCGTTGGTGACGTAGAGGGTGTTGGCGTCATCAGAGAGGGTCATGGCGTTGGGGTTGGCACCTTTGAGGTGGGTTTGATTCAGCAGATGATAGGGCGCGGTGGCGCTGAAGGTGCCGATCATGGCGTCATTGCGGGTGTCGATCACGCCGATGGTGTCGCTGCGGCTTTGCGCTATAAAGAGCTCATGGCCATGCACCAAGAGCCTTGTGGGCTGGCTTGGCGAGGGGATACGCGCCGTGATGGAAAGACGTTTATTCTTTACATGTAACACCACGATCTCGTTGTCGCGCATACTGGTGACATAGAGTTTATCCCCCGCAAAAGCGACGCCAAAGGGGTATTCGCCTCCGGCGACGCCTTTCATGGCGGCGTTTTGTTTGCCCGGTCTGAGGTCTTGCTCATCGAGGATGCTGAAGTGTTCTAGGTCAATGAGCGTGAGAGAGTCGTTGATCATGTTGGTGATGGCGGCTAAGTTGCCCTCAGTATTGATGGCGATTTCGGCGGCCATCGGCTTCATATCGATGCCCAAACCTTCGCTATGACCCAGCTTGAGCGCGGCGCTTCGGTTCCATAGACCTTCGCTTTGTTCAAACGCATAGAGGGTGTCATCCACCCCGCCGCTGACATAGAAGCGATCCCCTTTGGGGTGCCATGCGAGGCCATAGAAGGTGTTGGGTAACTGAAGCACCTGCTTTTGGCGTGCGGGCGTGACACTGGTGTCAAAGACGAAGAGGTACTCGTTTGAGGCGTTTGGATCGATGGTGCCATCAGGTTGGTTCATACGGTTGAAGCCGCTGGTGAGGATCAGCAAGGTGCGTTCATCGGGGCTCAGCGCCGTAGCGACCGCTTGACCGGCGCGAAACTGCGGAAGGTGGGGCAGCTTGGGATCAAGCATGCTAAAGTGCGACCCTTTGGCGGCATCAGGGGTAATGAAGGCGTTGGTGGGCAGCGGGGTTTGGGCGAAGAGTGCCCAACCAAGCAGCAAAAAGGGTAAAAAACGCATGAGATCTCCTTAAAATGTATACATGTACGAGAGGCTAAAAGAGCGCCCCGGCAGATCGGTCGAGCTGGCCATCACCCGACCTTCGGTGTTAAAAAGGTTGTGCGCTATGACTTTGACTTCGTGTGCTGCGGCTTTGAAGCGGTAGCCCAGATCAAGAAGGCTATACCCCTCATTGTGGCCGACGATGCGCACATCTTTTTGGTCGGATTGGCTGAGGTGCACCCCTTTGTAGGCGTAGGCGTACTGGGCGAAGAGGTCGCGGTATTGGGTGAGCAGCGTGGCGCGAAAAGGGGTGATTTTGCTTAAGTAGTCGCGGTCGGTTTCGCCGTAGGTGTATTCGAGCGTGCCGTAGGTGTGCAGTGCACCGAAGCTTTGGTTTACATGTAAGAGCGCTCCGGTGGCAAAACCCGAATCGGCATTGACGGTCTCAAAGGCTTGCTGGCCCCCGATTTGCTGCTCTAGCGGCATTCTAAGAATCAGATCATCGAGGACTCGGTAGTAGACTTTGAAGAGGATGCGCTCATCTTCAAAGCCCAGCGCATAGGTGAGCGCGCGTTCAGGCAGAAGATGGTCGTTGGGCAGATCGATCCCTTTTTCGCTCAAAATCGCGGTGGCGAGGTTGGTGATGGAGGGGAAGCGGTAGCTTTGCGATACCAAGCCAAACACGCCGCGATACCCCAGCCGCACACTGCCGCCGTGCGCGTTGAAACTGCGCGAGAGATCGCCGCCGATGGAGGCGTTGGCAAAGCTGTAGGCCGCGAGCAGCTCCACGTCACCAAGGTAGCCAAGATAGGCCAGTTGCGCCGTGAGGGTGTTGTGGCTGAAGCGGGCGTCATTGTATTCGATGCGCTCAAAGTAGTCGCTAAAGCTCAGCAGCAGTGCGTCTCCAACAGGCTGTGAAATCGAAATTCCGTACATATCATCAAGCGATTTCGTGGGTACGCCGTCGGCGTCGATACGCTCTTCAAAACGCTGATAGGAGAGCGTGCCTGCAGTGTCGCCATAGTGGAAGTGATCGCTTACATGTAGATAACGCTGCAGCTCATAGTCATACGGGACGCCGCGTGTGTAGTTGTCGGTGCGCGGCAGATCGTCGCTTTGGCTATAGAGCGCGATGAGGCGGTGTGCGTCAAGCGCCGTGGTTTCACCGTAGAGCGACTTTTGGTTGTAGCTTGAATGCGGCACTTCGCCGAAGGTGTCATGGTGGTTTTGGGTGGTGATGGCGTTGATGCCTAGCGCGGCGTGCTCCTCTTTATAGGCGGCGGTGGCGTCGATGCCTTGGTTGTAATGGGTATAGCTTCCGCCTACGCCGCTGTGCACAATCCCCAGCCGCTGATTGATCTCGCCGCCGATGCCGTTGTTTTGCAGGCTGCGCAGAGCGGCGTCCTCTTCGATGCCCTGTACAAAAGCGCGGGGGATGAAGCTGAAATACTGATTGGATCCGCTGCGAAAGAGGGCGTTGGTCAGCCGTATGCCTTCAGTGCTCAGCAGCAGCGCATCGCCTTGCATCCCCTCTTTGACGGGGCTGTAAAGGTAGGGGGAAGATTGCTGCAGATTCATGACACTGCTTTGAAGCTGTGCGGGCGAAAGAAAGTCGATCCGGTTTTGCAGCGTGCCACCGATCGGACGCACGGTGACTTCATAAACGTCATTGGCCATAGCGGCAACGCAAAGCGAGGAGAGAACGATTTTGGTCATCAGGAGCCTTTTATTCACGCCTTACATGTAAGGCTAAAAGAAAAGGCTCTCCCGTAAGGGGAGAGGGGGTTTAGAAGCTGCCGCCGAGGGTAAAGGTGACGTTGCGTGGAGCGCCGAGGTAGTAAGAACCTGGATTCCATACGCTGGCAAGATACTCTTCGTCAGTCAGGTTGTAGACGTTGACTTGAGCGTTGAGGTTCTTGATGAAGCTATCTTTGAGGTTTTTGTTGTAACCGGCAACCAGACCCACAAGGGTGTAATCAGGTGCTTTTTCGGAGTTGTCGAGTTTGCTGTAGCGCTCGCCGGTGTATTTGGCGTTGATGCCCAGCAGGTAACCGTTGCGGGTGTAGGTCAGATCGATTGCAGCCATGTTTTCAGCTTGTGCTACCACTTTGTTGCCCTCTACGATTCCCTCTGCAGGGTTGCTCTCTGAGTATTCAGAGTTGTTGTAGGTGTATGAAGCATAGACGTTAAGTGTCGGGGTGATCTGATAGGTCGCGCCCAGCTCAAGGCCGTAAGATTCGATACCGCCGATGTTGAAATATCCTGTGAGTGATTCATCAAAGAAGATATCTCCGGTGTCGTCCGCTGTGAGGTCGCGGCTACCGATACGGTCGCGGTAGATGGTATAGTAGAGCGCTGAAGTGATGGCCAGCGCGTTGTCTTTGTAGCGATATCCCAAGTCAAAGTTGTCCGATTTTTCAGGTTTGAGATCGGGATCTTTGAAATCTTCGCCCAATAGATAGTCGGGTTTGGCGCTAAAACCTTGAGAGTAGCTGGTGAACAGTTGGTGATTGGCATCGACGTTGTAAACCAGACCGATCTGCGGCAGCAGCTCCGATTCGCTCTTTTGCGTCCATGAACCGCCGTTCATCTCATCACTCAGATCTGTTTCGACATTGTGGATCTTCAGACCCACATTGACCTGCAGTGCATCGTTCATGAAGTGCATTTTGTCTTCGAGGTAGAACATGGTAGTGGTGGTTTCGTAGTTGTAGTCGTACTGTTTCCAGTAAGGGGTGTCATCCCATGCCCAGTGGGTCGCTTCATCAAGCACATGGTACCATGAACGCCAGTTGTCGCGGTTTTGGAACTCATACCACATACCTGCAGCGAGCAGATGGTTTTCAAGCTCTTTTTCGATTCTCAGTGTAGTACCGAAGCGGTTGTTTTCGTAGTGGCTGGTGCGGTGTGAGGCGGTGTACGCGCCGGTCTCTTCGTCGGTGTAGACTTTGTTGGTGCTGCCATCGGGGTTGAAAGTGATGATGTATGGTGGCATCCAGTGGCCTTCACCGCGCTGGTGGTGGTAATAAGGTACGGCTACAAGGCGCAGTTCGGCAGGCAGCATAAAGTCGCCTGTGGCGCTGACCATCGTGTCTTTGCGCTTACCGGCCCATGTCTCGGCGAAGTTTTGATCATACGCAGGGTTACCTGTCCAGAACCATGTGAGACGGTCGGTGGTAGGATTGGTTTCGAACTCCTCAAGGCTGACGGAATCGTAGTCGTTCTCATAACGGTCGTTGTAAGAAGCGCGTAACGTGATCATGTTGGCATCCCAAGTGTGCTTGATTTTGCCCTCGATGTGGGTGCGCTCGAACTTGCCGTTGGAGCCTGTGCCGATCCAACGGTTGGCGAAGGTATCAGAGAAGCTGACGAATGCAGAGGTTTGATCGTTGTTAAAGAGACCCGTGTCGTAGCGAACAAAGGTGCGCTCCATGTTGTTGCTGCCTTGAGTGCGCGATACTTTGATACGCTCCTCTTTAGTCGGCATGCCGGTTGAGTAGTTGATGGTTCCACCAAGGGCTTGATTGGAGGTAGAAGAGATGTCCGCAGAACCCTGAGTGACACTGATCGCTTCAAGGTTTTCAGTCTCCAAGAAGCGGTTGGGTTTGGCACCGCCGCCGTAGTTGGTCTGGCCGTTGGGCACGCCATCGATGATGAAGCCGATCTGGTCGGTATCGAATCCGCGCATAGTCATCTGCGTGGTCCAGTCGTCAAAACCGAAGGCGTCGCCTTGCTGGACATTGACGCCGGGAAGGCGGTTGATCATGTTCATGGCGTCGGTCATGGGGGTCATCTGGGCAATGTTGTCGCTAGAAACAACGTTGTTGGCCAGTGACTCTTTTTGGCTGATGACAGAGACAGATCCAAGCTCCGTCCCCTCCTGGGCATTGGCAAGCGCCATCAAATGCGTAGCGGCAATGACGGCGATCGGAAGCATACGTTTTGCGGTCATGTAGGACTCCATTGTTTGGATTGATTTTGTGGAAGACACGGCGCAATCTTAAGCGGATTTGATTACAAACATATTGCCGTCGAATAACATACATGTAACCGCATGGCCCATCATTTTGTAACCTTTAGCTTGTTATGATGCCAACTTTAAACTCGATAACACGCCTAAGGAGCAGATGTGAAATTGGTTGCGATATCGGCGCTTGCAGCCCTAACGCTTGGGGCGCAGAGCGTGCAGGGTACGTTAGACGAGGCGCAGAAGCTACAAATACAGGAGCGCGCCTCCACCCAAAAGGTAGAGACGCTCGATGATGCGAGCGCGGCACTTTATGAGCAGTATCGGAGCGTTTTGCAAGAGCAAGAGCGCATTCGTGGTTACAATACACAGATGGCACAGATGGTAGCGTCGCAAGAGCGTGAGATTACGTCGCTTGAGGAGCAGATCGCGCAGATCGATCACACTGCGCAGGCGCTTTTGCCGCTGATGCAGCGCATGATCGCGACGCTTGAGGAGATGGTTGCCGTCGATACTCCATTTTTGATGCAGGAACGCCGTGAACGCATAGAGGGGCTTAAAGTGATGATGAATGAAGCTTCCATTAGTATGAGCGAGAAGTACCGCAAGATTATGGAAGCCTACATGAGCGAGAACGAATATGCCCGAACGGTTGAGGTGTATCGTGAAGCACTGGACCTTGGCGGTGAAACCAAAACGGTTGATATGCTGCGCATCGGTCGTTTGGCGCTCTACTACCGCAGTATCGACGGAGCGCAAAACGGCATCTATAATCCCGCAACCAAACATTTTGAGCCGCTTCCAAACGACTACGCTGGGCCGCTTAAAAGCGCGATGCTGATCGCCAAAAAACAGGCCGCGCCTGATCTGATGCGCTTGCCGATCGTCAAAACAGGAGGTGCAAAGTGAGAGTGATCGCACTATGGATGGGGCTAACCCTTGCACTTTTGGCACAGGATCTCGATACGCTGCTGCAGCAGGTCAAAACGCAAAACAGCGCATGGAGTCAGGAGCTGCAAGCGCGTGAAGCGCGTTTTGCGAAGGAGAAAGAGGGACGCGAAGCAGCGCTGCGCGAGGCCAAAGCGGAGCTTGAAGCGCTGCGTCGCGAGACCAAACGCTTGCAAGAGGCGTTTGAAGCCAATGAAGCGCGTATTGTTGAACGCGAAAAGAGCCTCAAAGAGCGCACCGGTAATCTGGGCGAACTCTTTGGCGTCGTGCGCCAAAGCGCGGGCGATATGGCCGCGTTGGTGCGCAACTCTGCCGTTTCGGCGCAGATTCCGGGGCGTTATGAAACCTTACATGTAATGTCGCAAAGTAAGCGTTTGCCTTCTGAGGCTGAGCTGCAAAAGCTGTGGTTGATGATGCTAGAAGAGATTGTCGAGTCGGGTAAAACGACCTCGTTTGAGGCGCAGGTGGTGCATCCCGATGGCAGATCTAGCAAAACACAGGTACTGCGCGCAGGACTTTTTACGCTGGTAGCCGAGGGCAAATTTTTGCGCTATGACGTTGAAAAAGAGCAGCTCATTGAGTTGCCGCGTCAGCCTGAATCACGCTACCTTGCACTGGCTTCACGAATGCAAGAGCGTCCTGCAGGCATCAGCGACGCGGTGATCGACCCGACTCGCGGCGCGATTTTGGAGCTGCTTATGGATCTGCCTACGGCTTCAGAGCGCATGGCGCAAGGTGGAGTTATCGGTTACATTATTTTGGCGCTGGGTGCTCTGGGAATGTTCATCGCGCTGGTGCGCGGAGGGATTCTCTTGATACACAGCTCCAAAATTTCTGCTCAGCTCAAGGCCATCGACGTACCTAAGGCAGATAATCCGCTGGGCCGACTTTTAAGCGTCTATCAATCCAATGCTGCCGAAGCGGTCGAGATCGTTGAGAGCCGTCTGGATGAGGCGATTTTAAAAGAGTTGCCTTCCATTACGCGCGGCGAAGCGCTCATTAAGCTGCTTGCCGCCGTTGCGCCGCTGCTGGGGCTTCTGGGAACGGTTGTGGGGATGATCGAGACCTTTCAGGCGATCACACTCTTTGGTACGGGTGATCCGAAGCTGATGGCCGGAGGGATCTCTCAGGCGCTGGTGACGACGATGCAAGGTCTGATCGTCGCGGTGCCGCTGCTCTTTGCCCACGCGCTGGTACGTTCACGTTCACGTGCCATTATCGAGATCCTCTCGCAACAAAGCGCCGGACTGATCGCACGTCGGATGGAGCGGCGCTAGGATGGAGCTGCTGTTTGAGGATTTACTGCGCTTTATGGAGCGCGGCGGGGATATTTTGTGGCTGATTTTTTTGGTCGCTTTTTTGATGTTCGCTCTGTTGCTGGAGCGTTTTTGGTATCTGAACCGAGAGGCACCCAAACGTTGTGAGACCTTGTTGCACGATTGGCACGAGCGCAGCGAGCACCGTTCATGGTACGCCAAGCAGATTCGCAATGCGCTGATCTCCGAGCTTCGTAGTGAGCTGCAGGGAATCATGCCGATTATCAAAGTGCTGGTGGCGATGCTGCCGATGCTGGGACTGCTGGGCACGGTGAGCGGTATGATTCACGTCTTTGACATTATGGGTGTGACCGGTACGGGCAACGCCAGAGCCATGGCGCACGGCGTATCGCTGGCCACGGTGCCGACGATGGCGGGCATGGTCGTGGCGGTTGCGGGGATTTTTTTGGTGTCGCGGCTGGAGCACTCCAACGCGCTAATGCTCAGCCGCTTTGACGACAAGCTGGCACAGGAGAAGTGATGAAACGCGATTATCTTAACCACAACGGCGAGGACGACACCGCCATCGACATGACGCCGATGCTTGACATCGTCTTTATCATGCTGATCTTTTTTATCGTGACCACCTCTTTTGTCAAAGAGTCGGGCATCAGCGTCAACCGCCCCAAAGCCGACACGGCGGAGCGTCAGGAGCGCGGCAATATTATGGTCGGCATCAAGCCCAACGGCGAGGTGTGGATCGATAAGCGGCTAGTCGAGATCGCCGCCGTACGCGCCAACATCGAGCGTCTGCACGCTCAAAACCCCGAAGGTTCGGTGGTGATTGTGGCGGATAAGGCATCCCAAAACGGGGTGCTGGTGTCGGTGATGGATCAGATTCGTCTGGCAGGGATCGAAAACGTCTCGCTTGCCGCGAGTAAGGACTAAGTTCGTGATGCTTGTACGCTATATCCTGGCGGCTTTTGCGGCGCTGTTGTGTGTCGTGGGGCTTTTTTGGATGATGCAGATGCTCATCACCCCTGATGAGGCGGTGGGGCTTAGCGCGTCGCAGAGCCGCAGCATCGACTTTGTGCGCGTCAAGCGCCAGGAGGCGGAGCCGGAGATGAAAAAGCGTCTCCCGCCCGAGCCCAAGCCTAAGCCGCAACCGCCCACTCAGACCCAAAAGATCGCCACGCAGAGCCAGACCCCCACGCAAAGTGCGCCCATCAGCGCCATGGTGCCCGCGCTACCGACTCAGGGGGCGTTTGCCAAAGGCGCGGCGCTCTCCATGAACATGATGCAGGGCGATTCGGAGCTTACCCCGCTGGTGCGGATTGATCCGCAGTATCCGCCGCGCGCACGCCGCTTGGGGATCGAAGGAACGGTCAAGGCCAGAATCATCGTCGATACCGAGGGTAAGCCCAAGTCGATCGAGATTATCGAATCCGATCCTCCCGGCGAGTTTGATTCAAGTGTGAGCCGCACGCTGATGCGCTGGAAGTTCCGCCCCAAAACCGAAGGCGGCGTGGCGATGGAATACAGCGGTGTGGTGACGATCCGTTTTAGTCTGAGTCAGTAAGGAAGAGGTATGAACAAATCGATTGTAACGCTTTTGCTGGCCGCCTCTTTGTACGCTGCCGCGCCCACCATGAGCATGAAGACCTACGAGACGATCACCAAGGTGCAGGAGATGATGGAGGCGCAGCGGTATACTGAGGCCGCCAAGATGCTTGATGAGCATCTCGTCAAATCAGAAAAGCTCCCCTTTGATCAGGCCTACATGTACAACATCTACGGCTATCTCTACATCGCGCAGGGGAGCTATAGCAAAGCCCTTGTCGTCTTTGAAAAGGCACTTGCGCTGCAGATGCTTGATGAGGCAATGACGCAAAATCTGCTCTACAATCTTGCGCAACTCTATCTGCAAGAGGGCGATTATGCGCGTGCTATCGCGCGTTTTGAGCGCTGGATGGAACACGCCAAAGTGGTAAGCCCGGAGCAGCGGATGCTCTATGTGAGCGCACTGGTGCAGTCTAAAGCATTTGAAAAAGCGCTGGGCGTGGTGAAGCAGGTGATAGCGCAATCCCCCAAGCCAGTAGCGCTGCATTACCAGACCCGTTTTTATCTGGAGTATGAGTTAGGGCGCTTAAATGACGCGATAAAGACCTTACATGGTATGATTGAGCTCTTTGAACCGAATAAAACCTACTACGCGCAGCTTGCCGGACTCTACGCAATGCAAGAGCGCTACAGCGAGGTGCTGGGCGTGATGGAGCTGATGCGCGCGCAAAAGATGGAGTTTAGCGAAGCTGAAACCCTGCAATACGCGCGGCTGCTGCTCTCCCAAGATCAGCCCTATCGCGCATCAAAGGTGCTTGATGAGGCGCTACGCACACAAAAACTACCGCGCTCTACGGAGCATCTGAAGCTCACTGCCGAAGCCTTTTTGAGTGCGCGGGAGTATCTGAGCGCGATTGCCTATTATGAAGAGCTGGCTGCTTTGGAGGGTGAAAAAGGGGAACACTACGGCGTGATCGCCAACCTCTACGCCCGAAAGCATCAATACGACAAAGTGGTGCAGACCGTTGATAAAGCACTCAAGCAAGGCAGAGCCGGCAAAGGCGATCTGCTGATGCTGCAGGGCTTTGCCTACTTTGAGCTAAACGAGACACTCAAAGCCAAAGCGGTCTTTGATGAGGCCAAAAAAGATCCCAAACACGCCAAAGCGGCGTCGCAGTGGATCGAGTTTTTGACGGGGTCGTGAACGTTCCGCGCTCCTAAAAAGAGGAGAGCGGTGCGAGGATCTTTTCGATACGGATGAGCTTGAAGTTTTGTGTGTTGGAGGGGGTGGCGTGGCCGTCTTGGACGACCAAAAAGCCGTAGGGGTAGAGCACACCGACGCTCGCAGAGGTGACATCGAGACCGTCTGTTTCCTCTGTGCCGTCGATCACATCGTCGTCGATAGTAAATTTACCCAAGAAGAGGCCGCTTTGGCGGTCATAGACGTTGTAAGCATGTTCACCTTGCGATGAGGCAAAAAGGTAACCGGCACCGCCTTCTAGGGCGTAGAGCGCCAAGCCTTCTACGTCGGCGACAAGGTGGCCGTTTTTCCCGGTAGAGTCGATGAGGACGCGGTGTGTGGGGGCGTTGGCCTCTGCATCGTAGCGCCAGATGCCGACATTCTCTTCCCCGATATAAAGTGCGCCCGTTTCATCATCCGCGACGCAGCCCTCAGTCTGACTGCCGACCTCAAAGAGGCGTACGCGTTTGGCATCGACTTTGCCTTCAGCCTCAAAGAGTTCAAGCTGTTCGACGGTGCCGTTTTTGTTGTTCACAAAAACATAGGTGCGCTCGCCCTCTTGGTACATGCACAGTCCGTAATTCTCTTTGATCGTCTCAACAGCGCGCGCGGCGATAGGGTAGAGCTGACGCGTTTGCGCGTTGATCGCGTAGAGTGCTAAGGTGTCGTCGTCGCGTTTGGTGGCGGCGACGATGCTCAGGCTTTGCTCACCGATACGGACGTTGTCGCGCAAATCGACGTTGTTGAAGCGACCGTCAGGTAGGCTTTGGAGGTGTTTGCCCGAGAGGTCGTACACTTCAAGCCCGCCGCCTTTTTTGTGGGTGCCGATGATGAGGCTTTGGTAGGGGTCATTTGGGTGAATCCAGATGGCCGGATCATCAGCGACGTCGCCTTGCGTGGCCATCGCTTCGGTTTGGGCGTCGGCGCTTACATGTAAGGTGCGCTGATGCTCGGCACAGCCGCCTAGAGCCAGAGCAAGCGCGAGGCTAAGCAGGGTGGTCTTCATGGTTTAGAACTTTCCTGAAAGCGTCAGCATAAAGACCGATCCGGCCCGCTCTACCTGGGTCTCATAGTTGTCAACTTCGCCCGCGATCTTATCTTCAAGCGATTCGTAGTTGGTCATCTTCTCGGTCACGTCGGCATCAAGCAGATTGTCGCCGGTGAGGCGTAGGGTAAGCGCGTCGGTAGGCTTGTACTCGATGTAAGCTTCGAGGTTGGCGTCGTAGCTTGTTTTTTCAGTCGTAACGCTGTCTTCATAGGTAGAGTCGCCGCGCTTTTGGTAGCTAAAGCCGTAGCTTAGACCCAGTGAAGCGAGGGTGTGGCTCAGGCCAAAGTTGTAGGCGTAGTCGGGCTGGTCATTGAAGCGACGATCTTTGCCGGTGAATGGATCTTCGATATTGGAGTCAAAATAGCTGTAATTGGCAAAGAAGCTCACGGAAGGGACGCCGATAAAGCTGAGTGGAAAGCTCGCGTCAAGTTCAAGACCTTGAACCGTTCCATCAGCTACATTGTCTAGGGTGTAGTTACCGCCTTTAAAAATTTCACCGTCATTATCTACAAGGTTTTCACTTAGGTAGAGGTACTCGATCTTGTCTTTAACGCTGCGGTAAAAGAGGTTGGCCCCAACCATACCGAATTGACGTCCAAAGGAGTGCTCATAGCCAAGATCTACCCCGATGGCCGTTTCGGGCTCAAGCTCGGGATTGCCCTTAAGGGTATCGTAGTCTTGGGGTGAATCTTCGGCTTCAAAAGGGACCATTTCGTCAAAGTTGGGACGGCGAACAGTCTGGGCAAGGCTCAGACGCACACGGTCGTTTTGGGTGAGGTCGTAGCGTACATGTAAGAGCGGATTAAAGAGGGTGTAGTCGTTGCTGACATCTCCTTCGCTCCCTTTTTGATCGACATTCGTAGTTTCGACACGAGCCCCTAGCATTACGTTCAGCTCCGGGGTGATTTGATAGCCGTCTTCGGCGTAGAAGTCAAGGCGTTGCTCCTCGATGTCGTGTGTGCCCATGCTACCGAGTTCATAAGGGGACTTGACGCCGTCTTCGGCGTCATAGGTTTTGTAGGTCGTTTCGCGGGTTTTATTTTGGGCTTGCAGACCGAATTTTACGGTATGACCTTCGAAGCGCTTCATCACATAACCCAGATGTCCCTTGAGTTCCGCATCGTCCGTTTCGGTCAATTCGCCGCCGTAGCTGATGGAGCGAAGGTTTTTGATGCTCTTCCAGTCGTCGCGCACTTTGGTCTTGATTTTGGCTTCGTAGTCATCGAGTTCGCCATGGTATCCATCGAAGGTCGCACCAGCAACGGCTTCATCGTTGCTCTCGAATGTGTGGCGGTACTCGGTATCAATGGTGTAGCTTTGCTGATCGATATCCATGATCTGATGGTCGATTCCGCTCATCACGAAAGGATCGGCGACTGCTTTACGTTTGTGCTTGAATTCGTACTGCTCCTCTTTGCGCTCGGTGTTAAAAAGGTTTGCAGAGAGGCTTAGACGATCCGAGTGTGTGACATCAATATCGACTTTGGCGTAGAGCGAGAGGTCTTTGGAGTCGCGGTTGTCCCATTCATCTTCGTTTTCAACCCAGCTCTCTTTGTCGAAATGGCCCTCTTCGTAAACATTGGTGATCTTGTCCTTGGCGTTGTAACGCTCTTGATAATAGGCTGAGAGGGTGTAGCTGAGGTGCTCCAGATCGTCACTGTAGGAGAGGAAGAAGTTAGGCTTGTACTTCTCTTCCGTCCAGGGGTTGTCCTCGCCGTTGGTGTGGCGGCTTGCGCCGACGCGGTAATAGCCGCCTTTGAGCGATTCGCCGTCTTTGAGGATGATGTTGATCGTTCCGGCCATCCCTTGAGAGTCCAGCTCAGCCGAAGGGGAGCGGACGATCTCGATGCGATCGACCATCTCGGCAGGGATACGGTCTAGGTTGATCTCGCGATCCGAACCGGTACCCGGAACGCGCTTGCCGTTGATGAGCACTTGGGTGTAGGCCGGAGAGAGACCGCGAAACTGTACGAAATCGTACTCGCCGATGTCGCCTTGAAAGGTGACGCCAGGGACGCGCTTGAGCATATCGCCCACGGTAACGGGTTCAAAGCGCTCGAAAAATTCGCGGTCGTAGATCAGGTTGGGAGCAATCGTCTCGGAGCGGTTACGAAACTTCTCTTTGGTGTCGACGATCTCGTAAGCACCGAGTTGGGCTTCTTGAGCCGGGGTGTTGGCCGAAAGCGCGAGCGAAGCGGCGACAAGAGAGAGGGCGATGCGTGAAAAAGCGGCATGGGTCATCATAGAACTCCGAAAAGAAATTTTCGGATTGTCGCAAAGGGGTGTTACAGGGTCGCTACGCAAAGATTACGAAACGGTTTTTTGGAGGATGGCAGTGCTCTAAACCGCTTCTGAGCGCCCAAGCCTCCGATGCGCTCCCACCCCAAACAACAGAGCCAACAACAGCGCACCCGCAGCACCAAAAAGCGGCACCGATACCGCAAATGTATAAGCCCGTACAACCACAGCGTAGTTACCGCTTGAGAGATTGCTAAAGGTATAGGCAGTGACATTACCAACATCCACCCAGTGCAAACCACCGTCAGAACTCACTTCATAACCATCGGCATCAGGATTCGCATCCCACGCAAACGAAGGGTTGGGTCTGCCATCATCAGCAGAGGTGAGATGAAGATTGCTCACCGTCACATTGGCGGCGTACATGTAAAGAGGAAACAGAAACAGAAGCAGTTTCATCAGTGTTTTCATAAGTCTTCCTTTGTTTAGTCTACACCGACGGTGATAGTGACGGTGTTGCTGTTGGGGCCGTAGGATTTGTTGTTGTGGGTGGTTTTGCAGATATTAAAAGGATATGTCCAGCCCATGATGTCATCTGGGGAAAAGTCATAATCGCTTAAGAAACACCCTGAAGTACCTTCTTGTCGAATTTCGTATGCTTCTGAAGCATGTGCATTCGGATCTTTTAACCGTAGCCTAAGTCCATCTGCACTCACGCCATAATTCACAGCATTTTGATGTCCGTCGGACAAGGCGGTTCCATCAGGAAGAAAACTATAATGTCCTTGTAGATACCACTCTCCCACAATCGGATATCCTCCAAACGTCACCCCTTCGCCGTAATAGCCGTATTCGTTTTGTGCCAACCCCGTATTGGGCAACTCTGCAGCATGGAGCCAACCAAAAGCCAGTAATAAAAAAAGTGTCAAACGTTTCATCTTCATCCTTTGTTGTTTAATCGAAGAGCAGATAGGTGTTGATCGCTTCCATCACTCCTGGGGCGGGAGGCTGGGGTGGTGTATAGGCGACCTAGGATGAGCCAAATCCCAAAAGGACCTTGTTGTTGTCATAAATACCTGTTTGACAGACGCGCGCGGTATAGCTACCTAAAGCAGCCTCTCGCAGGGTAAAATCAACCACTTGATAGCCTTGATTTGGGGTGTCGGCACGGGCAATCATCACGCCGTTTGGGTCTAGCACTTCTAGTGCGTAGCTATTGGGAATAGAGGTGATCTGATGCGTTGAGAGCCGATTGAACCATGCGATCACGAAGCGAACATGTTGCGAACCGCTGATATTGATATCGTTCCAACCTGAATAACAGAATCGATCTCCATCTACAAGCTCCGTAAAAAGCTCAGACCTGCTGTTGGCGTTGACATATTTGAAGTACAAGGGCAGGGCAGAAAGGTCTACACCGCCTTCACCTCTAAAGTAGCGCTCGTCAAAACCTTGGGTGTCGGCAACCTGTACAGGGTCTCTGGCGAGGGCAATCATAGCGGCTTTGTACATAGGGCCTTGCCTGAAGTGGCTTGTGTTGGTCTCATGATCAATCGCCGACATCAGATCAGCCGTCATGGCTGCCGTAAAGGGTGTGGCGAAGCTGGTGCCATTTGATTCAAATGATTCATAGATAGTTCCGTCAGAATATCTTTGATACAGCGCATGGTAGGCAGTTCCCGGTGCCGAGATTTCAGGTTTTTGATAGCTTAAATCGGCATTGCCGTCTAGCAACGGGTTGTGATAGGATGAAGAAGTGTTCAGTAGCGGTAAACCGTTTTCATCCAGTAAATAGTTTCCTACTGTTATCACATTGAAGGCTTTGGCGGGAGAGACAACGTCGTTATCCGGATTGTTGTCCTTATGAAAATTTGCCGCAGCAATAAAAACAGGCACATTGTAATCAAACGCATGGTTGTCAAAGACCATATCCATAGGGGTGTAACTGCGGCTGGAGTCGTCGCTTCCGGCGGAAGTATAACGGTTGAGACTGTAGCTCTCGATCGATACGGTGCTCATTTCGTTTTGGGTAGGCAGCACGTTTTCATAATATGACGACACATTGCTGTCAAGCTCTGCCCCTTTGCACAATAGATTGGCCGCGGGCGCTACGGTGGAGAGTATGCCCGTAATGATTTTGGTATGTGTTTGCAAATTGTAAGTGCAAGCTGTTAGGGTGCTTTGATTGGTACAAGAGATGTCAATAATATTACCGTTATTGAGTGGATCGTTGAGATGATAGAGAATCTGATACTGCTCTGTCGTAATCGGGGTATAGCCGGTGTAGATTCCTTCGGGCGCAGTAACTTCGGAGGTGGCGGGGCACTCTACATCTGAGTAGTAAATACCGATATCCGTACCGGCCCATCGTGTATAGTTGAAGTTTTGATGTTGGGTGACATAAGTAGTGTCAAGGTAGCTACCCAATCGTGCCCGCCATGCTGCCATGTCGGTGCTATCTCCTGCGTGGGGTTCTTGATTGGCTCCGGCAGGGGCAAAGTCGTCGTGAATGTCAAGCGCAGTGAGTGCTTCAGGGGCTTTTTTCATCAGGCTACTTACCGTTTTGGCATCGAGTTTTACGGTGATATAGGGTCTATTCTCTGCCGCCGCAGTGGCGAGTTTATAAGCCGCATCCGAGGCGCCTGAACGCTTGAAAAGTTCGGCGATTTGTTCATAATTTTGTTTGCGTGCTTGTCGGTAGGCCGTGCGTAGCTCCTCTTTGGAAGCGTCGTCTTGCAAAAAGAGGGTTTGCATGGTATCGGCTGATATTGTTTTGCCGTTGTGTCGATAGCTCGCTTGCGCTTTGCCTTGCGTCCAGTCGATACTGTAAGCGTAGTTGGGTGTTTTGATGGTGTTTGTATCGATCCCTGATGCCGTATCTGCTATGAACAGATCAACCGTATGCCACGCGGCTTTGTCATCTAGTAGCGCCTTTTGCAAACGCTGCACTACTTTCTTGGCCGCCTTTTCGCTCAGTCAGAACTCTGTTTTAAAGGTATTTAAAAGCTCTTTACGCTCGGCAAAGAGGTCATCTACAACGATTGGGCCAGTGGTGAATCCTGTGATATTGATGTTTTGTAGTGGCAAGGTGTCCCATGAAGCTGCCGCAACCATCAGCGGTATGAAGCATGTTAATCTAACAATGCGTAACACGAAGAGCCTTTATTTTGAGATAGAAAACCTTAGCATTTTTTCGTTTTTTTCCGGTGTCATTTGACTCTTTATGACGAAAAGTTTGAATTGATGTATCGACGAGTAACTATTAATCTTATTTGTGTTGTTCAATGTTTAAGTGATATGGGGTTGTTTTCGAGGAGCTTTTTAAAAAAAGAGCTCCTTATCCAGTTGCAGCAGCATTTTGATGGCGTAAAGCGCGCTTTGTTCTTGGATGTAGTTGCGGTCACCGCTCAAATGGAGCTGTTCGACGTGATGGTGGGTTTTGGAGCGTGCGCAGATGAAGACGGTGCCTACGGGTTTGAGCGCGCTTCCTCCATCAGGGCCGGCCACGCCGCTAACGGCGAGGGCGAAGTCGGCGTAGGTAACGCTGAGCGCCCCTTCGCTCATTTCGCGCACCACTTCGGCGCTGACGGCACCGTGCATCTCAAGAGCGGTTTCATCGACCGCCAGCCAGTTGGATTTGAGCGCGTTGGAGTAGGTGACCAGAGCGCCTTCAAAGACCGCAGAAGCGCCGCCGTGCGCCGTGAAGTGATAGGCCAGCAGCCCACCCGTGCAGCTCTCGGCGAAGGTGAGTTTTTTGCCCTGTTTGCTGAGCCGCTCGATGATGTAGCCGATAAGGTTGGAGGTGGCGATCACCTTGTGGGGCATCAGCTGCTTGGCGCTGCTTAAAAACTGCGCGATATTGCCGTAGCGGCGGCTTTGAATGTACACCGTGATCCACCCATCCACGACGGTGGTGAGGTCAAAACGGATATCCGAACTCTGGGCAATCGGATCAAGCAGCGAACGTAGCGACGCACTGCTTTCACCGAATACATGTAAGATGCCGCTGCGCTCTGCGGTCTCAAAGAGCAGAGGGGGAAGGCTCTCGTTTTCGTGGGCGATAAGGACGTTTGCCTGCGCTTTGTCGTGCTCTAGCAGGTAGCTGCCCTGCTCAAACAAGGTGGCGCGTGAGGGGATGAGCATCTGCTCCTTGAGTACCTGATTGTCCATCGTAATGGTGCAGAGTAGTTTGCCGATGATGGCGGAGCTTTGGCGGGTGGCGACGATGATGAGGCGAATCTCCTCTTTAAAAAGCATCTCCAGCGTCAAGAAAAGGGTGTTGTCGGAATCTTGCACGAAGTGGATCTGCTCGATCCGCTCGACCGCCTTGCCGACGTGGCGTAAAACGTACTGTTTGAGCGGTTCGTTGTGCATGAATTTGTTGCCGACGAAGAGCAGATGCGTTTTCATGGGAGTGCGCCTTTTTTGGGGTAGTATAGCACAGCCGCGAAGCTTTATTTAATGCCCCTACGGCTATAATGCAAAAATTTTTACAAGCTTACATGTAAGGTTTTTGATGGATTATAAAGAGACGCTGCTACTGCCCAAAACCGACTTTCCGATGCGCGGAAACCTCGCCAGCAACGAGCCTGCGCGCTACGGAGCGTGGTATGACAAAGCGTGCTACGCGAAGATGAAACGCCTGCGCGACGGCGCTCCCCGCTTTACCCTCCACGACGGTCCGCCCTATGCCAACGGGCACATTCACATCGGTCACGCGCTGAATAAAATTCTCAAAGATATCATCGTCAAGTTTCACTACTTTAGCGGCTTTGACGTGCGCTTCACCCCCGGTTGGGACTGCCATGGTCTGCCCATCGAGCAGCAGGTAGAGAAAAAGCTCGGCGGCAAGGCCGAAAAAGAGAAACACAGCGCCGCGCAGGTGCGCCGACTCTGTCGCGAACACGCGCAGGGCTTTATCGACATCCAGCGCGACGAGTTCAAGCGTATGGGGATCATGGCCGACTGGGAAGCGCCCTATCTGACGATGGATTACCGCTTCGAGGCCAACATCTACCGCACCCTCTGCGCCGTGGCCAAAAAAGGGCTGCTCATCGAGCGCTCCAAGCCGGTGTACTGGAGCTGGGCGGAGCGCACCGCGCTGGCTGAGGCTGAGGTGGAGTATGAGGAGAAAGAGTCGCACTCCATCTATGTCGCTTTTGAGCTCTCCGACGAGGCCAAAATCCGCGCCTCCATCGAGGGCAAAGCGGCGCTGGTGATCTGGACGACTACCCCTTGGACGCTGCCGGCCAATACGGGCATCTCGCTTAACCCCGAAGAGCTTTATGTGCGCACTTCGGAAGGCTACATCGTCGCGCACAAGCGCTATGAAGCGCTGCGCGAAGCGGGCGTGCTTGGCGGCGAGATCGTGCAGCGTTTTGAGGCCAAAGTCTTTGAAAACCTCTACGCCATCAATCCGCTCAACGGCCGCAGCTCCCATGTGGTGCTGGGCGAACACGTCCTCATGGACAGCGGTTCGGGCTGTGTGCATACTGCGCCGGGCCATGGCGAGGATGACTACCGCGTGGGACTACGCTACAACCTTGAAGTGGTGATGCCGGTCGATGAGACGGGCTGCTTTGATCTCAGCGTGGTGCGTGAAAAGCTGCTTCCTGAGCCTGAGCGTTTTGTGGGAATGCACATCTTCAAGGCCAATGAACCGATTTTGGAGCTTTTGGGCGATGCGCTCTTACATGTAAGCAAGTTCCGCCACTCCTACCCGCACTGTTGGCGCAGCCATACGCCGCTGATTTTCCGCGCGACCAAGCAGTGGTTTATCGCGGTGGACGGCACTCCTGAGGGGGAGGCAAAAACCCTGCGCGAGATCGCTCAAGAGGCGGTTGCGCAGACGACGTTTTATCCCGAGAGCGGACGCCGACGCCTTGCTTCGATGGTGGAAAACCGCCCCGACTGGTGTATCAGCCGCCAGCGCGACTGGGGGGTTCCGATCGCTTTTTTCCGCGTCAAGGCCACGGGCGAAGTGCTGCTGGATGAGAAGGTGCTCAACTTTGTAGCGATGATCTTCGAGCGCGAGGGCAGCGATGCGTGGTATACCCGCGAGATCAGCGAGTTGCTCTATCCGGGATGCGGCTACAAGCCTGAGGAGCTAGAGAAGGTGGGCGATATTCTTGATGTCTGGTTTGACAGCGGCGCGACGTGGAACGCGGTGCTGCAAAGCCGTGTGTACGACGCCGGAGCCTACCCGTGTGACTTGTACCTTGAAGGTTCCGATCAGCATAGAGGGTGGTTTCAAAGCTCGCTCTTTTTGAGCGCTTCAGTGCAGCACAAAGCGCCTTATAAAGCGATCCTCACCCACGGCTTCACCGTCGATGCCAAGGGCGAGAAGATGAGCAAATCCAAAGGCAACGTGGTTGCGCCCGAGAAGGTGATGAAGGAGTTTGGCAGCGAGATCCTGCGGCTGTGGGTGGCGATGAGTGATTATCAGTCGGATCTGAAAATCTCTGATGAGATCCTCAAGCAGATCGCCGAGCAGTACCGCAAACTGCGCAACACCTTCCGCATCATGCTGGCCAATATTGATGATCTGGACGCCGTGCTTCCTTATGAGCAGATGGGTATTTTGGATCAGTGGATCGTCTCCAAGGCGTCGCGTCTTTTTGATGAGGTCTATGCCAGTTTCAAGGCCTACAACTTCGTCTACGGCATGAGCCAGCTCAACCACTTTATCGTCAATGACCTCAGCGGCATCTACATTGACATCACCAAAGACCGCCTCTACTGCGACGCAGTCAATGATCCGCACCGCCGCGCCAGCCAAAGCGCGATTGCGATGATTGCTAGAGCGATGCTGGGACTCATCGCCCCCATCCTCACCTACACCGCCGATGAGATTTTGGAGTTTGCCCCGCGCGTGCTTAAAGGCGACGCCGAGGATATTTTCGACATCGTTTATAGGCCGCTTGATGTTCCTGAGTCGATCTTCCCCGAGCTCTTTATGATGGAAGCGCGCGAAAAGTTCTCCGAGATCGTCGATGCGCTGAAAAAAGCCAAAACCATCAAGGCGACGCTGGAGCTGGAGATTATGACCGACGCCGCACAGATCGCACAGATCGACGCGCTGGAGGCGGAAGATTGGTTTGTGGTCTCTAAAGTTTCCACAGAGCATGTAGCGCACGAAGTAGGGCGCTTTGAGCTGGAGGGAGCACACTTTGTGATCGGCCTCTCGCAGGCGCACAAATGCCCCCGCTGCTGGAAGTTCAAAGCCGACTCTGAGGACGTTACATGTAAGCGCTGCGGCGAGGTCGTGCATGCCTAGCCTGAGCGAAGCGGTGCCGATGAGTTTTGTGGTCGAGACGGTGGTTTTGATCTTTGTGATGATCGGTATCGGTATCGCCGCCGTGATCCGCGCCAAAAAACGAAAGGAGCAAGAATGATGACGTTAAAAGAGGCGCTAAAGTTAAGCCCCGAGGAGATCGCACAAGTACGCGAAGCGCTGGCGCAAAAGATCGCGCAAAGTGATCTGAACGCCTACGTGGCGCTTGATATGGCAGGCAGCGGCATCCCCATTGCGATCAAAGATAACATTCAGGTTCAAGGCTGGTCGGTCACTTCGGGCTCAAAAATCCTCAAAGGCTATATTGCCCCCTACAACGCGACCGTCATCGAGAAGCTGCACGCCGCAGGTCTTAGCCCTTTTGGACGCACCAATATGGATGAGTTCGCCATGGGTTCAACGACCGAGAGCAGCTGCTATGGCCGCACCCTCAACCCGCACAACAAAGGGTGTGTCCCCGGCGGCAGTTCGGGCGGTTCGGCAGCGGCGGTGGCCGGCGGTCTTGCCATTGCGGCGCTGGGCAGTGATACGGGCGGCTCCATCCGCCAACCCGCCGCATTTTGCGGCATCGTGGGGCTCAAACCCACCTACGGGCGGGTGAGCCGCTACGGCCTTGGGGCCTACGCCTCTTCGCTCGATCAGATCGGCCCCATGACCCAAAATGTCGAAGATGCAGCACTTTTATATGACATCATCTGCGGCCATGATCCCAAAGACTCCACGAGCGCCGATATCGCCTACGCGCCGACCGCGCCTAACCTCAGCGCCAACCGCAAGCTAACTGTGGCGATTTTGCCAAAATACGTCGAAGGGGCAAGCGAAGCGGTACGCGCGGGGTATACCAAAGCGATCAGCGCACTCAAAGCGGCGGGCCATACCATCGTAGAGCGCGAACTGCTCGATCCCAAATACGACATCTCCGCTTATTACATCACCGCTACCGCCGAAGCGACCACCAATCTGGCCCGCTATGACGGCATCCGCTACGGCGCGCGCGTCGAGGGGGATAACCTCAAAGATACCTTTATCCGCACCCGCTCCGAGGGCTTTGGCGATGAGGTGAAACGCCGCATTATGCTGGGTAACTTTGTGCTCTCTTCAGGCTACTACGACGCCTACTACGTCAAGGCCCAAAAGGTACGCCAACTGATCAAGCATGAGTATGAGACGATCTTTCAAGAGGTGGATCTCATCCTCTCACCCGTCGCCCCATCGACCGCCTACCCCTTCGGCGCGCTCGAAGATCCGCTCACGATGTACCTAAGCGACATCTATACCATCTCCGTCAATCTTGCCGGTCTGCCCTCAATCGCGCTGCCGGTGGATCGCGACGCGCAGGGCTTGCCGGTGGGGATGCAGCTCATTGGCCGCGCTTATGATGAGCAGACGGTGCTTGACGGTGCCTATTCGCTCGAACTTCAACTCAAAACTCAGGAATAACCATGATGAAAATTCGCAAACGCGCACTCACCTTTGAAGACGTGCTGCTTGTCCCTCGCTATTCGCAGATCCTGCCTAAAGAGGTCAATATCGAAACCTATCTGACCCGCAACATCAAGCTCAAAATCCCGATGGTCTCCGCCGCAATGGATACCGTCACCGAATACCGCGCCGCCATTGCGATGGCGCGTCTGGGCGGGATTGGGATTTTGCACAAAAATATGGACATCGCTACTCAGGCCAAGATGGTCACCAAGGTGAAAAAGAGCGAATCGGGCATCATCATTGATCCTGTGTATGTGCATCCCGAAGCCTCTTTGGGTGAAGCCGAAGCGCTGATGAGCGAGTTCAAGATCTCCGGCGTGCCGGTAGTCGATCCGCACAACCGATTGATGGGGATTCTCACCAACCGCGATATGCGCTTTGAAAAAGATATGTCTAAACGTGCGATGGAGGTGATGACTCCTATGCCGCTGATTACCGCCAAGCAGGGAATTTCGCTTGATGATGCAGCCGATATTATGCACAAGCACAAGATCGAAAAACTCCCTATTATCGACGATGAGGGGTATCTTAAGGGGCTGGTGACGATCAAAGACATCAAAAAGCGCATCGCCTATCCGCACTCCAACAAAGATGATTTCGGTCGTCTGCGCGTGGGCGCGGCGATCGGGGTAGGGCAGATGGACCGCGCGCGCGCACTCGTGGCGGCAGGCGTGGATGTGCTGGTGCTGGACTCCGCGCATGGCCACTCCAAAGGGATTATCGATACCGTCAAAGCGATCAAAGCGGAGCTCTCCATCGACGTGATCGCGGGCAACGTCGCCACGGGCGAAGCGGTTGAAGCGCTCATCGAAGCGGGTGCGGACGGCGTGAAGGTGGGCATCGGGCCGGGCAGTATCTGTACGACGCGTATCGTGGCGGGTGTGGGCGTGCCGCAGATTTCAGCCATTGACGAGTGCGCCGAAGTGGGGCGTCGTCACGGCATCCCCATCATCGCCGATGGGGGAATCAAGTACTCCGGCGACATCGCCAAAGCGCTGGCCGTAGGGGCAAGCTGCATTATGGCAGGCTCCTTGCTTGCAGGTACCGAAGAGTCTCCGGGCGACACTATCAGTTACCAAGGCCGCCAGTACAAGGCATACCGCGGTATGGGCAGTATCGGGGCGATGACCAAGGGGAGCACCGATCGCTACTTCCAAGAAGGTACCGCGGCGGATAAGCTGGTGCCCGAGGGGATTGAAGGGCGTGTGCCGTATCGCGGAACGGTTGCGGGGATCGTACATCAGATGATGGGGGGGCTGCGCTCCTCCATGGGATATTGCGGCGCGGCCAGCATTCAGGAATTTTGGGAGAAGGCGGAGTTTGTGGAGATTACGGCGGCGGGACTCAAAGAGTCGCACGTGCATGACGTCATCATCACCGAAGAGGCGCCCAACTACTATATCTGATGCGTTACGCCGGATTTTGGGTGCGCTTGGTCGCATCGCTGATCGATACATTGGTGATCGCTCTGCCTTTGGGTATTGTGGTCTATGTGCTGAGCGACGGGGCGTGGATGGATCTGGGCGCGTCGCTTGAAGCGATCCGCATGGCATCGAGCGGTAATACGGCGGCCTTACATGTAAGGCCTCAAAACGATATGACATGGGAGCTGATCTTCGAGCTACTGATGGCGGCGGTGATCATCCTCTTTTGGCGACGTTGGGCGGGTGCGACGCCGGGTAAAAAGATGATGGGCATCGAGGTGGTCAGTCTTGACGGTACGCCGCTTGGCAACCGTCAGCTTCTCACCCGCTACATCGGTTACATCGTTTCGACCCTTCCGCTGCTGGCGGGATTTGTAATGGTGGCCTTTCGCAAAGACAAGCGCGCTTTGCATGATCTGCTCTCTGGAACGGCGGTCTGCTATGTCGCGCGATCCGATCAAGCTGTGCCACTTTAGCCTCTTTTTTCGGTTCTAAAGCCCTTCTGCCTTCAAGTGTCTTTAATGTGTCTAAAGGATCGTTAATTTCGTGAATAAGGCTATTTTTGGGTTTTTGAGATGGTTACATGTAAGGCGCTTACTGGATACAATACGACCTTAACGTTATTATGTGAGCCTGTTGTATGGTCCAAAACCTTTTAACGAGCTGTGACGATGAGCCTATTCATATCCTCTCGAATATCCAAAGCCGTTTTTTTCTTTTAACCCTCGCACCCGATGTTTTTGATGTTTGGCAATGCAGTGAGAATATTTTCGAACTCCTGGGTGCTTCGCCCGAACAAATATTGATGCGTCCGCTTGAGCGATGGATGGGCGGTGCGTATATGGATGCGCTTGGCACAACGGTCGAGAGGCTTCGTCAAGAGCGGCGTATCCGAGATAACTTTTATATCGATGGGCTTTTTTGTGTCGTGCATTTGCAGGAGCAGTGCATTGTGGTGGAGATAGAACAGTGCGGATCATCCCAGATGCAGACGATGCGCAACGATATTACACTCTCGACATTCATGGCTGAAGAGACAACCTATATGAATTTGCCGCATCTGCTTGATCATATAGCATCGCGTGTACTCGAGCAAACGGGGTATGCACGTGTCATGATCTATCAGTTTGACAGTGACTATAACGGAACGGTGGTCGTTGAGAAGACGATCCGTCTTAAAGAGAGTTTTTTGCACCACCGTTTTCCGGCTTCGGATATCCCTGCTCAGGCGAGGGCACTCTATCTCAAAAATAGGTTTCGGGTGATCGAAGATGTCAATGCCGCCGCAGCGGCGCTTTTGCCGTCTACCAACCCCGGCACGCTCGCACCTTTGGATATGAGTCATTGCTATACGCGCAGTGTCTCCTCGATTCATCTTGAGTATCTTCGCAATATGAAAGTGGGCGCGTCAATGTCGCTTTCGCTCATCGTCAATGAGCGGCTTTGGGGATTGGTGGTGTGTCACCATGATCGGCCAAGACGCATTCCACTGAAGCAGTTTGAGACGTGGCATCAGCTGAGTATGCTCTTTTCGATACAGATCGCCCATAAACTTGAACTGATCCACTACGAGAAGCTGTCTTATCTGAAACTGCGCCGTGAACTGCTGATCGAGTCGCTTAGACGGTATCAGGATCTCCCTTTTGTAGAGGCGTTTGGGAAGGTTTTCGACCTCTACCGCAAGACACTTGATTGTGACGCGGCGCTGTTGTGGTATCGGGGTCATTTGCTACACGATATGAGTGGCTGGAGCGATACGTCGATCCACGTTTTGCTCGAGACGCTTACGCCTCATCTGCATGACCGTATCTACCTTTCTAGTACCTTTGGCATCGATTTTCCACAGTTTCACGATGCGGCTACGGCCATCGGTGGGGTGGCAACGGTTGAGCTGGCGGCGGGGCAGATGCGGTTGCTTTTTCTTCGCTTTGAGCAGATCGATACGATTGAATGGGCCGGCGAACCAAAAAAAGAGCTTGTTCTTTAAGACAATATTATGCGCATTCATCCCAGAGCTTCGTTTGAGAGCTGGAAAGAGGTTGTTCGGGGGAGATCAAGACCTTTTGAACGTGAAGACCGTGAAGCGCTCTCCCGGCTGGCCTATCAGCTTGAGGCGATGCACCACCATTTTGAACTCTATAACGAAACCAAAGCGTTGCGTGCCAAACAGATGCTTCAAGAGAAGATGCTGCTCGAATCGACGATTCGTACCGAAGTGCTGCGGGAGCGGGAGTTGTTGCTAGACTCTTTGGGGGAGGGGGTTTTTGGGGTTGACGCACAGGGCATCTGCTACTTTATCAATCCTGCGGCACTGAGAATGCTCGGCTACGCGGAGCATGAGATTGTGGGGTGCAATGCTCATGATCTGATCCACAACCGTAGTGCGGATGACCGACCGTTGACGTATGATGAGTGTATGGTGCAGCAAACCGTCAGGGAACACCGACAACACATACAAGAGGAGTGGCTCTACCGCAAAGACGGAAGCAGATTGTTTGTGCGCATGATCGCTACACCGTTGATCAAACAAGGACAAATGGCCGGTGCCGTCGTGGCTTTTAGCGACATTTCCGCCGAGTATGAGGCCAAAGAGCAGCTTCAAAAACTCCATCGACAACTGTTTGGGTTGATCGAGGGGATACCCTTACTTTCTGAATAGACACTTTAAAGACAGTGTTACGTTAAGCTAACTGGTCATCACGAAGCGCATGCGCTGTACATGTGATGCTTTGGGAGGTAGGAGATGGATGGGTTTGAGGGTAATCTCTTTCGTATCGTGTTTGATGAGATGGCCGATCCGGTCTGTCTCAAAGATGCACAGGGAAAATTTCTGCTTGCCAACAAAGCCTTAGCGACGCTTTACGGCACGACACCTGAAGCCATGATCGGCAAAGACGATGGTGATTTCGGAGTGCCTGCCGAGCTTAGCGACTATTTTCGCCGGAACGTCATAGAAATTATGTCGAGCGCTCAGACACAGATCGTTCAAGAGCAGAGTCGAGACGCCCGAACCGGCAGACTGCGCCACTACCGATCCATCAAAAAACCGCTCAAGGATGCTTTTGGAGCGGATCAGATTCTTGTCATTGCCCAAGACATTACCGATGTGGTGGATTCGCACTGGCAGATCGTTGAGAGCGAGCAGCGTCTGCAGCATGTGCTCGAAGCGACCGAAGAGGGGATCTGGGACTGGCATCTGCCCTCTGAAGTGGTGGTGCACAACCGCCAGTGGAGCGTGACGCTCGGGTATGAAGAGGGTGAGATTGAGGAGACGTTTGAAGCCTTTGCCGCACTTGTGTACCCAGACGATCGATCGTTGGTAACGCGGAGAATCGAAGCCGTTTTGAGCGGCACCCGTGAGCGCTACTACTCAGAACACCGCATGGTACGCAAAAGCGGCGAGGTGTTTTGGGTGCTTGATCGGGGGCGTGTAGTTGAGCGTGACGATGCGGGCAAAGCAGTGCGTGTCATGGGTAGTTTTAGCGATATTTCGCGGCGTAAAGCGGCCGAAGAGAAGCTTCGGTTAGCGGCTAAAGTCTTTGAAAATGCGCGTGAGGGGATTATGATTACCGATCCGCATGAGCGGATCGTTGATTGCAACGGTGCATTTAGCGCTATTACCGGATACGACAAAGAGGAAGTCATGGGCAAGACACCAAGAATCCTGGGTTCCGGCCATCAGAACAAGGCGTTTTACGAAGCGATGTGGGCGCAGATAAGCAGCGAGGGTTCATGGCACGGAGAGTTGCGCAACAGGCGTAAAGACGGTAGCGAGTTTTATCAGTTGCAGACCATCAGCGGCGTTTATGATGCGCAAGGCACGGTACAAAATTATGTGGCTTTCATTACTGACATCACGCAGTTTCGGGAGCATGAACGCTATCTTCGCCATATCGCCCATCATGATGTCCTCACCGGTTTGCCCAACCGGGTGTTGCTGGTGGATCGTCTTGGACAGGCGATGGCGCAGGCTGTAAGGCGCAAGCGGTGGCTTGCAGTGGTCTTTTTAGATCTTGATGGCTTCAAAGGGATCAACGATAGGTACGGGCACGCTGTCGGGGATCGTTTGTTGACGGAGTTGGCGCAGCGGATGCGGCAGATGCTGCGTGATGATGATACGATCGCGCGCATCGGCGGTGATGAGTTTGCGGTGATGCTCGGTGATCTAGAGTGTTCGGCCGCAGGAATACCCCTTTTACGGCGGCTTCTGTTGGTGATCGCCAAGCCCGTTACGATTGATGCTCTGGAATTGCAGGTTTCAGGAAGTCTTGGCGTCACTTTTTATCCGCAAAATGAAGAGGTGGACGCGGATCAGCTTTTGCGTCAGGCCGATCATGCGATGTATCAGGCCAAGCAGAGCGGTAAGAACCGCTACGCGCTTTTCGATTCCGAGCACGACCGTTCGGTTCGGGGAACCCTTGAGAGCATACAGCAGATTCAAGAGGCGCTGCATGCGGAGCAGATGGTACTGTACTATCAGCCCAAGGTTAATATGCGTACGGGCTCCGTACTGGGTGCCGAGGCGTTGATACGATGGATGCACCCTCAAAAGGGGATGATTCCGCCGCTTGATTTTCTGCCGCTGATCGAAGATCATCCGCTCTCGATAGAACTTGGGGAGTGGGTGATTCGAAGCGCACTACGGCAGATCGGTTTATGGCTGCATATGGGGCGTACTTTCAAGGTAAGCGTGAATGTAGGTGCGAAACAACTGCTTCAGAATGATTTTGTTAAGCGGCTGCTGCTTTTGCTTGCTGAATGTCCGCAAGTACCTCCATCTTTGCTGGAGATCGAGATTCTTGAGACGAGCGCTTTAGAGGATCTCGATCAGGCCGTGCGCTCCATTCAGGGGTGCGCTCGGCTTGGCATCGACGTACTGTTAGACGATTTCGGTACCGGATATTCTTCGCTGAGCTATCTCAAAAAACTGCCTGTCACAACGCTCAAGATCGATCAGAGTTTTGTACGGGATATGCTCTTTGATCTTGACGATTTGGCGATTTTAGAAGGTGTGATCGGGATGGCTCAGGCCTTTAGAAAGGAGATTGTTGCCGAGGGGGTCGAAAGTGTGGAGCACGGCCAGATGCTGCTGCGCCTGGGGTGCTCTATCGGGCAGGGTTACGGTATCGGTAGACCTATGGGTGCGGATGACTTTTTAGTCTGGACGGGCGGTTGGCGTCCCGATGCGACGTGGATGAATCTACTCAGCGTAAGCACCTACGACTTTCCGCTGCTTTTTGCCGAAGTGAGCCATAAAGCCTGGGTCGAAGCTCTTGAGCACTACTTGTGGGGGGCAAGCGATGAGCCTCCTCAGATGGATCAAAAGGCGTGCCAATTTGGACTATGGCTCGAGCAAGAAGGCCACAAACGTTACTCCGCACATCCTGCCTATAGCACAATTTTAAAGGTTCATCTACAGATTCATGTGACGGCGCAGGAGTTGATCGATCAGTATCGTCGTGACCCATCCGGTATCAGCGAAGATACCCACTCTCGCTTAAAAGCTTTCAAAGAGATTTTGATCCTCAATCTGAGACATTTGATGCATTACGGCGGGACGCTTTAGCATACGGTGATACGGAAATGTCGTTTCATTATACCAAACCAAAAAACGGCCTATAAATTTCCATTAATACCATTCCACTGCTCCAGAATCCAATCATAACCAGCGAGTTGCTT
>JAFGUB010000056.1 GCA_016938735.1 Campylobacterales bacterium | reverse complement strand
GACAGAGCCCGTTGCGAAGATCGAGAGCGAAGACTTTCTCCCCACATTTTCTACAAGTTGCCATATCGAAATCCCTTTGAACTATTCTCGAACAGTATGACCCCACCACATCACCTTCCCGATGAGTGAGAGGCTTTCAATCCCCATGAATTGAGGTGCGTAGTCCGGGTTGTCGGACATGAGAACAACCTGATCTTCGGATGGGCGCTCTATTCGCTTCACTCTGGCGACCCCATTATCCAGAAGCGCGTAGATCGGGCTTCGTTGCTTCGCCTCACCAACCGTTTTTCGCACGGGTAGAACATTACGACTCTTGTCGATGAGAACGAGATCTTTTTCCCAGATCGATGGTTGCATACTCTCACCTTCGACCCTGGCAAGCACTGCATTAGACGGCGCGACGCCTATTTTTCGCAGCCAGTCCTTCCGGAAAGCTAGAAAGTCGATGATCTCTTCAGTGCCGTTATTGCGCCCATCACCTGCTTCGAGGGCCGCATCATGAAGCGGAACATGAGCAAAGTCTTTATCATTGATGCCTGATGGCGACGTAGCGCCAGGCGCGTCGCGCGGTGGCCCTAGGTAGAGCTCAAGACCAAGAGCTTCGGCCAATGCCTGAAGGCGATCGACCGACGGCATAGAGCCTCTCTTGATGTTCTGAAAGGCGGCACTGTCTCGTTTATTGAAGGCGCGAAAGCTCACCTCAGCTTGGGTACACCCAAGCTGTTTCCGCTGCTTCTCGAGCAGCTCGTAGATCTCTCTCGCATCGCTCCACATGGTGTAAATTTGCACCAAAGAACCATTTTTCACAAGCTCGATAACGGCCGAAAACAGCTTGTTTCCAATTAGTGTATTTTTACAGTTAACGTGCGGTGTAAATTTGCATATTGTGATCGACATGGAACACAACTTGCTCACCCTCGCAAAGCTACTTCGGGAGCACACCGGCAGGTCTCTCACGACCATCTCCAAATGGAGCGGCGTGCATAATCGCCTGTTCTCGCGCTTGGAGGCAGGTGCTGGCTGCAACTCGTCCACTTACGAAAGGGCGCTGAGCGGTCTCTCTGAGATCTGGCCCGTCGACCTCGAATGGCCGCGCGATATCCCGCGCCCACCCAAACCCAAGGAGAAGGCGGCATGATGACCCGCGCCCATG
>JAFGUB010000055.1 GCA_016938735.1 Campylobacterales bacterium | reverse complement strand
TGCCGCTGCCGCTGAGTCCCGTAAACCAGAGGATGCAGGGTTTTTGGCCTTTGAGCGCGGCGCGATCTTGTTTGCTGACGTGGTGGTCGTGCCATGTGAGGTTATTTGACATAGTGTTTCTTGACATATTTGACAATGGTTTCGGCGGCCTCTTGGGCGCTCATAGCATCGGTATCGATGATGATTTCCGCGTGTTCGGGGGCTTCATACACGTCGTTGATGCCCGGAAAGTTTTGAATCTCCCCGCTGAGTGCTTTGGCGTAGAGCCCCTTGTAGTCGCGTGCTTTACAGCTTTCGATATCGGCTTTGACATAGACGACAATATTGTTTTTGACCATTTCGCGGATCGCCTTGCGCGACTCGCGGTAAGGGCTGACGAAGGAGGCGACGGTGGAGATGGAGTTGTTTTGCAGGGTCTTGATCAGATGGCCGATACGGTGCATGTGGCGGTTGCGCTCTTCGCGGCTGTAGCCGATTTTTGGGATCAATTCGCGGAGATCTTTGGAGTCGATACGCTCCAGCGGAATATCGAGTTTTTTGAGCTCTTCGTAGACCAGATCGGCGATGGTAGTTTTGCCTGAGAGCGGCAATCCCGTAAACCAGAGGTTAAACGGCTCGATGCGCTTGCGCCCCCAGCGGATTTTGACCCAGATTCGCTCATGCGCCCAGTAAAGAGCGATTTTGGCGAAGGTTTCGATGATGCCGGCGGCGATGGCCAGATCGAGCCGCCCGAAAAAGATATAAACGATAATAACCGTTGTGGTGGTGGCAAAGAGCCGCCAGCTGACCCCTTTGGCAATCGAGCGGGTATTGGTATCGCGGTGCATCAGCCGATCACCTTACAGCCCCATTCGGGAAAGTGCGCGCGGATGTAGGCGTTGAGGGCGATTTCAGCTTCGGAGTAGCTGCGGTGGTGCTGCGCGACGGTGTCGGAGTCGCGGCGGCTGACATCTTGAATCATCCCTGCACCGACGGTGCGGTTGGTGATGCGGTCGATCACGATGAAGCTGCCTGTGGAGCGGTTGACATGATAGGCGTCAGCGGCAATGGGGCGCGAGAGGACGAGCTTGCATGAGGCGATATCGTTGAGCGCAAGCTGCTCTGCTTCTAGCCGCTGATAGCTGTTGACATCGACGCGGTAGTTGATGTGCGCAAAGCTGCCGCTTACAAGGGTAGTGGCGGTTTTAAAAAGATAGTGGTTGCCGGGCGTCATGGGTGCATCGTCCATCCAGACCACCATCACCTTGAGGCTGTTGGAGACGCGCGGCAGCTGGGCACTGTGGACGATCATATCGCCCCGGCTGATATCGACCTCTTCGTTCGTTGTGAGCGTTACCGCCATCGGCGCAAAGGCTTCCGGCAAGGCGTCGTTATCGCATCCGGGGATGCTTGGGGCGATGATCGATTTGACGGTGGCAGTTTTGCCTGAGGGCAGTACGGTGATGGCGTCGCCGACTTTGACGCTGCCGCTGGCGATGGTGCCGCAAAAGCCGCGAAAATCGAGATGCGGTCGATTGACGTACTGAACGGGGAAGCGAAAAGCGCCCTCAATCTGGCTTACATGTAACGCCACGGTATCGAGATAGTGCATCAGCGTATCGCCCTTATACCATGCCATACGTTCGCTTTGTGTCACGACGTTGTCGCCCTCAAGCGCGCTGATGGGGATAAAGCCAAAGGTGATCTGTTCATGGTGGGGCAGATCAGGGATGATGGCTTCAAAGTCACGACAGATGGTCTCAAAGCGCTCTTGCGAACAGCCGACGAGATCCATTTTATTGACGGCGACCATGATGCGCTTGATCCCCAGCAGCGCCGTGATGTAGGCGTGGCGGCGGGTTTGGGTGGCAACGCCGTAGCGCGCGTCGATGAGGATGATGGCCAGATCGGCGCTCGATGCGCCCGTGGCCATGTTGCGGGTGTACTGCTCATGCCCCGGCGTGTCAGCGATGATAAATTTGCGCCGCTCCGTGGAGAAGAAGCGGTACGCCACGTCGATGGTGATGCCCTGTTCGCGCTCGGACTGCAGCCCGTCTACAAGCAGTGCCAGATCAAGCCCTCCGCCCGTGGTGCCCATCTTTTTGGAGTCTTTCTCGATGGAGGCGAGTTGATCTTCAAAGATCATTTTGGAGTCATACAACAGCCGTCCGATGAGCGTGGATTTGCCATCATCAACGCTTCCGCAGGTAATGAAGCGCAGCAGTTCTTTGTGCTCATGCGATTTGAGGTAGGCTTCGATATTTTCGGCAATCAGTTCACTTTGGTGCGCCATCAGAAATAGCCCTCCTGTTTTTTCTTCTCCATCGAGGCGCTTGAGTCGCTGTCGATCAGGCGGCCTTGACGCTCAGAGGTGGTGGTGAGCAGCATCTCTTGAATGATCTGCGGCAGGGTCGTCGCTTCGGAGTGGATGGCACCGGTGAGCGGGTAGCAGCCAAGGGTACGAAAGCGCATCGTCTCCTCTTTTGCGGTGGCTCTGAGCGCTTGGGGCATTCGCTCATCATCAACAAGGATTTTGGTACCCATATACTCGACCACCGGACGAGAGGCGGCGAAATAGAGCGGTACGATGGGGATCTGCTCTAGGTAGATGTACTGCCAGATATCAAGCTCCGTCCAGTTGGAGAGGGGAAAGACGCGGATGCTTTCACCCTGTTTGTGGCGTCCGTTGTAGAGGTTCCAGAGTTCGGGGCGTTGGTTTTTGGGGTCCCAGCGGTGGTGTTCGTCGCGGAAGGAGTAGATGCGCTCTTTGGCGCGGGACTTCTCCTCATCGCGCCGCGCTCCGCCGAAGACGGCGTCAAACTTGTAATGATCAAGCATCTGTTTGAGCCCTTCGGTCTTCATGATGTCGGTATGCAGGGCCGAACCGTGAACAAAGGGGGAGATGTTCATCTCCTGGCCCTTGGGATTGACATGAACGATCAGATCCATTCCGACCTCTTTGGCCCGCCGGTCTCGAAACGCGATCATCTCTTTGAACTTCCACGTGGTGTCTACATGTACCAGCGGAAAGGGCGGCGGTGCGGAGTAGAAGGCTTTCTGGGCCAGATGCAGCATCACCGAAGAGTCTTTGCCGATGCTATATAGCATGGCCGGATTCTCAAACTCCGCGACCACTTCGCGCAAAATATGGATCGACTCCGACTCAAGCTGTTTGAGGTGGGTGAGATTCACGATACGGCTCCTTTGTATTTGCGTAGATACCACTCCACCGTCTTCACAATCCCGCTCTCAAAATCCTCATCGGCCTTCCAGCCTAGCTGCGTCTCGATCTTGGTTGCGTCGAT
>JAFGUB010000054.1 GCA_016938735.1 Campylobacterales bacterium | reverse complement strand
GCCTTTTCTTTTTGCGTAGTTTCATCTCTTTTGGGGATCATTGCATATTCCTTACATGTAGGCTTTCATGGGTATTCCCAACGGGGACGTTTGTAGCGAGGATGCACTAATAACTCAGCCATTTTGCAGAGTAAAATCAAATCTTCTTCAATACCAAGATTAGTCAATGTTTTTCTGTGTTCTTCTCGTTCTTTATCCGTATGATAAGTAACAATCCACCTGACCTTAGTGAGATCAATATTTGCAACAATCTCTCTAAAATAAACTTCATCTACAGATGAAAGAGAATGACCAAGCACATAAATATCCAATAATCCAGAAAGGTCTTCAAAATAGTTGGCATTTTCTGCAATTATTTTTTTTGAATCCTTGAATGTACTCCCAAAATAGCTGTTTATTATTTCATTTCCTTCCATAACTCTTGTATCCATTGATTCCGAATCAGGCACATCATTCAGTGATGGTATTTCAGCGGGATTCCACGCATGACCTAGCACTAAATCTTCATTATTTTTTGCTTTACCGTGAATGTAGAGGATTGAAGACTCTGGAATTCCATAAATGTCAGTAAGCGATGACGTATAATTAAATGTCAGGTATTGTGCATCAGTATTCAAGTGAACAGGATGTATTGATAGGTTGACACGATCAGGAATTTCTAACTGTCGTACCCACTCTCCAAAGTGTTCTTTCAGTGAGCCAGATAAACCTTCTACTATTCTATTGACCTCGTACTGATAATCGTGATGGTAGGCGTCACTCCAATCATCGGCACCATAAGAAGCCAAAAAATCAGATGTATTCTCTATTATGCTATCAACATTAATTTTGGCAAGTGCAGCTTCAAAGTCTGACCAATTTTCTTCAATGGAGATATATTCTTCAATTAAATTGTAAATAGCGCTGTCAGCTTCCTGTAGATAATGCTTGAAATTCAAATAATCTGATTTAATACCATGGTGAATATCAAAACCATTTCCAATTATGTACAGAGTTTTATTTCCTTGTTCCCAAGCTTCGGAGACTGTGAAAGAACTAAGCATTTATCAACCTATTAATTCGGGTTCCAGAATATATTTCAAACTTTCGAGGCTCAAAATCACTTTTATAACGCAATAAGGCCCAAAAAGAGTATAAAACTGCCAAATACTCGGCTATCTCCTGCTTAATACTCTCAAGATTACCTGTTTTGAGTGCCTTTGTAAGTTTTTGAAATAGTGTTGTGCCGATGAGATTGAGCAGTCGTCTGAAATTATAGGTAAGCATAATCAAGGCATTTTCGCCCGCAACTTTTATCTTACCGCGCATGAGAAAATGGCTCCATCCAAGATTTTGCTTGATCGTACCGAAAGGGTGTTCGGCTAATGCGGCACGCTGTTTCATGATGTTTTTGGCTTTAGATGTTTGCATCTTCTTTCGATGTTCGGTGATGATGGCTTCATGTTCCCAGCGGTAAAGTCGTTTTGCGCCTGTTGCGTCAGGCAGGCATTGTGAACGTGACGGACATGCCTTACATATAGGGTTGTTGCCAATATAAATCAAATTGGTAATCCCGTTTTTCTGCTGCGTAGACGCCATTCGTTTAAGCGGTTGGTTTTCGGGGCAGATATAACAATCTTTTTCTTCATTGAATGTAAAGGCGTCTCGCGGAAACTTTCCGCGCTCTTCTTGGCTCTGCTGTTTATTGGGAAGGGGTACATAAACCTCTATCTTTGCATCCAGACATCTTTTGATCTCTTTGGGATTGTAATAGCCGGTATCGGCTCCGGCTTTCATCGTCTCATTACCTGTGGCCTCTTTCGCCATGGTTGCCGTAGTATAGAGCTGATCAAGATCGGTTCCTTTTGTAGCAACATCGGTAGCAACAATGAACTTGTATTTACCGTCAACAGCAATCTGTGTGTTATACGCCATAAGATGGTGTGCCGGTTTGCGCATCAGTTTGGCATCAGGGTCGCTTTTGCAGTACTGTGTGGCGTCTTGTTCTTTGAGCGTTTGAAGATCGGTGCTGAGTCTTGTTTTACGCTTTTTGAGTTTTTCCAGATGTGTTATGCGTACTATCGGGGTTGCTTCTTTGGTTTCGTATGCATCACTATACTCCAGTGCACTCAGATACTCCGTGATCCTCTGCTCAACCGATGCCATATCCTTTTGGGTCGTTTGTTCTGAAATGAGTTGGTTCTTAGACGCATTGGCCCGTAAAAAAGCCCCATCTATCGCCACAAACGCTCCGTCAATCAGATCAATAGAGCGACACAGTACGACAAACTCCTGAAACAGCTTTTTGAGTATTTCGGAGTGATCTTTACGAAAGTTTGCAATGGTCTTATACCCCGGAGTCAATCCCTCGCAAAGCCACATCATCTCAACATTACGTTTTATTTCACGGGCCAATTTACGAGAACTTCTGATACTGTTGAGATAGCCATAGAGATAGATTTTGAGCAACAATGCAGGATGATATGCCGGTTGACCATCAGAAACATTGCTACATGTAAGCAGACCCATTGCGCCCAAATCCACGCTATCTACATAACTATCAATAGCCCGTACCGGATTATCTGCATCCACATACTCATCTAAGCTCGGGGGAAAAAGCAGTTGCTGATGACGATTAAGACCCTCTTTATATTGCGGCATTCTTTCGCCTTCTGTATACGTTGTAATATATTTATTTTATCTAGTTTATTGTTATATTGGGCTTTTTTGGAGTTCTTTCACAGTCTCAAGACGTTGGGAACGAGAGGGCGGAGCGTCTCTAGCCTAATCACGCAGCGCCTCGCAGAGGCGGTGCAGCGTCTTTGCCGTATGTGTGGAGGGGATCAGCAGCTCCGGCCCCACAAGGCGGATGATATGCCCCTCTTGCGCCGCGCGCAGCGGCAGGGCGCGCCACGCTTTCATGTCGATAGGTTCGGGTGTGGCGGAGATCAGCACGATGCGGTCAGGTTCGGCGGCGATCAGCTCTTCGCGCCCGAAGCGCGGCTGTGAGAGGGTGCCCTCATAGGCGTTGCGCGCGCCGCAAAGCGCGGGCATTTCGCCGATAAAGCTCTGCGGCGAAGCGATGTAAAGCGGCAGATCGGGGGTGGCGGGGGCACCGAAGATGATGAGCGTGCGCAGGGGCTTGTCTACTTTGGGGGCATCGCGCAGCGCCGTCTCAAAATCGGCGATCAGCTCCGAAGCGCGCGAGGTGCGACCGATCAGGGTGCCTAGGAGGGTGAGGCTTTTGGGGATGTCGTCGAGCCGCTCCAGCGCTACCTGCTGCGTGCGGATGCCTAGTTTTGCGAGGTGAGAGAGGGTTTTGGCATGGTGGCTTTGCGCCAGCACGAGCGTGGGACGCAGGGCAAAGATGCGCTCAATATTCGGGTCGAAGTAGCCGCCGATGCGCTCAACCGACGCAGGGATATCGTGCGACGCGCTGCTTACCCCCACGAGCGCGTCGCACGCGCCAAGGTCGCACACCATGGTGCCAAGTGCCGGAGAGAGGGTGACGATGCGCTCCTGCGCCTGCAGTATAAGCGCAAAGAGCAGCGGCAGCAGGCGGCGGATCATCCGGCTCTAGCCAAGCAGCGCTTCGAACGCCTCGGCGCTGAGCGGACGGCTCTTGAGATAGCCCTGATAGTGGGTGCAGCCCAGCGCTTTGAGAAACTCCGCCTGTTCGGCTTGCTCCACCTCTTCGGCGAGAATCGAAAAGCCCAGCGCTCCGCCCATCGCCACGATGGCCCGTACGATGGTGGTGTCGTCGGCGTGGTAGGGTACGTCGTCGATAAAGCTCTTGTCGATCTTGAGCACGTCGATGGGGAAGCGTTTGAGGTAGCTGTACGAGGAGTAGCCGGTGCCGAAATCGTCGATGGCCAAGTGAATCCCGCGCGCGCGCAGCAGGTGCAGCATCTGTACCACCTCTTCTTGGCGCTCCATCATCGCGCTTTCGGTGAGCTCAAGGGTGAGTTTGTCGGGCGAAAACCCGCTTTGGCGCAGGGCTGACTCGACCACTTCGGGGATATTTTGGTGGCGCACCTGATAGGCTGAGACGTTGAGCGAGATCTGCAGGTGGTAGCCTATGTCGTGCCAGATTTTGCCCTGTCTGCAGGCCTCTTCGATGACCCACGCGCCGATGGGGTTGATGAGCCCGCTCTCTTCGGCAAGGGGGATAAACTCCATCGGCGAGACCAGGCCGCGCTTGGGATCATTCCAGCGGATCAGCGCTTCGGCACCGACGATGCGCCCGCTTTGCAGATGCACCTGCGGCTGGTAGTAGAGGCAAAACTCCCCAAGGCGCAGCGCTTCGCGCAGTTGCAGGGTGGATTCGATGCGGGTTTTGGCGGAGTGGGTCAGGTCGTCGGTGTAATAGCGGAAGATGCCGCGCCCCTCGTTCTTGGCGCGGTACAAGGCGGTGTCGGCGTACTGCAGAAGGCTTTGGGCGTCGGCGGCGTGCTGCGGGGCGAGGGCGATACCGACACTTGCGCCGATGTGGATCGATTGGCCGTTTTGGAGGGTATAGGGGAGGCTAAGACGCTCGATCATCTCTTGCGCCAGCAAGGCGGCTCCGTCGCTGGAGCTTAGATGCTCGATCACGACGGCAAATTCGTCGCCGCCCAGACGAGAGAGAACGTCGTGTGAGCGAAACCGCTCTCTAAAACGCTCTGCCACCAAAGTGAGCAACTCGTCGCCCGCACTGTGGCCGTAGCTGTCGTTGACATCTTTGAAGCGGTCCAGATCGAAGATGAGCAGCGCCGTCATATCGCTGTTGCGCCGGGCTTTGGCGAGGGTGCGCTCAAGGTGGCTCAGCAGCAAGGAGCGGTTGGCAAAACCGGTGAGGGTGTCGAAGTTGGCGAGCGTCTCGATGCGGTTTTTGAAATGATTTAGCGGGGTGATGTCGCGGGCGATGCCCAGTATACCCACGACCTCTCCGTTTTTGTTGCGCATGGCAGTTTTGATCGTATCGAAACTCCCCTCATAGCTGCCATCGGCAAAGACGAGATACTCCTCGTTGTGGCGGGGCTGAGTGGCTGCCATCGCCAGGCGGTCGTTGTGACGAAAAAAGTGCGCCAGTTCGGCATCGACGAAGTCAAAATCGGTTTTGCCTACGATCTGCGCGCGTGCGGCACCGAAAAAACGCTCGAAAGAGCGGTTACATGTAAGGTAGACGCCGTCGGTGTTTTTGAGCCAGATAAGGTCGGGGATGGTGGTGAGGATGTTTTCAAGCAGATTGCTTTCGTCTACAATCTCTTCATAGCTCCGTTCGAGCTGTTCAAGTTGGTCGCTTTTGGATTCAATGGTCTGGACCAAAAACTCAAAGTAGGCGCCATGAATTGCCTTAAGGACGTCGTGGCGGCTGAGGATGCCGACGATGAAGCCTTCATCGTCAGTGACAATGAGTTGGTGAATACCGTGACGCTCGATTAGCGCGGAGGCTTCGCGCAGCTCGGTGCGGCTTGGGATGCTAAAGAGTTCGCGTTGTGCTATCGTATCGACACACTCCGATCCGTCGCTTTGCGCTAAGGCGAAGCGACGGGCGATGTCACGCTCGCGGACGATGGCGACGGGGCGGCGCTCTTCGGTGATAATGGCGTAGTCGCTGCGCCCTCGGCTCATGAGTACCGCTGCTTCTTTAAGGGAGGTTTGAGGGGTGATGAGCAGCGGTGCTTCGCTCATCACGTCACTGGCCCGCTGGTACTGGCTGAGGTTTTCAAAGCCCATGTGACGCAGGAAGTCACCCTCAGAGGTTACCCCTACGTAGCATCCGGCCTCATCCACGACGATGAGGTGGCGATATCCGTGCTCTTCGAGTTGGGTATAAGCGTCGTGCAGGTAGAGCGAAGCGCTGACGCAAAAGGGCTCTTTGGTCATGATGTCGCCCAGTAGGGTCTGTTTCGATCGTCCTTCGGCGACCATGCGTAGGGCGTCATGCTCGGTAAAGATGCCCAGCGGAATATGCGCTTCGTCTACGACGACCACAGAACTGATGGCATATTCAACCATCTGTGCAAGCGCATCATCGAGCGTGTGGCTTGGGCGCATGGGATCGACGGTGCGCTCTTTAAGCAGACTGTGAAGGCGGATGTGTTCTATAGGACGCTCCTTGGGCTAAAAAAGGTCTCTATTTTAGCACATCGCTTTTGAAGGTGCGTCCTAGTATGGCCAAACGACACGCTATACCTTCGCTCGAAATTTGCTCTATCACAACCATATGACCCCGTCAGAGCTTGCGTAGGTTCTCGGTCAAACTTCTATGCTAATGGTTTATAACGTTTATGTGTCATTTCTGGACACTCAGCTAAAAAGCTTTGATAAAAGCATAAGCCCTTATGATGTTAAGTAATGTTGTTTTTGTGTTTTGAAGTAGGCTAGAGATTTTGAGGGTTCTTGAAAAAGTGCTTCAAACGCCTAAAAATAGGGCTTTATGGCAGACAGGAAGAGATTCGAACTCTCGGTAGGTTGCCCTACACACGCGTTCCAGGCGTGCGCCTTCGACCACTCGGCCACCTG
>JAFGUB010000053.1 GCA_016938735.1 Campylobacterales bacterium | reverse complement strand
TTTTCGCGCTGTTTCAGACCGATACGCTCACCTTCAATCTTTTTACGTTCGTCAGTAATATAGTCGCGTTCGCGTTTTTGAAACTGTTTAAATTCACTTTCACCGCGAGACAATTTTCCTTCGCGCTCCGTGAGACTCTTTTTGGCCTCTTCTAAGGCCTCCTCATACCGTTTTTTGGCCTCATACTCGATCTCTTTGGAGCGCATGGCACTGCGTTCAAAGAGAATCTCCGCTTCGCTCTCTATCGCTCTGGCTTTAGCCTTGGCCTGTTCGATATAGATGTGAAAATGCGATGCATCGAGTCTTTTGGCGATAAAAAAACCGACGGTGCCGCTAATGATGGCAACGCCGCCGCCTAATAACATCTCGTTTAACATTTTTGGTTCCTCTTGCGCCGTAGCAACGCCACGGAGTCACCAGCAGATCCGCCGAAACATCATAATGGTCACATATATTCTTGGGGGTTAGACACAACTCCGGTTGTACAAATATGATAATGGGTTGTTTGGATAGCCCGGCAAAGAAACGATCGTACATCCCTTTGCCGAAGCCGATTCGACGTGCTCTGCCGTCCACTCCGACTGCGGGCACTATAGCTACATCAATATTTTTAATCGTTCGATAAGAATTCCGAGGTTCGTAAATACCAAAGGCTTTGCGTTCCAAGGGCAATCTGAATGCTACCATCTTGAAACTTTCACCTTCCATAAAAGGTAAATAGACGCCAACGCGTCTGCGAAGCCTCACGATCAAAGGGCGCAGATCGGCCTCAAAAGGTAAGGGCCAATAGAGCAAAATACGCTTTACATGTAAGCCTTTAAGTACCTTTTCAAGACGCCCGCGCAAACGGGCGTCTTTGGCCCTTTTGTTGTTGCGCGGCGCCTTTTTCATCCGCTCAAGGCACTCGCTTCTAAAGCTCTTTTTCGATAGGGACATGTAATCGCTTTTTGACTATAATGCCGCAATTTTACCTAAAGGGACCGCATGTTCCAAGCCATACTCATCCTTATTTTCGCACTGCTGTTTACCGGATGCGATCAGCAACAAAAACAGCATGTCGAAGAGGCCAACGCGCTGGTTGCCTCAAGCCATTTTGAGCTGATCGACATCAACGCCACCCGCTACAGCATTACCAAATCAGGCAACCGTTTCGATCTGCCGCAAGCCGAGGGCAAGCTCGTCATCTACGATATTTTTGCCACATGGTGTCCGCCGTGCAAAGCGATTGCACCTCATCTCGCGGCACTACAATCGGAATTTAAAGAGGATCTGCTTGTGCTTGGCATCACCATCGAAGAGGAGCTGGATAACGCCAAGCTGCAAGCCTACGCCGCCGAGCACGACGCCGCCTATCCGCTCTGCCGCGCCAACCGCGTCTTCACCAATGCGCTCGCCTCTTCGATCAACGTGGGGTCCGGTTTTCCCATCCCGCTGATGGTGATGTTTCGCAACGGCGAATACATCACCCACTACGCCGGCGCCGTACCGCCTGAGATGATCCGCGCCGACATCCGACGCATTTTGGGTAAGTAGATGCTCGCATGGCTCAGTAAAACCGTCAGCGCCATCCAAGGCGTCGCCCCCAAAAAACAGAGCACCCTCACCAAAGAGCAGCTCGAAGAGGTACTGCTCGAAGCGGACGTGGAGTACGATCTGGTCGAGATCATTTTGCGCGAGCTCCACGGCGACAAAATCCGCCGCGAGCAGGTACGCTCCAAGCTCCTTGTGACCCTCTCTTGGGCGGCGTACGAGTCACCGGGCGAGGTCAGCCCCTTTGTCGATCTCATCGTCGGCGTCAACGGCGCGGGCAAAACCACCACCATCTCCAAACTCGCCAAACGCTCTTTGAATGAGGGCAAAAAGGTACTGCTGGGCGCTGCAGACACCTTCCGCGCCGCCGCCATCGAGCAACTTGGACTCTGGGCAAAGCGATTAGAGATCCCCATTATCGCCTCCAAACAGGGCCACGACCCCTCCGCCGTGGCCTATGACGCCATCGAGTCGGCCAAAGCGCGCGGCATCGATCACGTTATCATCGACACCGCCGGACGGCTGCATACCCAAAAGAACCTCGCTAGTGAACTCCAAAAGATCGTGCGCATCTGCGACAAGGCGCACGCCGGCGCACCGCACCGCAAGATGCTCATTATTGATGGCACGCAGGGCAATTCGGCCATCGCTCAGGCCAGAGCCTTTCATGAGATGATCGATATCGACGGCATCATCATCACCAAACTCGACGGCACCGCCAAAGGGGGCGCGGTCTTCTCCATCGCTTATGCGCTGCGGCTGCCCATCTTGTTTGTCGGAGTGGGCGAACAACCCGAAGATCTGATCGTGTTTGACAAGTACGCCTTTGTAGACGGCTTTTTGGATGCGATTTTTGAACCCGACCACGGCGCCTCCGCCACCTTCGCTTCACCCAACAAAACAGAGGCCGCCACCGCCGCTTCAGCGCCGGAGCCTTCAGCCCATCCAACGCCCGCAACCGCACCAAGCGGCCCGACCCTAGAGCAGATCAGCCGCCTGCACGCCATTGAAGGAGCCGATCGTACCCGCCTTGTCGGTTTGCTTGATGCTGACGGCTACAGCCTCCTTTCGCGCCACTTCGTGCGCAACAAAAACACCTGGGACGATTACAAACTCGTTGCTAACGAAGAGGCGCTTTGCTGGGAGATCCGCGCGCGCGACGGCTCGGTGCTGCGCAGCTATCCACTCGAAGCATGACAACGTGCCATATTTTAGCGCCTTACATGTAAAGGGTGCTACACTCCCGCATGGCTAAGAAAAAACCCCTCTTCGAGTGTCAGCACTGCGGCTTTACTACCCCAAAATGGATGGGCAAATGCACCAACTGCGGCGGCTGGGACTCCTTTGTGGAGCTCAGCGAAGCGCAGCAGGAGATCGTTAAGCTCACCTCGCTTGCCCCCACCGGCAGCGCCAAAGCCCAAAGTATTACTGAGATCACCGAAACCGCCGTTGAACGCTTCAGCAGCAACGATGTCGAACTCGACATGGTGCTCGGCGGCGGCGTCGTACCGGGTTCGCTCACCCTTATCGGCGGCAGCCCCGGCGTGGGCAAATCGACCTTGCTGCTTAAAGTGGGTGCCAATATCGCCCAAAGCGGCAAAAACGTCCTCTACGTCACCGGCGAAGAGAGCGAAGGTCAAGTCAAACTGCGTGCCAATCGTCTGGGTGCCAATACCCCGCAGCTCTATCTGCTCAGCGAAATCCGTCTGGAGCAGGTACTACTGGAGCTCTCGGTGCGCGCTTATGAGTTTATCATCATCGACTCCATCCAGACCCTCTACTCCGAGAGCGTCGCCTCGGCGCCCGGTTCGGTGACGCAGGTGCGACAGATCACCTTTGATCTGATGCGCATCGCCAAAGAGCGGCGCATCGCCATCTTTATCATCGGCCACATCACCAAAGAGGGCTCTATTGCAGGGCCACGAGTACTAGAACACATGGTCGATACCGTACTCTATTTTGAAGGAGACAGCGCCCAAGAGCTGCGGATTTTGCGCGGCTTCAAAAACCGCTTCGGCCCCACCAGCGAAATCGGCGTCTTTGAGATGCGCAGCGAAGGGCTGATCTCGGCCAAAAATATCTCCTCGCGTTTTTTCAACCGTAACAAAAGTCAAAGCGGCTCAGCGTTGACGGTCGTGATGGAGGGCTCGCGGCCTCTGATTCTCGAAGTACAGGCGCTAGTGAGCGAAAGCCACGCCCCCAACCCCAAACGCCAAGCCACCGGCTTTGATACTAATCGGCTGAATATGCTGCTGGCACTTTTAGAGCGTAAGCTAGAGATTCCGCTCAACAGCTACGATGTCTTTATCAATATCGCCGGCGGCATCAAGATCAACGAACCCTCGGCCGATCTGGCCATTTTGGCCGCCATCATCAGTAGCTTTCGTAACCGCATTATCTCCAAAGAGACGATCTTTATCGGCGAGGTCTCACTGGTGGGCGATATCCGCGAAGTGGTCGCACTGGATGTGCGGCTCAAAGAGGCACAACTGCAGCACTTCACCCGCGCACTGGTGGCCAAAAAGCCGCATGAAAACACCAATATCAAATGTTACGAACTCGACGAAGTCACCAAACTGCTGGAGTGGTTTTAACATTCTTTTACATGTAAGCTCTGTATAATTTTATTATTTTGATCCACACAAGAGAGCCAACATGAAGCAATGTAGTATAGATGCCGTCTATCACGGAGAAGAGCGATATTCAAAACTCTCCCTCGCCTTTTCGGAAGAGTCACAACGCCTAGAGATCGAAGAGGCCATCGCCGAAGCCACAAAGGGCTTCAAACTCGAACCCCAAATCTATACGAGCGACGTCTCAGGCGGGCGCAAAGTCTTGATAGTCGAATTTCACGATGACTTTGACCGAGAAGCAGGCGATATCTTCGACAAAATTCTCAAATCACTCGGAATCGAGTGCTGTAACTAGCACTCAAAACCACTCCATCTCCTCTTCGTACGCCTCTGCAGTAGGCGTCGGTTGAAACAACCGCGCGAAAAATTCCAAATTACTAATCAAGCTTTGCGTATCTTCGATGATGTGCCCTTGCCCTAGTGCCTCCCTCCATGCCGCCAATTCGTCACACAAAATCGTCAGATACTCCCGAATCATCTCAAACTGCTCTTGCCCGATCACATCCACACTGCTCTGTGCAATACTGTGCGCCGCATAGATAAAAGCGTCGCTCAGTTTCAAAAAGGCGATGTTCTCCTGAAGCAACCGCGCATACTGCTCAAAGAGTGCCACCATTTTGCTGCTTAGCTCTGTATCGAACCGTTGCGCTTCGGCAACGGCGTCCAATAAGATCCCTTCATTTTCCTGCAGATCGTCAAGCATCTCAAAATCGAGCGACACCTCGACGTTACCGGAGACTTCGCGTAGTTGCGGCATAACTTCTGTTATTTCGGCTTGGTCATACCGAATGGCGGAGACCTCTTCAATGATTAAATCGATATTTTGATCCAAAGCATCATTGACCCAATCAAAGAGCGCACGATAGCGCTCTTCGTGCATGAGCACGCGCACAAGCTCCCGTCTTAAATCATTGTAAAGCTGCAAAATTTCCGCATATCGAATCTTATGCATATAAAAAAAGAGCATGAAAACGTAAAGAATTGGGTAGCTTTGTTCACTCTTTGAGCCTTCGATAGTACCGACGGCACACGCGAACATGCGTCGCGCAAAATGTCTTGCAAAGAAGCCGGAATCGATATGATAACGTTGCAGCAGCGCACCTACTGCGGGACGCGCAAGCCAAAGATGCGTGATCTCCTCCTCGCGCGCTTTAAGTTCGTCGATATACGCTTGCAATGCCGTCATGCCTTACCAACCGATATACAAAAAGAGCGCCGAGAGAAAATAGTTGGCAACGAAAATCGCCACCGCCGAATAAACTACCGCCATAATGGTCGCCTGACCTACGCCGCGCGCTCCGCCGCTCGTGTGATAGCCCACATAACTACCGATAGAGCTCACGATAAAGCCGAAAATCGCGGCCTTGATGATGCCGCTACCGATATCGCTGAACTCGCCAAGCCGCATAATCGTATCTTGATAAGCAATGGGATTGATTCCCAGCACATAGCTAGAGACCACATAAGCACTTCCGATCGCGATAAAATCGAACCACAGCACCAACAGCGGCAAAGAGAAGGTAGTCGCTACGATGCGCGGCACTAAAAGATAGGTTTTGGAATCGACCCCCAAAATATCGATGGCATCGATCTGCTCGGTGACGCGCATCGTTCCCAGTTCCGCCGCCATCGCCGAAATGGAGCGCGAAATGAGCATCAGCGAAGCAAAAACAGGCCCAAGCTCTTTCGTGATCGATACGAAAATGGTATATCCGATAAAAGTATCCATCCCAAATTCATGAAAACCGTTGTACAGCTGAATCGCTTCAACCATTCCTGTAAAAAGTGCCGTAAGTGTCACAACGCCCAAGGTTCCAAATCCCACAGTCTCGATCTGCTGCAGCAGCAGGGTAGACCTACGGTAAAAAAGGGGCAATCGTAGCCACACATGCCACTGAAAAAGCAAAAAACGGCCAAACTGCTCTATCTGACGAAACAGCCCCAAAAAGGGTCTGCCCAGTGCCGATAAAATGGTTTCGATCATCACCGTCTCCCCTTGTTTGGCGCCATTGTAACCCAAGCTCGTCGTCAAACTTCTGAATCATAAGAGGATTCTTGCTATACTAGATGCCACATTCATTACAGAGTGCAAGGAGTGCTTGATGGCTGAAAAAGCTAAAGAAAAAGAGGGCGGCAAAGAGAAAAAAGGCGGCTCGCTCGTTTTAATCATCGTGATCGTCGTCTTGATTCTGATCATCCTCGTCGGAGCGGTCGTCGCCATCTTGATGATGGGTGGAGAAGATGAGAGTGCAAGCGCGCCGAAAGCGCCGCAGCAGCAAGAGCGCAGTGCGGAAGCAGCACCGACGGCGGAACGCCTCCCCTCAGAGGGTTCAACCCGCCGCAACGTCACCCTCTCCGAGATCGGGCCGATGTTTCCGCTTGACACCTTCACCGTCAATCTGCTCTCAGAGAGCGGCAGACGCTACCTTAAGGTGCAGATGAACCTTGAGCTTAGCGGCGAAGAGCTTGGCGTGGAGCTTGACACCAAAAAAGCGGTGATCCGCGACATCATCATCCGCCTGCTCTCCTCCAAAGCGTTAGAGGAGATCTCCACCTCCAAAGGCAAAGAGAAGCTCAAAGATCAGATCGTCACCGAACTGAACATGCGCCTCAAAGACGGCAGCGTCAACAACGTCTTTTTTACTGAATTCGTGGTGCAATAACCCATCTCTCAAAGCCCAAAATATAGGGGCTTTGAATCCATTAGAGCTGTATTAATATGAATCAAAAAAAACTTCTCAAGCAAGCCATGCTATTTGAAACACAATCACCGATTTTTTCAAGTGTTAAGGAGTTGTACAGCACGCTAAAAGCGTACGAAAACGAGTACGAAGTGTACATATTAGAAGGAAAGCGCGGTGAGAGGGTAGAACTTAAGAATCGCGAGGCATTTTTTTTATTCTTGTCAGAAAGTTTACAGATACATGTAAGAGATTTTGAAGATATAAAAAACTACTTCAACTCCAACACACGAAAAGAAAATATAGAATTTGGAGGAGATTCAAAACATCGCTATCTCAAAGTCTTTGACAAAACGGTTTTGATCAAACAGCGCGGAGCGTTAGCGCAACTTTACCAACAAGACGATCTTGAACAGCTCAAGCATATCACACATTTTATAGCCGTTGAAAATGGAGAAACTTTTTTAAATATAGATAAAAAGGCAGAGCATTTCGCAGCAGATTATTTTGTTTATCTAGGCGGATATAGCAACACTTTAACACGCAATTTTTTAGAATCTAAGGCGGTGGAGTTTTTTGTAGATTATAATATTGAGGGAATGAATATTTTTGAAAGTTTTACAACCCAATACAAAACATTCCACATACCAGAAGATCTTGAACGCTATTTTATAACGCCAAATTTCAACTCCCAAAACCTCTATCAAAAGCAAAGAGCGCGGATGAGAGAAAGCTATACTCAAGAACTTAACGTAGTGCTTGCATTGATTCAAAAATATGCCACAGTTGTAGAGCAAGAGATCGTCTATGAGGCATAGTGAGCTTCTCAAACTACTCTATGCCCATAAAGAGAGCATCGACAGAGCCTACCGAGAGGGCTCATTGGAGCATGTAAGTTCTGAGCTGATAGAATCAACTTTGTTTGTCAAAATTAACCAACGCTACAAGCTCAACAAAAACTACATCAATTTTGCCGACTCGGTACTACAGAGAGTTGATTACAGTATCATTTTTGGAAATTATGAACATGAATATAA
>JAFGUB010000052.1 GCA_016938735.1 Campylobacterales bacterium | reverse complement strand
TGTCCCCTTTATTTCCCTTTATTTATTCTCAAAGAGAGGTGTCAACATGAAAATAATGAAAATAGTAAATGTTTTTGAAGTTCAATTCACCATTGAACCTTTATGCTACGGCATTTTTTACCTTGCTGTACTATGACGCTCATACTTGCATTAGGAAATAGTGAGCATGTTGCTCAAATATCTGATAGACGTTTATCCTGTAATGGGAAGTTAGTTGATGACGAGTCAAATAAATGTGGTGTTTTGGTTTGTTTGAATGCAAGAATGACATTTGGCTATACAGGCTTGGCTAAATGGGAAAACTTTTCAACAATTGATTGGCTATTAAAAGCGCTACATCATGCTGCTTCACCAGATTTTACAATAGGTGAAATTCTTGAACGACTAAAAGTCACTGCTACAAAAACATTCAGAGAAGATCCAAGGCTAATAAACATACCGATGGTGCATAAAAAGCTCGCAGTAATGTTTTCTGGTTTTATCAATCTTGATGGATGTATAAAACCGGGATGCGCAATATTGTCAAATTATCACAATTTTGCCAACAACACCTCGTTTGCTCAGGCTCAAGAAGAATTCAGTATCAATTATACTTCAGCAAAAGAAGGTGAATCAAACCCAACGTTAGTTCAGCGAGTAGGTAACTGGCATGCAATGAAAGATAGTGAAATAGATGAATTGCGAACCTTTCTTTCAGACAAGAAACCTGATGCTGCAATTATTGGGAAAGCTTGCGAAATTGTCCGAGATATTGCAGATCGTCCAAAATCATCAGGTACTATAGGAAAGCAATTGACAACTATTGTGATTTCAAGTGATCCCAATAAGCCAATAAATACTGACTACTCTACTAGTCGTGTAAAATCAGAGACATATATGCCAGCAATGGTTTATTTATTACCTGATCAGCATATGACTGTTAGTAATGTAACGGTTCGTCCAGTGGAATCAGATACCCCGCCCATCTCTATCCCAAAAGTTGGTAGGAATGCACCCTGTCCATGCGGTAGTTCGAAGAAGTATAAACACTGTCATGGCAAGAAAAGAAGATAACAAAGGAGAACAGGGGTCAGGTGATAACAATACAAAAAAATGGGAAAAAAATGGGGACAGGCTACTTTTAAAAAATGGGGACAGGCTACTTTTTATAAGTTTATTATCATAATCAAGCTTTTTTGGCGCTCTTTCACAGTCTTGGAACGTTGGGAACGAGGGAGGCGGCTTACATGTAAGCCTAAGATTGGAAAAGGTGTGCAAGGGATTTGAGATGAATCGCATCAAAAACCTGTAATCATAAAATCGATAGCCGCGAGAATATCACTGCGCCTCTCTTTGAGGGAGACGACATAATCACCTAAAATAGAAGACTCCACTCCGGCTAGCTCTTGCGTGATCATCACATAGGCTTTGTTTTCAATTTGAAAAATCGGATTGAGATGCTTGATCGGTTTGATAGAAGCAGTGAGCGGCACGACAACGCGCGTGGAGAGATCCGATAGCAAATCTACCTGAATATCGAGTAGATACGGGAAGATGTCACTACCCTCAGGGTCACTATTGCGATAGACATCAAACTGCGCCATCAGAATCTCCGCAGTGATTTGGAGAAAGTGCCGCGTTTTGAAACCTCTTCGTTGTACTTCTCTATTGACTCACGATTCTCGACACGCCATTGTTCGGCACGTTTTTGAGCCACTAAATCTGCCAGATGCGCTTCAAAGCTTTGAGAAAGATTGATGTTTAAAGCTTTCGCTTCTTGAAGCAACTCACTATTAATACTCAGATTGGTTGCCTTTTTGGGTGCGTCTGTACGATACGCGATTAACATGTGTATATCCTATGCGCATGTTTTATATGGATTCTAGAAAAAAGAGAGTTCTTTGTCAAGACCAAAAGCCTGTTACATGTAAAGAATAAGTAGCCCCTTTGCTAAGGAGATCCCATAACTGAATAACGCGCCTGCACCATTTGTTTGTAGAGATTAGAAAAACTCTAATCCGTCATCTTCAACGTCATTATTTCCGTCTGAAAGCAGCATCTCAAGTTGGGCGATATTGCTGTAAAAAGAGTCATCCATGTAGTGCATATCCTCTGCACTTTGATCAACCAACACCACCTGTTTCCATTGGCGCAGATCAGAAAGAACCGGTTTAATCATCATCATCAACATCGATGAATCTCGGCTCAGATCGAATGATTCAAGCTTTTCATTGAGCAAAATAATAGAATCACTCAAACCTTTAAATTCCAAGAAGTTGTTCAGCACTCTCGAAAACCCTATGAAATAGTTGATCAGTGCTCGTTTGGAGCTATGATTCAGCGACATTGCGAATTCTATTAGCTCTATTTCATGCTCAAGGTCTTCAAGCTCTTCCATCAACTCCCAGTCCAGCTCTATTTCACTAAAATACTCTGCTGCAGAGATCATTTTTCGATGGCTGTTCATAGAGAACTCCAGATGCAATTCGGGGATTGTTTTGCTTATCGCAGTGGAGGGTTCCTCTTGGTCGGCTTTTAAATGGGTATTGATGTAATACGAAAATGCCGACACCATATCAAGCGTTCGTGATTGCAAAAGCTGTATGTCACGACCATAAAAACTGTCATGCCACTCACAAAGCGATTCGATAATATAGGCGCTGTCCTGTTCTCGTAATTCATTGACATGCAAGAGCATCTCTACCGCCTTTTCATCCTGCATAGCGGCGTGCAGAATTTCAAAACAGTTCACGACATATTTGAAAAAAGCATAAGGTATGAATCGGGCAATCAGTTTTTCTAAAGCATCGGCTATGAACACCACTTCAACACGCGCTCCTTGAGATGAGAGAAACGCCAACATTCTCGAGACAAAACTAAAAACAGCTTTGTCAATCTCAGGGTTATTCTGGTCTAAAAAGAGCTCAATATCATCACTATGTTGTATAAACAGAGCTGCGATATCATTTAATTTGCACGCAGTAAACTTAAACACTTCCGATTTCGGCTTTAGGTATCGGTCACATTGAACACTATGTTGATGCAGAGACTTGAAATAATGCTTTCCGATCTTGTTATAGAGAAACTCTATTTTGAACTCACTGCTACGGATAGCGTTAAACCGCAAGGTGTCATCTCTGTTTAGATCGAGAATAAATCCTTTTTCAACAACCCTCTCTTGGCTGATATTTTTCTGCTCCATCAATAGGTAGTTCTTCTCATTACATGTAAACAAGACCACTTCGTATTGATTAAGACTAATATCTTTTTTTTCAAATCGTATTTTTGGAATCTCTTGATGTGCCAGCGCCTCTTTTGCAGCTTTCACCAGCACGCTCATATCGTCACACCGATTCATGGTGTAGCACTCATATCGATTCTCATTAACTCCAAAACGACGTTTCCCCAAGAGTGCAAAAAAACGTCTGCGCCGTTCGCGATCATCAAGCGCGCTGTTGGCCACTTCAAGGTAATAGAGGCGATCCACCAGCACACTCTCTTCACGGTAATAAAGATGATCGCCTTCTCTACGATATTGTAAGTACTGTACAAAATAAAATCGCCCATCCTGTTCTAAAGTCGAAAGACGGTTGGTGTTCAGCAGTGAGGGTACTTGCGAATCAAAAGTGTCGAATTTAAAAAATGTATGAAAAAGGTTGGACATTGCTTCTCGTCAAATGGTTTGGCTATAGGTAAGATCTGCATTTTAGCCAACGAAGAAGCACACTTTGGTTTCAGCGGTAGGGGGTAGGAAAAAGAGAGGGATGCGTCAAAGCAGCCCCTTACTCACTCTATATCAGTTCAAAACTCCGGCATTCCCCCAAATCCGAAGCCGCCGCCAGAGAACATGTTGGGGTCCATATAACCCATCACTCCGCTTTTGTTGCGCAGCATCACGATGTCTTGTTTGGGGGCGATGTTTTGGGGGCAGACGGGGACGCAGGCGTTGCAGAGCGTACAGTCCCAGATGCCCGCTTGCTGCACCGCTGCAATCTTGCCCGCCACGTCGTTTTCGCGCACGTCACTCACGTAGCGCCACACGCGTGTTAGTGCAAAAGGGCCCAAAAATTCGGGCTTTACGGCCAAAACAGGGCAGGCACTATAACAGCTTCCACACAAGATACAGTCGCTTTGCAAGGCGTTAAATTTGGCCGCTTCGGCGCTCACTTTGACAAATTCGCCCGCCTCCATCGCAGCCTGCGCCCCAGCGTTACATGTAAGCACGGCGCTGCGATCAACGATCAGGTCGCGCATGATGGGCATAAAGCGCAGCGGCTCGATCAGATCATCCTCTTTGGGGCTGTAGGCGCAGGCGAGTACCTCCACGCCCCCCACACGCACGGCGCAACTGCCGCACACTCCGCTGCGGCACTCATGCGCAAAGCTCAGCGTCGCATCCTCTTTGGTCTTGATGCGCTCAAGCATCTCCAGCAGCGTACCGCCCCCTTCTACCTCATAGGTGCGCAGCTCTTCGCGCCCTTCATAAAACCGTTTTACATGTAAGCGCATCTTACTCTCCGACGAAGTCGGCGCAAAGCACGCCGTCCTCTTTCCAGGTATGGGTGTGGGCGCGAAACATCGCGTCATGCGGCTTTGGCGCATCCTCGCGGTAGTGTGCGCCGCGACTCTCGACGCGGCTGATGGCGCTCACCAACACCACCTCGGCCAACTCGACCATGTTGCCAAACTCGATAAACTCAAGCAGGTTGGTGTTGTAGGCTTTGGACTTGTCGCGCGGCCCCATAAAAGGGACTTCGCGCTGCATCTGACGAATAGCACCCAGCACCGCTTTGAGCCCCATATCGCTGCGCACGATGCCTGCGTTGTTGTAAAAGATATTGCCCATCATTTCGCGCTTTTGGTAAAAATCGATCTGATTGGTGAAGTATTTCACCCCTTGCACAAAGTTCTGATCGCTCAAAAATTGCCGCTCATCGGTACATGCTACGCGCTTTTTCACGGCGTACGCCGCCGCACTCTCGCCGGCTTGCTTGCCAAACACGATCAGCTCCAGCAGCGAATTGCCCCCAAGGCGGTTCGCCCCGTGGACGCGGTGGTTGGCGCACTCGCCGCAGGCAAAAAGCCCGCTTAGCGTGCTTTGCGACGCATCATCTACGGCGATGCCGCCCATGGTGTAGTGGGCGACGGGCTTGATCGGGATGATCTCATGCACCGGATCGACCCCCTCATACAGCCGCGCGAGCTTGCGCTCTTGGGGCAGCTCTTCGTCGATAAACGCCTGCCCAAGGTGGCGAATGTCCAGATAGACCGCGCCGCCGCCGTGCTCGATCTCATCGCGGATGGCGCGGGCCACCACGTCGCGGGTACCGCGCTCGTCGGTGAAGCGCTCACCCTTGGCGCTCAGCAGGTAGCCTCCTGCCCCGCGCGCGCTCTCGCTGATAAGGATGCCCGAATGCAGCAGCGCCGTGGGGTGAAACTGCACAAACTCCATATCGCTCAGCCTTGCTCCGGCGCGTAGCGCTGCGGCGACGCCGTCTCCGGTGGTGCCGCGTGCGTTGGTCGAGTGGCGACCGTAGAGTTTGGCGTAACCGCCGGTGGCCAGCACCACCGCGTGCGCGTCGTGGCGCTCCACGCAGCCCGTAGCGATGTTCAGCGCCGTGACACCGCACACTTCGCCGCTATCGGCGCGCATCAGATTGAGCAAAAAGCGCTCATTGTCAAAGTCGATGCCCGCTTTGAGGCACTGATCAAAAAGGGTGTGCAGTATTTTAAGCCCGGTGTAGTCCTGAGCGTAACAGGCTCTCGCATGCGTCGCGCCCCCAAGACGGCGCTGGGAGATGTAGGATTCGTCGTTGCGGCTAAAGGGCACGCCGATGCTATCGAGCCACTCGACCATCTTCACCCCTTCGCGGCAGAGCTTTTCCACGGCCGCACGCGACGCCAATCCCTGCGCCGATTTGAGGGTGTCTTCGATGTGAATCTGCGGAGAGTCAACCTCCATGTGTGCCAGCGCGGCGTTGATACCGCCTTGCGCCATACCCGTTTGTGCGCTGGTGGGGTAGCTTTTGCACAGCACCTTTACCCGCGCGCCCGCTGCGTTCGCGTGCAGCGCCGCCGTTAGCCCCGCGCCCCCTGCACCGACGATCAAAACATCTACCATGCGCTCCCTTTTTTGCCTACGGCTTTGCAAGAATTGTACTTTAGGGCGAATTAGGCAGCGCTAAGCGCTTACATGTAACTGAGTTCTCTGGCTTTGCGCAGGCACGATTCGAGCGAAGTGTGCTCAGCGATCACCGGGGTGATTCCTTCAGGAAAGGCCGCCGCCGTAGTGTTTCCGATGGCAACCGCGCGATAGCTCTCATCCCATGACACATGCTGCAAAAAGCAAGCCACGTTCGAAGGGGCCGAAAAGATGATCACCGATTTTTTGGGGAGCACCGGCGGCGTGCTTTGGGGTTTACAGCAGGTTTCATAGATCACCGCCTCGTCGCACGCCACCCCCTGCGCACGCAGGATCTCGGCCAGATCGGAGGCAACCTCTTTGGCACGCACATAAAGCACGCGTTTATGCTCAAGCTGCGTCCCCAGCTCCAGTGCAAACTGATTGCCATAGTGGCTTTTGCCCACAAAACGAAGCTGCCCGCCAAGACGCTTGATCGCCTTGGCGCTTTGCGGCGCAATGGCGTACGCAGCTTTGCGTTTCCACTGGGGATACTGCTTGTCGAGTACCTCGACGGCATTTTTGGAGGTAAAGACCAGCGCGTCATAAGCGCCCAGGTCAATCGCGCAGGGCAGCGGCTTGATCTCGAAGAGTCCCAGCGTGCGCACCCCTTCAAGCGCGGCTTCGCCGGTGAGATAGACAGGGCTACATGTAAAGCGCCGCACCAAGCCAAACGCCCCTTCGCACATCCGAGCGCTCCACGATATGCGCGCGCCGATACGGATGTTCCCTTTGCCGTCTACGGTGTAAGGAATATGGCGGCTTTGGAGCTGATGGGTAATGCTCACCAGCTCCAGCGCGTAATCTTTGCTGGGCGTGCTTTGTGCTACCCAAAAGATCTGACGCGCAGCATCGTATTCGTAGTAAAGAGGGCTAAGTTGCGTCACAATCGTTTTCATGCGGTCCATAAGGTGAATTGTAGCGTAGTCGCATGCACTTCAGGCGACTGGCCCGAAGCGTATCATGCGGCGGTGTGAAAGCGGTGTCTGCGGACTAAAAAAAGTAGCGCAATAGGGCTTCGCCGCGCGTCTCAAGCGTAAAGCTGTCGCCAAAACCGGCGTACCCTCCAGCCTCGGCACCGATGGAGACTTTGGGGTCGAAGTGGTACTCAAAACCAAAGACGCCGCCGAGCACCAGACGCGTATCGTCGATCTCGTCGCCGTGGTCGTAATCGACGCTGCTGTACTCTACGAGCGCTTTGCCGCCGTAGTAGACGGAAACTTTGCTGTTGGCGTTTTGTTGCAGATACAGACCGCTGCCCAGCGCTAGTGCACTTTGGGAATAGTCGTCATTGGAGAGGTAGCTGAGCCGTACTTCAGGCTCTAGGCGCAGATTGCCCTCCAAGCCCACCGGGATACGGATCGTGGCTTGATTGTTGGCAATCCCCACGCCAAGCCCCATCGGCGTCGCTTGGAGAGAAGCGAAGCCTAGCAGTGTACAAGTGAGCAAGAGATGTTTTTTGTTCATAAGAGTCCTTTTCATAAAATATCGGTGCTATTCTAGCTAAAATGAGCAAGCGCCATCCGAATAAATTATTGTAAAATAGAGCATCTTAAAGCTCTAAAGGAGCGCTTCATGCTCAAGGAATTCAAGGACTTTCTTATCAAAGGCAACGTCGTCGATATGGCGGTCGGTTTCATCTTCGGCGCGGCGTTTGCTACCGTCGTCAAATCACTGGTGGCCAACATCATGATGCCGCCCATCGGGCTGCTCATGGGGCGTGTGGACTTCTCTTCACTCTTTATCGCACTCGATGGCAAAAGCTACGCCTCGCTGGCCGAACTCGACGCCGCCGGAGCGCCCGCGATCAAACTGGGGATCTTTATCAACGACGTGATCTCGTTTCTCATTTTGGGTTTTGTGATGTTTATGCTCGTACGCACCTACAACCGTCTTAAAGCCGAAGAGGCCGCAGCGCCCGCACCCGAGCCGACCACCAAAACCTGCCATGAATGCGCGATGGAAATTCCGCTCGCCGCCAAAACCTGCCCCCACTGCCGATCGGCGCAGTAGTTACATGTAAGCCCTAATTCGCGTCGCGGTAGTGATGCGAAAGGGTCTGACGGTAATCTTCATACACTTTTTGCAGTGTTGCCCCCTCTTTGGCGCAGCGCAGAATCTGGCGCGTGAAGTTGAGCGGATACTCTACCTTGTGTCCTTCGTCGCGCATCATGATCTCGCCTAGCGTCGCGTACATCTTCTCAAGCAGCTCCGGCTCTTCGCGCCCCAACCGCTCCAGCGTCTCTTGTGCCAGCAGTAAGGTCTCGTCGTTGAACTCGCCGCGTGCGTTGATCGTTTTGCGCACTTCAACATAGTCGCGCAGACTTTTACGATTCACAATGTAATCGGTAAAAATTTCAATCAGTGATATGCTCTTTCCTTGATCAATAAAGTGCTTTATCCTAGCACTTTTGCGTAGCAATAGTGTAGCAAGGGAGAGAGTGAGGTGACGGTACCTCTATGACGAACCGTTCAAGGTTCTGACAATCACCACTCTCTAAGCCTCCAAACCCGACAGCTTCGCCTCAAACTCCGCCATCACCGCATCAAGCGTACTTTGGACCTTCTCTAGCTGCTCAAAACGCGCCTCTACCGCTTTTTCTTCTTGGGCAATTGCTTTGGAGAGATGCGCTACTTCAGGGCTGTCGCCTTTTTTGGTTGCTTGCTCTAGGCTTACATGTAAGGCTTTAAGCGCGGTTTCGGCTTTCATGATCGCCTTTTCCAGCTCCTCTACCTCTTCTTTGAGCCCTTTGGTCGCTTTGGAGCGTTCGGCGATCAGCTCGGAGCGCTGTTTTTTGGACTCTTTTTTACTGTTTTTACTCTTGGATTTAGGCTTGGCTTCCTCTTCGTCGTCCCAGCCGATCTTCTCCAAAAAGTCATCGTAGCTGCCGTCAAAAAAGAAGGCGCCGTTGCGGTCAAAAACGATCAGCGCATCGGCCACGCGGCGCAGCACCTCTTCGGCGTGGGTGACGATGATCACGCTCCCTTTGAAACGCTCAATCGCCTCCATCAGCGCTTCGATGGAGTCCATATCGAGGTGGTGGGTCGGTTCATCAAGAAAGAGCAGGTTCGAAGGGCGCGCCAAAATCTGCGCCAGCATCACGCGGCTCTTCTCGCCGCCTGAGAGGAGGTTGACCTTTTTTTTGGCCGCGTCGCCGCTAAAGAGCATGGCACCGCACAGACCGCGCACCGTGCTCTCGGCTAGTTTGGGATCGGCCACGTAGACCGCTTCCATCACGGTGTGATCGGGGCTGAGGCGGTTGATGTTGGTCTGTCCGAAGTGGCCAAAGGCGGTTGATGGGTGCATGGCCACTTCGCCGTGTTGTGCTTTTAACTCTCCGGCGATGGTATTGAGCAGCGTCGATTTACCGGAGCCGTTTTTACCGATGATGGCGAGTCGGCGACCGCGCTCTAGCACAAACGACACATCGCTAAAGAGCGGCACTTCGGGGTTGTAGCCAAAGCTTAAGCCTTTGGCTTCGAGCAGCACCTTTGCGGGGGTATCACGGTAGTTGAAGTCAAAATCCAGCGACGCGTCGTGGGCAAGATGGTGCATGGAACCCATCTTCTCAAGCTGCTTGGCTTTGGACTGGGCTTGCGCGGCAGTGGAAGCGCGCGCCCCGTTACGGGCGATAAAATCCTCCAGCTCTTTGCGCTTTTTGTCTTGCGATACCTTCTCTTTTTCATAGAGCTCTTCATTTTGTGCCAGTTGGCTGTAAAACTTCTCCGTATCCCCCTCGATCCAAAAGAGACCGCGCCGCACAATCCCCATCGTGTGCGTACTCACCGCGTCCATAAAATCGCGATCGTGGGTGATGAGGATCACTTCGCCTTGAAAACTGCGCAAAAAGCCCTTGAGCCAACGCAGCGAGATAATGTCAAGATAGTTGGTCGGCTCATCAAGCAGCAGTAGGCTAGGCTCGGAGAGCAGCAGCTTGGCGAGGTTGATGCGGATCTGATAGCCGCCGGAAAACTCGCTAGGGGCGCGGTAGAGATCCTCATAGCTAAAGCCCAGACCAAAGAGCATCTTCTCGGCGCGGTAGGTCTCATACTGCATCTCTTCGCTAAGCGCACTCGCGGCCTCATCGAGTACCGTGGGGTGGTCGAACTTCAGGTACTGCTTGAGCGCCCCGATGCGATAACCCTTGGGGATGATAATCTCGCCGCCATCGGGGCTCTCTTCGCCCAAGATCATCTTGAAGAGCGTCGATTTGCCCGTGCCGTTGCGCCCCACCAGCCCCACTTTGTAGCCGCGCCCCAGCGTAAACCCGAGGTTGCTAAAAAGCTCACGCTGGCCGAAGTTTTTGGAGAGGTTGGAGATTTGAATCATGATGCGCCCTATAAAGAATTGAGGGCGTATTATAGCGTTTACATGTAAGGAAATGCATCATAAAGTAGCCTGTCCCCTTTATTTTTAAGGAAATGCATCATAAAGTAGCCTGTCCCCTTTATTTTGTCCCCTTTATTATCCCTAAGCGTTGCATCAAATGCCTAAAAAGGGCGGATTATTCGGGAGGAGTGTAGCGTGATAAGCAGAGTGGGCACATCTTGTTTTTTGTTACATGTAAGGGAATTTTTATAAAGTAGCCTCGTATCCATTTTCGCATTTTTCTTTTCCTCATCTTAACACCCCAATGCAAAAAGCATGGGGAATTAAAACTAGAAACGTTTAAGTTCTTTGAGTTTATTGATATCCTCTTCATAGCTATTAATCTCTTCGATTGACAAATAACCTTCAGTTTTCTGCATTGATTGAGCATAAAACTCATTGATGGCGTCTGCAAGGACTTTATCAGTATTATCCGTAATTTCTCCAGAACCTAAAGCTGCATTTAAAAGCCCATCAGTAGTTCCCGAAGATTGCATCTCTTTTTGATAAACATACGGCTTTTGGATGTTAAAATCTGACAAATTAATTCGCTTTGTCATAACACGCTCTTTTGTCAAGGGCTCAGTAATAAAAACACGCATTTCTCCGCCGACTTGCATTAGTCCCTCTTCGTTATATCGACCTCTGGATGTGTCAGACACAGTAGGCTTTTTTTGGAGATTGATCGAAACTTCAGAGACTATTGCCACATATGCTTTCTTTTTGTCGCTATAAGGCATATCGTCAAATGAAGAATATGGCCCCAAAATGTTATAGCCTTTGTTTTGCAAAATAGCGATAAAGTCTGTCTGCATTGCATTCATGACTGATGAGCGATATTCACTGGCAAACATTCGATTGAAATCGAAGCTAGTGGAACTACTCATGGAGTTGGCCATAGCGGCAGGCATCATCGCTTGCATTGGGTTTTGCGCGGTTTGCTGTTGCTGCGCAGGGTTATTTTGGATGAACTGAGGCATTACAATCGCGATGGTTTTAGGATTTTTATTTTCCTCTTTTGAACCTTGATATTTAAGATTCAACATTCCTACTTCTTTATTTACTTTCGCAGCGCAACCGCTGATACCCAAAACCATGGCAGCGGCCAAAGCAGAACCTGCAATTTTTTGTACGATGGACACTTCATTCCCCTTTAATTATGTTTTGATTCGCCAAGCTGTCACCATTGACACAGAAAGGCTTGAAATATTAGCCCCCCCCACTTAATTTCCGCAAAAAAACTCAGACTTGGAAAAATGGTAACCATTCAGCACCCCACTACTTGCAAAATGAGGACAGGCTACTTTATGACACATGTACTACATGTAACCCCTAAAAAGAGCTCAAATGTCCCAAATAACTAGCGATAAAATCACAGCACGACAGCTTTACCAACAATAATGGTATAGTTTTAGTATGACTTTTGAATATGATGAGACCAAAAGCAAGAGCAATCAATCGAAGCACGGTATTGATTTTGAAGCGTCAAAAGCATTATGGGCAGACCCTTACGCTTTTGAACTGCCCTCAAAGCAATGTGAAGATGAAGAGCCCTTTTTGGTGTTGGGTCAAATCAAGGGCAAAAACTACACCGCCATCATGACACACCGCGATGACAACATCAGAATCATTTCGGTGAGGCGATCACGAGAAAAGGAGATTGAACTGTATGAACGTGTCAGAGCTCGATAAAAAATTTGATGACAATGAAGAAGACGTTTTAGACTATTTTGACACATCACGTATCAACATGATCAACGAAGAGCCCAAAAGAGTCAATATTGATTTTCCAGCGTGGATGGTGCACTCTTTGGACAGAGAAGCAAGACACATCGGCGTGAGTCGCCAAGCCGTGATCAAGATGTGGCCGGCAAAGCCGCAAGTGCTTAACAGCCATCTTCTCCCCTACATGTAACCAAAAAAAAGCCCCAACGCCCCGTTCACACCGCAATACTCCGCACACCCAAATTTGAGCACCGTTATGCTAAAGTCCTGTCATGACAAAGAGCGTAACCATCAGCGTCAGCGGTATTGTTCAGGGGGTGGGGTTTCGCCCTTTTGTGTATGCTCTGGCGCACGATCTTGGTTTATACGGCTGGGTGCGCAATGACGGCGCGGGGGCCGGCATCCGTCTTGAGGGCGAGGCCATCGCGCTTTTTTTGGAGCGGCTGCACAGTGAGCTGCCGCCGCTTGCTCGGATAGACGCGTTACATGTAAGCCCCTGCGAAGCGCAAGGATTCACGCGCTTCGAGATTGTCGCTTCCGACGCTCAGGGCAGCAAACACGCCGCCATTAGCCCCGATATCGCCCTGTGCGCGGCGTGTGCGCGGGAGCTTTCCGATGCGCAAGATCGGCGCTACGGCTATGGGCTTATCAACTGCACCGACTGCGGGCCGCGTTACTCCATCATCCGCGCCCTGCCTTATGACCGCGCCAACACCACGATGGCGGCGTTTGCCATGTGCGCGGCGTGCGCTAGAGAGTACACCGATCCCACCAGCCGCCGCTACCACGCCCAGCCCATCGGCTGTCATGAGTGCGGGCCGCAGCTTCGTTACACGGAAGCGGGCTTACATGTAAGCGGTTCAGACGCGATCCATGCCGCCGCGCAGGCGCTTTTATCGGGTAAGATCGTCGCGCTCAAGGGTTTAGGCGGTTTTCATCTGATGTGCGACGCGACCAACGAAGAGGCGGTCACCACCCTGCGCCGCCGCAAACGCCGTAAGAGCAAACCGCTGGCGGTGATGGTTCCCGATCTAAGCGCCTTGCACCGCTACAGCTGCGCCACGGCGGACGAAGTATCACTCATCGCCTCCAAAGAGCGCCCCATCGTCACGGTGCGCAAAAATCCAAACGCGCCGCTTGCCCCTTCCATCGCCCCGAATATCGACCGCTTGGGACTCTTTTTGCCCTACACGCCCTTACATGTACTGCTCTTTGAGGCGTGCCGCATCCCGCTCGTGGCCACCAGCGCCAATCTCAGCGACGCCCCCATTGAGCGCGATGAAGCGGGGGTCTACGCGCGCCTTGGCGGGGTGATCGATGCGATGCTCAGCCATGAGCGCGCCATAGAGAACGCCATCGACGATTCGGTGATGCAGCTCATCGGCGGGCGGGCGCTGTTTATCCGCATGGCGCGGGGCGCGGCACCTTACAGCTACACCCTTCAAACGCCCGTAACGCAGCCCGTTTTGGCCGTCGGCGCGCAGCAAAAGAGCACCATTGCCCTTGCGTTTGGATCGCGCGTGATCGTCTCACCGCACATCGGCGATTTGGGAAGTTTGGAGGCTTTTGACTTTTTTGAACGCACGGTGGCGACCTTTGCGCGGCTGTATGACTTTACGCCCCGTCTCATCGCGCACGATCTGCACCCGCACTACGACACCACCCGTTACGCTCAGCGCAGCGGCCTTGCGACCCTTGGTGTGCAGCACCACCACGCCCATATCCGCAGCGTGATGTTCGATCAGGGTCTCAAAGGCGAAGTGCTGGGTTTTGCCTTTGACGGTACGGGCTATGGCGAGGACGGCAGCATCTGGGGCGGCGAAGTGCTGCGGGTGCATCCATACGGCTTTGAGCGGCTCTATCATCTGCGCGACTTTGCGCTTTTTGGCGGCGACCTTGCCGCCAAAGAGCCGTGGCGCTGCGCTTTTGGGCTGCTTTTGGAGTATTACACCTTCGATGAAGCGGTAGCGCTGATGCCGCGCATTCCCTCTGAGCATCTTCGCGCCTTACATGGTAGCGCCGCCAAAGCGCCGCGCTGCTCCTCGATGGGGCGGCTGTTTGATGCGCTTGCCTATCTTTTGGGTCTGTGCGACGAAGTGAGTTTCGATGGGGAGAGCGGCCTGCTTATCGAAGCCGCGTGCGCGGACGCGCCGCACGCTGAGGCTTTTGGCTACCGTATCCAAGAGGGGGTGATCGATTTTGAGCCGATGATCCGCGAAATCCTTACATGTAAGCCGCCAAACGCTCCGGCACGCTTTGTTGCCACGCTCTGCGCCGCCACGCTGCAGATCGCCAAAGCCCACGGCCTGGAAGTGGTGCTCAGTGGCGGCGTTTTTCAAAACCGCACCCTGCTTGAAGCGCTCATACATGCCTTTGACGCGGAGGGAATCACCTATCATCTCCCCTTACATGTCAGTGTCAACGACGGCGGCGTGGCGCTGGGGCAGATCGCCGTAGCGCTTCAAAGCATCGATGTGTTAAGATAGCGCATCTCTTTGCAAGGAAGATGGATGCGCCTCGCCATAGCTCTGCTCTTCGCTACTGCCCTTATCGCCGCCGATCCCGTGAGTCTGGGCGGTTTTCACGGCAGCCTCAAGACCTATTTTCCCAATGTCACCGTCAAAGACGTCACCTACTGGCACAACAGCGCCACCACGGGTGCCAGCCCCAAGATGCCCGACATCCTCAATGCCACCGTCATGAGCCTGCTCTCATCGGGCGTTGAATTTGGTCAGAAACGCTGTCTGGGCACCGATGCCTACGCACTCGATAACATCCACATACAGTACGAGATGATCGGCGAACAAAGCGCGCTCGTACACGTCTCGGCCAACGTCGTCTGCGTCGATTACTAGCGTACATGTAAGGCTTTGATGAGACCGCCTAGAGGCTTCGGCGCCAACTACTTCACCCTCGCCGCCATTCAAGCGACCGTTGCACAGGTACACCAAAGCGCCGTCGCATCAAACCAAAAAGCGCACCGACGCTTCGGACGCAGCGCGTATAAAGAGGCAGAGTGCGAAGCACCGCCGGATGAAGAGGGCGCACTGCTTGAACTGCCCGCGCTGCAGATCAAAGCGCCGCGCCGCCGCCACCGACCCTACGCCTCCGCCGCTCCTCCCTTTGGTGTCTGAACCCTCCCAAACACCCAAAACACCAAAGGAAGACCATGACACGATTCACCCTACTTTCCGCCCTTTGCGCCGTCGCACTCTACGCCGCGCCTATCACTTTTGAACCGCTGAGTATCACCTCCGATCCGCTTGGCGAAGATGACCTCAGCGCCCCCTACGCCAGCGACATCTACACCCAAGCAGACCTAGAGCGTGCCAACGCCGCCAACCTCTACGATTTTCTCAGCCGCTACAGTGCGCTAAGCGTCATGCCCGCCTACGGCAACCCCTTTAGCCAAAAGCTCGACATGCACGGCTTTGGCATCGACAGCGGCTATCAAAACATCGTCATCACCCTTGATGGCCGCCGACTCAGCAACATCGACATGACCGCCCCCCTGCTTGCCGCCATCTCGCCGCAGATGATCGAATGCATCGAGATCATCAAAGGTGCGGGCATCGTTGCCGGCGGAGACGGCGCAACCGCCGGAGCGATCCACATCCGCACCAAACGCGCTGCGGCCAATGAAGTACGCCTCGCCGGCGGGCCCTATGACACCCTTCAAGGCGGCTTCAACGTCGGCGGTGAGGGTGAGGGCTATCGCTACGGCGTGACGCTTGACTCCTCAAGCTTCGGCGGAACACGCACCATCGACGACAAGGGCGAACGTGACGTCCAAGGCATCACCAACGCCGCTTTTAACCTTGCGCTCAACCCCACCAAAGCCCTGCAGCTAGGGCTTTTAGCCCAGCTGAGCCGCGCCGATGTGCATTACGGCGGGCCGATGAGCCTGGGCGAATACCGCCGCGACCCCGCGCAAGCGGGATCGGGCTACGGCTATGGGGCCGCGCCGACGCATCAGCGGTTTAAAGATGATCATCTCGGCGTGGATATGCGCTACGATCTAGGCGCGGATTGGGCGCTGACCGCGCGTTACGGCGTCGAAAAAAAAGAGTCGGAATATGTCACCTATCAAAGCGTCTCGACCTATGACTACCGCAGCTATAGCGCCGCTTTGGTCTATGAAGACGACACGCTAGGCGCAAGCTTCGGCGGCGACGGCTTTGAGGGGCTGCGCGAAAGCCGTGGCAACGAAACCGCCAAAAACAACGCCTCACTCTTCGCTCAGGCACGCTACCGTTTTGATCGCCACAGCCTACGCGCGGGGTATCGCTTGGAGCAGGTGGATTACCGCTTTGAAAACGCCGCGCAAAAGCTCGACGATACCCACACGCTCTGGGGCGCAGAGCTGGGGTATAACTACCGCATTGATGCCCCCTCTTCGCTCTTCATTTCGCTAGCGCGTGCCTATCAATCCCCCGATGTAGACCGCTTTTTTACGGCGGATTTTGCGACCGGCACGGTGGCGTTTAACGGCTTCATCGATCCCATGAGTGTCACCACCGCCACGCTGGGCTATCAGTACATCGATCCTAGCGTCCGCTTCAAAGCCTCGCTCTATTACAGCAGCCTTGAAGATGAGATCTACTACTACGCCGACCCCGCGTGGATCGCCTCGCGCAACACCAACATCGACCGCTCGCACAAGATGGGGGGCGATCTTTTTGGCGGCTGGATACCGCAAGAGTGGCTGCGCCTTTCGCTCTCCTATCAGTATGTCCGCGCCATCATCGATGAAGAGGTGCAGAACGGTGAGCGTTTTTCTGATAAAGAGCTGCCGGGGGTGAGCAACCACAGCGTTAAAGCCTCGATCGATCTGAGCCTGCTTGAGGCGCTCACTCTGGGTGTGGCGCAGATCTACCGCAGCGAAAGCTACAGCGCCGATGACTTCGCCAACACCCAAAAGCAAAAACAAGAGGCCTACCGCAGCACCGACCTGTCGCTGCAGTACGCAGGGCCGAATTACCGCCTTTTTGCCCGTATTAACAACCTCTTCAACCAAAAAAATGCCCTATGGATTCACGACGACGCGCTCTATCCGGTGAACTTCACCACCACCGCAAGCGCAGGTGTAGCGATCCAGTTCTAAAATCCCTCTTCCCGGCAGCTCTTTATGAACACAGCGACAGCTGAAGATTTTGCATAAACGTCTTGAAGCTACGATGAGCGAGGGAATAGCTTATGCCTTGCATGTAGGGGGGCGAATGAAGCATATTTGGTGATTTTGATCGTGCAAGCGGTGACTGGGAGGCAAAGATTTGGGAGAAAGAGCTTGAGGGAATTGGGGTTTGGGGGAGAGTGTTAGGGAATGCGCATCAGTGAGTGCGCCTAAGGGCGCGGCTTTTAGCTATCACTATTAAAAATATCACGCGTATAGACCTTCTCTTTGACATCCATGATATCCTCAGAGAGGCGGTTGGCGACGATGACGTCGCTGATGCGTTTAAACGCTTCAAGGTCTTTGATGACTTTAGAGTGATAGAACTCCTCCTCTTCAAGCACCGGCTCGTAAATCACCACGTCAATCCCTTTGGATTTGATCCGCTTCATGATCCCCTGAATGGCGGAGCTGCGGAAGTTGTCGCTTCCGGCTTTCATGACGAGGCGGTAGATGCCTACCGTCTTGCCCGACGTGTGCGGGTTGAGCAGCGAGCGGTTGAGCTTGCGAATGATACTCTCGGCAATAAAATCCTTGCGCGTGCTGTTGGCCTTGACAATCGCTTCGATCATATTACTGGGGACATCTTTGTAGTTGGCCAAAAGCTGCTTGGTGTCTTTGGGCAAGCAGTAGCCGCCGTAGCCAAAAGAGGGGTTGTTGTAGTGCGTACCGATACGCGGATCAAGCCCGACCCCTTCGATAATGTCACGGGTGTTGAGCCCATGCGTCTCGGCGTAGGAGTCCAGCTCATTGAAGTACGATACGCGCATGGCTAGGTAGGTGTTGGCAAAAAGTTTGATCGCTTCGGCTTCGGTGGCGTCGGTAAAGAGGACGGGCACATCCTTTTTGATGGCACCTCCTGCGAGCAGACCGGCGAACACTTTGGCACGCTCGCTCTTTTCGCCCACGATGATGCGTGAAGGGTAGAGGTTGTCATACAGCGCCTTGCCCTCACGCAAAAACTCAGGACTGAAGAGGATGTTTTGAGTACCAAACTTACCATGTAAGCTTTTGGTGTAGCCTACGGGAATCGTCGATTTGATCACCATCACTGCTTCGGGATTGATCGAAAGCACGTCGGCAATCACAAACTCGATGCTGCGGGTGTTGAAGTAGTTGGTTTCGGGGTCGTAGTCGGTCGGCGTAGCGATGATCACAAACGCCGCACCTTTGTAGGCTTCTTCTTTATCCAGCGTTGCCGTGAAGTTCAGATCGTCACGCTTAAGGTAGGCTTCGATCTCGGTATCTTCGATTGGGGATTCTTTGCGACGCAGCATCTCCACCTTTTCGGGGATGATATCCAGTGCGACGACCTCATTGTGCTGAGCGAGCAGCAGGGCGTTGGAGAGCCCGACGTAGCCGGTTCCGGCGATGGCGATTTTCATGCGTATATTCCTTTAAAAAGTAATAGATGGTTGTGGATGCGTATCAGCACCGCTTGAAATCATCCTGCAATCGTACAATATCATCTTCGCCTGTGTATTCCCCCACTTGCGCTTCGATGAGGATCAGATCGATTTTGCCGGGATTTTCGAGACGGTGGGCGGTGCCCATGGGGATGTAGGTCGATTCGTTGGGGCGTACCAGAATCTCCTCTGTGCCTACGGTGACCAGCGCGGTGCCGCTCACCACGATCCAGTGTTCGCTGCGGTGGTAGTGCTTTTGTAGGCTCAGGCGCTTGCCGGGCTTGACCACGATGCGCTTGATCTTGTAGCCGGGGGTGTCTTCAAGCACGGTGTAGGTGCCCCACGGGCGGTGCGCGGTGAGGTGGATATGATGCAGTTCGCTGCCGCTTTGCTTGAGGCGGGCTACCACCTCCTTGACCTTCTGGCTGCTCCCTTTGCGGTTGATGAGCAGGGCGTCGGGAGTATCAACGATGATGAGATCGTCCACATCGACCGCCGCAACGGTACGATCAGAGGCGATGACCAGATTGTCGTGGGCGTCGATGGCAAGGAGCTTGGCGCTGTGGGTGTTGCCCGCGTGATCTTTGGGAAGCTCGGCGTCGAGCGCATCGAAGCTGCCTACGTCGCTCCAGCCGATGTCGGCGCTGACGACTTTGATCTTGTCGCTGCGCTCCATCACGGCGTAGTCGATGCTCTCTTCGGGGATGGCGATCATATCGTCATGTTTGACGCGAAGCATACCGTCGTTGTGTGCGCGCTCGTAGGCGGCTTTGCTTTGGGCGTAGATCTCCGGGGCGTGGGTTTCGAGCTCTTGCAAAAAGACCCCCGCTTTGAAGCAGAACATGCCGCTGTTCCAGTAGAAGTTGCCCGCGTCGATGTAGCTTTGCGCGGTCTGGGCATCGGGCTTCTCTTTGAACGAGCGTACGTTTTCGCCCTCGGCTTCGATGTAGCCAAAGCCCGTTTCGGGGTAGGCGGGTTTAATGCCAAAGGTGACCAGATGGCCCGCTTCGGCCAGCACCTTGGCGCGCTCTACCGCCTGCACATAAGCGGCTTCGTCTTTGATGAGGTGATCGGCGGGGGTGACCAGCACCACTTCATCGTCCGCGACGTCAAAACAGGCCAGCGCGATGGCCGGAGCCGTGTTGCGGCCCACGGGTTCGAGAATGTAGCGCTGTTGACTATGGCCGCCTAGCTCCGCGCTCTGATCGATCGCCAGAAAATACTGGGCGTCGTTGGAGACGATGAGGCTTTTGGCGGCAACCTTGGCGTTGCGCAGTTGGGTGAGCTGATAGAGAGAGCGGCCTTCGAAGAGTTTGACGAACTGTTTGGGCATCAAGGTGCGGCTGATTGGCCACAGCCGCGTGCCGCTGCCGCCGCAGAGTAGAATGTGTGTCATTGTAGTTGCTCCTTGTACCAATCATACACCCGAGAGATCCCCTCTTCGAGCTCCATCTTGTGCTTCCAACCCAGCCCATGAAGTTTACTGACGTCGGTGAGCTTTTTCATGGTGCCGTCGGGTTTGTCGGTGTTGAAGACGAGAGCGCCTTCAAATCCGACAAGGCGCTGGATCAGCTCAGCCAGCGCTTTAATACTGATATCTTCACCCGTTCCGATGTTGATGTGGGTGTTGCGGATCTCTTTGGTGGTTGAGAACGTATCTTTGAAGTTTCGGTTCTCCATAAGAAAGACGCAGGCGTCGGCCATATCTTCGCTGTAGAGAAACTCGCGCATCGGTGCGCCGCTGCCCCAAATCTCGACGCTTTGATCGCCGCGCTCTTTGGCCTCGTGCATCTTGCGCAGCAAGGCAGGCAACACGTGGGAGTTTTGCAGATCGAAGTTGTCTTCGGGACCGTAGAGGTTGGTGGGCATGACCGATATAAAGTTAGTGCCGTACTGCAGGTTATAGCTCTCGCACATTTTGATACCGGCGATTTTGGCGATGGCGTAGGGCTCGTTGGTGTACTCTAGCTCGCTGGTGAGCAGATACTCCTCTTTCATGGGCTGCGGGCAGTTTTTGGGGTAGATACATGTAGAACCCAAAAACATCAGTTTGGTCACGCCGTGCAGATAGCTTTGGTGGATGACGTTGTTCTGAATGGCAAGGTTTTCGTAGATAAAGTCGGCACGGTAGGTGTTGTTGGCGACAATGCCGCCCACCTTGGCCGCTGCCAAAAAGACGTACTCAGGCTTCTCAGCTTCAAAAAAGGCCGCCACGGCGCGTTGATCGGTGAGGTCAAGCTCACTGTGGGTGCGCACTACAAGGTTGGTATAGCTCTTACATGTAAGGTTTTTGGCGATGGCGCTGCCCACCAGACCGCGATGGCCGGCGATGTAGATTTTAGAGGTTTTAGTCATTTTTTTTCTTTATTAAGTGCATTCGGATAATTTTCTGAATGGTGAAATATTCTGATGATGAGTATCTCGTTTGGTTTCGCGAGAGAATAAACGATGATATGGCTCTCATGTATCAGTACTCTGCACGCTCTCTTGATCCGTTTGAGACTGCAATCGACACCCATGTTTGGATTAAGTCTTAAAAGTGCAATTTTTTTCTCATATTTGGAGAGATACTCCAATGCATTCGCAGGACTCTGCTCCGCAATATAGGAGATGGCATTATTGAGGTCACTTTCTGCCAGATTGGAGTATTTGATCTCAAGCATGCTGTTGTTTGATGGCTTTGACGATATCTTCATGTGATCTATTGCTGATTCCTGAATTCAATCCCTTGTCAATTTCTGCTTCCAGATATGACCAGTTATCAACAGCTTCATCTTCTATGATCTGTATGTCGTCTTGAGGTAGGTTTTTCAAAAAATACATCACTTTATCAAAAGCGTTGTCTTCTATGTTTAACCTTAAAGAGTGCATCGTTGCTCCTTTACTCGAAATAACTCATCACAGTATAGCCGCCCTCTTTGAGGTAGACATCTTTGGTCATGAGCTTGAGATCTGATTTCATCATATCATCCACAAGGCTTTGTAGGTCAAACTCCCGCTTCCAGCCGAGCTTTTGCTCTGCTTTGGTGGGATCGCCCAGCAGTAGATCGACTTCGGTAGGGCGGAAGTAGCGGGGGTCAACACCGACGACCTCTTTGCCGATAGGGAGTTGGTAGTCGGGGTTGTTACATGTAAGCACATATCCCTTCTCATCGACGCCTTCGCCTCTAAACTCCAGTTCGATGCCGCAGTAGCCAAAAGCCATACGTACGAAGTCGCGCACCATCGTCGTCTGTCCTGTGGCGATGACCCAGTCTTCGGCTTGTTCGGCCTGAAGAATCATCCACATCATCTTCACGTAGTCTTTGGCGTGGCCCCAGTCGCGTTTGGCGTCGAGGTTACCGAGGTAGAGTTTCTCTTGTAGCCCCAGCGCGATTTTGGCGGCGGCGCGGGTGATTTTACGGGTGACGAAGGTTTCACCGCGCACTGGGGATTCGTGGTTGAAGAGAATGCCGTTGCAAGCAAACATACCGTAGGCTTCGCGGTAGTTGACGGTGATCCAGTAGGCGTACATCTTCGCCACCGCATAAGGGGAACGGGGATAAAACGGGGTGGTCTCTTTTTGGGGCGTCTCTTGCACCTTTCCATAGAGCTCAGAAGTGGAGGCTTGATAGATTTTGGTCTTTTTTTCCAGCCCCAGCAGACGTACCGCTTCTAAGATGCGCAGTGTGCCTGTGCCGTCGGCATTGGCGACGTATTCGGGGGTTTCGAAGCTGACATGTACATGCGACATGGCGGCGAGGTTGTAGATCTCATCGGGTTGTGTCTCTTGAATGATACGCGTGAGGTTCATAGAGTCGGTCATATCGCCGTAGTGCAAAATAAGGTTGCGGTTCTCGACATGGGGGTCCTGGTAAAGGTGGTCGATACGGTCGGTGTTGAAGAGTGAAGTGCGGCGCTTGATACCGTGGACGATGTAGCCTTTTTTGAGTAGAAACTCGGCGAGATAACTTCCGTCTTGGCCGGTGATTCCGGTGATGAGGGCGACTTTTGGGTGCAAATGAGACTCCTTAGTTGGAGGCATCATTATATCAAAGCGGCTGTAGCGCTTCGGTGTTTGTCGGGGTATGAGGCGCGATGACGTGCTGCCCAAGGCTTTTTTTCTTTTTTTTTCGACGGCGCATACGTGGATCGAAGAGGTTAAAGAAGATGATAAACAGGATGATGAAGAGTACGACGTTCCATGTGTCGTCTTGACCGATGCTACGGTAGCCGATGACCGAAAAGACGATCTGCATCAAAATGAGTATGGTCGAGGTGAAGGGGACATCGCGTTTTTGGTTGAGCAAAATATGGTGGAGATGGTTCTTGTCGGCTTTGAATAGGGACTGTTTTCTCTGTTTGCGACGACGCATGACGTTCATGGTATCGAGAATCGGAAGCGCCGCGATAAAGAGGATGACGGTAGGATTCATGTAATCGAGCGCCTTGATACTGAGCAGCGCAATCACGAATCCAAGGGTGATGGAGCCCGAATCACCCATAAAGACCCGCGCTGGATTCCAGTTGAAGAGCATAAAAGCCGCGAGCGCCGCGACAAAGCTGCCGGCGATGGCGGTGATGAAGGGGTCGTCGTAGGTGATGCCGATGATCAGCAAAGTCGAGAGAATCACCAGCGAAACGCCGCCCGCAAGGCCATCGATACCATCGATCAAATTGAGCGCATTGGTGAAACCGACAACGGCAAAATAGGTAAAAGGCAGGACAAGGAGCCAATGCAGGGTTACATGTAAGCCCATGAAATCGCCCAGCCAATTGATGGCCAAGTGGTCATAATAGAGCATGATGACCGCAAAGAGCAGGACAGTGAATTTCATACGCGGGCGGCAGTTTTTGATATCGTCAAGAATACCGGCCACCAGTACGAGCACAATGGAAGCAAAAGTGAGCGGATAAGCATAGACCAATTCGATGTTGGTAAGTGCGGCCGTATAAAGAGCGGCCAATGTAAAGCCGATGCCCGCGCCTTTGGGGACGGGTCTTTTATGGGAGCTGCGGTCGTTGGGAATATCGACAAGGCGAAGTTTGGGGGCAAACCGAATGAGCAAGGAGATGAGGACGGCAGAAAGTACGAAAGAAGACAAAAATTGAATAACTTGCATTGGATAATCCTGAAAAAAGTTATTCGAATTGTATCAATTGATACTGAGTTGAACTTAAAAAAACGATTGACATTACGATTTTATTACAATTTTTGAAAAAACATACAAAAATAAACAACGGAAAAACACCTGCACATAAAAATCATCCGGCTGCGCTATAATGTGCCTCAAAAAAGAAGGATTGCCTCATGGATGTCAATAAAATTCGTAAAGTTTGTCGCCCCATTCGTATCGTTGTCGGGCTTGCGCTGATCGCTACGGGCTTTATCACCGGAATTGTCTGGTTCTATCTGGGCGTTATTCCGCTGATCGCCGGATTGGCCAATTTCTGCCCGCTGTGTATCATCACCAAAAAATGCGACCTCCCCGAGGGCGGTTCAAAAGCTTAAGGCTTTACCCCCGTCTCACCCCATCTTCGCTATACTTCCGGCACTAATTGTCGGGAGTCCTCATGAGTCAAATCAGCTATAAAGAAGCCGGTGTCGATATCGACGCGGGCAACAGTTTTGTCGAAAATATCAAACCTCTGGTCAAGTCCACGGTCGTTCCCGGCGTGGTCGGCGGTATCGGCTCTTTTGCCGGAGCCTTCGAGGTGCCGCAGGGGTTTAAAGAGCCGGTCATGTTGGCCGCGACCGACGGCGTGGGCACCAAGCTCAAGCTGGCCATCGAATCAGGCCGTCATGACAGTGTGGGGGTCGATCTGGTGGCGATGTGTGTCAATGACCTCATCTGTAACTTTGCCACCCCTTCGTTTTTTCTGGATTATTACGCTACGGGCAAGCTCGATGTGGCCAATGCCACCGCCGTGGTCAGCGGAATCGCCGAGGGGTGCCGTCAGGCCGAGTGTGCGCTGATCGGCGGCGAGACGGCGGAGATGCCCGGGATGTACCATAGCGATGATTACGATCTGGCGGGTTTTGCCGTGGGGATCGCCGAGAAGAGCCAGATTGACCGTACCTTACATGTAAGTGTCGGCGATGTGCTCGTGGCGCTGCCGAGTTCGGGTATCCACTCCAACGGTTTTTCGCTTGCACGCAAGGTGCTCTTTGAGAAGATGGGCATGAAGTTTGATGATCTGTTTGAGGGCAGGCCGCTCATCGAAACCTTGCTGGAGCCGACACGCATCTACGTGAAAACCTTCAAAGCGCTTAAAGAGCAGATTCAGGCGATGGCCCACATCACCGGCGGCGGACTGGTCGAGAACCTGCCGCGCGTACTGCCCGAAGGAATACGCGCCGTGATGGATGAGAAGAGCATCCGCGTGCTGCCTATTTTTGAGCTGATCGCGCAACACGTAGCGCGCGAAGAGATGTACCGCGCGTTTAACATGGGCGTAGGCATGGTGCTGGTGGTCAAACCCGAAAATGTCACCTCCGTTCTCTCTCAAACCGACGGTTATGTGATCGGAGTGCTTGAGGCCGGAGAACGCGCCGCCGTACTCAAATCGTAGATTTGTGTTATACTCCACCGACAAAAATGTAGGTGGCTAATGCGCTCTAGCGAACCAAGATCGATCCAATCATTGTGGCTTGCCCCTTTACGCCGCTACGGATCGTATGCCTTGATCGCATTGGCGCTCTTTGGAGCGCTCTCTTTGACGGCGCACACCCTTTTTCTTTCCATGCAGCGCACGCTGTTTGAAACCCTGGAATCTGAACACCATACCGCACTCTCTGCCACGATCGGCGCGCTCATTAGTGAGCGTTTGGATGCTTTGAAGCAGCAGCTTGTGGCCCATTCCGCCGCCTTTGGCGCATTAAAACCGCAGAAGCTCTCCGATGAGACGGCGCTTTGGCAGGAACATGCCGGCTTTTTCTGGCGTCTTGATGAAAACCGAAGCGTCGCGGATGAGCCTTATGTTTTTGGATATAACCTTTTGCGTCTGCAGCCTGGGGACGTCTATCAGTTGGGCCGTCTTCATACGCTTTTGCCCACGGTGCGCGCACTTGTCGAAGAGAACGACGATCTGGTGCGTTCGGCTTGGATCTACATCGATAGACGCTATGCGCTTCACTATCCGGCGCTCAGCGTAGCAAAGGTGCTCTCTCCTGAGTATGACGTTACTGAAGAGCCGATTTATTATCAGTTGGGTCCTTTGCACAATCCTGATCGAGAGATTCGCTTTTTAGGTCATGATGCACAGCCATGGAGTGTCGATGCCGGGGAGTTTGCGACGGTATCGGCTCCGCTTTATACGGGAGATGTCTTTGCGGGAGTGGTCGGATTGGCGCTTAATGTGCGTGGCCTTGGGGCAATGCTTGAGCGTCTCACCCTTCCTTCGGGGATCTATGTTCAGTTGTTGGATGATCAAGGTTATCTTTTGGCTGCATCAGATGAGATACAGAGCCGGCATGACTGGGGGGTGGCATCATGGTATGCGCAGATGGGAGCCCAAGAGGAGCGTCCGCAGTTGCACAGGCTTTTTGGCGGAAGCGATGCGCCTAAACGTGTTGTCTATGAGCTTGAGGGCGGCGCGTTGCAGGTAGCGATTGTGGTACGTCCCGCCCCGAAAGGTACGATAGATGAGCAGGCGGTGCTTATCTTGCTGTGGGCCGGATTAATGCTGCTGATGGTGCTGCTCTACATTGCACTACGTCGTCGGCAGCAAGAAGCACTGCAAAGCGTGAACGAGGCGTTGCATACGCTTACATGTAAGCCTTCAAGCGGCATCATCGAGTGTGACGCTTTGGCCATCCGGTGGTCGCAGGAGTGTGCGCGTCTTCTGCGTGACGATGTGACGGCTTTGGGGAACGCGGCAGCGTTACAAGAGGTGCTTGAAGGAGAGGGCTATTTGATGCTCTTTGAACTGGGCACCTACGATACGGTGATGCGGCACTATGGTAAAGAGGCAGCCGAGACGCTGCTGCATTGTGCCGAAGAGGTATTGCAGCAGCAGAGTCCGCTAAAGGGCTATCGCATCGCGCAAAACCGTTTTGCGCTCTTCGGCAAAGCCGCGCCTGAGCGCTTTGGCGCCGCTTTTGAGTCGCTTAAACGGGTATCTTGTCGCTGTGCGTCGCTACAGATGCAGCTTAGACCTGTGGGGGTGCTTGCGACACAAACTCCGCTGTATGAGCGCGCGCTTGCCGTTTTGGACGTGGCCAAAGCACGCCAAAGCGAAGAGCTGATTACATGTAAGGCAGCCGACCAGATCGCTACTTTGTGTGCGCGGCGCTTGTCGGATGCGGAGGCACTTCATAAGGCGCTTGAATCGGGAGAGGTCGCTTTGTTTTTGCAAGGGATCTACGATGCAGACAAGGGTGCTATAGGGCGTTTTGAGGCATCGATGCGTCTCGATTCGCGCACTTTGCTACGCCCTTTTACCGCCGTAGCAGAGAGCGGCGATTTGATGCGTCTCGCGATACGCAAGCTCTTTGCACTGGCTGTGCGGTACCGTGCGTATGGATTTGAGATCGGCCTTGAGCCGGATGATGTCGCCGATGAGGCGTTGTGCCTCTATATCCATGAACAGGCTTTGGCGTATGCGCTCAGCCCCGCTCAGATCACTTTTGTGTTGCGTGCCGAGTCGCTGTGTGAAAGCGACGCGCAGCGACTAGAGGGTTTGTCGCTGCTTAAACGTGAGGGGTTTAGGCTCTCGCTGGATGATATCGATTTGGGCTGTGTGCCTCTCTCTGTGCCGGGGCGGATAGGGTGTGACGAGCTCAAGCTCTCGGCTGATTTGATTGCGCGCTTGCCCGGTGATGCACAGGCGGCTGGGACGCTTAGATTTTGGACGCGCACGGCGCTTGTTTGGGGTGCGAGCTGCGTTGCCAAGGGAGTTCATACCCAAGAGCTGATCGATCTGCTGCGCGACCATCGCATCGCCTGGCTGCAAGGCGATGCGATAGCGCCGGTAACCGATGCGCAAACGGCTCTGGATAGGGAGGTGGGTGATGATGAAGTGTCATGACGAAGAGATATTTGAAGAGTTTAGACTGCAGTTTACTGACGGCTTGGAGACGATTTGGCATCAAATCGAAGCGCTAAAGCACAACGGCCTTGAGGGCGGTGCCGTGCATGAGCTCTTTCGTACGCTGCACAGCAACAAGGCGATTGCCCAATATCTGGGGCTTGAGCCGATGTATCGGCTCTTCTCCAATGCCGAAGAACTGCTCTGTAATCTGCGCAACCAGACGACAGAGGTGAATGAGGCAGTGATCGAGTGGCTGCGAAGTATGTATGAGCTGTTTGTGTGCTGGAGCGAGGAGCTGCAGATGAGGGACTGTGTATTGACGCCTGCCCCTGCGCTCTTAAGCGACATCGCGGCGCTCACTCCCGAACGCAGCCCCGCTGAACTGTTGCGCGAGCGCACGGTTGTCTATATTGATGCGGATGAGCCAATGGGTAGGCGCGTGGTTGCTGGCCTCTCTAAAATTGTCCGCGAGGCGATACATGTAAGGCGTATCGATGAATTGGTACGCATAGCGCGGAGTAAAATTCCCGATATTATCCTTATCAACAGCGCCGCAGAAGCGCTTGATCATGCTGCCTTATGCCGCGAGCTCTTTCCTAAGGCGGCGCAGATTGTGGCGCTGGAGCATCTTGACCGTAAACGACGCCTGAAGCTCGCGCTTTCCGATGTGACCCATCCCATCGCAAGACCGATCCGATCCGATGAGCTCAAACGGGAGCTGCTAAGCGTCACCGCATCGCATTACGGTCGTCACCGCACTATTATTACTCATCGTAAAATTCATGACTTTATTCAAACGCTCTCGCCGCTACCCGGGTCGCTCTATCGCATCATTGCGCTGTGTGACGACGAGGAGGCGTCGATCCGCGAACTTGCCAAAGTGATCCGTCAAGATCCCGTTATTTCGGCGATGTTGCTTGATGCGGCCGCAAAGCCCTCGTATGGGCTGAGCAATATTGCCACGGTCGATCAGGCGGTCGCGGCCTTTGGCAAGCGGATCGTCAAGGCGCTGGTGTTGTCGCTCTCGCGTAGTATGATCGGCGAGCATGATCTAAGCCCATGCGGTATCGACGAGCTGCTTTTTAGCAAAGTGGTAGAGTTGCGGTTGGCGTTGATGATGCGCTGGTATGCCAAAGTGTCGGTAGGTGATTTGGGAGTGCTGAGCAGTTGCTCCGTCTTGGGTAATATTGGGCAGCTTTTAGTGGCGCGCGAGATGAAGCATTATGGTAAAGCGGAGGCATTTAGGCGCTACTGCGAGGAGCATGGTCCTGATGCCGCCGTACACACCTTTTTGCACACTTCGATCGCATTTGTCAGCAGCGATCTGTTGCGCTACTGGCATCTTGATGGCCGAATCATCGATGCGATCCGCTATAGCGACCGCCCGGAGCGCGCGCCTTTAGAGATCCGTCGGCTGGCATGGGCCAACCATATTGTCTATCAGATGGTCTCTATTCGAGGCGAGGTCGCGTATGAACTCCCAAAACCCTTGCGTCAGGCGATGGAAAAGCTGGAGCTCCAGCCGGATATTTTGGAAGCGGTGTTAAAGCAGTTGGGTCAGTAATTAAAGGAGGCTCTTCCGGGCATCGCCCGGATAGAGGCTACTGGACATTTTGAATAATGTCGTAGCGTGGATAGGTGAAGGTGGAGTGGCGGATAACAACCACTTTCTCTTTGTCTTCAAGCGCATAGGCTTTGATCGTGATCGGAATGACCGTATCTTTGCGGTCGTCTTTGACCAGTTCGTCGGTGGTTGAGAGGGTGACGATGGTTTTTTTCTTGACACCAGGCTCAACAACGAAGGGATCGCGCGGTCGATCGATGGTGATGGAGCCTTTGTACTCTTCGGGCAAGATGACCTCAAAGTAGTAGGTGTACTTCTCGTTAAGCGTGTTTTGCAGCAAGAAGATGTAAGAGTTGTCTACTTTAACGGCGCCTTCCATGGTGCGCTCCGTACTGTAGAGACGGTTCTCTTTGTTGACGTTGAGCAGCATATACTCTTTTTCGCTTCCCATCATGGCCAGCACGGCTGAGACGATCAGCAATACAACGATATAGCCGATAATTTTTGGGCGGAAGTAGTGGGTTTTACCGGCGCGCTCAATTACCTCTTTTTCGCTTGACCATCGCACCAGAGACTCTTTGCCGAGGTTGCCCATGACTTTGGTACAGGCATCGACGCACTCAAGGCAGTTGATACACTCAAGTTGCAAGCCTTTACGGATGTCGATGTGGGTCGGACAGACCGTGACACAGCTTTCACAAGTGGTACATTCAGCCGTCGGATTGACCTCCAGCAGCGATTTTTGTTTGGTGAACTGTTTGGTTTTGTGTTCGTCGTAGATATTGCCGCCACGATGCGGATCGTAGATGGCCATGACGGTGTCGTCATCGTAGAGAACGGATTGAATCCGTGAATAGGGGCAGACGTAGACGCAGAAGGTCTCTTTGATAAAGACCACATCGGCGACCAAAAAAGCGACAATAATGGCGAAGGTGGTTACTAAAACGGTATGTTCGTCCGGATTGGCCATATAGGCGAGGAAATCTTCGGGCGGAACGAAGTACCACAAAAAGTCAGCAGCCGCAACCATCGCCAGCAGCGTCCACAGCAAGATGGCGACCACACGTTTGACTTGGTTGACAGGTTTGGAGTAATCAGGCTCTTGCTGTTTGTTGGCGATGCGTTTGCGCAGGCCGAGCAGTTTGGTTTCGATCAGATCGCGGTAAATGACGCGGAAAATGGTCTGAGGACAGGCCCAACCGCAAAAGACGCGACCCCCCAAAACGGTGATACCGAAGATACCGATGAAGAGAATCATCAACAAAAAAGGCATCAGATAGAGCTCTTGCATATCAAACTGGATAAACATTAGATGGAGCTTGAGCTTGTCGAAACTCAGCAGAAAAAAGTGGTTGCCGTTGATCTGAATCCACGGAATGATCAGCGCCAGCGCGGTGATGATGGCGAAAAAATAGTAGCGTTTGATACGCCATGAGACCCACCCCTTCAGGTAGGCTTTGCCTTTTACGATTGCTTCACTCATGATATTCTCCTTGTTATTGTTCGGTGAGGCATTTGATGGTTTGGATCAGCTCTTCTTCGGAGGTGTCCGAATGGGTAAGCTGGAGGCTGCCTAGCGCTACCTGACGCAGTTCGCGCGATTCAATATAGTCTTTAAGCGAGCTGCGGCTCACACCGACGATGCGCGCTATCTCGCTGACACTTTTACCGGCACGCAAATGGCCAATAATATCGTCAAGATACTTATCGAATTTTGAAGAGGAGCGGCTCCCTTTGGGACGGCCGATCGCCTTTTTGGATTCGTTTTGTAGGGTTTGGCGCAGTTGATCGATCAGCCCAAGCACGACCATGACGTCGCTGCGCTTGTCAATCACGACGCCCGGTTTGACCAGATGAATCGTGTAGTTGTGCTTAAAGAGACAACTGATCATCTGGACAAGGTCTTCAATGTAAGTACTCAGCACCCAAGAATCAAAGACGATCAAAATGCCGTTTTCATGTTGGTGGAAAAATTCGCTCACCTCGACGCGTTCGGCAATCCTTTTGCTTTGTGACGTTTGATCGATCAGCTCATGCGCGATACTCAAGTCTTTGCTGCGGGCATAAGCGTTAATCATCTTGAGTTGATCGTAGGCTCCATCGAAATGTTTATCTGGTCTGATATAGGAGACAACCATGTGTGTTCAAACCTCCTTATATTTGTAGTTTCATCGTCATTATAGGAATAAATGACGTATAAAGTCAATAGCTAATATATTAAAAACGTCAAAATGACGAATAAATGAGTTGAAATTGAATTAAAATCGACACTTTGCCCCTTCAGCCCCGCTGTGCTAGAATCGGAGATTTTCTTCAAAAAGGAGCATCCAGATGCAAAAATCCTATCTCGCAACCACCCCCGATGAGGAGGGTTTTTTCGGCAAATACGGCGGAGCGTTTTTGCCGCCCCAGCTTGAAAAACCTTTTGCGGAGATTACGGCGGCGTACGACAAACTCTCCAAATCGCACGCTTTTCGTCACGAACTTGCCACCATCCGCAAGCACTATCAAGGGCGACCGACGCCGGTGTATCATGCCAAAAACCTGAGCGACTTTTGCGGTGGCGGACAGATCTACCTCAAACGCGAAGACCTTAACCACACGGGTGCGCACAAGCTCAACCACTGCATGGCCGAAGCGCTGATCGCCAAGCATCTGGGCAAAAAGAAGCTGATCGCCGAGACCGGCGCGGGGCAGCACGGTGTGGCGCTCGCAACCGCTGCGGCCTATTTCGGGCTAGAGTGCGAGATTCACATGGGCGAGGTGGACATTGCCAAGGAGCATCCCAACGTGGTGCGCATGAAGATTCTGGGTGCGACCGTGGTACCGGCGACGCACGGGCTTAAAACGCTCAAAGAGGCGGTGGATTCGGCTTTTGAATCGTATCTCTCTCAGACCGATACGGCGATTTACGCCATCGGCAGCGTGGTGGGGCCGCATCCGTTTCCCAAGATGGTACGCGATTTTCAAAGCGTAGTAGGTTTTGAAGCCAAGGCGCAGTTTTTGGAGATGACGGGGGTACTGCCCGATCACGCGGTCGCGTGTGTGGGTGGCGGAAGCAATGCGATGGGACTTTTTTCCGCCTTCATCGAAGATCCGGTGGCGCTGCACGGCGTAGAGCCGCTGGGACGCGGCACCGCTCTAGGCGATCACGCTGCGACGCTCACCTATGGCGAAGAGGGGATCATGCACGGTTTTCGCTCTATCATGCTTAAAGATGCCGAAGGTAATCCCGCGCCCGTTTACTCCATAGGCTCAGGCATCGACTACCCCTCCGTCGGCCCGGAGCACGCCTATCTGCGTGATATCGGACGCTCCACCGTGGGTACATGTAACGACGCCGAAGCCGTCGATGCGTTTTACAAACTCTCGCAGCTTGAGGGAATCATCCCTGCACTTGAATCGGCGCACGCGGTGGCGTATGCCATGAAATTGGCCGCCCAAAATCCCTCAGACGCTATTTTGGTCAATCTCAGCGGTCGCGGTGACAAAGATATCGACTTCGTGATCGCTAACCATCCGATTCCGACTCCGCCACGACGATAATCTCCCGCTCTAGCCGGACGCCGAAGCGCTCAAACACGCGCGTTTCGGCGCTACGAATCAGGCGCATCGCTTCATCAAACGTGCCGCCGCCGAGGTTGATCAGAAAATTGGCGTGCAGCTCGCTAAACGCCATAGCCCCTTCCCGCACCCCCTTCAGACCGACCGCTTCGATAAGCCGTCCCGCATAATCACCCGGCGGATTTTTAAAACAGCTCCCCGCACTGGGGTTTTTGGGCTGATTGGCACGCATAGCGGCAAAGGCGTCGATGAGTGCGCCGGAGAATCCCCCCTTACATGTAAAGCGGGCTTCAAAAACCGCCTCATTGATGGCCGTGCGCCGATAGCCGTGCTCAATGGCGCTTTTGGGAATCCATCCGCCGGCCGTGCGTAGCTCTATGATGCTATTGAAGATCTCCCACTCCTTTAGCCCCGCGTTCATTTTGAGCATCCCGCCGAGGGTGCCGGGCAGATGGGAGAGAAACTCGAAGCCGCCCAGATCGTGCTTTTTGCAAAAAGATACCACCCGTCCGCCGGGTGTGGCCGCGCCTACATGTAAGGCCCCGTCATCGTCGAGACGGATAAAATCGAAGGTTTTGGAGAGCATACACAGCGGCGGAGTGTGCGGGGCGATGAGCAGGTTGTTGCACGCGCCGAGTAAAAATGCCCCTTTTGGCGCGGGCGCGATACTATCAAGCAGGCTGACTTCAGCGACGGGGCCGATGCCAATCGAGCTCAGATGCGCAAGATTGACGCTTTTGGTCACTTCACAAATTCCGGAATCAGGTTGAACACGTTGATCGTGAAGTCCTGAATCTCGTTAAGCATCCACGGCATCGTGAGGATGATAACGATGACGACCGCGATGATTTTGGGGATGAAGCTGAGGGTCATTTCGTTAATCTGGGTAGTGGCTTGAAAGATACTCACGGCCAGCCCCATAAACATCCCTACAAGCAGGCCGGGCAGTGCGAGCATCAGCGCGATTTTGAAGGTATCAACCCCCAGTGCGACGAGTTCGCCTTCCATCAGCTCTGCCTTAACGCAGCGTAGTGCGTGGGGATGAGATAGTCGCTTACATGTAAGGGTTCTGCGTAGAATCCGTGTTGGAATCCAAGGGCATAGAGAGTGTCGATGGCTTGAAGTTGCAAGGGGCTGAGCGTGATGGAGTCGTCGTTGGCGTAGAGCTCCAGATAGCGTTCCAAAGTCGCGGCGTCGATGCGCACCAGATCGCGCTCCAGCAGCATTCGGCTCAGCGTCTCTTTGTGCTCACGCGCGACGCGCACGGCTTGGGTGAGCATCGCTTCAAGATCAATGGCGCGGCTCAGCGGCATGGAGCGGCGCAGTGCCATGCCCCCCAGCGGCAGTGGCAAGCCGCCGCCGCTAAGCTCCTGCCATATTTCCCAAAGTTCACGCTCAACCTCAAGCGCGTCATGGTAGGTCAGAATGCTTTCGTGGATCAATACACCTGCGTCCACCCGACCCTCAAGCACGGCATCTTCGATCTCAAGAAAGTTTATATAGACGATGCGTGCATGGGGATAGGCGATGCGAAAGAGCATGGCGTTGGTGGTATAGCGGCCGCTGAGGGCTACTTTGAAGTTGCGCTTGAGCTTTTCGCCTTTGCGTTTGATGAGCTTTGGGCCGTAACCCTCGCCAAAACTTACCGCCGTACGCAGTAGGGCATAGTCGTTTTTGATATGGGGATAGAGGGCAAAACTGATGGCGCTGGCGTCATAAGTACCTTTGAGCGCTTCGACATTAAGTGTTTCGATGTCGAGTGCTTGATTCTCAAAATGCAGACCCTTCATACCCACCCATCCAAATTTGATGGCGTAGTACATAAAGATGTCGTCGGCATCGGGAGAGTGGGCGATCTGGATGGTTTTCACGTAGGCTGCTTCTTTGGAAAAAATCGATTCATTTTAGCCAAGAACGGCTAAAATTATACCCAGCTCAAGGGCGTCGCAAGGTTGATAAATATGTCATTTTGAAATGTTTTTTATAGGCTATTTCAAAATGACATACAATGGACGTCACTATTTGCCATCAACAAGGATCATCATGGACGCGAACAAACAAAAATCACTCGATTTGGCACTCAAGCAGATTGACAAGGCCTTCGGCAAAGGGGCGCTGATGCGTCTTGGAGATAAAGAGATTGAACCGATCAATGCGATCAGTACCGGATCTATCGGACTCGATCTGGCGCTTGGCATTGGCGGAGTGCCCGAAGGACGTGTGATTGAAATCTACGGGCCGGAGAGTTCGGGTAAGACGACGCTGGCGCTGCAGGTGACGGCGGAATGTCAAAAAAGAGGCGGGGTGTGCGCCTTTATCGATGCCGAACATGCGCTGGATGTCCTTTATGCCAGAAATCTTGGGGTCGATATCGAAAATCTGCTGGTATCGCAGCCTGACTACGGCGAACAGGCGCTTGATATCGTCGAAACACTGGCACGCAGCGGCGCGGTCGATCTGATCGTGGTAGACTCAGTAGCCGCACTGACGCCAAAAGTGGAGCTTGAAGGGGAGATGAACGAGCAGCAAGTCGGCGTGCAGGCGCGCCTGATGTCCAAAGCGCTGCGTAAGCTTACGGGTATTCTGCATAAAATGAACTGTACCATCATCTTCATCAATCAGATCCGCATGAAGATCGGCACCATGGGCTATGGATCACCTGAGACGACAACAGGCGGAAATGCCTTGAAATTCTATGCTTCGGTGCGAATTGACGTGCGCAAAGTAGCAACACTCAAGCAGGGTGAAAGTCAGATCGGCAACAGGGTTAAAGCCAAAGTGGTGAAAAATAAAGTAGCTCCCCCGTTTCGTCAGGCGGAATTTGATATTATGTTTGGAGAAGGGATCTCTAAAGAGGGTGAACTTGTTGATTACGGTGTTAAACTAGAGATTATCGATAAGAGTGGTGCGTGGTTCAGTTTTGAAGATGTTAAACTTGGGCAAGGACGTGAAAACGTCAAGCAGAAGTTTAAAGAAGAGCCGGAACTCGCCGCTAAAATCGAAATAAAAATTAAAGAGGCTATGGGGATGAACGCCAGTATCATCGCTATGGACGAAACAGAAATGAATGAGGTAGATGAATGATTTATATTGACAATATCAGTGCCATCGAAGTGATGGATTCTCGCGGCAATCCAACAGTTAAAGCAACCGTTACACTTAGTGACGGTACCAGTGAAAGTGCCATCGTTCCTAGCGGTGCCAGTACCGGCAAACGCGAAGCGCTGGAGCTACGCGACGGTGACAGTCGCTATATGGGCAAAGGCGTACGCAAAGCTGTAGAGCATGTGAATACACAAATTGCTGACGAGCTGATCGGTTTGAGTCCCTTTAACCAAGCCATTATTGATGCCAGAATGAAAGAGCTTGACGGAACCGAAAATTACTCGAATCTGGGTGCCAACGCGGTGCTTGGCGTCTCTATGGCCGTAGCCCGCGCTGCTGCAAAAAGCTTGGGTATGCCGCTTTATCGTTATCTTGGCGGTGCCAATGCAATGGTGATTCCGACCCCGATGCTCAACATCATCAACGGCGGTTCACATGCCGACAACTCGGTTGACTTTCAAGAGTATATGATCATGCCTATCGGTTTCGTTGATTTCGCTGAGAGCCTGCGCGCATCGGCTGAGGTGTATCATAACCTCAAAAAGATTCTACATGCTAGAGGTGCCAATACGGCATTGGGTGACGAGGGCGGTTTTGCTCCTGATCTGAGCTCCAATGAAGAGCCGATTCAAGTCATTATGGAGGCAATTGAAAAGGCAGGCTATAAGCCTGGCGAGCAGATTGCCATTGCTCTTGACGTTGCGGCTTCCGAGCTGGTATGCGAAGGTGGCTACAGGCTCGATTCTGAAAACAGAACGGTTACATCCGAAGAGTTGGTCGGATATTATGAAGCACTGTGTGCCAAATATCCGATTGTATCTATCGAAGACGGTTTGAGCGAAGATGATTGGGCGGGATGGAAGATCCTTACTGATCGATTGGGAAGCAAGGTGCAACTGGTTGGGGACGATCTCTTTGTCACCAATGCATCAATATTGGCGGAGGGTATCGAGAAGGGAATAGGCAATGCAATTCTTATTAAACCCAATCAGATCGGTTCGGTTTCCGAGACGATGCAGACAGTTCGTTTGGCCCAACGCAACGGCTATCGTTGCATCATGAGTCACCGCTCCGGAGAGAGCGAAGATGCTTTTATCGCCGATTTTGCCGTTGCACTTAATACAGGAGAGATCAAGACAGGATCGACCGCACGCGGCGAGCGTACCGCAAAGTACAACCGATTGCTTGAGATCGAAAATGAAGTGGTTTACGGAGAGTATCTGGGCGAAGCGCTTTTTCGCTAGGAATCTGAAGCGTACGGATGCAAGATGATGACTTTTATACAGGCATAGAGCGGCGAGAGAGTCTACCGCAACGCTATCTTGGGTTGTCTTGGGGAAAGTTTATCCTCGCGCTTGCAAGTGTGACGGGGTTGGGGGTTTTTATCGGAGTTTTGCTTTTCGGTGAAAACTCCCTGGAAGTCCTTTTGGGACTGCAGGAGTATGAGCTCTACTTGCAAGAGGAGGTAGAGCGGCTCAAGACGCAAAACGCGGGGCTCCAAAAAGAGTATTTCGAGCTTAAAGAGCTTGAGCGTGATACAAGACACGACTAGACTTGCTATAATCGTGTCTCATGATATCAAGCCTGGAGCACATGTGAGACATCTGTTGTTACTGCTGTTATCCCTAGGGCTTCAGGCCAGAGAAAATCCTTTTTTCGCTTCAGAATCTGTTGATGTGCCGCAAACGACTGCTAATGTCATTGCCGCTTATCCTCCGCTAAAACGGGTTGCGATGAGTTTTCCGGATCAAGCAAGAGTGCTTGAAGAGGTAAGCATTACCTATAAGAACCTTGACGGTACTTTAGAGACGCAAAAACTACAGGTGCAGCAGAGCATCGATTGGCATCTGCCGCTTTTTATCTCGCAGTCTTATGTACCTGCAACCGACCCCGCACCGATCAAAACTGCTTCAAAAGAGACGGTCAATTTTCAGACTATCACCTTACATGTAAGCCCAAACGGCTTGGAGATTGTGACTAAGGATCGGCTTATTCGCCATTTTTTGATGGTTTCACCCCACCGAATTGTGCTTGACTTTGAGCGAGAAGCGGATTTTCTTAGCTATGAAAAAACGTTAAGTACCCTTCCGTTCATGCAGGTGCGGTTTGGTAATCACAAAGGGTTCTACCGCGCCGTGGTGACACTGGACGGGCGCTATCGCTATTCGCTTGAGCCCAATTCGAGCGGGGTGCGTATCACGATTCTCTAAAAGCGCAGCATGGCACCGATATAGGGTCCAGAAAAAGTCCAATCACTCTGAATATCCATCGAGTTAAGGTAGCCGTCTTTAAGGGTGAGGTGTTGAACCCGATAACCTATCTCTAGCGCTGGTTGTACCATCGGTATCAGATCAAACGTGTAGTCGATTTTGATGCGACCGTCGGTCAGTTTGTTTTGATCTAGGTTGCTGTAGTGTATTTCGCCTTCGACAGAGAATCCGCTAGCCGGTACTTCAGCGCGGATGCGTGTATACAGCAGCGGTAGCAGTGAGCGTTCTTGCTCACTAGTGCCGACAAAGATGTACTTATTACGCACCTGTTTCACGCCAGCTCCAACATCCCACGTCAACCACAGCAAATTGTCAAGTAGGTTGTAGTACAGCAATAGATCTATCTGTTCGCAGCTGAGTTCGTGCTTTGGCTGTTCTGAGGTTTCGGAGAGATTGAGATATTCGAGCCGAATGTTGGGTATGAGGGGTAAAGGGTGCTTGATAAATCCCCATAAATAGAGAGGCTTCGCGGCGTCTATGCCCATGTTTTTATCGAGATCGACATGCGGATTATTGCCAAGGGTTCCGCTCACCGAATGCGACCAGATACCGCCGCCCACTTCCGCGCGTACAAAATCCGCTTGCACAAACGCAACCGATACGATCAAAGATAAAATAAGCTTTTTCATGAATCTCCTTGTGTGAAGGAGGACTATAGCAAAGATGGGGTTAAAAAGAGGAGGTGACGAAAGCGTTGCTTTCGTCGGGGTGTAGGACTTACGCTTTTGCGGCGTTAAGTGCTGCTTCGTAATCAGGCTCGGCTGTGATCTCAGGTACGATCTCTTTGTATGTGACGACACCGTTGGCATCAACAACAAAAATAGCACGGCAGGTAACACCGCGAAGTGCGCCGTCAGCGATCAATACGCCGTAGTTGTTTGCGAAATCTTTGTTGCGGAAGTCTGAAGCAACGGTCAGTTTGTCGATTCCCTCAGCTGAGCAGAAGCGGCCTGAAGCGAATGGAAGGTCCATAGAGACGACAGTAGTTTTGACGCCTTCGATTTCAGAAGCTTTTTGGTTGAAGTTGCGTGTTTCGGTTGCGCATACAGCTGTGTCGAGTGAAGGGACTACGATGATCAGTTGTTTCACGCCTTGAGCGCCGCCTACGACGACATCGGCAAGACCTGCTGAATTGACAACTGTAACTTCCGGGGCTTTATCACCTACGTTGACTGCTTTTCCAGCCAGATTGACCGTGTTGCCTTTGAGCATTGTTGTTGCCATGTTTGTACTCCTGAATTGGTATGCCAGCATTGTACTTATATCGGATAATTTTTGTCTTAGTTAGGGTTATGTGGTATTGATATAAGCTAATTTTAAAGTTTCGAACGTGGACTTACATGTAAAGAGTTAATTGGCGTAAAGCGCTGACACAGGTAGAGCTCAACTGCGATACGACCGATCATTGCGGCGTTATCTGAGCAATAGAATAGAGGCGTGAGGAGGAGTTCGGCTTTGTAGGGAGTGAGTACTTCAGTAACGCGATTACGTAAATGAAGGTTCGCACTTGCTCCCCCGACAATCGCAAAAGTTTTCGGTGGATGTTTCTTAAAGTAACGTTTAAGCTGATGAATGAGATGTTCGGTAGCGGCGCTTTGAAATGAGGCGGCGATATGTGGGTACTCCTCTTGATCGGCTGAGTCTATCAAGAGGCGCACCGCGTTTTTGAGCCCCGAGTAACTAAAAGCGATGGATGAGTGTTGCTTAAGCGGCAGTGGAAGGCTGTAGCGTTTCGCATCGCCGCTACGTGCAAGCGATTCGATGATGGGTCCCCCCGGGTAGCCCAGTTGCATCATTTTGGCCGCTTTATCAAAGCTCTCGCCGAAGCTGTCATCCATCGTTGAAGCCACCACCTCCATCTCATCCAGGCTCTTGGCTTCAATGAGTTGGGTATGACCGCCGGAGACGAGCAAAACGGTGAGCGGGAAGCAGCTTTCGCGTTCAATGAAGAGCGAATAGATATGCCCTTTGAGGTGGTTGACGCCGATGAGCGGGATCTGCAGCGCCATGCAGAGCGCCTTGGCCATCGTGACCCCTTCGATAAGGGTGACGGACAGACCCGGCTCGCTGGTGACGGCAACAGCTTTTAGCTGCGCAAAATAGGGGCGGCACTGCTCAAGAATGCGCGGCAGCGCTTCGGCATGCAGGCGCGACGCCAATTCCGGCACAACGCCGCCATAATGGGCGTGCTGCTGCTCTTGGGAGATCTTTTGATGAAAGAGGAGCTTCTTGGTGGCGATCTCGGTGATGGCGATGGAGCTGTCGTCGCAACTGCTTTCGATGCTAAGAATCACGGTGCCCTCCTTGCGCCATCACCTGCTCCAACATCCATGGCCACGGCCCGTATCCGCTTGCGGCGTTGATATGCCCCATATTTTGGAACGAAATATGCTTAACGCCAAGTGCTCGAGCAAAACGGAGTGCTTCCGCTTTGTTCAGATAGGGATCATCCTCTGATGTGACCAACAACGACTCCGTAGCATAGAGCTCCTGCGGCAACGCAACCGGAAAAAACTCCGCAACCGCTTCATAATCGCTCAAATCTCTCGGCGGCGCAACCATCAATAAGCTCTCTACATGTAACGCACGTTGCGTATGGCACAGATGCCACCACAGCACATTGCCCAGCGAATGGCAGACAACCGTATCGGGGCGGAGCGCTGCGAGTGCCTCTGCGGCCTCGCGTAGCCAAAGCGCTAGCGATGGGTTCATCGGGTTGCTCAGCTGCACAAACGCGACGATTACGCCGCGCGATACCAGCTCCCGCGCAAGCCAGTCTTGCCAATGCGGCGGAGGCGATGCGTGCCAGCCGTGAAGGATTAAAACCTTACGCATTAGTCTCCTCCGCAGCCACTGCCGCCCCCATCGCCGCCGCTGCCGCAACTCGCACACCCACTGCCGCAGCCGATACCGCCGGCGCAGTAGGTGTTGGGCGCACCTTTGGAGCAGTCCAGCGTGTAATAAAAGCCGCCAGGAATCTGAAGCAGCGCGTCGATGGCAAAGAGCAGAGGAAGCTTGCTTGGTGCGTTGGGATCGATACCCTCTTTAAGGCATGTCAGACGCCACGCACGCTTGATCCCTTCACTCGCTTGGGTCGGTGAAGACATCGCTTCGGCCGGGGTGTGGTGCAGATAGCGTCCAAAGGTGCGCTGCGAAAAATCGCTGTAGGCTCTGGTGAAGAGAATAAAGTGGTGCCACAGATCATCAACGACCTGCGAGGGCATAGAGACCGGACGTTTGCCGGCTTTAAAGCAGCACTCAAAAAAATCTCCGAGCGCCTCTTTGACCTGAGCGATCTGGGCGCTGCTGAGTTCGGGGTGTTGGGCCGCAAAACGGCTACGCACCCCTTTGGGAAGCTCAAAGGCGTGCAGTTGTTTTAAGCGGGCCTGTCGGCGCACTTGCAAATAGATGACGACCAAAACCAGCAGGGCGATCCAGAGCCAAAAATAGTCAAAAAAGTAGCTCAAAAAGCCCATTTAGCGCTCCTTCACCCAGCGGCGTACCTCTTCATCGAGTGCGAAGAGGGCATCGACTTCCGAGGCTTCAACGTCGAAGTGCGCATAGGCATCAAGCGTCAAGCGGGCGATCTGCATAAAGCCGATCTCGTCGGCGATAAAGCGCTCAATGGCCGCTTCGTTGGCGGCATTGACGATTACGCCGCGTTTGGGACGGCGCAGAAGATCTTCTTTGATCGACCAGATGGGATAACGCTCGGGATCGATTGCCCGAAACTCAAGGCCGCCGCACTCGAGCAGATCGACACGATCGACGATGCGCTCTTGTACGCTGCCTAGCAGTGCGAAGGCGATGGGCAACTGCATATCGGCGCGGGCAAAGTGAGCAGTCGTAGAGCCGTCGCGGTAGTCGATGAGGGCGTGGATGAGCGAGCGGGTCTCGATGATGGCGTCAAAATTACCTTCGCCAAAGAGCCAGCGTGCTTCAAGCAGCTCAAAGAGCTTGTTGGTCATCGTGGCGCTGTCGATGGTGATTTTGCGCCCCATCGACCAGTTGGGGTGGCGCAGGGCATCTGCGAGTGTAGCGTGTTGCAAGCGCTCCAGCGGCCAGTCGCGAAAGGCGCCGCCGCTGGCGGTGATGAGCATCCGCTCGATGGGGCGGGTGATGTCGTGCAGATACCACAGACCGAAGTGTTCGCTGTCGATGGGGATGATGTCGGAGCTATCCAAAAAAGCACCTGCCACCACCAGAGACTCTTTATTGGCAAGAGCGACCCTTTTTTTACATGTAAGGGCTTCAAGGGTGGCGCGCAGACCCGCAAAGCCCACAATGGCATTAATCACCAGATCACTTTTGGCTTCGCGGATCGCCTCCATGATCCCCTCTTGCCCGATCAGTACACGCGGATGATCGACGATGGGGCGATCACGGGCCTCTTGAATAACAACAATGGAGGGGTTAAAGCGCTTGATCTGGCGGTTGAGCAGTTCGATATTGCGCCCGGCACCGAGCACCTCTACATGTAAGCCGAAGCGTTCGGCGATGGCAAGGGTATTGACCCCGATTGAGCCGGTGGAGCCCAGTAGGATCAAACCAGACCCCGCAGCAGGATCACCATGACGACGCTACCGAAGAGGTAGCCGTCCATACGGTCAAGGACTCCGCCGTGACCCGGCAGAATCGAGCCGCTGTCTTTAACGCCGGCTTGGCGTTTGAGCGAGCTTTCAAAGAGGTCACCAAAGACTGAAGCGATGGCAACGACGAGCGAAATAAAGAGGGCGGTACCGAAGCTTACGATCCCCACGCCGGCACCCGTGGCCAGCAGCGTAGCGATCAGCACGCCGCCGATCACCCCTTCAACGGTCTTTTTGGGCGAGGTGGAACAAAAGGGGGTTGCACCGAACTTCTTGCCTACAAAGTAGGCGCCGATGTCAGTGGCGGCGACGGTAATGAGCAGCCACAGCAGGGCGATCATACCGTACTCTTTGTAGAGGCTGAGCATAAAGAGCATACCGGCGGTGGGGTAGATGAAGGGGAGAAAATCTTTCCAGTCGTGGTCGTTGCGGTAGGCTACAAAGGAGGCAAAGACGATGCCCGCGATAATGAAGAGATCGTCGCCGTAAGGGTAAAACGCGGCGACGATCCAGATGAGGGCGGCGTAGGTGAAGAGGGCATTATTGCGTGCGCCAAAGAGTGCTGCGGCTTCGTAAAACGCAAACATATAGATGAGGCCCAGCAACAGCCAAGTGAGAAAAAAACTGTCGATGTAGCCCACAACCAGCGCCACCGCCATCAGTGCGGCTCCGGTCATCACCCGCTCTTTGTGCGCTCCTAGCCAATCCATTATCGTCCCTTACGTCAAAATACGGCATTATAGCCCTTTACATGTAAAAGGTCGATCAAAGGAGTAGCCATGTTAGAGCGTCTTGTCGGTGTGTTTTTGGGCTTTGCTTGTGCCTTACAAGCGGCCTATTTGGAGGTGTATCAAGATCAGAGCCGCTACCGCTATCGGCCTGAATCGACCTATATCGGCTTGGCTGAGGGGGTGCGTGCGATGGATGCGAACGGTGCGCTGATGCTGCACCGTGAGGCGGCTTGCGAAGAGGCGCAAGGGGCGTGCAAGGAGCTTTTGCGTCTTGAAGCGCTGCGGCGGCGTGATGTACACTTGGAAGAGGAGTACTCGGCGCTTGAGACGCTCTTAAGCGTGCAGCGGCCACAAGGGGCGATCGAGCCCAAGACGCTGATGGAACAGGCGGCTTTCATCGCGCAGCACAAGGCGCAGATCGCGACGGAGCGCGCGGCTTTGAGCCTACAGATTCAAGAGACGCAAGCACGCTTGCAGCAGCGCACTACCTCCGAGCAGGGGCTCTTTTTTGATGTGCTTCCGGGCGCAGAGGTGGAGCTGATCATCGATAAAGGTGTGGGTTTTGAGAGCGTTTATCTGCTCGATCTGGATGCAAAGGTGCTCTTTCATGATGTGATGCTCACCAACCGTTCGGGTATCGATCTGATCGTCGATGAGGTTCGGCTCTATGACCGTAGGGCCGATACCCTACGCCCGCCGATCGCCTTTGCGCCGCAGGTGATCCGAAACGGTGCGCCCGAGAAGCTCAAACGCACGGCGGTGATGGCGATGGAAGCGGCTCCCGCTCCCGCTGCGCCGCAGATGACGCAGGAGCGTTTGCGGCAGTATCGGCTGGGCAAGACGGTGCTGGAATCCGACGGTGCGGCGCAGCGCTTTGAGATCGAGCAGACACCGCTGGCACCCACGCAGAGCCTGCGCTGGGACGCTTATGGCGACAAGGCGGTGTATGAGACGGTGACGCTGGAGCTGCCCAAGCCACTTGAGAGCGAGACGATCAAGGTGCGTCAAAAAGGACGTTTGATTGAGCATGCGCGGATGCTACGCGAAGCATCGACGCTGCGGATCAACACCGCCGTGGCTTATGAGATTGAGGCAGAGCGCAAGAGGCTGGTCGATTTCTCTGAGCAAAAGGGGCTTTTTGGCGGGGATCTGCAAAAGGAGGAGGGCGTTGAGCTGCATCTGCATAACCGCGATACCAAGAGCCGTAGTGTCACCGTGTGCGAACGTATCCCCGTCTCAAGTGATGAGCGTATCGTCGTGGCGCTGCGTGCGCCGAGTATCGAGGGCAAAGCACTAGAATACCGCTTTGACGCGCGTACGGGCAAGCTGGAATTTGAGGTGACCCTTGCACCCGATGAGCGTACCAAGGTGCTCATCGGCTATACGATCCGCTATCCTAAAGAGATGAGCATCTATTACTGATCTTTAGGCGGATTTAGCTTGTAATAGTTCTCATTTAGCACTAAGAAGGAGTCATAATGAGAGGGTTACATGTAACAGTAGCAGCACTGCTTTTGAGTACGACGGTAGCGTTGGCAGATGCCTCTGCGCTCTATGAAAAATGCGCAGTCTGTCACGGCGCTGCGGGTGAAAAATCGGGTCTTGGCAAAAGTAAGATCATCAAAGATATGTCCAAAGCCGACTTTATCGCATCGATGAAGGGGTATCAAGACGGCAGCTACGGCGGGCCGATGAAAAATCTGATGGCGCCTCAGGTCAAAGCTCTGAGCGAAGCGGATATTGCGGCGCTGGCTGATCACATTATCAAATAAGTGCGCAGGGTGGAGCCTTACGTCGTCTATATGCTTGAATGTAGTGATGCGACGCTCTATACGGGTATTGCGCGTGACGTCAAGGCGCGGCTCAAAGCGCACAACGGCGGTGTAAGCGGAGCCAAATATACCCGTTCGCGCCGTCCTGTGCGGCTTGTGTATACGGAAGTTTGCCCCGATAAAAGCGGGGCACTTTCGCGCGAGCGGCAGATCAAAAAGCTCAGCCGTGCGCAAAAACTAGCACTGCTCTCCCCAAACGATACAAAATTGATGCATCCCTTCGACATAGGCGTATTCGAGCCGGAAGCCGTGTTTTTGGGCGATAGCCTCAGCGATATATAATCCCAAACCCAGACCGCTTTTGGCATGTTCGCCGACAAAGGGGGTTTTGTTGGCTTCAAAACCGTGGCGCATCGGTGCTGCGGCGTTGCGGATGTAGAGCCGCTCATGATCGGCGCGTAGGGTGATGGGGTAGGTATCGGCGTACTTGATTGCGTTGTCAATGAGGTTGCTCAGCGCACTGATAAAGAGCTCCTCATCGACCCTAACGTGCAGCGCTTGGGGAATCTGCACATCCAGCAGCGCTGAGGGGGTGTCGAGGTAGAGCCGCTCTATGGCGCGCTCAGTGAGCGCAACGAGCGCCGCTTCGTTTTTAAAGAGAGCGGCATGGTCGAGTTTTTCGATCTGTGCCATCTGGTTGATCAGCGCGTCCATACGCTCAAATACTTTGTGGAGATAGAGGGTGTCGGGGTTTTCATCCAGCAGTGCGAGGGCGAGTTTCCCTTTGGTGAGCGGCGTTTTGAGCTCGTGCATGATGTTGCGCCAAAAGAGGGTGCGGGTTGATTCGAGCTGCCTGATACGCGCTACGGCGTCGTGAAATTCGTTGGAGATGAGGGCGATCTCGTCTTTGCCGCGGCTCTGGGTGTTGATCTGCGTCTCTCCCTCGGCAAAGCGCCTGATCTGCGATGCCAAAGTCCGCAACGGCAGGAGGCTTTGACGCATCGTGAGATAGAGCAGCAAAAGCCCTGCAAAAAGAGCGACAAAAAGAAGATTGGAGAGGCGAAACGCATCAAAATCGTTGCGGTCTTCAAAGAGCAGCGCACTGCCTCCGCGCTCAAACCGATAAAAGATCGTACCTTCATTGTCGGTGAGTACATGTAAAGCTCGTTGTTCCTGATGGCGTAGCATCGGCAGATGGAGCGGTCTGGCGTTGCACGGTGTGCGGGTATCATGGATGCAGACGAAGTTCGCCTCTTGTGCCTCTTGGGTCCAATTTGCTTCTTGCGTTTTGAAGCCGTGGTGGAGCAGCCTTGAGAGCTCCATGGCCCGCTGCGCGATTTGGCGATGGCGCTCCATCTGTTCATGGCGCTTTACATGTAAGAAGAGCAGGCTCAGCAGTACCAAGCCGATGGCAAAGAGGAGATTGAGCTTGAAAAAGAGCGAACGGTAGTAGGGCAGTTTCATTCGTCAAACCGATAGCCGACGCTGCGGATAGAGCGGATGAAGCGGGGCTGTTTGGGGTCTTCTTCGATCTTGTGGCGCAGCCGGCTGATGATGACGTCGATACTGCGCTCGGAGCTCTCCCATGAGATCGCATCGACGTTGTTGGCGATAAAGTCGCGGGAGATCACCTTCCCTTTTTGTTTGATCAGCAGCGCGAGGATCTCGTACTCCGCTTGGGTGAGGGTGAGTGGCTTGGCGTCTTTGTCGATCTGCATCCGCTGCTCGTGCAGCACAAAGCGTGCATCGCTACGCCGCAGAGTGCCGCTGTAGCGACGCAGGTTGCTTTGGATGCGTGCGACGAGTTCTCTGGGTTCATAGGGTTTGGGCAGGTAGTCGTCGGCGCCGTATTCGAGTGCGAGGATTTTGTCGCTCAGATCATGCCGCGCCGAGGAGATGATGATGGGAATATCGCTAAGATCTCTGAGCCGTCGGCACACCTCGATACCGTCGATTTCCGGCAGTGTGAGATCGAGCAGCACGAGGTCATAGGCTTCAATGGCAAACGAATCGAGTGCTTTGGTGGGGCGCTCATAAGCGATCACCTCCATCTGATACTGCGCCAAAAAGCGCTTGAGTAAGTAGGTGATGTCGGTGTCGTCTTCGATGAGCAGGATTTTGTGCATTACTTACCGCAGGAGTTCTTTTCGCCTCTCATTGTACCACCCTCGCACCCTTTGGGGCCTTTGCAAGCGCGTACATTCTCTTGGCGCAGTTCAATGAATTTGGCTTTTTGCTCTGTGTTGAGCACTGCCATAATGCGTGTGTCGGTTTGATCCTGCAACTCTTCCATCTTATCCATAAGCTTGAATTTTTCAGACCTTGCCTCTTGACGGATGGTCCGTATTTTGCTTTTTTGTTCGTCGTTGAGGCCTAGATCGCGCATCATGCCCATCTGATGATCTTTGCACATACCTCCGCCCATACACGCAAATGCACTCACGGAGCTGAGCAGCAAAGCAATAATGATAGAACGTTTCATGATAAATCCTTTGTATTGTTTCGGCTTGGGCGTAACCCTTTGCCTTGGAGTATCATAGGGTATTTGGGTGTGCGCGGGTTTAATGCTCTGTTAATGAGTGTGAACAAGAGAAGAGTGGTTGATACAGTTGAAGGTGGTGCGCTCGACTGGACTCGAACCAGCACACCGTGAGGCACTAGAACCTGAATCTAGTAATTCAACTATTCTTAAGTTTCACACATTGTTACAAAACCCCTATTTTTAGGGCTTTATTCTGCTATAATCTTTCATGTGCTTTTACGAGATGTTATCAAAAAACCGCAATTTTATCTCTAAAACCGCAATTATTCCTATGAATTGCGGTAGCTTAAACGGGGGTGTTTTCTTATGACGTGGAACGACATGAAAAAGATCAGAGGCTACAAAGGGCTTTTTTATAACGACGCTGCAAAGCTCTTTGATGGAGTCGAGGAGATCATGCCGGATGATTTGAAGCGGGTGAGGCAATCGGGCTTAAAGCATTATGAGTTTGTATCGCGAACCTACAAGGGGAAACAATCACAGCTTGACGCGATCAACATCGACACGGGGCGCACACCTAAAAAAGCACTTGAAGAGGCATTGGCCGAACGCATCAATGTGAGCGCAGCGATCAGAGAACGGGGATTCAAGCCAAAACGAACCGAAAACATGAGCACGGCTTTTTTTGACTTGCTGGAAGAGCGCTCATTATCGCAGGATAATCGAAAGATCCAAACGGCGGTTTTTAAAGCATGGATTGAGCCAGAAATCGGAAGCATGAGCATAGGGTCGGTTACGGCGGACGATTTGAAGCGGATCGTTAAAAAGATGAAAGAGGCGGGAAAGGCGGCACGGACGCAAAGATTGGTGCGCGATTACCTAAGCCCCGTTTTCAAAGAGTACATCGAGCGCGGCGTTATCGATAAGAATCCGGCGGCTGCACTCAAGATTACCGTATCAAACAAAAAGCACTTTGAGCTTGACGTATCGGATGCGCGAAAGCTTTACCGGGGGGTTGTGGAGTGGCCACGACTGCAAGAGCGTGTATTTTTCCTTTTTGTGCTGGCAGGGCGGCGGCAAAGCGAGGTGATTCGGATCAGAAAAGAGGCGATCAATCTGGAAAAGCTCACTTACACGGTCGAGGGTGAGGAGAACACAAAAACGAAAAGCTCGCTTACATTCCCACTGCTTGATGAGATAGTCGAGCCGCTGCGCGAATTGATGAGCGAGCGCGATGATTTTCTTTTTGTTGGAAACGATGGGGCGGTTAGCCGCTACACCGTTCAAAATTGGTGGAGCGCATTAACGGCGCGGCTGGGCTTAGAAATGACAATGCACGAAACGCGCAATCTTATAGGGCATATTCTTATAGCGGACGGGCTAGAGGAGCAATCACGCGGCGCATTGTTGGGGCACGCCACGGGATCGATTACGGGGCGATACAGTTGGCTAGGGGTGCAATTCATTCGCGAATGGCTAGAGCGCTATTTCGCCATTTTGCGGGGTGAAGCTGAACCGAGGGGGGCTGGAAGATGAAGCCAAAAAAAGAACAAATCAACAGCAAGAAGGTTGAGCGCTTCATGTCTGTTTTTAGAGAAGAAGCAGAAAAAGAGCTTGTTATAGGTGAGTCGGTATATTTTGACCAGATAGAAGTTATAGAGGAGTACGGGGCTTTTTTATCTTTGGTCGGTGAGGAAAATTTTAAGATTGTATCCAGCAAACTCGCAACAGCGATTAAACATTGGAACCTTGCAAAAGCGGAACAAATCAGCTGGGCAATGGGGGAGCATGAGCGGGCGGCGGTTAGGGAAGAACAGCGCAGACGAGCAACAGCTTTTCGAAGGGGGCTTCCGTTACCTACAATCGGCGATAAGGATAGATACCTACAAATGATTGATCTTATCGATCAGTTTATTGATGAGCTGCAAAATCCTCCCGCAGATGATAGATTCTCAACAATCGTGCCTTTCATGCTTTTTACAAAGCCTTCTAACAAGACAAAGTCGAAGCTGAAGCAGACAATCGACGAGATTGTCAAAAAATACAACATCGAAGGCTTTTCGATGGAGATCAAGCAGTTAAAAGACAAACTCGAATAATAGGGGCTTTTACCAAAAAAAAACTACTCGCAAAAAAGTGGTAAACGCATTTCTGCATACTACGCCTTGAAAGACAAAATCAAGGAGTAACCAAACATGCAAAACGAAACCAAAACCCAAAACCGTTTTTTGGATTTTAGGCAGACAATTGACGAATACCCATTCGGAGAGAGTCATTTAAGAAAACTCATTTTTGAGCGAAAAGTCCCGCACAAACGAATCGGGCGAAAGATCATTTTTGATCGACTCGAACTTGATTCATGGATCGAGCAAGGCGGTGTCCGATGCTAACCTATCAACAAAAGCTCGAAATCGTCAAAACCGTTAATGCAGACCAAAAAGAGGTTATCCGCCTGCTTGAGTTGCGGGGCTACAAAATCGAATCACGACAAGGGGCGGGCACAGAGCAGTTTTTTAAGGCGAAAGGTAGAGAGTTCCAACTTTGGAGCAATGGGAAGATTAGCGAGGAGTGGCCTTCAAAATTCAGTGGAAACTTTACGGATTTTCTGCAAAAAGTTGAGGGAATGAGCAGCTTTTTAATGGCGGTCGATTGGGTAGTGAACCATCCAAAGCCGGAACGCAAAAAGATTTTGATCAAGCTGAAGTGAAGGGCAGGCGATGAAGATAACACAGAACCGCACCGCTGAAGTTTTGACGAAGGACGGCGGCGCAGACCATGCGAAGAAAATCAAAAAGAATGATACCACGAAAGCGCTACACAGGCAGCAGCAAAACCGCCTTATGCGGACGATTCTGCTACACAAAGATGAAGCGATCCGGAATATTGAGGGCTTTGAAGGCTTGTACAGCATAACGAGCTTTGGGCGAATATTCTCACATCGAAGACACGAACCAGGGCGCAGAGGTGGACGACGGCACAGCGGCTTATGGATACGGCCCACGCTGACGAAAAACGGATACCTTCGCGTTGTGCTTCGCGACAGGTTTATGCAGCAGCACAGCTTGTTTGTTCATCGGATCGTTGCGGATGCGTTTCTCGAAAAGGTCGAGGGCAAAGATTTTGTCAATCATAAAAATTTGGTCAAGGTTGATAACCGAACCGAGAATCTTGAGTGGACGACGACAAAAGAGAACTGCGCGCACTACTGCGCCGTGACGGTGCCTTATTATGCAGTGGGGCATCAGGCTTAATGTCCCTGCCATATTCGAGTCAGACCTACGAGCGCTCCCTCCTCCATCAAATGAGCGGCGGCTCAGCAGGAGCGATGGCAAAACGACGATTGAAGCATCTTATCAATTCGAGTTTGCACCGCAGAGCTGGCGAGAGTGGCAGCGGGTGGCAGCAATCAAGGTGCAGGTCATGAACCGGCTGAAGCGCTGCGAACTGCGCGAATGGCAGCAGCCCATCGACACAGTGCCGGATCGTCTCTATACCATCAAAGAGCTGGGGCAGCATTTCCCGGCATTCGTGAAATTTCCTGCTCCTCAGTTTCCTCAGGGAAAAAAAGAGGCGTACAAGATGCTATGCAGACATGGAAAGAGACTTCATTTCGAGCAGCGACTACATTTAGAGCAGCTAATCGCGGTTTCCATGCGCTTCAATGAAGTCGCAGGCAACGACGAAGGAATCAGACAGACTATGCGTCGTGCGATCAGTGCCTACAAGTTTGCGCTGGATCATTGCGACGAATGGCCGGTGAAGCTCTCAGCGGATGAGCTAAAACATTCAAGACGAAAAGGAGCTGCGCTTACGAATGCGAAGAGGTCAGCAGATAAAGAGACGAAGAAGACGGCGGCGCTGACGTTGAAGGACGAAGGTAAAAGCGACATCGAAATATGCTCAGAGCTAGGCATTAACCGCTCCACATTATGGCGCTGGATGAGGTGAAATGTTGCACACGCTCTTGACATATTATAAGGCTAAGTGCCATCCGCTGGAGGCTCCTATTATAGGGCGTTTCAGGGGATTTGTTGCACACGCTCTTGCTTATGGGGTATGGCAGAGAGTCGATAGCCTCAGCACAGGGCAAAGAGCAAGCGGCCTGCATCAGCCAAAACTCTCTTCAAGGAGAGCTTGAGCGGGTGCATCCGAGGTGAGCGGCGGGGAGTCGCTTTGGGAGATTATCTTTTATCAGGAAAAAAGGAAAACAAAAAATGTCATACACAAAACATCAACTGACGCAGGAACAAATCGAGGCGCACAACCGCGAAAACCAAGAGACAATCCTACGAATGGCGAATGCTAAGAGCCACATGGTCGAAGGGCTTGAGCGTCCAAGGCTGCGCACGATCCAAGATGAGTTTGGCGAACTTTACACGCTACTCTCTGATGAACAGCGGGCGGCTGCTCAAAAAGCTTTGGACTTTATCGAAAACGCTCAAACGCTGGACGAATTCGAGATTTTAGCACAGCAGGCAGGCGTTAGCGCGGCGCAGATGGTTTTAGATTCGATCAGAGAGACAGCCGAACAAAAGAGAGCTGATATTCAAGCAGCAGCAGCAGCACGATCAGCCACACGATCCAAGAGCCTTGAGGCGGTACGGAAGCGCTACACATCAGAGATCAAACCCGAACTACTCAGCGCACTTGAAAAACTTGCAGAGTTTAACAACGTGGCCGGATTCGACCACGGAGAACTTATCGCACATGGGGCAAAAGAAGTGCTTGAACGTCTGCGCAATGCGATCCTATTCAATGAGCTGCTTGCACATGGGGAGCATGCACGATGAAGCGGCTGGAGCGCAGAGAGCGCGGCGGCTATTACGCATGGGGCGAAGATGCCAGAATGGTTGCGAGTCTATCACAGCAACATCGAGCGCGGATCGTAGCCATGACTCGAGACGGGCTAGAGCCAGACCACGCGGCAAAGATAACATTGCTTGAGCTGGGCGGTGAGGTGATCCGGTGAAATGTGCCGGATCAGCAAGACATGCTTGATACTGATAGCGTTTCACTATTGACTTAATGGTGCTAATAAAGATACAATCATAAGTCTATTGATACCAATAGCGAAACAATGAAAGGAGAAACATGGGGATTAGTGATCGTGAAATAGCAAGACGGCTCGAACTTCGACCGGCTACGCTTAACGAATGGAAGAAGACACGAACAAAGCTTTATCAGCATGTTGTAGACGGCTTTACATGTAAGGAGTTGATGGAGTCCATGGAAACGAACGTGGATGAGATCAAAGAGGCGATCCGGCACTACAAGCAGGATCGTTGAATAAACGCCGCGGCGCTTTGGTCGGTGGTCACGGCGGCAATCAAAAAAAAGATTACAGGAGATTTTACAATGAGCAAGCTTATCAAACACATCGAGCCGACAGGCAGGAGCAAAACATGAGAGAGACAATACCAATGCTAAAAGTTGTGCCATACACGGCCATAGATAACATCATGCAGTACCAAACTTCAATTTGGTCAATTGCAAAGCTGCTTGATAAATCCGGCGGTGAACTTGACGAGCTGGAGCTGTCCGGAATCGCCAATGCCATTATGGAAGTGTGCCGCAAAATCGAAAGCCGCTGTTATGACTTGATGCCCGACGAGGATATGCAATCAGAGCTGGAAGTGCAGCGAAGCGTTGAGGCCGCAAAACGGGTTTATGAGCGCGCCGTGGCGATGGCAGAGCTTCGGCTAGAAGAGCTGAAAGGTGAGGCAGCGAAGTGACCAATCTAACTATGAAGTACAAAATACGCCTACTTGAGGCGATCATCAAACAAATAGCGAAGGTCGATTCGATCAGCACAAACCCCGCAGGTGGGGGTGGCCTATGCACGTAACCATCAGCCAGATCAAAGAGGCGCCAATCGATACGCTCAAAGCCGTGGCGTGCCTCATTTCAGCAATGGGAGATGGCGGCCACACGGACGAACACGCACATTTAGCGCTTGACCTGCTACAGAACATCATCAGAGACAGCGTGGAGGCCATTGAGGAGGCGCAGCAGCTACGGGATGGAACGATGTAAAAAAACGCAAGGTACTTCTAGCAGTTTTCCCCGTGCGGGCGTTACGAGTCGCAAGAACTCGCTATTTTTCAAAAAATAAAAAGCGCTTCCGCTTCCTATACATGAAAAGGATTATCATTATGAAGAAATTGAATCAAAAAGAGCTATCACAGCTTTTAGGGATCAGCGATAGACAGGTGCGCACGCTCGTTAAGAAGGGGATTTTACAGCCCGACGCTCAAAAGAAGTTTGATGCGGTGGACTCAGTCCGACGATATGCGAATTATCGGGCGGAATTGCCCTTATCAATCGGAATGAGCGCAGACATTACGGCGCTACATTCTGCAAAAACGGAAGTCGATCCATATTCCAAGATTAAGAGCCTTGAATGCGGTTTTTCGGTTGAACAGTTTGGCGAAGTGCCGGACGTACTGCGCGAAGAGTTTCAAGCTGATTGTGTTACGGCAAACACGGTCAATTCTGTTTTGCTGGACACGACGCGGGGCATCCTTGAGGCGATCCCGCAACATCATCACGACGCTATCGTCAAAATCATTGTCCAAAATTCCTTTGATAGAGCGCTGCTTCAAGAGACCTTTCAAGATGCAATTGAAGCTTTGCGGCAAACCCCCGAAAGCGCATCAGCGGCATGAGCGGCGCATTCAACGTCATCAACGGCCATATCAGACAGCTACGCAAGCCACAGCGCTAAAAATCCCAAAGGCGTACCAATACACGGTGCGCGCACAGGATCGTTGCGCCTAAGCGAAATATGCGCTATTCCTCACAGCCCCAAAGGGTGCAACCCCCTACGAACCCCCTTACGAACCCCCTTACGAAGCCCCTTACGAAGGGCTTACATGTAACGATCATCTTTTTACTCAAAAATGAGAAAAAGCCCCATACTGCTCAAAAAGTCGCTGCACTACATTATCGCCATGAAAAAACCTACACGCGTTTATCTCGCACGATCCACGATTGAGATGCAAGCAGCCGTTGCGATTGAGATCCTCAAAGAAGAGCGGGGAGTAAGCTTTGGTAAAGTGATTGAAGCGATCCTGCACGAATCCCCGACATTTCAAAAAGCCTATGATGAGGCGGGAGAGATGTTTGGCACGAGGACGAAGAAGAGCACGGCGCACGCAAAAAAAGAGCTGAACCCATAGCGCAAAATCTTCTTCTTTATCGGATGCAAAAAGACTCCATGCCGAAATCTCAACCGCTGCGCAATAATCTCGCTATGAGACACAGCATCCGCACATCCATCGACACGACATCATTTTATCGACTCGAAGCCGAATCAGCCCATAGCTCAAAAGCAGCGATCATCGAAGAGGCGTTGCGGTTTTATTTCAAATTCCGGCCATTGCTGCACGACATGCCCACGGTTGAGGAGCTGGAGCGCTGGAGCGCGACACACGCTAAAGAGAGCTGAACCCATACTGCGCTCGTCCGGCGGCTGGATCGTTGATCGTCGGGCAAATATGCGCCATTGGTGAAGATTTGATTGTTCATAGATTTATGAATAACCAAAACTCAATAACGATTCGCAACTTTATGAATCGTTGCGGCGCAAAACCCTCTTTGATCCCCGGCGAAGGAAGAGCATTTATTTCCGTTTTCATTTTTTTGTGAAATCGAAAAACTACCAACTGCAACCCCGGCGCAGGATGAGCGCTCCATAATGGAAAACCGAACGCTTTCTAAAAACCCAGTGGGTTATTTGGGTTTTCTGTACGCCTTCATAATGGAAAACCGAACCGTAACCAATGGTTATTGCAGAACAAAACCAAAGCAGACCGAAAGCAAAGTGCAAGCAAAACGAAGCAGACGCGAAGCAAAAAGCGGGTTGAGGTGGATCGTTGTTTGAGTTTTTTTGCGAGAAACTTACAATCAAGCTTGAAGAGCCAAACCGTAAACGCTACGTCTTTTTTTCCAAAAACCGCAATTTTACCGCAATTGATGAAAGCTTAAAGCGTTTTTTTTGAAGGGGTTGAGGGCTTTGAAAGTCCCTATTTTAGGGGTGGTGCGCTCGAGAGGACTTGAACCTCCACAGCCTTTCGGCCACTAGAACCTGAATCTAGCGTGTCTACCAATTTCACCACGAGCGCGTTAAATGAATGAAGGCCGAAAGGATAGCGAGCTATTCCTTAAAAGCGATTGATTTTAGCGGCGAAGAGTGGCGATCAGCCTTTTTTCGTGCAGGAACAGTTCGAGCGCTTCGCTAATGTGCTTACATGTAAGATCGCTTTGAAGCAAAGTGGCGGTGGCGCACCCTTCACTTCCTAGTACCGCAATGCCCAGCGCGGCGGTGTGTAGCATCTGCGCGTCGTTGTTGCCGTTGCCTATTGCCGCGCACGACTCAGCGCCGAGCGTGCGGATGAAGTCGGCTTTTTCGGCGCTATGATCGGTGCTTTGCAAGACGACGACATTAAGCTCAATCCCCTCAAGCTGGGCGTGGACGCTGCCAAAGGTATCGGCGGTGATGACATGCAAGCGGTAGTGTGCGGCCAGCAGGGCAAGCAGCGGCTTGATGGAGTCTAGCAACAGGCCGTCTTTGGCGATGGTGCCGTTGTAATCGAGTACGATGTGTTCAAGGTTCAGTGTGGCGAAGTAAGGAATGGTGATGTTTTTCATAAGCGAAGCATAGCATCATTAAGCGCTTGAAGATTATCATGCTGAAAAAAAGGTGATTGATGAGTGATATTAAACTGACCCAATACTCTCACGGTGCGGGCTGTGGCTGCAAAATTGCACCCAAGGTGCTCGATGCCATTTTGGAAGGTTCACGCGACGCTATGGTCTGCCCTGAGTTGCTGGTGGGCAACGGTAGTAACGACGACGCGGCGGCGTATGATCTGGGCAACGGCACCTCGATGCTCTCGACGACCGATTTTTTCATGCCGATTGTGGATGATCCCTTTACCTTCGGGCGGATCGCCGCTACCAATGCCATCAGCGACATCTACGCGATGGGCGGGCGGCCTTTGATGGCGCTCTCCATCTTCGGCTGGCCGGTGAATCTGCTCTCAAGCGATGTGGCAAAGGCGGTGATTGAAGGGGGACGCTTTACATGTAAGGAAGCGGGGATTCCGCTTGCCGGCGGTCACAGCATCGATGCGCCCGAGCCGATCTTTGGGCTTGCGGTAAGTGGGATCGTCGAAAACCGCAATCTCAAACGCAACAACACGGCCCAAAGTGACGCCTTGCTCTTTTTGACCAAGCCGCTGGGTGTGGGTATCCTCACCACCGCCCAAAAACAGGGCAAGATCACGCCTGCTGAGCTGCAGGTCGCCATTGATGCGATGTGCACGCTCAACCGCGCGGGCTTCGAGATCGCGCAGATCGAAGGGGTGAGCGCCATGACCGACGTGACGGGTTTTGGGCTGATGGGACATCTGAGTGAAATTTGTCTGGGCAGCGGCGTGGGGGCGCTCATCTACGCTGACGCGGTGCCGCTGCTAGAGGGCGCGGTGCACTATCAGGCCCTTGGCTGCGTCCCCGGCGGCACGCGGCGAAATTTTGAGAGTTACAAGGCGCATCTGGGGCCGCTCAGTGCGGCGCAACAAGATCTCTTTTGCGACGCGCAGACCTCCGGCGGACTGCTGTGTGTGGTGGCACGCGAAAGCGTGGCGGCATTTTTGGAGGTGACGCGCCGCTATGGACTGGAGCTTGAGCCGATCGGCGAGACGACTTCGCCCAAGATGCCGCTGATTGAGGTGATTTGATGACACTGTTGGAGGATTTCCGCTCCATTGTACTGGAGGCGCGGCCGCTTATCGACGTGCGCGCACCCGTTGAGTTTGACAAAGGTTCGTTTGAAGGCGCGGTCAATCTGCCGCTGTTAGATGACAATGAACGCGCTTTGGTGGGCACACGCTATAAAGAAGCGGGCAACGCGGCGGCGGTGGCGCTGGGGCATGAGCTGATCGGCGGTGCGGTCAAAGAGGCGCGTGTAGCGGTGTGGGCGGAGTTTGCTAGGGCGCATCCCGAAGCCTACATCTACTGTTTTCGCGGCGGTCAGCGCTCGCGCATTGCGCAGCAGTGGCTTGGTGAGGCGGGAATAGAGCTACCGCGCATCAAAGGGGGTTACAAGGCATTTCGCGCCTTTTTGAGCGCCGAAGCCGAGCGCATCGCGGCGCAAAGCAGCGTGCGCATCATCGGCGGACGCACGGGATCGGGCAAGACGCTGCTGCTCAATCGCTTGCGCGGCAGCATCGATCTGGAGGCGCTGGCCAATCATCGCGGATCGGCCTTTGGCAAGATGAGCACGCCTCAACCTGCGCAGATCGATTTTGAAAACGCTCTGGCTTACGCGCTGATTCGCCATGAGGCGCAGCGGCATGAGTCGCTCATCATCGAGCATGAGAGCTACCGTATCGGGCGGTTCTTTATTCCCAAACCGATCTATGACGCATTTTTAAAGGGTGTACTGATTGTGCTGGAGTGTCCGCTTGAGGAGCGCATCGAGGTGGTGTTTGAGGCGTATGTGACCGACTTGCAGCGGCGCATGGGGGAACGCTGGTTTGAGGCGATGCTGGAGGCGCTTGAGCGCATCATGAAACGTCTGGGGCACGAGCGTTATGATCATGTGCGCACGCAGATGCACGAGGCGCAGAAGCATCAAGAGGCCTACGGCGAAGCAGATAAGCACAAAATATGGATCGAAACCCTGCTGTGCGAATACTACGATCCGATGTATGACTACCAGATCGAGCGCACAACTCTTCCCATTCTCTTTCGCGGCGACGCTCGGGCGGTCTACGACTTTTTGTCGTAAGCCTTACATGTAAGCTTTTTCGTCGCAAAATCGCGGCGCTTTACATAAATCGTTCCTACAAAAATGACCATTTTGTCTCTTCTTGTCGCGCTCAAACCCCGAAAAAATCGAGAATGCATCCTGCAATAGGTGCTGCGAAGTTCAACTCAGAAAAAAGGGGAAAACATGTCTGCACTACGTCAGATTGCATTCTACGGAAAAGGTGGGATCGGTAAGTCTACCACATCTCAAAACACTTTGGCCGCTATGGCGCACTACTTCGACAAGAACATTCTTATCGTCGGTTGTGACCCAAAAGCGGACTCTACACGTCTGATCCTGCACGAGAAAGCACAATCTACCATTCTTCAGCTTGCTGCGGAGATGGGAACCGTCGAGGATCTCGAACTTGAAGATGCATGTAAGCCTGGCGCGGGCATTTTTGCTCCGGGTACACCGGGTGGTTGGATCAACTGCACTGAGTCTGGCGGACCGGAGCCTGGAGTAGGTTGTGCAGGTCGCGGTGTTATCACAGCGATTAACTTCCTCGAAGAAGAGGGCGCTTACGAAGAAGAGGGTCTTAACTTCGTCTCTTATGACGTTCTGGGTGACGTTGTTTGCGGCGGATTTGCGATGCCGATTCGTGAAGGTAAAGCACAAGAGATCTACATCGTCATGTCAGGCGAAATGATGGCGATGTACGCGGCCAACAACATCTCAAAAGGGATCTTGAAGTACGCAAACACCGGTGGTGTACGTCTTGCAGGTCTGATCTGTAATGCCCGTATGACTGACCGCGAATACGATCTTGCTAAAGAGCTTGCAAAAGACCTTGGCACACAAATGATCCACTTCGTACCCCGTAACAACATCGTTCAGCATGCTGAACTTCGCCGTATGACGGTTGTTGAGTACAGCCCAAAATCGGATCAAGCACTTGAGTACAAAGAGCTTGCCCGCAAAATCATCGCTAACGATATGAAAATCATCCCCACTCCGCTTGAGATGGATGACCTTGAAGACCTTCTGATGAAGTTCGGTCTTGAAGAAGAAGCAGACGAAGAGAACATCGGAAAATCTGCAGAGGCGTAAGCCTTTACATGTAAGCCAAACGCGGTGTCACTCCGGTGAAGCCGGGGTGACGTTTACATTCTCATAATGAAAAGAAAATAACAGAAAAAGAAGGAGAATTACATGTTTATTTTAGGTTTCCACTTCCCTGCATCCATGGGAAATACTATTCCTGATCAAGTAGTTGTTGAAAAACTCGACGAAGAGCTCGCAAAAGTTGGCGGTATTGATGGTATCAATGAGATCAAAATGTACATGACCAGCCGTGAGAACCAAAAAGAAGAGCTTTCTTATACCAAGAAAGATACTTTTATGTTCAAAGCACTGGTTCACTACGCTAAAACAGCTGAGACTGATTACATGATCTATACCAACCGCTACCAAATTGCCGAACTTTCCAAGCGTCTTGACGGTGATGATGAATCCATGCACATGTGCAAAAAATTTGACTCTATGTCTATGTTCCGCATCGTAGCGGCGTAGTTCTATAGCAGTAAAGGAGCATATTATGGGACCAGAATCCTTAGAAGCGAAACAGAAAGCCGCCGTCGAAGAGGTACTTAAAGCGTATCCTTCAAAAGCAGCAAAAAACCGCGCTAAGCACCTTGGCGTCGGTACACCCGATGATGAGAGTCAAAAAACCTGCGGTGATGTCCGCTCCAACAAAAAGACCGTTCCGGGCGTCATGAGCCAACGCGGCTGTGCGTATGCCGGATCTAAAGGTGTTGTATGGGGTCCTGTCAAAGACATGGTTCATATCAGCCACGGTCCAATCGGTTGTGGACAGTATTCACGCGCAGGTCGCCGTAACTACTACATCGGTACTACAGGTGTGGACACCTTCGTTACGATGAACTTCTCTTCAGATTTCCAAGAGAAAGACATCGTATTCGGCGGTGACAAAAAATTGACCAAATGTTTTAGTGAAATTGATGAACTCTTCCCACTCAACAACGGCATCACCGTGCAATCAGAGTGTCCGATCGGTCTGATCGGGGATGATATCAACGCTACCTCAAAAATGTATGCCAAACAGACCGGCAAAGTGATTGTTCCGGTTAACTGCGAAGGATTTCGCGGTGTATCTCAATCACTCGGTCACCACATTGCCAATGACACCGTTCGCGACTACATCTTTGATGGCAAAGTAGACACCCTTGGCGACGCGATTGTACCGACTGAGTACGACGTAGCGATCATCGGCGACTACAATATCGGCGGTGACGCATGGTCAAGCCGTATTTTGCTCGAAGAGATGGGTCTGCGTGTTGTGGCTCAGTGGTCAGGGGATGCAACGCTTAAAGAGATGGCGATGACACCTAAAGTGAAGCTCAACTTGCTGCACTGCTACCGCTCGATGAACTACATCAGCCGTCACATGGAGAAAGAGTTCGGGATTCCCTGGATTGAGTACAACTTCTTCGGCCCAACCCAAACGATCAAATCACTGCGCAAAATCGCAGCGTTTTTCGACGAAGGTGTTCAGGCTAAATGTGAAGAGGTCATTGCGAAGTACCAACCTATGGTCGATGCGGTCATCAACAAATACCGCCCACGCCTTGAGGGTAAAACAGTCATGTTGTTCGTCGGCGGTCTGCGCCCGCGTCACGTCATCGGTGCGTATGAAGACCTCGGTATGGAAGTGATCGGAACGGGTTATGAATTTGCCCATGATGATGACTACAAACGTACCAAAGAGGAGATCTTCCGCTCTACCGTAATCTATGACGACGTCAATGAGTATGAGCTCGAAGCGTTTGTTAAAAAACTTCAACCTGACCTTGTTGCTTCAGGGATCAAAGAGAAGTATGTGTTCCAAAAAATGGGTCTGCCGTATCGTCAGATGCACTCTTGGGACTACAGCGGTCCATACCACGGGTATGACGGGTTTGCCATCTTTGCCAAAGATATGGATTTGGCGATGAACTCTCCCGTTTGGGCACACACCAAAGCACCATGGGAGAGCGAGGCGTAAGCCTCCTCTTCGCAACCAGGAGAATCATCATGCAAAATGCAGAACAAATAGTCAACGGACAAAAACTGTTTCAAAAGCCGGAATATCAAGAAGTACTCGCCAACAAAAAGCAATTTGAAGGCGGTATGGGCGCGATCAACCCTGCAAAAGTTCAAGAAATCGCTGAGTGGACCAAATCATGGGACTACCGCGAAAAGAACTTGGCGCGTGAAGCGATCACCGTCAATCCGGTTAAAGCGTGTCAGCCTTTGGGTGCCGTTATGGTCGCTCTGGGCTTTGAAGATACCATGCCTTATGTACACGGTTCACACGGCTGTGTGGCGTACTTTCGCTCGTACTTTACACGCCACTTCAAAGAGCCTACACCTTGTGTATCAGACTCTATGACCGAAGACGCGGCGGTATTCGGCGGTCTTGCCAACATGAAAGACGGCCTCAAAAACTGTGCGGCGATCTACAAACCAAAAATGATCATGGTATCGACTACATGTATGGCGGAAGTTATCGGTGATGACCTCTATGCGTTCATCGAAGGTGCCAAAGACGAAGACGGCGGCGAGTTCTTGCCACGCGAGTATCCGGTTCCTTATGCGCACACGCCTTCATTTGTCGGCAGCCATATCACCGGCTATGACAACATGATGCAAGCAACCATGCAGCAGCTCACCGAAGGTAACGAAGGTGAGAAAAAAGAGCGCATCAACATCATCCCTGGCTTTGAGACCTATATCGGCTCAATCCGTTCGGTCAAAGCCATTGTTGAGTCTTTCGGCGCGAATTACATCATGCTGGGCGACCACTCTGATCAGTGGGATATGCCTGCAGGCGAGTACCACATGTTCGCCGGCGGTACCAAAATCGAAGATGCCAAAGATTGTATGAACTCAACTGCGACCATCTCTTTGCAGAAATATGCCACCGTGAAAACCATGAAAATGGTGCAAAAGCGCTGGAAGCACAAAGGTGGTTTCTCTAACCCTGTAGGTCTCAAAGGGACTGATGAGTTCGTGATGAAACTTGCTGAACTCACCGGCAAAGAGGTACCTGCCAAACTCAAAACTGAGCGCGGCAGACTCGTCGATGCGATGCAAGACAGCTATCCGTACATGCATGGCAAAAAATTCGCCATCTGGGGAGATCCTGACTTCCTGATCGGTGTGGTCGGTTTCTTGCTGGAGATGGGCGCTGAGCCTACGCATGTACTGTGCCACAACGCACCTTCAGGCTGGGAAGAGGAGATGCGCGCGCTTCTTGATACTTCACCGGCTAAAGATAGCTTACATGTATGGGCCGGCAAAGACCTCTGGCACATGCGCAGCCTGCTCTTCACTGAACCGGTTGATTTCATGATCGGCAACAGCTACGGTAAAGAGCTGATGCGCGACACGGGCACGCCGCTGATCTACATCGGTTTCCCGATTTTTGACCGCCACCACTTGCACCGCTACTCTATCAGCGGCTACGACGGAGCGCTCAACTTGCTGACTTGGATCACCAACAAGGTGCTTGATCAGCTTGATGAAGAGACCAAGGGCATCGCCTCTACGGACTACTTCTTCGACCTCGTGCGCTAAGCACACCCTCTTAGCTTCGCCTTCGGGCGAAGCCCTCATCCATTCATCTTCTCGCCATGCTATAATCGAGCCAAAAAGGCTTGTAATGCAGAACAAATTTCTACAAACCGGACAGCACGGTTATCACCCCTTGCGCAAACTCAAGATCATTGTTAAGGGGATACGATTTGCGGTGCTTAGCGACGTGAGTGTGCTCTATAAAGTGGTGGTTTCGGCGGTTTTGTTTGTACCTGTGCTTCTTTTTAACGGCCTTTTTGACGCCTCTATTATCCTTTTGGCCACGGGCGTGATGCTCAGTGCCGAAATCTTTAACACCGCCATCGAAGCGATTTGTGACTACATGAAGACCGATTTCGATGAGAAGATAGGTATTGTCAAGGACGTTTCGGCGGCGGCAACCGGAGTGGCGATTTTCATATGGATATGTGTTTTGGTGATTGAGACGATCGAGGTGTGGCCGCACCTCTTTTAGAAAGTGCTAAAATCGACACGCTCTCCGTATTCGTGGCTGAGCCGATCCATCAGCTCAAAGAGTGAGCGCGTATGACCTTCTGCCTTGGCAAAGCGTGCGATGACCTCCGCTTTATGTTCTCTTGAAACGTTGCCGAACTGTTCGAGATACTCTAGATTGGCATTAAGCAGTCGGTGGATTTCTTGATGGTGCGCGGCCATTTGATGATAGAGGGGATTGCTGCTGAAGAGCTTTTGACCTATCGTGTCGTACCAGCGACCGAAGTGGCACTGACGGTGGTCTTTGATCTGATAGCCGCTTTTGAGTTTGCCTTTGATCACCATGGAATAGGTTTCTGATTTGAACATGATGTGGTGGATTTTGAAGATGGTCAGCAGCAGATGCAGGGTCGAGCGGTTGGCGTTGCCACTGGAGCCGCCAAGCTCTCCGTCGAGCGATTGGAGCGTCTCGATAAAGCTTGACATGGCATCGTTTACGTTGCCCATGACGGAGGCGGTTTTTGAGGTGTTGTCGACGATCTACAACGAGCCTTGCGTGAGGGTTTGGATGGTAATGGAGATCTCTCCGGTCGCTTTTTGGGTCTTTTCGGCCAGTTTGCGCACCTCATCGGCCACTACGGCAAATCCGCGCCCGTGCTCTCCGGCGCGGGCCGCTTCGATGGCGGCGTTGAGGGCGAGCAGGTTGGTTTGATCGGCAATCTCTTTGATGAGATCGACCACTTTAGCAATATCGGATACGTTATGGTTGAGTGCTTCGACCTCACTTTGCGTCTCTTGCAACAAGGTTGTGAGATCGGCAACGTCGCGGTTGGCACTTTCAACTGATCCTAGCGTCTCATTGGCGGTGCGGGCCGCGGTGTGGATACCTACCGTGACGCTTTTGATCACATCAGAGACGTTAGTGATATTTTCAAGAATGATCTGCATATTTCCCTCGATCCCGCCGTCAGTTTGATCGAGCGCTTCGCCTAGATGGCCCATCATCTCATATTTTTCACTCTCTTTGAGCGCGTCGATGGCGCTTTGAAGCGCCTCTGAGGTGAGCCGGTATTCGCCGTGCAAGCCTTGCGGGTACATCATGCGGTAGAGCTTGTGTTCACCGATCGCTTCGATGCTGTAGCGCGTTTCGCGCAGGATCACTTCGATCTGATCGAGCATATCGTTGAGCGCCCAAGAGAGCTCGAAGCGTGGGTGTTTGGGGTTGGTGAGGGAGAGGCGCTCACTGAGTTTGCCTTGCGCCGCAGCGCGCACGAGCGCCAAGATGGCGTCATCTTCAGCATCGCTGGAAGTAGGAGGACGGCGTAGTAGCAAAAAGGAAAATGCGCCTGAGGTGAAGACGACCAAGGCGGCGACGGGGTCGCGGTGCATGAGCGCAAGATAGAGCGCGATAACCGTAAACAGTGCAGATATAATCAAAGATAGAGGCATCGATGGGTTCCTTTAGGCGTTTTGCAGACGGGTGATAAAGGCGTCGTAGTGGGTGTGGTGCGCCTCAAGCAGACGCCCTAACTCCGCATTCGCCGCTTCGATACCGCTTGTGCGCTCAAGGGCGCAAAGCCGTTCATAGAGTGGAATAATCTGCTCTAGTGCGCGCGGCGAGGGTTTGCGCCGCACAGAGGTAAAACCAATGATCTCACCTTGAGTGTTGCGATCAGGGGTAATGTAGGCAAAGACCCAGTAAAAAGCGCCGTCTTTGCGCAGGTTTTTGACAAAACCGAAAAATTCTCTGCCTGAGCGGATCAGCTCCCACGCCATCTTAAAGGCCAGTGCGGGCATGTCGGGGTGGCGGACGATGTTGTGCGGCGCACCGATGAGCTCCTCTATGCTATAGCCCGACATCTCAACGAAGATGCGGTTGCAGTAAGTAATGACGCCGTGCGGATCGGTTTTGGAGATGATAAAGTCGTTGTCACGTAGCTGATACTCGCGGGCGTTCACGGTAGGAGGTTTTTGCATCTATCATGTTTCCTTATATGATAATCAATGCTTATTGTACCGTAGAGCGATCTTTTTTCTGTTGATAATTGATTATTTTAGAGTGATAAATGATAACTATTGAGGTTGGTTTTGACAAACCCATGGCTGCGGTAGAACTCCAGCGCCTTGCGGTTGCTCATGTCGGCCCCTAATGCGATGCGTCGGTAGGCCAGCGTTTTGGCCTCCTCAACCACGCGCGCAAGCAGTTTCGAGCCGATGCCGATGTTGCGGTAGGTGGCATCGACAATTAGGTCTTCTACCTGTCCCACCGCGCCGCCCGATGCGGTGGAGATCAGCGGCTGCATCGTGATCATGCCCACAACGCGCTCTTGGTGCTTTGCGACGAAGACGCGGCAGCGGGGATCTTGCAGTAAAAGCTCCAGCCCGGCAAGCTGCCGCTCATAGTCGATGACGAAGTCGCGCTCGATGCTAAAGAGTTGCCCCAGTAGACGCGCCATCACAGGGCAATCCTCAGGCTTTGCAGCGTCGATGCGAATGGCGTGTTTGACGGACAGATCGCAGTTGTCGATGCCCCGCAAGAGCAGTTGATCGATCTGCTCCTGCGGGAGCGGATTGCGATCGATCATGAGGGTGTGTAGACCATGTAAGGGTTTGAGCGCTTCAGAGAGATCGGTGAGGGCGTTGGCGCTGAGGTCAAGCTCTTTCAAGGCGGTGTAGCTTGAGAGCGTCGAAGGCAAGGCGCTTAGCTGATTGTCGGCGAGCAAAAGCGACTCAAGCGTGCGTGAAGGGGGCAGATCGAGTCTGCTCAAGCCGCAGCCTTGTGCCGAAAAGAGACGCAGATCGGGGGCGAAATCGGGTTCGAAGCGTAGCACGTTTAAGGGATTGTCATCGAGGCTCAGCTCTTCTAGCATCTCGCACGCACCCAAGCGCGCGGTGACGATGCGGTTGGAGCTTAGATCGAGCCGCTCAAGCGAGGCAAAGCCCTCAAGTAAGGTCACGTCGGTGAGTTGGTTGTTGGAGCAATCCAGGGTTTTGAGCTCTTCAAGTCGTCCAAGCGCGGGATCGACGGCGGTTAAAAAGTTGTTCGAGAGGTTGAGATGCTCCAAGCTTTGATGCGGCGCGATGCTAAAGCGGCCAAGGGCGTTGTGTGCGAGGTTTAGGCTGCGCAGATCGGGCATGGCGTCAAAAATCCCCGTCGTCTCATCAATGGTGTTGGCGCTTAGATCAAGCACGCGCAAGAAATTACATGAACGCAGCGTGTCAATCGATTTGAGGCGGTTGGCGCTGAGGTTGAGCGAGCGTACGCTTAGATTGCCGAAGGATTCACACAGGCTTTTGAGCTGGTTACGGCGTAGATCGAGATGCACGAGCGCGTTTAGCGTGCTTAGATCGGGCAGGCTCTCTAGGCGGTTGTTGGCAAGGTTGAGGGCGCTGAGTTTAGGCAATAAGGCAATGGAATCAGGTAGGCTGAGCAGGTTGCGCGAGGAGAGATCGAGTCTGGTGAGGTCAAGCAGCGATTGGGGGGTTGTGTGCGCATCAATCGCGTTGTGCTGAAAAAGCCAGTGGTGTAGAGTGGTGAGCGCTTCAGTCGTCACTTTTGAGTCCTTCGAGCAGGCGTGCCATGCGGTCGTGGCGCAGATGGATGAGGTGGGCAATCTCGTCATAATCGAAACGTCCGAAGGTGACCATGTCGTTGAGCTTCTCAAGTGCCCCACGGCAGCAGTTTTTGTTGCACTCCGTCACCAGCTTTTTCGATTTTTTAAAGGGCAACGAGGTGTTTTGGAAGATCTCAATCGCCTGAGCGACGTTTTTGGCACCGCATTCGCAGATCTCCAGGAGCAAAACTTCCTCTTTGCTTGGCATACACACCCTTTACATGTAAGCATATAAAGGCTATATGCATAAAGCGTGCTTAGAGGGTTTCAAGCTCTTTGGCAAGTTTTGCGGCCATGACGTCGTAGCTACGTTCAAGTGCGATCAGCTTGGCTTGGCCTTTGCGCCCCATCTCAATGAGCTGCGTCTCCTCCATGGCGATGAGTGCTTTGAGCCGCTGCGCGATGGCTTCGCTCTCAAAGGGGCTAAAGAGCGCTTCGCTGCCCTCATCGAAGATGGAGCGGTTTTTGGCGTTGTCGCTCAGTAGCGCGGGGACGCCGCAGGCGTAGTAGTCCACCACCTTGGCCGAGAGGGCGTTGTTGTAGAGCTCGCGTACAGGTAGCATTCCCAGCCCCACATCGCTTGCGCACACCTGCGCTTTGATGGCGGCGAGTTCGTCGGCGTCATGGATGCTGACGCGCTCACGTATTTTTGGGTAGAGTTTAAGAAGGGCACGGATGGTTTTGGGGTTGTACACCGAGACACTCAGGCTCCAGCCAAGCTGCGCGATGGAGTTGAAGGCATCGAGCACCACTTCAAATTCGCGCAGCGGATCGAGCGAGCCGACGTAGATAAAGCGGCGCACCCCGTCACCGCGCGCGTTGCGGATACTCATCGTGGCGGGATTCAGCGCCGTGAGCAGGGGATAGACCTTACATGTAGCGTTTGGGTAAAAGACCCGCTGCATTTGCGTGGAGGTGGGCATGAAGATGTCCACTTGATTGACAAAACGGTCTTTGCGCCAGTTGCCATACTTGATTTGGAGGGTTTTAAGCCATCCCGTTCCCTCAAGTTTGGCCCGCTCATACGCTTCGCTCGATTTGGCAAAGGAGGCACGAAAGCCCACTTTGTAGCCGTATTTAGATCGGTATTTGAGCACCGTCTCGAGGATATGGGCGATATTGCGCACAAAGACGTAGTCGTACGAAGCGATATCGATCTCCTTTTTAAGCAGGTAGTCGATGATGTCGCCATTGCGGTGTTCGGGGACGATGAAGTCGTCGCCTTTGGTCTGGAAACTGTGTTTGTACTTGGTGAAGTAGACGACGTTGACCTGCATGTACTGTTTGAGGTAGCCGTGAAAGAGCGCACCGATGGTGCCGTGCTCGCTGTACTCTTGCTGGTCGGTGATGTAGAGCAGTTTTTTCATCTTTTACTCCTGATCGTCGGTGAGCTCGCGTTTAAACGCGGCTTCGTCAAAATGCAGCCCCAGATACGCCGCGATAATGGCGACGTCGCGAATGCCGTTGCCAAGACAGCTGGTGGCCCCCGGAGAGGGGGTCATATTGAAGATGATCCCCTCTCCGGTGTTGATGGAGGCTTCGCCGAGCATCAGCTTTTCACTCTTTTTATCCAGCACCTGCGGGCGTACCCCGCCGAAGCCTTCGGCGTACTCGATGTCGCTCTCTTGAAGTGAGGGGACGATTTTGCGGGCGTCTTTAATAAAGAGTTTTTTGTTGAAGTAGGGGATCTCAAAGAGGAAGTTGCGCAGGATGTAGTTGCGGATGTCGCTATCCTTGAGCAAGTCGTAAAAGATCTTAAAGATATGCAGGTCGATGCGCAGGGTCTTGAAAAAGTCGATGACGGTGGCATTGCCGTGAAAGCGCTCAAGCTTGGGCAGCACCAGCGCGGTGGGACCGAATCGGGTGTAACCGCCAAGCAGAATGTCCGGGTCGCCGTGCAGTGCGGCAAAGGGAAGTTTGGGGTTTTGCACCATGTAGACTTTGCCGTTTAGAATCTTTTTAGTCGAGACGTAGAAGCTGCCCGCCACCGGCAATGTGGCGTACTCATGCCCATAACCCATCTGATGCGCGAGATAGAGGCTGTGCGCTCCGGCATTGACCACTACAAAATCGGCGGTGAAGTGGTGCCCACGCACGGTTTCGAGGTGAAAGAGCTTGCCGAGCTTTTGGATGTGCTTCACTTCGGAGTTGAAAAAGATGTCGGTGATTTTGTCGTCACGACTGAGGGTGTTGTCGATGAAGCTATCAGAGAGCGCTTTAAAGTCGACCGTCGTTCACTGGTTTTGCGCCCCCATGCCCACAACTTCCTCTTCGCGCTCATGCCCCTGCTCATCGTAAATCAGCGCGGGTTCGATCTCCTTGATGCGCTCCTTTTCATAGAGCTCCATATAGGGGTAGAGCTCCTTAAATTCATTAAAGCGCTTGCGGATAAACTTGGCCTCTTCAAAGCCCACGCCAATGGCCATTTTTTGGTGTGAAAAGAGGATGGTGTTTTCATAGCTGTACTGTAGGCAGTATTTCTCGACCATTTTAGCGGTACGGCTGACCTTGCGCGCTTTTTCAAGGGTGTAGTTGGTTTCGATGTCGCCGCAGTGGATGGTTTGGGAGTTGGCCGAGCCGCTGGAGTTAAGCGTGGAGAGTGATTCGTATTTCTCCAAAAGAGCTATTTTTGGGATGTCGGTATAGCGACCCAGTTCATAATAGAGTGCCGCACCCGAAATGCCGCCGCCGACGATGATGACATTGTAGTGATTTTGGGTCATTGAGGCTCCGGTAGGAAAAGTGAACGATTATACAACAACTGCGTTACATGTAACATAGTTGAAACCGCGTGGAGGTATGATGGGTTATTTTATCTCCAAGGAGTGTTTCATGGCTGTGATTACCAAGTTTGATCCGGGGTATTTTTGCTGGGCGGAACTCGCCACCACCGATACGGCGATCGCCGGAACCTTCTATTGTGAGCTATTGGGTTGGCAGATGCACGCACTGCCTACGGATGGGGAGATGTCGTATATCCTTTTCACCAAAGAGGAGACTCCGGTGTGTGCAATGTATGAGATTGACGAAGAGTCTGCGGCGGAGACTCCGCCGTATTGGCAGAGTTTTATCGCAGTCGAGGAGATCGACGCCGTCTGTGCCCGTGTGATCGAGCTTGGAGGCGAAGTGGTGATGGATCCTTTTGAGATCGGTGAAGAGGGGAAAATGGCACTGGTTGAAGATCCCGAAGGGGCTTTTGTAGCTTTGTGGGAGTCTATGGCGCCGCGCTCAGTGCGGATGCGCGAAGAGGGCACAATCGGCTGGAACGAGCTGTATGTCTTTGAACCCAAAAACGCTTCTCCCTTTTATGAGGCGCTGTTTGGATGGGAGGCGCACAGCGACGAGGAGTGCGAGAGCGAGTACAACTACACCCACTTTCGCAAGGCGGGCGAAGCTGTCGGCGGAATGATCGAGATTCAAGAGGAGTGGGAGGGGGTCATTCCCCACTGGGCGATCTACATTCAGGTGGATGACCTCGACACAACACTCGATAAGCTTGAGGAGCTTGGCGGAGCCATTGCTTCGGATGTGATGTCGGCTGAAGGGGTGGGTGATTTTGTGGTCGTTACCGATCCGCTGGGTGTGCACTTTTTGCTGGTGGAGCTTTATGAAGAGGAGTAGATCCGCTCGATCATGAGCTGGATCGAGACCTTGCCGTTGTACTCGTTTTTGTTGACGGTATAGCTGCAGGTTATGCGGCGGTTTTGTGGAACGCTGAGGACCTCTTTGAAGGCGAGCAGGTCGTGGCTGTGTCTGGCCATCGGCGAAAGGCGCAGGCTGACGCGGCTGTGGTTGCGCTCGCTTCCAAAGAGTTTGACGCTCAGGACTTCGGCGTCTTTGGCGAGAAAACGGGGGCGCGGATTGGCCTCACCGTAGGGTTCGAAGCGCTCTAAAATATCAAGCAGCTCAAAATCAATCGCATCATCGGAGATTGCACCTACAATCTCCTCAATGGGAATAAAAGCCTCAGCGGGAAGATCGGCAGCGGCAGCATTGATCCCTTCTTTAAACGCTTCGATCTGCGTTACATGTAAGCTCAGCCCTGCCGCCATTTTGTGCCCTCCGAACTTTTGCAGCAGATGCTCTTGGGTTTTGATCAGCTCAAAAATGTTGACGTCGCCTAGTGAGCGCGCACTCCCTTTGGCACGCTCCCCTTCGATGGAGAGCACGACGGCGGGACGATGAAACTGCTGTACCAGCCGCGCCGCGATAATTCCTACAACCCCCTCATGCCACCCTTCACCGGAGACGACGATGATGCGCTCATCACCGCTTACATGTAAGGCTGCCTCTTCGGTGGTTTGCGCTTCCGTGGCCTTGCGTTCGTCGTTGAGTCGGCTGAGGTGCATGAAGTGGGCGTAGGCCGTCTCTTCATCGCAAGCCGTCAAAAAGTTCAGAGCGATACGCGCCTCTTCCATGCGTCCGGCGGAGTTCAGACGCGGGGCGATCTGAAAGCCGATATCCTCTGAGGTGATGCGGCTTTTGCCCAGAAACTCGCGGATGATGACCGAGGCGCTGCGGCGGCTTTGCATCATCTGGCGCAGTCCCGCTTGCACGATGGTGCGGTTGATACCCACCAGCGGCATCACATCGGCGATGACGGCCAATGCGACGAGTTCGAGGTATTGGCTCATGTCGATTTTGAGGTTTAGTTTTTGTTTGAGCAGCCCCATCAGCAGCCATGCCACTTGTGCGCCGCAGATCTCTTTAAATGGATAGGGGCAGCCCTCTTGTCGGGGGTTGACGATGGCGTAGGCTTCAGGCAGTGCGTGCGCGGGGGTGTGGTGATCGGTGATGATCAGATCGATACCGCGCTCCTTGCACACCTGCGCCGCTTCGATGGCGGTGATCCCGTTATCGACGGTAAAGATCAGATCGGCATCAATGCGCTCCAAGATTTTGGGCGAAACGCCGTAGCCGTCGATAAAACGGTTGGGGATGACGGCCTCCAGCGGAGCGCCGATCTCTCGAAAAAAGAGCACACACAGCGCCGTGGAGGTGACGCCGTCTACATCATAATCGCCCACCAAAACGATGCGCTCTTTTTTGATAACGGCATCACACAAGCGCTGCGCCGCACGCTCAGCGCCGAGTAGCAAAGCGGGGCTTGGGATGTCGGAAAGCTTGCAGTCGCGATGATGTTCAAAACGGCGAGAGAGTGTTTCGATGAGGCGCTGTTTGTTAAGCAGCGGAACGTCAAGACCTTTCGACATGGTTTTGGGTCGCTTTAACAAAGGCCAAAATAGTGGGATTGGGGGTTTGCAGGCGTGAGGTAAATTCAGGGTGAAACTGTACCCCCAAAAACCACGGATGATCGACGATCTCGACCGCTTCGATGAGCCCGTCCGATTCGCCGGTGACGATCATGCCCGCTTGTTCGAGCGCTTCGCGGTAGGTGGGGTTGGCTTCGTAGCGGTGACGGTGGCGCTCATAGATGATCTTGGTGTTGCCGTAGGCTTCGGCTAGATGCGAGCCCTCTTTGGTTTCGCAGGGGTATTCGCCCAGACGCAGCGTGCCGCCCATGGGGGATTCATGGGTGCGCAGCTCCGTCTTGCCTGATTGGTTGATAAAGGCGTCGATGAGGTAGATCATGGGATGGGTAGTTTGTTCGTTGAACTCGACGGAGTTGGCATCTTCATAGCCCAGGACATTGCGGGCATATTCAACCAAAGTGAGCTGCATTCCAAGGCAGATACCAAGATAAGGCACACGGCGGGTTCGGGCGTATTCAATCGCTTTGATCTTGCCCTCGACGCCGCGTGCGCCGAATCCTCCGGCTACGAGCACCGAATCGCAGTCGCGCAGGAGCGCTTCGGCACCGCGTGATTCGATCTCTTCGCTGTCTACCCAGTAGATGTCCACGCGGGTATCGAGGTGGGCTCCGGCGTGAATCAGCGCTTCGGTGAGGGATTTGTACGACTCTTTGAGTTCAAGGTATTTGCCCACAAAGCCGATGGTGACGCGTTTTTGGGGGGAGACGATCTTTTTAACGAGTGAGTCCCATTGCTCCATGTCGGGCTGGAGTTCGCCAAGGTCTAACTCTTTGGCGATGGGGCCTAGAATGTTTTGCTGCAAAAACATCATCGGTACGGCGTAGATGCTGGGTGCATCAAGTGCTTCGATGACGCAATCCTGGGCGATGTCGCAAGAGAGGGCGAGCTTCTTTTTGAAGGTTTTGGGCATGGGGATTTCACTGCGGGCGATGAGCATCTGCGGGGTGATGCCGATGCGGCGCAGCTCTTGGACAGAGTGTTGGGTGGGTTTGGATTTGAGCTCGCCGGCCGCTTTGATGAAGGGAATGAGCGTTACATGTATAAAGAGGGTTCCCGCTACTTCATCATCATGCTTCATTTGCCTAATTGCCTCCATATAGGGCAATCCTTCGATGTCACCGACGGTACCGCCAAGCTCCACAACCAGCAGATCGTGCCCCGCGCCCGCCGCTTTGATACGATCGACAATCTCGCCGACGATGTGCGGCACCACCTGAATGGTCTGTCCCAGATAGCCGCCCGCGCGTTCACGCTCAATCACCGACTGATAGACCTGACCTGTAGTAAAGTTGGCGGTGCGAAGATAAGAGGTGTCGAGAAAGCGTTCGTAGTTACCGATGTCGAGGTCGGTCTCCGCGCCGTCGCGGGTGACGAACACTTCGCCGTGCTCCAGCGGACTCATGGTACCGGGATCGACGTTGATGTAGGGGTCGATTTTAAGCATACCGACGTTTCTGCCGGCGTGTTTGAGCAGCGTTCCGATGCTGGCCGCCGTGATCCCCTTGCCCAGTGAACTCAAGACGCCGCCTGTAACGAAGATGTATTTGGTCATGTGCTGCCCTGCCCTTTGGATGCTATGAATGTTGCGATTATAGCGCCCGCAGGCTAAGCCGCCGATAAAGTTTATCGTGAGCGTATGGCGTGTGTTTGAGATTTTTTAGATGGCTATTTTCGCTTATGAATTTTTGGCGGTATCCAAAAGTAAATAAATACAACAAATCATAATTATCATTAAAGATTATTTTAATGGCACGTTAATTTACATATGATAAATTTGCCGATCTTAACATACTGGATAGGAGAAAGAATGAAACGAAGAGATTTTTTAACCCTTGGTGCCGTCGGAGTGGTTGCATCCGTCACCGGATGTGCGCACAAAAATGAAAAAGCCTTACATGTAAGCCTTTCAAGCAACTGTTCGCTACAACCCATCAAGCCTAAAAAAGGCAAACGCGTCGTGGTCGTGGGCGGCGGTTTTGGCGGGCTGAATATCGCCTCGACGATCAAAGCCAACGATCCTGCCAACGCCATCGAAGTGATCGTGATTGAAAGAAATCAAAACTACTTCTCTTGCCCGATGAGCAATACGCTGCTCAGCGGCGATCCCTATTTCAAAAGAGAGATGTTTCTATTTGACTACACCGCCGCCCAGCTCACCTATCATTATGAGGTGCTGCACGGTGAAGTCGTGGATATTGACCGTGCCAAAAAAAGGGTCTTTACCTCCAAAGGGTGCCTTGAATATGATCTTTTGGTATTGGCTCCGGGGATCGAGTACGATTATCAAGTGGAGTTCCCGCATTGGGATGAGGCCAAGATACGTCAGGCGAAGCTGCTGGCACCCGGCGGTTTGGCGAGTGACGTGGGGGTGGAGCACTCCATTCTTCTCAAACACCTTCAGACCTTCAAAGAGGGGGGCGGTGTCGGCAATATCGTCATTATTCCACCACGCACGCGCATCATGAAATCGCTAGAACAGAGCGTCGCGCATGCCTCTTTGAACCGTTGCGCGCCTGCTGCTTATGAACGTGCTTGCATGATCGCTAACTGGATCAAAAAAGAGGGACTCGTCGGCAAGGCAAAGGTAACGGTGCTAGACAGCTCCCCAAGACCTCAAGCAAAGCCGGAGGCTTTTGAGCAGACTTTTGAAGCACTCTATAAAGATATTATCGAGTATGTAGGGGGATTTGATCTGTTGGATGTGGATTTTGACACCAAAAAGATCGCTTATCGCACGATCGATGACAATATGGACTATATCCGCGAGGAGATGCACTACGATGTTTTGAACCTGATTCCGATTCAGCGGGCAAGTGGATTGATCGCCCATGCGGGGTTGCAGACGAACAGTTGGGGCGGGGCGATTTTGGCACCGAGAAAATTCTATTCGATCACCGACGATACGGTTTATGTGATCGGGGACAGTGCCGATTACGGTAAAGGGAGTTTCAAAGACAACCCCAAGAAAAAAGCAGGGGTTCCGGCGGCGGCGCAGACGGCTTACAGTTCTGCAAAAGTGGCGGGTGTTATGATCGCGCGCAGATTGCTAGAAGGCAAGGATGAGGTCGTCGAAACCTTTTCGGCGAGTTGCTTTTCGATGGTGCAAAGCAGTATCAAACGACTTGGTGTCGCCATTTACAAAGATTTCTATTTCAATGAATCGGGCATGATCATCGACGAAGAGGTGCCAAAAGTGCGCGGAAAATTCTATTCCGAACTGGCAGGAGACGGTCTGATCGGATGGTATGAGGGGATCACGGCAGATACATTCGCGCATTTTTAACCATTTATTCCCGGTAATACGGCTGTACAACCGTTATAATTCGCTCAAATACAGCCGCAAAGGGATCTGATGGAATCGACGCTGCATTACGCCATAGCCGCGCTGGCACTCTCTGTGGTGATCAATTTGGTGTTGCGCAAGCTTGGGATCTCGCAGATCATCGGCTACATCTTCACGGGCACGGCCATCACCTACGCTTTTGATCTGCACCGCGCCGCCGATTCGCATCTGCTTGAGACGGCGGCGGAGTTTGGGATCGTCTTTTTGATGTTTACCATCGGGCTGGAGATTTCTCTGGAGAAGATGCGCAGCATGAAGATCGAGGTCTTCGCCAACGGTGTGGCACAGGTGCTGCTGAGTTCTGGGCTCTTTTTTGCGGTAGCGCACTACGGTTTTGGCGTAGCTATGGCCGCGTCGATCATTATTGCGCTGGCCCTTTCACTCTCATCGACGGCGGTGGTGCTGAGTTACCTCAAGCACTCCAAACAGATTCATCAGCCCTACGGACAGCGTGCTACGGGCATTTTGATCTTTCAAGACCTTGCCGTAATCCCCATTTTGCTTCTCATCGGTTTTTTGAGTGCCGGAGAGATCGACTTTGCAGGGGTGCTCTTTGATACCTTTTGGAGTGCCATATTGCTTTTAGTGTTGCTCTTTATGGTGGGTAAACCGGTGATGACCTATCTGCTGCATTTTTCGGCCGAGAGCAACATCGAAGAGCTCTTTATCGCTTCGGTGCTGGTGATCTTGATGGCCTCGTCGCTCTTTGCGCATGAGATGGGTTTTACCTATTCACTGGGGGCGTTTGTGGCGGGGATGATCATTGCCGAGACGAAGTATCATCATAAGGTCGAGGCCGATATCGCCCCCTTTAAAGACCTGCTGCTGGGGCTCTTTTTTGTGACGGTGGGTATGAAGATCAATCTGGAATTTTTTGCCACGCACATCCATCAGATCGTCTTGCTGATAGCCGTCGTCTTCGCGCTTAAAAGCTTAATCATCTTTGCGATTGTTGCACTCACGAGCAAACGCGATACCGCCCTCAAGACGGCACTGGCGCTCTCACAGATCGGGGAGTTTTCGTTCGCCATCTTCGCGCTGGCGGGACATGCGGCACTGATCGAGCCGGAGTTGATCGAACTGCTGGTGCTCTCGACCGTGGTGTCGCTGATGCTCACCCCTTTTATGATCGCCCGCACCGACGCGCTTGTGGTGAAGTGGCTGGGCGAGCAGACCTTTGACAACCGCTTCGAGCATCTGGCACAACGGCGTAACCATATTGTCGTGTGCGGTTACTCCATCGTGGGTAAGTTCGTGGCCAAAGAGCTCGATATGCTGGGCGCGGAGTATGTGATCGTGGATAACTCTTATAAACATGCCAAACGGGCGAAAGATGAGGGAAAAATCACTTTTTACGCCGATATGTCCAAGCCTTCGGTGATCGATGCCTTACATGTAGAGAATGCGGCGGCGGTGATCATCACACTGGAGAACTTCGAAAAGACCCGCCTTATCTGTGAAGCGCTAAAGCCCTATGCGCACAAGGTCAAAGTGATCGTACGGGTGATGACGCTGGAGGAGAAGCTGGCGTTAGAGGCAATGCAGATCGGTGTGGTGGTAGATGGCAAGCGCATCGTCAGCCATGTCCTTGTTGAAGAGGTCAAGAGCTGCCCGATGCGCGGCAGCGATTTTGTGATTTAGAACTTCGCGGCGAGTTGGCGCAAGATCGCTTCGCCCGAGCGGTCGGCACCGTCGTATTTGATGATGGAGACGCCGTGGTTTTTCATGGTGTTGGCGGTGTTTTTGCAGGCGCGTGAGACGACAAGGTAGTCGCAATCTTCGAGCGCTTTGCCCATTTTGTCATGCTGGGCGATGTGCTCCGCGTCGTCATGACCGTGGCTGCAGTGATGGTCGTCATCGTCGTGGTCATGATCTAGGTCGCTGCGCGGATTGCGGCGCAGTTCGCTGAGCTTGAACGACTTGAACATACCCGCTCCGCTCATCTCAAAGACCGCGAAGTGCGGGGTGTGTCCGGCATTGCCGAAAAAAGTGAGGGATTCGTCTTTAACGGGAACGGCGATTTTCATAGAAACTCCTTGGTGTTTTGGTGTGATTATAGCTCATCGAGCGCAATGATCGTTTGTGCGGCTTCGTGGTCGCGCTTGCGCAGTCCGGCTAGGTAGAGTTTAATCTTCATATCTTCGTTGACGATGTGATCGACAAGAAGCTGTTTGGCGGCGACCTTCATCTTGGTTTTGATGATGCTCACTCCGGCGGAGGGTTTGGTGGTTTTGAGGATGTTGGCGGTTTGGATGATGATCTGCTCATGGCGTTGGCGGTGGGCTTCGAGTTCGGGAAAGCCGATGCTCTGCATGTAGCGCTCTTCATCGGCGAAGTGGGTGGCCATGTAGGCACTGAGCTCATAAAAAATCCGTTTGATCTCCTCTTTGACGCCCGGATGGTCGCTGAGCGCGAAGATCTCATGGACGATATCGAAGAGTTTGTGGTGCTGTGCGTCGATCTCGTCGATGCCCAGTTTGTAGATGTCGCTCCACTCAAGTTCGCTGCTCATGTTTAACGCTCCTCATCCTTTTGGTTGACGGCCCACAAAAAGCCGCCGATCCCTATAATGACGACAACGGCGATAAAGACGAGCAAAATAAGCGTAGTGGTATCCATAATTAAGCCTTTAATTCTTCTTGGGTTTTCTCTTTGAGCTGGCCGCAGGCGGCGCTGATATCAAGCCCCTTGGAGTCGCGGATGGTGCAGAGCAGACCGTGAGCGATGCAGTAGTCGCTAAAGGCCTTCATACTCGCCTCGTCGGGGCGCTCGTACAATCCGCCCGGATAGGGGTTGAAGTAGATCAGATTGACCTTGGCCTTGATGCCGCTTAGGAGTTTGACCAACTTTTTGGCGGAGTCTAAGTCGTCGTTTTTGTCTTTGATGACCAGATATTCAAACATCACCCGTTTGCGCGTGTCGATGGGAAAGCGCTTGACCGCGTCGATGATCGAGGCGATATTGTAGGCTTTGTTCATCGGAATCAGTTCGCTGCGCAGATCGTCATCCACCGCGTGCAGGCTGATGGCGATGTGTACGCCCAGATCCATGGCGCCGAGTTTGTCGATCTTGGTCGAGAGCCCGCTGGTGGAGACCGTCTGGCGTTTGCCGGAGATTGAGAGACCCTCTTCGTCTTTGATGATATTAATCGCTTTGGCGAGGTTCTCAAGGTTATCCAGCGGTTCGCCCATGCCCATATAGACGATGTTGAGCCGTCTGGCGGCTTCCAGGCCCTGATCGATTTTGACCGCCAAAATCTGCGCCACGATCTCACCCGCACCCAGATCGCGCGTGAACCCCCCTTTGGCGGTGAGACAAAACGAACAGCCCACCTTGCAGCCCACCTGCGTCGAGACGCACACCGTGTAGCGCGAGGCGTGTTTGACTCCCTCTTCATCCACCCACTCCTCTTTCATGCGCAGCAGTACCGTTTCGATTGTTTTACCGTCGCGCAGCGCGAAGAGGTATTTGAGGGTGCCGTCACTCGACTCCTCTTTGCGCACCATCAAGAGAGGCATGATGTCAAAGCGCTCAGCAAGCTCTGATCGTAGGGCTTTGGGCAGATTCTCCATCTGCATAAAATCTTGCGCATATTGATGATAAACCCATCCGAAGATCTGTTTGGCGCGAAAAGCGGGCTTTACATGGTAGGCGAGTTCTTCTTTGGTGAAGTCTAAAATCGTCGGTTTCATCAGCGGCGTGCCTTTACATGTAAGGAGAGTTTGGCCTTGGCGGCTTCATGGTTTTTAAGAAAGTCACTATGCGCTTGCGCATCGCAGTAGTTGGTGATGCAAAAGAGTCCGCCCGCGCTGATGCCGAACTCCTGCGCTACCCGCATCACCGCAAAAAATTCCATATTTTCGATACCGACGCCTAGCCCAAGCATCTTTTGCGCAAGCGCGGCGTCGGTGGTGATGTAGTTGGAGGAGTTGACGATGGCGTCGTGCCCGCTACCGCTGTAGCTTGAGACCACATTGTCCAGCGGGGTGTAGGATTGGTTTTGCAGCATCGAGAGTTCGATATTGGCGGCGGTTTTGGACTCCACCAGCTCCAGTAGCCCAAAGTCGCCGTAACTGCCCGCACTGCCGATAAAAAGGAGGTATTCGGGCTTATCGAAAAGACAGAGCCGCGTCACGTTCATCGCCGCCTCCACAAGGCCGATGCCGATGGGGGTAGCGAAGTCGAAGCTTTCGATGTTTCCGGCGCACAGAATCATAGCCGTACCGGAATCCCGTTTTGCGACAAATAGCGCTTAAGCTCCATAATCTCGATCTCTTTGAAGTGAAAGATACTCGCCGCCAGCGCCGCGTCGGCTCCGTGCTCAAACGCCTCTTTGATGTGCTCCATCGTCCCCGCGCCGCCGCTGGCGATGACGGGTACATGTACCATCTCGCTGATTGCTTGGGTGATGGGAATATCAAAACCCGTCTTGGTGCCGTCGGTGTCCATCGAGGTGAGCAGTATCTCTCCCGCGCCGCGATCCACCGCTTCGCGCGCCCACTCCATCGCGTCTAGCCCCGTATCGACCCGTCCGCCGTTGAGGTAGACATGGTACTTGTCGCCCGTTTTTTTGACGTCAATCGCGACGACGATGCACTGGGCGCCGAAGCGTTTGGCCCCTTCATCGATCAGCTCGGGGCGCTTGATCGCGGCGGAGTTGACGCTGACCTTGTCGCAGCCGACATTGAGCAGGGCGTAAATGTCATCGAGTTTGCGGATGCCCCCACCCACCGTGAGCGGGATAAAGACATGTTTGGCCACCTCTTCGACGATATGCACGATGGTATCGCGGTTCTCGTGGCTGGCGGTGATATCCAGAAAAGTGAGCTCATCGGCTCCCTCTTCGTTGTAGCGTTTGGCCACCTCCACGGGGTCTCCGGCGTCGCGTAGACCGACGAAATTGACCCCTTTGACGACACGACCGTCTTTGACGTCGAGACAGGGGATGATGCGTTTAGCGAAATAGTCCATGAGCGCTCTTTACATGTAACGTTTGGCGCATTATAAAGTATCGGTGCTTAGCGTAGTGACGCTGTATTGTGAAATGTTATCTATTTGTAAGTGAGTCTTGGGTAGAATCCCCCATGCACAAAGCCCATGTTGCCAAAAAACAGTTTGGTCAAAACTTTCTCAAAGATGAGAGCGTTTTACACAAAATCATCCAATCGATGCCCAAAAACAGCCATAAAATCGCTGAAATCGGGCCTGGCTTAGGTGATTTGACTAGGTTCTTAGTTGAAGTCAAAAGTGTCACCGCTTTTGAGGTCGATACCGATTTATGCAAGTATTTGAACGACCGTTTTCATGATGCGATCACTACCGGCCGCCTTACGCTCCGATGCGGAGATGTTTTAGACGCCTGGAAGATGCAGCTTTTGGATGAGCCGTATGATTTAGTGGCAAATTTGCCCTATTACATTGCGACTAATATTATCCTAAAAGCGCTCGCCGATCCCATGTGTCGTCATCTGCTTGTGATGGTGCAGCGTGAAGTGGCGGAAAAGTTCGCTGCGGAAGCTGGAGAGAGTAACTTTGGGGCACTGAGTGTCATTGCCCAAAGTGTGGCGCAGCCGTCGATTGTGACGATTGTTCCGCCTGAGGCTTTTGATCCTCCACCCAAAGTCGATTCTGCCGTACTGCTCCTTTTAAAAACGGCAGATCGGAATGATGAAGCGTTTGAAGCCATGTTGCGCGCGGCCTTCACACAACCGCGTAAAACGCTACATAAAAATCTCTCCACGCGCTACGGTAAGCCTCTGCTTGAAGCCGCCTTCGCGCAGCTTGGGCTAGAGCCTTCCATCAGACCTCATCAGGTAGGGACACCCGACTATCACCGGCTATATTTGAAGCTACATTAAGGAATTCGGATGGCAAACGACATCGAAGCAACTGCTACCCCCCACACTCCGGATGCTGCACCCGCAGCCAAAACAGGCGAAAACCGCCGCCGCAGACGTCCCAACCGCAACCGCAAAGACGACCATTCCGGCGAAAAACCCCAAAACGACAACAGAAACCGCAACCGCGAACCGCGCGAAGGCAGAGAGAGCCGCGAGCCAAGAGAGCCGCGCGAACCACGAGAAGCCAGAGAACCCCGTGAGGAGGGCAGCCCGCGCGAGGGCAACCGCGACCGTGGCAACCGCGGCAGTTCCGGTCGTTCGAGCGGAGCGCCCAAGGGTAGCGATACCATCTCCTCAGGCGGCGGACGCAGAGGCGGTGCGACACCGGTTGATAAAAATCTGCTTGATTTTGTCAAAAAAAATCAAGAGATGCACAAAAATAGGCTCAACCCGCACTACAAGGTCAACCTTGAAAGTAATGCTAAAGTACGCATTACCCCGCTAGGCGGTTTGGGCGAGATCGGCGGCAATATCACGGTGATTGAGACGGACAATGAAGCGATTGTGATTGACGTCGGTATGAGTTTTCCTGACGGTGAAATGCATGGCGTCGATATCCTTGTTCCCGACTTTACCTATCTCAGAGAGATCAAGAGCAAAATTGTGGCGGTGATCATCACCCACGCCCACGAAGACCATATCGGGGCGGTGCCTTATCTGTTTAAAGAGATGCAGTTTCCGATTTACGGCACACCTCTGCCGCTGGCGATGATCGGCGCTAAATTTGATGAGCACCACATCAAAGACTTTAGACGCTATTTCAACCCCATCGTCAAGCGCGAAGTGTACAAAATCGGCAATGATTTTGAGATCGAGTGGATGCACATGACCCACTCCATCATCGACTCTTCATCCTTGGCCATCAAGACGGAAGCGGGTACGATCATTCATACGGGCGACTTCAAGATCGACCATACGCCGGTAGACGGTTACACGGCGGACCTGCACCGTTTTGCCCATTACGGTGAGCAAGGAGTGTTGTGTCTACTTTCGGATTCGACCAACTCGTACAACAAAGAGCATACGCCCAGCGAGCTCTCTGTCGCTCCGGCGCTTGATCGCATCTTCTCCAAGGCAGAGGGTCGGGTCATCCTCTCGACCTTTAGCTCCAACGTCCACCGTGTCTATCAGGCAATTCAGTACGGCGTCAAATACAACCGCAAGGTCTGTGTGATCGGCCGCTCGATGGAGCGCAACCTTGAGACGGCAATGCAGTATGACTATGTGCGCTTTCCCAAGGGGATCTTCGTCGATGCGGAGTATGTCTCCAAGATCAGCGACAAAGACGTGTTGATTGTGACGACGGGCAGTCAGGGTGAAGCCAACTCTGCACTCTTTCGTATGGCCATCGGCGAGCACCGCCATATCAAGATCAAGCCGACCGATCTGATCATCCTCTCAGCCCGTCCCATTCCGGGCAACGAAGCGTCGATCTCAGGGATGCTTAACCACCTTCAACGTGCCGGTGCCATGGTCTATTCAGACCGTGACATCCACGTCTCGGGTCACGCCAGTATTGAAGAGCAGAAATTGATGTTGCGCCTCACGAACCCTAAGTTTTTCTTGCCGATTCACGGTGAGTACAACCACATTATGCGCCACCGTCAGACGGCGATCGACTGCGGGGTGCCGGAGCGCAATATTTTGTTGATGAGCGATGGTGATTGTATCGAAGTCGCCCCAAAATATATGCGCAAAGCCAAAACGGTTAAAGTGGGCAAAACCTACATCGACAACCAAAACAACCATCAGATCGAAGATGACATCATTATTGATCGTCAGAAGATGGCCACAGATGGCGTGGTGCTGATCATTGCGCAGGTGAGCGAAGCCGATTCGACGCTGATCACCCGACCGCGCGTCACCTCTTTTGGCTTGGTGAGCGACAAAAACGACCGCGCATTTGCCAAAGAGATCGAAGATGTGCTGGAGCAGTTTATGGTCAACGTCAAGCCCAACCACATCGAAAATCCCAGATCGATGGAGAACGATATTCGTCAGGTCGTACGCAAGCACATCTACCGTAAGCAGAAGAAATACCCCTTCATCGTACCGCACGTCTTCGTCATGTAAATCCCCTAAGGGCTTTACATGTACAATGCTCTTTCTTAAGGAGCATCCATGATTGTCACCCTCATACATCATACCCCGCTCATCGTCTGCGCCGATGCGATCCGCACCTGTTGGCAGAGTTTCGATAAGAGCGATCAAGGCGGCGAAAAAGACCGCGAGCTCATTGACCGCGTGGGCAATAAATTTAAGCACGCTTCGACACTGGAGCATCTGCACTACACTTTTTATATCGAAGGCGTTAGCCGCGCACTGCTTCAAGAGCTTGCCCGTCACCGTATGGCCTCGCTTTCAGTCAAAAGCACCCGCTACACCCTTAAAGAGCTCAAAGAAGAAGCACCCTTTGAAGCAACACAGCTTGAGCGTGCGGCGCAGTATCTGGTGCTCACAGGCGTCGAGATGGTGGATCAAATGAGCGTGCTGGCGCTGGAGAACCTGCGCCAAGTGCTCGCAGCAGGCATCAGCAACGACCGCGCTAAATACTGCTTGCCCGAGAGCTATAAAACGGAGCTTACCTGGAGCATCAACGCCAGAAGTCTGCAAAACTTCCTCTCTTTGCGCAGCGACAAGGCGGCACTTTGGGAGATACGGGATTTGGCGCATACGCTCTATGGCGCAGTTCCGCAAGATCATCAATACCTTTTTGCGGCATCAATCAAAGGAGAAGGCCATGAATAGAGGCTTACATGTAATGTTTTTGGTAGCTGTTTTGTTGGGTGGATGTACATCCAAACGGATCACTTTTAACGGTTTGATCTGTCCGCATGACCATAGTGAACAGATGCTGGCGCGCGATCTATCGGAGTGCCGCTATTACGACCAAAAAGATGCGGAAGCTTCGGCAACGCCCAAACCGAGCGGTGAGTGTTTGAAGTGTCTCTTGGAGCGTGGGTACGAAGTGGAGTAGAAACCGGAAGCGCAAGCGCTTCCGATGCTGGTTTTAGAGGGCCGCTTTGGCTGCTGCGACGGTAGTGCTGAAGGCTTTTGCGTCGTTCATGGCCATATCGGCAAGGATTTTACGGTCAAGCTCGATGCCTGCTTTGTTCAGACCGTTCATAAAGCGTGAATAGCTGATATCGTTCAGGCGGCAGGCCGCGTTGATACGAATGATCCACAATTTACGAAATTCGCGTTTTTTCTGTTTGCGGTCGCGAAACGCATAATACATTGAGCGTTCTAGCTGCTCTTTGGCTTTACGGAAGTGTTTTCTTCTACCTGAGAAGAAACCTCTGGCGGCTTTTAGGACTTTCTTGTGGCGGCGGCGGCGTACGACACCGGTTTTAACTCTTGGCATATTTTTCCTTTTTCTTGACCCGTTACATGTTTACATGTAAAGGTGCCGCTTTTGCGGACTTGCCCACGCTATGAGCGCTGGGGAATGGATGGGATCAACTTACTTGATCATCTCTTTGATGGCGGCGATATTGGTAGAGTGTACCAGTTTCGGGCTGTTTTGTTCGCGGCGTGTCGCGGCATCTTGTTTGGTCAAGATATGGCGGCGAAACGCGCTACCGCGTTTGATGGTGCCGTTTTTCTTGATACGAAAACGCTTGACGGCGGCCTTGACGGATTTCATCTTTGGCATCGAGTGACTCCTTTATCAAATTTTCTCTAAAACGAGTCTGGAATTATACAGGAAAATTGCTGATAATGAAAGAAAAATTGCAGCCTGCGGCACTGGGCCGGGCTACTTTTTCTTTTCGTCGCGCAGGGGGATGACTTGCATGTTGAAGTAGCGTCCTTCAAGACGCGGGGGCTGATCAAGCATGGCGATGTCTTCCATCATAGGCCAAATGCGATCAAGCACCTCTTTGGCGGCTTCGGGGTGAGCCATTTCACGCCCGCGTAAAAAGACGCGGAATTTGACATGTTTGCCCTCTTCGATAAACTCTCTGGCATGTTTAACTTTATAGCCGATGTCGTTATCGGCAATTTTGACAGAGAGTTTGATCTCTTTGATCTCAATTTTGGTCTGCTTTTTGCGCTGCTCTTTAACCTTTTTCTCTTCTTGGTACTTGAACTTGCCGTAGTTCATGACCTTGGCGACCGGAGGATTGGCAGTGGGGGCGATAAGCACGAGATCCAGTCCCATGTCGTTGGCGATCTTCATCGCTTCGTCGGTCGAGATGATGCCGAGGGTTTCGCCGCCGTCTACGTTGCAGCGTACTTGGGGGACACGAATGTCCTCATTCATGATCACTTTGTCTTGCTTTTTGGTGTTATTCAAAAATGTACCTCATTGAGTTGTTGTTGGATCAGGGCGATAAATTCCGCTTCGCCCAGATTGTATTGTTCGCGCTTGCGTCGATCGCGCACCGCCACGCTGCGTGCGTTCACCTCTTCGTCACCCAAAACGATGATCATAGGTACACGCCCCTTTTCCGCCGTACGGATCCGCTTGTTGAGGCTTTCGTTCTTATCGAACACCTCACAGTCCGCACCAATGTCCATTAGTTTATCCGATAATTCTTTAGCATAGGCTTCGTGGCTTGGAGCGATGGGGACGATGGCCACCTGCGTGGGTGCTACGAACATCGGGAACTCTCCGGCATAGTGCTCGGTCAGAATTCCGATAAAACGCTCGAATGAGCCCAAGATGGCACGGTGAATCATCACCGGTTGCAGCTTCTCGTTGCCCTCGGCGGTGTAGCCCAGCTCAAAGCGCGCGGGGAGGTTGAAGTCGAGCTGTACGGTGCCGCACTGCCACTCGCGCCCGATAGCGTCGGTGATCTTGATGTCGATCTTGGGGCCGTAAAAAGCGCCGCCGCCCTCATCTACGTCATAAGCGAGGTTGTGGCGCTCCATCGCGGTGCGCAGAGCGTTCGTCGCGGTCTCCCAGACGCTGTCGTCGCCGACCGCTTTTTCGGGTTTGGTCGAGAGCATCATTTTGTAGCTAAAGCCGAAGCTGCGCATGATGCGGTCTACAAAATCGATCACTTCGATGATCTGCGCTTCGATCTGATCAGGGGTGCAGAAGATGTGGGCATCGTCTTGAGTAAATTCGCGTACCCGAAAGAGCCCGTGCAGCGCACCCGTCATCTCATGGCGGTGAACGACGCCGTATTCGAAAAACTTCAGCGGCAGGTCGCGGTAGCTGCGCAGATCCTGCTCGTAGACCTTGATGTGTCCGACGCAGTTCATCGGCTTGACGCCGAATTCGAGCTCGTCGATGTGGGTGAAGTACATATTTTCGCCGTAGTTTTGGTAGTGTCCGCTCACTTTCCACAGATCGGCGCGCAGCATTTCAGGCCCGCGTACCGGCTCATAGCCGCGCTTGCGGTGGGCTTTGAAGAGCAGTTGCTCCAGCCGTGAGCGCAGGCGAGAACCCGCAGGTAGCCAGATCGGAAAGCCCGCACCGACCTCTTCGCGGAAGGTGAAGAGCTTCATTTCGTTACCGATTTTGCGGTGGTCGCGTTTTTCGGCTTCGGCGAGCATCTCCAGGTGGAGTCTGAGGCTCTCTTTGTCGGCAAAGGCGATGCCGTAGATGCGCGTGAGCATCTCTTTGGAGCTGTCGCCGCCGAGGTAGGCTCCGGCGATTTTGGTGAGTTTGAAGTGGCGGATATCGCCGATGCTTGGCAGATGCGGCCCGCGGCAGAGATCTTCAAAATCGCCTTGGCGGTAGATACTCACCGTCTCAGAGGGGATGCGCTCCATGACGGCGAGTTTGAGCTCGTCATCCGCGAATTTGCACTTGGCCTCCTCCATGCTGATCTCATAGCGCTCGATCGGGCTTTTGAGTTTGGCAAGGCGCGTCATTTCGGTTTCGATCTTTTTAAGATCCTCTTCGCCGATACTCTCATCGACCTTGAAGTCGTAATAAAACCCCTCTTTGACGACGGGGCCGACGAAGAATTTGGCGTTGGTGTAGAGGTTTTTGATGGCTTGGGCCATCAGGTGGGCCGTAGAGTGGCGCAGTACCTCCAGCGCAGCGGGGGAGTTGTCGAAGAGAATAGGTTCTCCGCTGATTCCCTGTGCGTGCGCCGTTTGCAAATCGACGATGGCGTCGTTGTGCTTGATGGCTATTTGATCCATAAGAGAGTCGTTCCTGTTACATGTAGAGTGTGGTGCGAGAGAAGAGTACTCAAGAGGCGGCAAGTACCCGTGTGAATCGAGAGAGAAATCGTTGCCCCTTTTAAAACAATCTTCTAAAAATCTGATAATTGTACCCAAAAAGGGTTGAAATCTCTTTTTGATCTGCAGACTTCGATGGGCGGACGGGCTTTACATGTAACGATCTGCTACGACTAGGGCGTGAGGAGTGATGCGATTATTTTAGATACAATCATCAGCATGAAACGTTCGGCTCACTTTTTATCGGATCTACTCAATCAATCCAACGACATGATTTTCGTGTTGCGGCTCTCTGACGGAAGCATTGAGTACTGCAATGAAACGGCGGAAAAAGAGATCGGTTACAGTTTTGAAGAACTGCGCGCTATCGGAATCCCCGCCATCAGAACCCCTATGAATCCTGCAGAAGAGAGCTTTTTACACCATCTTGACGCACTCAAAAGAGAGGGGGCGTTGGTCGATTATGCCGTTTTGACCCGCAAAGACGGCTCCAAGTTTCCGGTAGAAGCGCGTGTCAAGCACGTTGTTTTTGAGGGCGAAGACTACAACATCGCGATAGCGCACGACATCACGGAGCGATTGGAGCAGGAGCAAAAGCTTTTTGAGACCAATCGCCGTCTTGAATCGCTGGTGCAAGAGCGCACCGGGGAGCTTGAGAATCAAATGCGCCTTCTTGAAGATTACAAAGAGGCGCTTGATGTCAGCAGTATTGTCTCTAAAAGCGATCCATATGGACGTATTATTGAGGTGAATGAGCGTTTTGTTGAGGTCTCGGGCTACAACCGCGAAGAGCTGCTGGGCCATCCTCACAGCGTTGTGCGTCATCCCGATACGCCGCGCGAACTCTTTAAGGAGCTGTGGCAGACGATTTTGGACAAAAAAGTATGGAAAGGGATTGTCAAAAACCGTACTAAAAGCGAGGGGTACTACTGGGTCGATATGATTATCAAGCCGATGCTTGATGAGGTAGGTGAGATCGAATCGTTTATTGCAGTGCGTCACGACATCACCGAGACCATCGACCAGCGCGAAGCGATCCAGCGCAGCGCCTATACCGATATGCTGACGGGTTTGCCTAACCGAACGCGTTTGCGCGTCGATCTGCTTGGCTTGGAATCACCTTCCGTGGCGCTGCTCAACATTGATGGTTTCAGTAAACTCAACGACTTTTACGGGCACCTTGTGGGCGACCGCATTATTAAGGGATTTGCGGAGTCCATAAACGCACGTCTAAGCGAGGCGCTGACCCTCTATCATCTGCATGCCGACGAATTTTTGGTCCTCAACCGCTATCTGAGCAAAGATCGCTTCATCAAGATCATCCAAGAACTAATCGACGCCCTTAATGCGACGCCCTTGACGGTCGATGCGACCACGCTGCGGCTGGAGGTGTCGGGAAGTATCTCGTTTGAGTCTCCCGACGCGTTGCTCGCCTCTGCCGATGTGGCGCTCAAACAGGTCAAAAAACGTCAGGACCGACTGCTTGTTTATACGCATGAGCTCTCTATCTCAAAAGAGTTCGAGCGTAATCTGCTCTGGAGTGAGAAGCTTAAGGCGGCGATTGAGCAAGAGCGTATCGTCGCCTAGTACCAACCGATCATCGAAAGCGCAACGGGGCGTATTCATAAGCATGAGGCGCTGGTAAGGCTCATCGATGAGGAGGGAACGGTCTACTCGCCCTATCACTTCCTCACGGTGGCGAAACGCTCCAAACAGTACCGCTCGATCACCAAAGCGATGATCCGTAGCGCCTTTGAGACCGTTTCGACCCTTAATGAGGCGATCTCGATCAACCTCTCCATCGACGATATGCTCGATCCGATTTTGCAGGAGTATCTTGAGGAGATGCTGGAGCACTATGGGGTCGGTGATAAAGTGATTTTGGAACTTTTGGAGTCGGAGGGGATCGAGAACTTCGAGGCGGTCGAGGCCTTTATCACCAAGATGAAAGGGTACGGCTGCCGCATCGCTATTGATGATTTCGGCACCGGTTACTCCAACTTCGGCTATCTAATGCGGCTAAGGGCGGATTTTATCAAGATCGACGGATCGATGATCCGTCAGCTAGAGCATGACCGCAACGCGCGCATCATCGTCGAGACGATTGTGGGCTTTGCCAAGCGCATGGGGATCGAGACGGTGGCCGAGTTTGTCGAAAACGACTCCATTTTCGCAATCGTTCGTGAGATCGGCATCGATTATGCTCAGGGGTATCACTTTTCGCCGCCGGTCGCTTCGCCTCTGCGCACGCCGGAACCCTCTTTTTTTGGATAGCTGGGGTATCATAGCCAAAAAGCTTTACAAGGAGTCATGATGTCCGTAATCAGTGACGAACAGCTCATGGAGCTACTGCAAAAAGCGCAGTGCGGTGAGGAGTTTATTGAAGACGCACTACGCTACAAGAGGTTTTACGACGGCGATCTTGAGGCGTTTATCGAAAAGGTCGAGACGATTTTGTATGCGCTGGAAAATAGCGATGATGACGGCATGGACGACGATGATGCGTTTGACGATGATGCGTTTGAAGAGGAGTTTGACGCTTTTGACGAAGATGAACCTCTTGAGGAGGGCGAAGAGAGCGAAGAGGACGATGAGGGCGAGCGCTAAGGCTTTGCTTCTATCGCTTTTTTTTGGGGCCTTCTTATTGGTTCTGAGCGGCTGCTCGGAGCAGCGCGGTCTACCGTACGCTTTATCGTTTCACGAGCGCGGTGTCAATACGCTTGACGGATCCGTCGCTTTTGAGCCATCCCGCATCGCTGCTGCGTTGCCGGGCTGCGAGGCGCAAGGCTACAGCCGCATGGAAGGGGGCGTACGTCATCGCATGATCATCGTTTCGCGCGGTGGCGAACCACTTCTTCGGATCTATCCCGATGAGCAAGAGCGCATTGCGCGCATCGAGAGCGCCGAAGAGCCGCCAAGGGTTTGGCAGCGCGACGCTTTACATGTAAGGCCCTAGCGCGTGGAAGCGCTGTTTATCGAGTTTCGCGATCCACTTTTTGGGGTAATCGTCTTTTTTACGCTGGTCTTTATTGTCGCTACCTTTAGCTATTGGTGGGGGCGCCATAAGATCAAAGAGGACGACCGCGCACTCGAACGCTTTGCCAAGCAGTTTCACAGACTCAGCGGCGAAACGGAGCTTAAAGCGCTCATTCAAAGCGGCGGACTCTCCGAGAAATCGTGGTTGCTGCTGGCGCATGCGTATGAGAAGGGGGGTGATTTCGAAAAGGCGATTGAAATCTATCAAAACCTGATCGAGCAGCGTCGAGGCGGCGGCACGCGTCCGGATATCATGCTCTTGCTGGGGCAGATCTATCTCAAGGCCGGTTTTCTGGAACGTTCCAAAGAGATCTTCATGCAGATTTTGCAGGTGCATCCCAGAACGCCTCAGGCGCTGCAGGCACTGCTGTTGGTATATGAGCAACTGCGGCAGTTTCATAAGGCGATCGAGGTGCTAGAGCCGCTTGAAGAGCTGGGTGTGGATGTACGTAAAGAGAAGCTCTATCTTCAGGTGCGGGCCCTTTTGAGCGCTTCAGGCGACGTGCGTGAGAAGGCTTTGCGGCTGGTGGATGAGTTTGGATCGCAGCGCAGTCTCTCGTATTTGGCTTACGAGTATCTTTTTGCACATGCTCCTGATCTGGCGTGGCGCTACCTCGATCAATCGCAGTGCGGGCGCATCGCCGACCTGCTGTGGCGGCTTGAGGAGGGGGCGCTTGATTTGGATATAATTGCATCAAACGGCTATCTGCGGGAGCTTTTCAGCGCACGCGGCGTTGTGGATCTGGCGTCATCAAGCGAGGTGTTCGAGTTTGATGTGCTGATCAAACTGCGCCGTGGTTCGGAGCGGGGGGCGACCTTGCAGTTTGAGTACCTATGCCGCGAGTGCAAGCAGGTCTTCCCCTTCGCTTTTCATCGCTGTCCGAGCTGCCGCGCTATCGACAGTGTGGTGGCCGAGCCGATTCTGACCAAGGAATTTTTTGAAAGCAATCACTCTTTTTTGTGACGGTTCCGCGCTGGGCAACCCCGGGCCCGGCGGATATGGCGCGATTTTGCGCTACGGCGACGTCGAACGCATCATCAGCGGCGGCGAGCCGCACACCACCAACAACCGCATGGAGCTGCGCGCCGTCATCGAAGGGCTGCGCGCGCTCAAAGAGCCGTGCGACGTGGAGATCGTGAGTGATTCAAGCTACGTCACCAAAGGGATCGAAGAGTGGCTTGAGGGGTGGGTGAAGAAGCGTTTTGCCAAAGTCAAAAACCCCGATCTGTGGCAGGAGTACTTACATGTAAGCGCTCCGCACCGCGTCAGGGCAACCTGGGTGCGCGGGCATGACGGCCACGCGGAGAACGAGCGCTGCGACGCCATCGCCAGAGGCGAAGCGGAACAATTCAAAAAAGGAAAAGTCAATGGATGAGTTAGATCTGCTGCAAGAGCGGCTGGGATACCGATTTAAAGAGAAGAAGCTCCTTATTGAAGCGCTGACGCACAAAAGCTTTAAGCAGCCCTACAATAATGAGCGTCTGGAGTTTCTAGGCGACGCGGTGCTCGATCTGGTCGTCGGCGAATATCTGTTCAAGCATTTTCCGCGCCACGATGAGGGCAAGCTCTCCAAGCTGCGCGCCTCGCTGGTGAATGAAGAGGGCTTCACCCGTCTGGCCAACGCGCTTGATCTGGGGCGCTTTATCTATCTTTCAAGCGCCGAAGAGAACAACAAGGGACGCTCTAAGCCCTCCTTGCTCTCCAACGCCTTCGAGGCGCTGATGGGGGCGATCTATCTGGAGTGCGGGCTCGAGCGGGTGACGCAGATCACGACGCGGCTTTTGGAAGAGAGCTACCGTGAACTCTCGCTCGAAGAGCTCTTCAAGGACTACAAGACGGCGCTTCAGGAGCTCACACAGGCGCACTTCGGCATGACGCCGGAGTATCAGCTCATCAACAGCCGGGGGCCCGATCATCTCAAAGAGTTCGAGGTGGCGGTGCGAATCGATGGCAAAACCTACGCCGCAGCGATCGGCAAGAGCAAAAAAATGGCGCAGCAAGAGGCGGCCAAGATCGCGCTTGAGGCACTGCAAAAGGAGCTGATATGAACCGATTCGGGGAGCGTTTCGCTTTTAGTACCTTCGGAGAGTCGCACGGGGTGGCGCTGGGCTGCGTGGTGGACGGTGTGCCTGCGGGACTCGCTATCGATGAAGCCTTCATCCAAGGTGAGCTGGATCGGCGCAAACCCGGTCAAAACGCCTTTGCCACCGCGCGCAAAGAGGGGGACGTCGTGCAGATTCTGAGCGGCGTCTTTGAGGGCTTAAGCACCGGCACCCCCATAGCGATGGTGATCTATAACGGCGATCAGAAGTCCAAAGATTATGAAAACGTCAAAAACATCTTCCGTCCCGGCCATGCCGACTACACCTATTTTCACAAATACGGTATCCGCGACTACCGAGGCGGCGGACGATCGAGTGCGCGCGAGACGGCCGCGCGGGTTGCCGCAGGCGCGATTGCCAAGCTGATGCTGCGCGAACTGGGCATTACATGTAAGAGCGGCGTCTGCGCCGTCGCGGGGATCGAAGGCTTGGCGGAGGATTTTGACTACGCCATGCAAAGCGAGATTTTCGCACTCGATCTACGTGCCGAAGCGGCGCAAAAAGCGGCGATTTTAGAGGCCAAAAACGCCCACGATTCGGTCGGCGGGGTGGTCAAAGTGCGTATCGAAGGCGCTCCTGCGGGGCTGGGCGAGCCGATGTATTATAAACTTGACGCCCTCCTTGCATCTGCCATGATGGGCATCAACGCCGCCAAAGCGGTCGAGATCGGCGAGGGGGTAGAAGCGGCCAAAATGCGCGGCAGCCAAAACAACGATCCGCTTACATGTAAGGGGTTTGAGAGCAATCACGCCGGAGGAATCCTTGGCGGGATCAGCAACGGCGACGCGATTACGCTTAAGGTGCATTTTAAACCCACCCCTTCGATCTTCATTGCCCAGCAGACCCTCAACACCTCAGGCGAGGAGGTCGAGTGCGCGCTCAAAGGACGACACGACCCCTGCGTCGCAATACGCGGCAGCGTGGTGTGCGAAGCGATGGCGGCGCTGGTGATCGCCGATATGGCGCTGCTGAATATGGGGCGCAAGATGGACGCTCTGAAGCGTTACTACGCCTAAAGGCCCCCGTCACCCGTGTGCGCTCAAAAATTGCTTTGAGGCTCCGAAGGATTACATATGTTCGGCTATGAAGGCCGCCATGTACCACAATCCGCCGCACAGCAGCAGCGCAAAGGTCAATTCGAACGTTTCGACGCAGGTATAATAAGGCTCGTTGGGCCCGGGGCGTTTAGGCGGCGTAGGGAAGAAGCGCATAGTACCAATCCTCCTGGGTGTATTGGGGTGTCTCGATTAGGGTGATTTCGATGTGCTTTCCGTAATAGCTCACCACCGATTCGAGATACTCTTCGGGGATTTCGAGCACCTCCGTGGCGTACTCCACGCCGACGTCAAAGAGATCAAAATCCTGCCATGTATAGCCGTTGTCCATCGTATCGATCAAAAAGCAGGTCGGCATCTTCGGTCTCGCTTCAAGCGGCTTTGAGCATCAGTTGCTGATACCACGGTGCGACGCTTTCGCACAGCGACACTTCGCGCAGCGAGAAGTCGATACGCTCGCCCCACAAAAAAACATGCTCGATTTTGCTCACGGGGATGGCGTAGTGTTCCTGAAGATAGTAGCGCAGATCGTGCGTCATGGCAAAGAGATTGAAATCGGGTTCCGCGACGACGGGAAGAGAAAAACTCATGGGTAGCTCCTTTGATAGTAATTATCAAAATTATAGAATAGAGAGGCTTAAATCAATATTTTGTTGAATATCATTATCATTGATTCCTCTGGCCCCTGAAGCCGTTTTTATTACATGTAAGGATTGCGGAGCGATAAAAGCAAGCGATAAGTATTATATGATAATGGTTATTATGATTATATAAGGCTGCTTACTCTATAGTTCGGTTTAGGCTACGCCTCTATTTAATCCTAAAGGAACTCCATTGAAATACCTATTCTCCATAGCGCTGTTGTGCGGTACGCTGGCTGCTGACGGCAACCATATCGTCGATGAGCTGGTGGCTTTGCCCCATCCGCTAAAGGCGCTCAAGATGCACGAAGAGAAGCTGGGGCTCAGCGCACAGCAAAACGAACGCCTGCAAAAAGAGGTGATCGACGTTTTCCCCAACAAAATCCATACGCTGTTTGATCAGGCCGACGAGATCGAGAAGCGGATCAAAAAAGCGGTGGTCAAAGAGGGTAAAACCCAAAAAGAGGTCGCCGTCGATCTGGATGCGCTCACCAAAGTGAAGCGTGAACTGACCGAGGTGCATATCGATGCGCTCAACAAAACGCGCGAGGTATTGGGCGTAGAGAAGTACGAAGAGGTGCTTGAGCTGCTCAGGCAGATGAAAGAGCATCAGCGTTAAATCGCTTCGGAGCGGCTTGAGCCATCAGGCCGCATCGGTTACATGTAAGCTACTAATGATAATAAATATCAAATCCATTTAAGCAACAAATAGCTAATATTTTGATATTTAATATCATAAAAGGAAGTGAAGCATGTCCATTCTCATCATCGGCGGAGACAAGATCGCCCCGCTGGCTGAACGTCTGAAGGCTCTAGGAGCCCAACATACCGAACATTGGGATAGCCGCCGCAACTCCACCTCGCATAAGCAGATTCCGGCCAATACCGACTGCGTCATTATGCTCACCGATTTTCTCAAACACAACTCCATGAGCCACTTCAAAAAAGAGGCCAAAAAGATGAACATTCCCCTTATCTGCACCCGTCGCGGCTGCGGCTGCATTGAGCAAGAGTTCTGCTCGATGATGGAGCGCCGTCATGCGTAAGATCGGCTTTGCATCATCCAAATCGAAAACTTTGGAGATCATGCCCAAAAGTTATCAGGTGGAGGGGCTGTGTGAGCGTCGCCGGATGTTTTTTGCGATGTTCAACGACTTTTTGCCGCCCTCGATGCAGATACCGCTGAAGGATCGTACGCTGTTTCGTAAAGACATCCGCACGATTTTGCATGAGCGCATCATGGGCGGGTTTGTTCTGAAGGTGCCGCGCATCGAGCGGGCACAGAGGGTGGTGTGTATCTACGCGGCGGAGACGCCGCTTTTGATGCAGTATTTCAAGCAGTGTACGACGCCGCGCGAGCGCTATTTGGCGCGGGATTGGGAGTTTGAGCGCGAATTTTCGGTGCTCACGGGCTATGCTCATCCCGCCGCAGAGGTAGTCGCATTGATGTTTGACGGGCGCGAAGTGGCGCTGATGTGCGATCTGGACACCCTTTTTGCGCAGACCGTCTATCGGCGTATTCCCCGACAAAAAAACACCAAAGTGAGCTTTGACGCCCCCTACATCCACGTCGATGAGGAGGGGCGGCGTACCCGGCTCTATCCGCGCTGGAGGCAGGTCGATCCCAAAAATATCGCACAGCGAAAACCGCATCTGGAGGCAGCTTTTGAGCAGTTAGAAAAAGAGCCCATTGACGCGCTGTATCTGGTCTATCCCAAGTCCGAGCGCTTTACGCGTCATATCACCGTACAAAAATCACCGTCGTTGGAGGTCAAGATGATCCCCTACTCATTTACATTTGCCAATCGCAAGGAGAAATCATGTCAAAAATAGGTCTGTTTTATGCCAGTTCCACGGGCAACACCGAGCGTGTCGCCAAGATGATCAAAAAAGAGTTGTCCGATCTGGACGTTACGCTACATAATGTCGATAGCTGCGACGCCGACGCTTTCAAGCCGTATGGGCGCATCATCATCGGTGCGTCCACCTGGGGCAGCGGTGATCTGCAAGATGATTGGGACAGCTACATGCCCAAGCTTGAAAAGATCGATTTTTCGGGTAAAACCGTCGCGCTTTTTGGTTTGGGCGATCAAGAGGAGTACGCCGAGAACTATCTCGACGCCATGGGCACCCTCTACGACGTGGTCGTCAAAAACGGTGCGGAGGTGGTCGGGTCATGGCCTAACGACGGCTATGATTTTGACGAATCGACCGCGCTGCGCGATGACGCATTTGTCGGTCTGGCGCTCGATGAGGACAACCAAAGCGACCTAACCGGTGAGCGCGTCAAGCGTTGGTGTGCGCAGATCCGCGCTTCACTCGCAGCCTAAACTGACACTACTTCGAAAAAAGCTCAAAGCGGTACTGCGTCATCGCGGTATCGTTGCGGTTGCCCCACTCTTTCATCGATGCGTCGTAGAGGCGTACATGTTTATACCCCAACACACCGGCCAACACATAGTAGTTAAACGAAGTCTCCAAGCCGCCCGTGCAGTAGACCAGCACCTCTTTTTTGGGATCAAGCCCGTAGCCTTCGCCAAAGAGCGTACGCAGATCGTTCGATGATTTGAGCGTATGATCGGCAGTGACCGAGTAGTTCCACGGATAGCTCATAGCCCCCGCGATATGGCCGTTGCGCTTGACGCCGTCGGTGGGGGTGATGCCCAAATACTTATCCCCCGGACGCGCATCAATCATGGGCAATTTACCGAGATGGGCGCTGACATAGCTGCGGTCGGCGAAGAGGGCGTTATTGCGTTTGGCACTGTAGCTGCTTGGCGCGATGGGGGTGGTTTTAGTTTGCAGCGCGCCCTTGTAGGCCGCTTTGCCGCCGTCTAAAATGCCGACATCGGTGATGCCGTGGTAGTGCAGCGCCCAAAAGATGTAGCTGGTTTTGAGCTGATCTTTGGGGGTGTCGATGGGGGCGTAGAGCAGCACTTCGCTCTTCTGGTCGATCCCAAGGCGGTGGATTTCGGCCTCAATCGCTTCAAGCGGCTTGATGGCGATATAGCCCTCTTTAGCTTCGCGCCATGCGTCGATATCACTGCGTGCGGCATTGGGAATATGGCCGGTTTCATAGCGTGGCGCGTCGGCGATTTCGACGATACGCAGTTTGGGATTGCCCAGATTGCTCTCTAGCCATGCGCTATCGACGAGCGGTTCGATGGCAAAGGCGCAGAGTGAGAGGGTGGAGAGTAGAAGGGTTTTAAACATAGCGGTTCCTTACGGTTGATGTGAAGGAGGATCATAGATAAAAACTTCTTAGAGGATAATTATTTTCCACTTTAAGCAGATTCATTGAGATTCAAATCAATATTGAAAACGATTATTGTAAATAAGGAAAAATCAAGTTACATGTAAGTAGGATACCGATAATAATTATCAAAAGGATTTAGACGATGAAACCATCGAAGCATCTCTTGGGCGCACTCTCACTAAGCGCCGCACTGGTTTTGGGTATGAGCGCATGTAACGGCGGTGGCGGCGGGGATACAAGCTCCTCGTCGCTCAGCAGCGCGACATCCAGCGCCTCCTCTTCAAGTGCTACGGTTGTCTCCGAAGCGGACAAAAAGGCTTTTTTACGGGGTTATGCGCATGTGGCACTGCTCTCTTATGAGGATGCGCTCTTGGGTGCCAAAGCCCTTCAAAGCGCTCTTGCCGCCTTTACGGCCAATCCGACCGAAGTGACTTTGGCTTCAGCCAAAGCGGCGTGGATCGAAGCGCGTGAAGCCTATAGCCCCAGCGAAATTTTCCGTCTTAGCGGCGGCCCGATCGATGCCGAAGAGGGCTGGGTCGCCGAAGCTTACGGTGCGCTTGAGGGTCAGATCAATGCCTGGCCTTTGGATGAAGCGATGATCGACTACACCTTGGATGCGGACGGTGCGCGCACGGCGGGCAATATCATCGATACCGCAGGCAGTTTCACGCCTAGCGGCGGCGAAGCGGTCGATGTGAGCGCCATCAGCGTGGATGCCCTTAGCGCACTGAATGAAAACGGCGGGGAAGCCAACGTGGCTACGGGCTACCACGCTATCGAGTTTTTGCTCTGGGGGCAGGATCAGGACTATGACAACTTCGTCGCCGACACGATCACCCACGGTCAGACGACCGCAGGGCAGCGTCCGCTGAGCGACTACACCACCGATGCGAATGCCCAGCGCCGCAAAGCCTATCTCAACGCGGCGGCAGCGAAGCTGGTGGATGATCTTGAGAGGGTTGCCGGTGCATGGCGCACCACGAGAGAGGGCAATACGGGGCGCTACCGCGCGGCCTTTTTGGGTGAACTGACAGGCGCGGAAGCGAGTGACAATATCGCTACCGACGCGGCGCTCAAGGCGATCTTTGGGGGCATGGGGGTCTTTTTGAAATCCGAACTGGCCAACGAGCGTATCGCCGTGGCGGTGCTCACCCCCAGCGAAGAGGATGAGCATTCGTGCTTCTCCGACAACACCCACCGCGACATACTGCTCAACTTTCAGGGCTTCACCAACGTGATGCGCAACCAATACCCCGCAGGTACGGCGCTGCAAAGCGCCAAACCGATGGGAGAGCTGGTGAAGGCGTTCACGCAAGCGCAGCTTTCGGATCTGGTGGCGCAGATCACCGCGCATGTGAACGCCATCGACGCGACCGCCAAATCATCGCAGCACTTTGACTATCAGGTACGCCCGACGGAGTTTTCGCTTGATAGCGGCGTCGCGCGCCAAAACATCATCGACGCCAAAAACAAGATGCGTCAGCTTGGCGATATGATGGTGTCGGTAGCGGCGGACTTCGGCATCAGTCTTAGTGAAGAGGATGTTACCGATGCGGAAGAGACCGTTGTTGAGTAAAAGAGCTCTTTTTTACCCTTTGTCGCTGGCGGGGCTTCTGTTTTTGGGCTGCTCCGATGCCAAACAGGCGCCCCTCTCCGACGCGCCAAAGGGCTACTTTACCGCTGATCGCTCCGAAAAAGCCCTCACCCACCCCATAGCGATGGATGATAATGCCACCGATGTATGGATGCTCGGCAAAAGCTTTTTTTATATCCCCTGGGTCGAAGCCCCTTCGGCGACCACCGCGCGTGACGGTTTGGGGCCGCTCTTTAGCGCCAACACCTGCAGCACCTGCCACCCGCACAACGGCGCAGGCGCGGTGGTGAATGCTCAGGGCGCAGTGGAACGTGCGCTGGTCTTTCGCCTCTCCCAACCCTCCAAAACCCCGGGTGAGGCCCAGCGCTCCATCGGTTTTGTACCCGATCCCGTCTATGGCGGACAACTGAGTGTTCATGGTAATGCGAAGGTGGCAGCCGAGGGAGTGGCGCAGGTGCGCTATGAGATGATCGAAGGTCGCTACGGCGATGCGACCCACTATGAACTGCAGCGCCCCGTCTACAGCGTCGATGCCCTTGGCTACGGAGCGCTCGATCCGCAGACCAACATCGCCGCACACCGCGCCATCGCGCTGGTGGGCTCAGGGCTGATCGAGCGGATCGCGGAGGCGGATATTTTGGCTTATGCCGATCCTGACGATAGAAACAAAGACGGTATTTCGGGTCGGCCTAACCATGTTTGGGTCGATGGGGCGCGGCTCTTGGGGCGCTTTACATGGAAGGCCGCTTCGCCTTCGCTTTTGCATCAAAGCGCCAATGCCGCGCACAACGATATGGGGCTTTCCAATCCGCTTTTTCCGTTTGAAAACTGCACCCCTGCACAGCTTACATGTAACGAAGCGCCCAAGGGCCGGCATGAATTTGACCTGCCCCAAGAGCGCCTTGAGGCGATTGCTTTTTATCTCAGCCACCTCAAAGCGCCGCTGCCCAAAGTGTTTGCCAAAGCCGAAGAAGCGCGCGCTCTTATGGACGATCTGGCCTGTACGCGCTGTCATGTGCGCGTATTCACAACCCAAGACGGCGTAGCCATTGAGCCTTACAGCGACTTTTTGCTGCACGATATGGGCGAAGGTCTCGCGGACGGACACCGCGTGTTTGAGGCCTCCGAGCGGGAGTTTCGCACGCCGCCGCTGTGGGGCGTGGGCTTACATGTAACGGGTCTACTGCATGATGGCAGGGCGCGCAGCATCGAAGAGGCGATTGTGTGGCACGGCGGTGAAGCCTCTTCTTCGCGCGATGCGTTTAAGGCGCTGGAGGGTTCCAAGCGCCGACTTTTACTTGATTATCTGGAGTCATTATGAAATCGATATTTGGGAGTATGGCACTGTTACTGATGCTGGGCGGCTGTATGGGCGACAACGCTTATGACGGCGAAAACGGGCTGATCGGCACTCCGGGTACGACCGTGACGTTAGAGGGCGCACTCGCATCCATCAGCTCCGAGGTGCTGCACCAAGACGCTCTAGCGCTTCGCAGCAGCGCGGAGACGCTGGGGATGGCGATCGAGACGGCGGAGCTCTCTGCGCTGCGTGAGGCGTGGCGCGATATGGCGCGTGCATGGAAGCGCGTCGAGGCGCTTTATGTGGCGGATGATCTGAGCCAAACCATGATCGATATTCCCGCTAATGTGGATGCCTTTCATATCGGCAACACCGATCTGCACGCCAAGCTCGATCGCATTTTTGCGCAAAGCGGCGATCTCGCCATCGCGCTCTTTCAAAACAACACCAAGAGTATCAACGCTCTGGAGTACACCCTCTTTAACGATGGCAATCTCACAGAGCGCGAACGCGGCGCGGCGGCGGTGATGCTCGCTCATCTGCAAAGCAACTACGCTCAGATCGAGCAGTTTTATGTGCAAAACGGCCTGAGCGGCGGTGAGGAGGGGGTGGGCGTGCTGATCAATCAGCTCATCGACAGTGCCTACAAGCTCAAGGAGTGGCGTATCGGCGAGGCGGCGGGCTTGGTGGTCAAATACAAAGATAACCCCGACGCGGCGCATTTTGAGTACGCCGTCTCTCAAAGCTCGCTCTTGGCGATGCGCGCCGTTTTGGAGGCGCATCAGGCCGTGATGAGCTCAGGGCTCAGTCAGATCGCCGCCTCTGCCTCCGCTGCGCCGCAGGCAGAGGCGATCACTACGGCGATCACAGGGGCGCTTTCGATGATCGACGCCTTTGACGCGCCCATCGAGAACGACGCCACCGATACGCGAATCAAGGCGCTCTATGCGCAGATCAATCTGCTGCAAACCAACTACACCGCGCTGATCGCGGCGCTGAACTACACCCAAAAGATCATCGAGGCCGACGGTGACTGAAGCGCTTGATCTTTTGGGATTAAACTACCTGCTGACTCCGCAAAGCCGCATCTATTGGCTCTACCTGCTCAGCAGTGCCCTCATAGCGGCGGTGTTCTTACATGTAAGGCCGCAGTACCGCATAGGGGTAAGCCGCGCAATCTGGCTGCACCCTTCGGCAAAACTCGATTACATGTATTTTGTGCTCATTTCGCTCATCAAAGCCGCGCTGATCGCTCCGCTGATGCTTAGCGCTTCGGATGTGGCGCTGTGGGTGAACGGTGCTTTGGGGTATCGTGAGCCTTTACATTTAGGCCATACGCTGATTGTGGCGCTCTATACGCTGAGCCTCTTTGTGGTGAGCGACTTTACCCGTTATTGGCTTCATCGGTGGCTGCATAGCGTCCCTTTTTTGTGGCGGTTGCACCGCGTGCACCACAGCGCGGAGGTACTCAATCCGCTTACCTTTTACCGCGTGCATCCGATCGAGAACATCCTCTTTGGGCTGCGTTACGCCCTAAGTGCGGGAGTGGTGACGGGAGTATTTATCACCCTTTTTGGCGCGCGCATCGGGGTGGCGGAGTTTTTGGGCGCGAACGCTCTGGTGGCGCTCTTTAATCTGGCGGGCGCGAACCTGCGCCATTCGCACCTGCCGCTGCGGTTTGGCGACACTCTGGAGCACTGGTTTATTTCGCCCTACATGCACCAGCTTCACCACGCAATCGGCACCACGTACACCAATTACGGCGGTGCGCTCTCGGTCTGGGATCGTCTGTTTGGTACCTTACATGTAAGCCCTGTGCGCCCCCTTGAATTTGGCGCTAACGTGCGCCACGACACGCTCGCGGCGCTATTTTTTGAACCTTTTACATTGGAGAAAAAAGATGAACAAAATCCTATTATCGCTTAGTTGCACCCTCGCTTTGGGCGCGTCGGAAATCACTCAGGCGGAGTTTGAAGCGCTTAAAGCCGAAGTCGCGCAGCTCAAAGCGGCGCAGAACCAGAGTCAGGAGGGGCTGATCGAAGAGATGGCTTCTTTGCGCGACGCGATCTACTCGCCCGTGGATGAGTACACCAGCTTTAGCGCGATGGGGCAGGCCGCTTCCAAGGTCTACCACTCCAAAAGCGCCGTGAGCATCGGCGGGTATGGCGAATACCGCTTCAAAAAGTACACCGATTTCAAAAACTACGCCTCAGACACGGCCAATGAAACCCGCCGCAAAGCGGAGAGCAACATCGTGCGTTTTGTCCCCTACATCGGCTTTCGCTTCAACGACTGGATCGTCATGAACACCGAGATCGAGTTTGAAGACGGCGGCGCGCGCAGCGATGGGGAGAAGAACTACAAATACGCCATCGTGGAGTTTAGCTACCTTGACTTTCTGATCGATCCCGCCTTTAGCGTACGGGTGGGGCATGTACTGGTGCCGATGGGACAGATCAACCTCAACCACGAACCCGTCGCCTTTTTAAGCACCGAGCGCCCCGTGGTGGAGAGCTGGATCATCCCCTCGACGTGGCATGCCAACGGTCTGTTGGCGCACGGGGTTTTGGGGGAGGTGGAGTACTACGCGGGCGTCGTGAACGCGCCCGATGCGGGGGGCTTTGAAGAGGGGCGCTATATTCAGCTTGGGCGTCAGGGAGCGCGGGTCTTTAGTGATGACTTTGGATTCGTGGCGCGGCTGGGCGCCGATGTGATGGAGGGGCTCAGCCTTGGCGGATCGCTCTTTTACGGTACTTCAAGCGTGGTCGAAGAGAGTGCGCCTGGGGTGAGTACGGGGCTCGTGTCGGATGCGAAGGTGGATGTGATGCTGGGTGAACTGCACGCCAGTTACATCAAAGAGGGGTGGAATATTCAAGCGCTCTTGGCGATGGGGACGCTGGGCAGTGATGCTGAGGAGCTGCCCCAGGGCGCGCGCAGCCAAAGCGTGAACGGCGCTTATGTGAATGTGGGCTACAACGTGCTGCGCCACTTCGCCACTTCGCAGCAGCTCTTTGTTTTTGGGGAGCTGGAGCGGTTGGATATGGACGCGGACGCTACGCTGGAATATCCCGACAACCACCGCTTTCTCGACACTACGGCGGGCGTAGCTTACTACCCCGACCCCAAAGTGGCGCTCAAGGCGGATTATATGATGCGCGATTATGGCGATGATGCGAAGCTCTCGGATGAGGCGATTGTCACGCTGGCCGCCGGATTTATCTTTTAAGGAAGCAACCATGAAATCGTTACATGTAAGCCTTTTGGCTACCCTGATGCTGGCGGGCTGCGGCGGAGGCAGCTCTAGCCCCAAAGAAGAAGCCCCAAAACTCACCAAAGAGGAGCTTGGGGACCTACTTTTTCACGACGCCAATCTTTCGCTCACACGCTCCATCTCATGCGCTTCGTGCCACAACGCCGAGCACGGGCTTGCCGATGCGCGTTTTCGTGATCCCTCTCATGGCAACCCCGTAGGCGGCGCGCTCTCACTTGGTGATGACGGCCTTACTTTAGGAGGGCGCAATGCCCCCACGGCGGGCTATGCGCAGCTTAGCCCAGAGTTTCATCAGCAGAGTGACGGCAGTTATAAAGGGGGCCAATTTCACGACGGGCGCGCCGCGAGCCTTAAAGAGCAGGCCAAAGGCCCTTTTCTCGACAGTGCCGAAATGATGATGAGTGACGCGCAGAGCGTCATCGAGCGGGTCAAAGAGAATGATCTTTATGTCAGTAACTTTAAAACCCTCTACGGTGAATCGATCTTTGAGGATGCCGAAGCGGCATACGACGCCCTCGCCGAAGCGATCGCCAAGTATGAAAAGACCGAAGAGTTTGCCCCCTTTGACTCCAAATACGACCGCTGGAAAGCAGGAGCGGCGGCGTTTAGCGATGAGGAGGAGCTGGGCTACACCCTCTTTTTTAGCAACAACAACACCAACTGCGCCACCTGCCACGCCCTCAACACCGAGAGCGAAAGCCCGCGTGAGAGCTTCACCAACTTCGAGTATGAAAACATCGGCACCCCGCGCAACTACGCAACGCTAAGCGCCAAAGGGCTGAGCCGCGATACCACCGATTTGGGCCTTGGCGGCAGAGCGGACATTAACGACTCCGCGCATTATGGCAAGGTAAAGGTGCCGACTTTGCGCAATATCGCCGTCACCGCGCCGTATATGAGCAACGGGGTCTTTAAAGAGCTGCGCACGGTGATCGCCTTTTATGACCACATGGCAGGTCAGGGCGGCCACGCGCTCAACCCCGAAACCGCTCAACCCTGGGACGCGCCGGAGGTCAACGCGACGATCAACCACGAGGTGCTTCAAGCCACCAAACCCCTCACCGAAGCCAAAATCGATGCGCTTGTCGCCTTTCTTAAAACCCTCACCGATGCCCGTTATGAGCATCTGCTTGATTAAAGTTCATAGCCCTCGACGCGGTTTCGCCCCGTGGCTTTGGCTCTATAAAGCGCTTCATCGGCGCGTTGAAGTAGCTGCGCCGCGTCCGTTCTGGAAGATACCCTAGAAGAGACGACGTCGATGCTGACCGTGACATGATCGGCGGCTTTGGAGTAGGCGTGGGGAATCTGCAGCGCACTGATCGCCTCAAGCATTCGGCTCGCGATCTGCATCGCCCCCGTATCGTCGGTTTCGGGCAGGACGGCCACAAACTCTTCGCCGCCGTAGCGTGCGAGTAGATCGGCGGGGCGCATCAGGGTCGATTTGAGCGCTTGAGCGACCCTTGTGAGGCACTCATCGCCTAGACCGTGGCCGTAATGGTCGTTGAAGTGCTTGAAGTAGTCGATATCGATCATCATTAAAGCCAGATTGGTCTCATGGCGTGCGCTGCGCATCGCTTCGGCGGAGAGTTTTTCGTCGAAGTGGCGGCGGTTGGCGATTCGGGTGAGCGGATCGACGTGCGACATTGCTTCGAGTAGATCGGCTTGGCGCTTAAGGCTGATGTGGTTGCGCACACGCGCTTTGACGATGGGGAGATTGAAGGGCTTGGTGATGTAGTCCACCGCGCCGAGGTTGAGCCCGCGCTCCTCTTCATGCGCCTCATCCAGCGCACTGACGAAGATCACCGGGATACGGCTTGTTTTGGGGTCGTTTTTGAGTTCGCGGCAGGTGGTGTAGCCGTCGATGCCCGGCATCATGATGTCAAGCAGTATCAGATCGGGCGGTAGCTCGCTGCGTGCGATTTCGAGCGCTTTGGCTCCGCCTGTGGCGATCAAAACAGTATATTCGCCGACCAAGCCGTTGGCCAACATGCGTGCGTTGGTAGGCTGATCGTCCACCACCAGCAGACGCGCTTTTTCGGGCACAGAGACGACGGACTCGGTAGGGGATGAGGAGATGTCGGGCGCGCTGTGACTTCGCTCGGTTTCGCTCAGATGCGCTTGGGAGGCTTGTCGCTCTTGAAGCGCTTGAACACACTGCTCTTCGCGCTCCTTGGTGCACGGCTGTAGTGTGCGGCGGGTATAGAGGCACCACAGCAGCCCAAGGGCTAAAAGTACGCAGAGGATCATCCATGCACTCATGTGCTTCCTCCTGTCTTGAGGTGCTCGAGGATGCTTTGTACCAGAGCGCGGGCAGCAGGATAGTTAAAGTTTCCAAGCGCCTCTTCGAGCGTTTTGGCCTGTGCGCTTAAAGGCGATGCGGCGAGCTGAAGGAGCAATTTTTCGCCGGTGGCGTCATCGATAAATTCATTTTGTTCGAGTTGCGCGGCAAGGGCTTCGAGGCTGCGTTGCAGCACCTGCGCATCGTAAGAGACGGTGGCAGGCGCAGGTGTCGGCTGCGCGCCAAGACGTTCGTCGATGGCGTCACGCGTAGCGTACAGAAGCTGCGAAAACCGCGTGCGCTCGGCATATGTGGGAGCGGTGCCTTCTTTAAGAGCCGTATCGATCGAGGTGCAGAGCTGATACAGCGTGGTCGCGGCCAGATTGGCGCTCACCCCTTTGAGGGTGTGTACCTCTCGCTCGGCCTCTTCAATATCGCTTGGCGAAGCGACGTCCAGGCGACCTAGCGCCTCGCTTAAGGGGAGGAACTCGGACGCGATCTGGGTTTTAAAGTGGGCGAGTAGCTTCTCGTAGAGGGCGGTTTTGCCTCCAAGGCGCGCTAGGGCTATTTCAGGCTCCAAAATCGGCGTATCGAAAACGCCCTGCTGCGGCTGTGGCATCCACTCCAGCAGCATTTTATGCAGCTCTTTGGGGTCGATGGGTTTGCCTAGATGGTCGTTCATGCCCGCATCCAGCGCTTTGCGCCGATCCTGGGTCATCGCGGCGGCGCTTAGTGCGATGATGGGGGTTTGGGTATCGAAACGGCGGATCTGTTTGGTCGCTTCGTAGCCGTCGAGTTCGGGCATTTGCAGATCCATGAGGATGAGATCAAACTGCTGCTGCCTTGAGAGGGCGACCGCCTGCACTCCGTTTTGCGCGAGCGTACATGTAAGCCCTATGTGCTCTAGTTGAGCCGTGGCAACCTCTTGGTTGATGAGGTTGTCTTCTACCAGCAATATATGCCCCGTCATCTTGAAATCGGGATCGTTTATGAGGCTATGTTTGGTGACCAATGCCTCTTGCTCGGCCTCGCTGCAGTGGTCCAGAGGCAGTTCAAACTTAAAGACGCTCCCCACGCCGGGTGTACTTTGGATGAGAATTTGAGAACCCCCCAGCGCTTTGATCAGCCGTTCGCTGATCACCAGCCCAAGACCGCTTCCGCCGTGGACGCGGGTGATCGAGTTGTCGGCTTGGCTAAAGGTGCTAAAGAGGCGTTGCTGCTGCTCTTCGCTCATGCCGATGCCGGTGTCGCTGATGCGGTACTCCACCCAGGTGCGCCCCTCTTCGACACGCGAGGCGGTGATGCCAAATGTTACCTCGCCGGAATCGGTAAATTTGATGGCGTTGGCGATCATGTTGGTGAGTAATTGGCGTACGCGCAGCGCATCGGCGCAGTAGATACGCTCGAGCGTCTCATCGACATGTGCACGAAATGCCAGCCCCTTGTTTTTGGCGCTCTCGGCAAAGAGGCTGTAGAGATGATCGATGATGGTTGCGAAGAAGAAGGGGGTGCGATGGAGATCCAGATGGCCCGATTCGATGGCCGCGTAGTCGATGATGTTATTGATGGTATCGAGCAAAACCCTTCCGGCGTGGTGGATCTTATCGAGGTGAGCGTGCAGTTTTTGCGGAGCATCATCATAATGAGCGATTTCACAAAACCCGATAATGGCGTTGAGCGGGGTGCGGATTTCGTGGCTCATGTTGGCCAAAAATTCGCTTTTGGCACGGTTGGCGTCTTCGGAACGCTCTTTGGCTTCTGCCAGATCGGCTTCGACCTTTTTGCGCTCACTGATGTCGAGGTGGGTGCCCATCATCATCGAGGGCGCCCCTTGCGCATCATAAGCGGTGGTTTTGCCGCGCCCTTCGATCCAACTGTAGCCGCCCGAAGCATTTTTGAGACGAAATTGTATGATAAACCTGCCACTTTCGGCGATCTGACGCTCGATGCCCGTAAACATCGACGCGCGGTCATTGGGATGCAGCAGGGTGGTGAGAAAGAAGGTCATGCTCAGTTCAAAGGCTTGCGGCGTGTAGCCCAGTTGGGTGTAGGCCTCGTCCGACCATGTGATGTTTTCGCCCATATCCCAAGTCCATAGTCCGGTGTTCGTCGCCTCCATCGTGAGGCGAAAACGTTGATTGATCTCTTCGGTGCTGAGCTGCTGCGGTTGTGGGTTCACGATGGCTCCTTGGATGGTAAAAATTGTAGCAGAGTTTTGGCGAGTTGCTCCGGCTCTATGGGCTTGCTGAGATGGGCGTTCATACCCGCCTCTTCACTGCGGATGATATCCTCTTGCATCACCGCGGCACTAAGCGCTACAATGGGGGTGGTGTTGCCGCTTGCGCGGATGCGGCGGCTCGCTTCGAAGCCGTCCATCACGGGCATCTGCAGATCCATCAAGATCAGATCAAAGGGGGCGCTTGAAGCCTTTTCCACCGCTTCTGCGCCGTTTTGGGCCACTTCGACGTTAAAGTCGCTGAGCATTTCGGTAGCGACGAGTTGGTTGATGAGGTTGTCCTCAACCAGTAAGATGTGCGCGCCTGCAATTGCGGTGAAATCGTTGCTGGGGGCCGGTTCGGAGGGTTTTTGGATACGTGCGGAGCGATCAATCTCGAGACTCAGGGTAAAGGTAAAGGTGCTACCGACGCCCTCTGTGGAGCTGACGCGTATCGAGCCGCCCATGAGTTCCACAAGCTGTCTGGAGATGGCGAGCCCCAGGCCGTTGCCGCCATACTCTCTGGTGATGGAGCTGTCGGCTTGATGGAAGCTGCCAAAGAGGCGATTAAGCGTCGCTGCATTCATCCCGATACCGCTGTCTTTGACCGAAAAGTCGATCTCTAGGCGCTCTTCGCTTTGTTGCGTGATCGCGGCTAAGAGGGTGATGGCCCCTTGATGGGTGAACTTCACTGCGTTGCCGACCAGATTGCTCAGCACCTGCGTCAGCCGCAGGGCATCGCCGATGAGGCGGCATGAAGGGGGCGCGACGACGCTAAAGGCGATTCCTTTGCGCTGCGCCTGATACCCAAAGAGGTCTTTGACGGTGCGCAGCACCTCAGCAAGCTCGAAGGGGCGGGACTCGAGTTCGAGTTTGCCCGCCTCGATTTTGGAGTAGTCAAGAATGTCATTGAGGATGCGCAGCAGCGCGTGGGCGGAATTGAGCGACTTTTGGAGGTAGTCACGCTGTTTGGTGCCCAGATCGGTCTTGAGGGTGAGCTCGATGAGGCCGATGACCCCGCCAAGAGGCGTGCGGATCTCATGGCTCATATTGGCCAGAAACTCCGATTTGGAGCGGCTGGCACTCAAAGCGCGTGTTGAAGCCTCCTGCAAAGCGCGCTTGGCATCTTCGAGCTCCGTGACGTCGTGGAAGGTGGCATGGATGATGGGGGCGTCGTCGATCTGCACCAGACGCAGATTGACCTGCACGTCTTTAAGGCTGCCGTCTTTGCAGCGGTGCTGGGTACTAAAGCGGACGGCTTGCTGCTCAAAGAGCTGCTCTACGCGCCGGGTGACCTGTACTTTGTCTTCGGTGGTGTCGATTTGCTCAATGCGTAGTTGGGCATACTCTTCGCGGGAGTAGCCCAGCATCTCGTGGGCCCTGCTGTTGAACTCCACGATCTGCTGCGACTCCGGGTCGATAAGACAGATAGCGTCTAGCGACTCTTCAAAGAGGGTATAAAACTTCGTCTGAAGTTGTTGGGCTTTGGAGAGCGCCGCTTTATAGTCGGTGACGTCCACATAGACGATGGCGACGCCATACCCCTCAAGACCAAGATAATCGGCGCTTACTTCGATCCAGCGGATCCCTTCCGGGTGGAGAACCCCCATCAGCTCGCTGTTGAAGGCACGTTTTTGGGTGAGAGCCTTGACGCTGGTTTAGGCTTCGGCGCTAAGCGGGCGCTGATGCTCATCGACGATCTGCCAGTAGGGGCCTTGGTAACTGCGGCGCAGATGCTCCTCTTTGGTGACGCCTAGAATCTGCTCCGAAGCGCGGTTGCAGTCGATGATGTTGCCCTGCTCGTCGGTGATGCTCACGCCGATCGCCATCAGATCAAAGACGCTTTGCAGTAATTTTTGGTGCTTGGCGAGGTCTTGTTGCAGGCGGTACATGGCGTCGATGTCGGTATGTGAGCCCACCATGCGGGTCGGTTTGCCCTCTGCGTCGAGCACGGTTTTGCCACGGATGAGAATCCATTTGTAGCGGCCGTCTTGGCAGCGCAGCCGTGCTTGTAGGTGGTAGGGGGCGATTTGAGGGTCGCGCCAGTGTGCCTCAAGCACCTCTTGGACGCGTTCTTTGTCGTCGGGGTGGATCAGCTCAAAAAAACGCTCAGGCCGATTCTCTAAATCGTCATAGCCCAGCATGGCTTTCCATTGCGGTGAGAAGTAGACGCTGTTTGCGGAGATCTCCCAGTCCCATATACCGTCGTTGATCGCCTTGAGGACGAGCTCGAAACGCTCGTTGAGTCGGTGCATCTCATGGCGCTGCATCAGCAGTCGGTAGATGAAGAGCAACACCACGAGCAGCAGCAGACCTGCCGTAGCCTGCATCATACGGCCGTTTGCCAGAATGTTTCGAATGATGGGCTCGTCTTCATAGGTGACAATCCAAGCGACGACGCGGTTGCTGATGGCGTGATGGATCGGATAAAAGCCAATCACCTTGTCGATATCGCCTTCGGCGCTGTAGAGGGTGAAGGGGAGCGTTTGCGCCATTCCTCGCAAGATAGATTCCTGCAGCGCGGCGATGCGGGCGGGGTTGTTTTGGAGGCACTCCGCACTTTGGTGGTTTAAGGGGGTGTGGCTGAGATAGCTTGGGTGTTCCATGCTGGGCGCGTAGGTGATGACGCGGTCGTCGCGCTGCCAGGCTCTGGTATCGACCACCTCTTTGTGCACCAAAAAGTGAGAATGGATGCGGCTGCTTAGGGTGAGGTGGTCTTGCAGCAGCTCGCTGGCAAAAGAGACCTCCAGTGCCCCGATATGCTTGCCTGATGGGCCAAAGAGGGGATAGACGTTGCGAAAGCCGTGGGCGGTGCGCCCTTGAGCGAAGCCGCGTATGATACGTTGTTCCTCATTGACGGTTTTGAAATCCTCGCGCACACCGTGAAGCGCATCGCCGAAGCGCTCCTTTTTGTGCATCCGCAAAAAGACGGTACCGTCGGCCAAGACGAAGTGGTATTGCAAGATGTGTTGTTTGCGGTAGATGCGGTAGCGTCCTTCGAGCATCGCGATGAGTTGGGCGCGAAGGTGGGTACGTTTGGACTCATCCGCGCTGTACGCCTCCTCTAAAAGGTGCAAGATGGCTTCATCCGAGACGGTTTGATCATAGACGAGATCGGCCAGATCGTTTTGGTTGTGCAAAAAAGATTGTACGTGCGTATGGAGGTTTTGGCGGTGTTTCTCAAGTACCATCTCGATTCTTGCATGTTTGTTGTTTTCGATAATGAGATAAATGGGCGTAAAGAGCAGGGCAAAACAAAGTACCAGCAATAACGCGAGCCATTTTTGGAACAACATCAAGACTCCGAATAGGCATTTAAGCTACCATGGTAGCAAATTTTTTGATGTTTGGAGTCGAGAAATGTTTATATTTAAAAGTGTTATATTTTATCTTACGATTGCCGTTGTAGCGGGCGCCGAACCGTTGATCGAGCGTAGCGTGCTGAGTATGGGCACGACGGCAACACTCAGTGCCTCCGATGGCGCACTGCTGCAAAGGGCGATAGAGCGGCTAGGCAGGGTCGAAGCGGCGCTCTCGTCGTATGATGAGAGGGCCGAGATTTATCGCTTGAATCGGGACTTACATGTAAGCCTCTCAAGCGATACCTACGCGGCACTGAGCCTGTGTGCGCGTTACTACCGCGAGAGCGGCGGTGCGTTTGATGTGACGGTGGGCAGCGTCACGCAGGGGGCGTATCGCTTCGGTGAAGCGGAGCGCATCCCCTCCGAAGCGCTGCTCGAAGCGCAGAAGGTGGGTTTTGGAGCGCTGGAGTTCAACGCCACCGATGCCACGCTGCAAAGCGGCTACCGCGTCGATCTGGGCGGCATGGGCAAGGGTTTTGGGGTGGACGCCGTGTATGGGCTCTACCGCGAGGCCAATGCATCGCAGGGGCTGATTGCCCTGAGCGGCGATATCCGCTGCGTGGCTACATGTAAGGTGGAGATCGAAAATCCCTTTGAGGAGGGGATCATTGCGCGGTTTCAAAGCGTGCGCGGCGCTCTTGCGATCTCCACCAGCGGCACCTATCGGCGCTTTGTGAACGATCAAAACCACAACCATCTGATTGATCCCAAAACCAAGCGCAGCGCCAAAACCTTTGCGTCGATCACCCTTTTTTCGTACGGTTCCAATGCCGATATCGACGCTTATGCGACCGCCACGTCGGTGATGGAGCGAGAGAAAGCGATAGCGTTTTTAGAGCGGATGGGGGTGGGGTATCTGATCTTTACCCATCAAAAAGAGCGGATTGAGAGCGGGAATATAAAGACGTTCGTGAAGCCTTACATGTAAGGGAAACACTGTACGAGCAAAGCCCGCACAGTGGCAGGGACACACGTGTCCCTTGCAACCCCCTAAAGCTTCTCGCATCTGATTGATGCGAGAGAGATGACTAATCAACGGTGAGGGTCTTGCTAAAGACTTCGGTGATCAGGAATTTCTTCTCCGCATTGACCGCGTCATCCAAGAAGCCCTCTGCCGTAGAAGGGAACTTGCCGTTGGCCCCTTTTTGCATGTAGTAGACCTTCATGGTGACATTCACATCACTCAGACCCGTCAGGTCGTAGGTGAGGGTGTAGGTTTCGCGCTCGTTGGGGCTTAGGCGGTTGTCCATGCGCACCAGATTCGAGTCGAAGCCCGGACGCACCACATAGTCGCCGTTGTATTTTTTGCCGGTTTCGCGTCCGTAGATGCGGGTAAAGTCGGTTTGTGCGGCACTGTCGATAATGGTAGCGCGCGCTACGGTGCCGACAGTTTGGGTGCCGTTGATCTCTTGAGCTAAGACGGTTGAGTCGGTGCCGGTGATGCTCACGACGGTGCCATCAAACTTCTGGCTCAAGAGCGCTTCGCCTGCGAGATCGGGGGTTTTGCCCGGGAAGTCAAGCGCATCGGAGCCGTTGAAGTTGACGCTTACCTCTTTATGAGCACTATCATGCAGCGTTTTGCCTGTTAGGGAAACGACGCTGTTGGTGACGTCTTCGAACGTAGAGAGGCCCGTAGCCGAGGCAAGCGGCACCTTGTTGCCCTGCGCGTCGGTGACGATGACGCGGGTCAGCATACGGCGCATCGGATGGGCACCGGGGAGCATGTGGGCGGTTTTGTTGAGCAGGGTGGTCTGCACGGTGAGGGTATTGCCCTCTTGCGTGGCGTTCAGATCGGCGGCAAAACCGCTTTTGACCTTTTTCATTGCCGCTGCGCCGTCGCCGCCGGTTTTGCTCGCACCCAAAAAGGCGTGGGAGTTGAGCCAGCCCGATGCAACAGGATTCTCACTGCCGTAGCCTTCGCTGTCATCGGCGTAGAAGTGCGCGGTAAGCAGGGCTTTGTCGGTGAAGAGTTCGGTCGGTTTGCCCCACTGATGCAGCACGGTGCCTTCGATCTTCTCCATATGGCACTTCTGGCAGCGCGGTGAGGTTTGGGTATCGACTAGGTTGGTGTCGCTTCCGGTGGAGACCGCCGTCCAGGTTGAGCAGAGCTCCATAAAGCTGCCTGCCCCCTCTTCGCCTGCAGGTACGGTCGCTCCGGCGCTGCGCTGGTGGCAGGAGAGACAGAGCGCCTTACCGCTCGCGCCAAAGTGGTTGTTGGTGTCGTAATGGAAGTCAGGATGCACCTGAGCGCTGCGGTTGGTCTCGTCATTCGCGTTTTCGTTGCGGATGCCGGTGACACCAAAGGGGCCGTAGAACGGTCCGCCGGTGTAGTGGACTTTACCGTTTGTGCCGTTGAGGTCTTTGCTGGTCATGGAGTAGCGACCGTCTTTGGCTTTGGCAACGTCGTATTCGCCCTCTGCTTTTGGGGTGTGGGCGTAGCCCGTGTAGCTCTCGGGCCCTACGATTTTGAAAAAGGCGTTCATCTGAGGGGCGGATGCGTTTTTATCATAACTCAGTGTAGTCCCAGCGCTGTACTTTGCCGGACCGTGCGCCCCGACGCGCAGATGATCTTTGAGGGTGTAGCTGCCCGCTGCGCCGCCATCTTGCTCTAGTCCCATCAGACGTGGGGTTTCGATGCTGTGACAAAAGGCGCAGTTGATCCCTTCGCGGTTGGCTTCGTGGCCGATATGGTAGGTCGCCTTATACAGCGCGCCGTCGGTGTGGGCAACCGCTACGACGCTCGCACTTTGGGTGGCGTCAAAGGGGCTGTTGTTGGCTTGATGCTCCGCTTGCGCGGCGCTTAGATCGGCAGTGGTGGCACCGCTCTCTTTGAGTTTTTCCAGCTCGATTTTGAAATCTCCGGCGTAGTAGGCACCCGGAGCGTGACAGGCGACGCACACCTGCGCGGCCCCTTTGAAGACCTGTTCGTTAAGCACGCGGCCCGTGACGCCGTCCGCGCCCACTTTGGCGCTGTTGTCCTCGCCGATCTTGTTGATCGTGATGCGCAGGTAGTCTTGGTATTTGCTTTGGAAGATGGGATCAGACCATGAGCGGCCGTGCATCGAGCCTTTCCATGTATCAAAGAGTTCGTTGTGGCAGTGCTGACACTTTTTGTCCACGCTGTCAAAGAGGGTTTGGCCATACCCTGTGCCCGTGTGGTACTCCGCCGCACCGGGTGTGAGCTCCGCTTGACGGGTAGCGCCTTTGTAATCCGTGTAGGTAATGAGCGTCTGTTCCGGCGGCGGCGTTTCATTGTTGCTGCTGCTTGAAGAGGAGTTGCATCCCCCCAGTATCATGGCGCCGGTTAGGGCCAGCGCTGCTGCTATTTTGGTGTTCCACCCTTGCATCTTCACTCCTTGTGACAAAAGTTTGATACGAGCATAGCAGAGCAAGGGGGGCGGAAATGCTGAATAAAGAATAAAAAAATATTATTGACGCTTAAAATGTTACATAAAGTAATAATAAGAAAAATTAATTTTTGATAAGTCTTTTCATTATTAATAAAAGTGATTCTTGAACGCTTTGATAGAGGAGCGCTTCGCGCCCTATGCGGTACTCCGCTTCCGCTTCTAGGGTACGAAGCAGGGCGCTTAGCCACTGCTCTTCTCTCGCGTTGAGGCGAAAGAGGTCGCTTTGACCCAGCTCGAAGCGGCTTTGCTCTGCACGCAGCAGCCTTACATGTAAGGCCTCTTCTTGTTTGAGGTCAATGATGTTGTGATGCAACGTCTGAAGCTGCTGCACCCCGTTTTCAAAGGTGGTGCGCAGCTCCAAGAGGGTGCGTTTTTCTGTGGCGTCGAGCTGTGACGACTCTGCTTCAAAGCGAAGTTTGTCTCCTTTGTAGCGGCTTTGAGGTAGGGGAAACTCCGCGTTAAGTGCCAGTTTGAAGCCCCCCTCTTCATAGCTTTGGTCGTGGACGCCTTGGAGCGATAGGGTGGTTTTGGGGTAAGCTTGCGCCGAGACGTAGTCGCTTTGGAGTGTGAGCCGTTCGCGCCGCAGTGCTAGGCTGCGTAGGTCGCTGCGGTGTAAGAGGGCGTGTTCAAAAAGCTGTTGCGGCTTGAGCGGCTCGTTTGGCAATGCAGGAGTCTCTAGGCGGTAGCGAGCATCGAACGCTTCAAGATCGAGCCCCAGATAGGTCGCGAGGCTGCGATGTAGGGTCTGCGCACGGGTTTGGGCGCTGCGTACGCGGCGCTCTTGGTGTAGGATGAGGGCGCGGTTTTCTTCTAGTGCGATCGCCTCGATCTGTCCCTCATCGATACGCGCTTTGATCCAGTGGTGGCGCTGCATGATGCGTTCTAGCAGTGCTTGTTCTAGCTCATGCACCTCTTTGGCATAGCAGGCTTGAATATGGCCGTGCGTGATTTTTTGGCCGAGGATGCGCAGCTCCTCTAGTGCGTCAAGCGTGCTTTGGCGCCATGCAAGCGCGGCCTCTTCACGTGCGAGGTATTCAGGCGTGGTGGAGTGGGCAAGTGCAAAGAGGTCGGCCTTGGCACCGATGCGCCATTCGCCCAGATCGCCGGTTTTGATATTGTGGTACTCTGAAACCCCTTCAGATCTGCGATGTCCGCCAAAGAGCGAGAGGCCGTAGGGGAGATTTTGGGTGAGGGTGAGGTCGTAAAAATCGGCATCTCCCAGTGGATAGCGTTTGCGCTCGAACTGCGCGTTTGCGGTGGGATCAAACGGGGCATCGGCGGCGATGCTGCGCCCCTGAGCCACACTCTGGGGAAGCAAGGCGCTTTGGACATAGGGGTTTTTGGGGGTGAGGTGTGCTTGTATGGCATCAAAATCGAGTGTGCTTTGCGCTTGAAGCACCGAGGCCAGCAGTAGTAAAGCAAAGCGCATCAGCGCTCCTCGCTCAGGATCGGCTCGACCATCTGCGGCGGCGAGGCGTTCATTAGCCGCCACAGCTCATACCAGATCTGTACCGTCGAGAGCGCCGCCCAGACATTGGCTTGCGTACCGATGCGCAGTGCTTCTTTGGGCCAGGGTTCATTCGGGTCTTCAACGACGTAGACGTAATAGCGCCCTGTTTCGTGAGCGATGGGATCGACTCTGGCGATGATACCGCTAAAGGTACCGAAACGAATGGTCGGCCAGCCCGAAATCTGAAACGCCGGCCAGCCGTAGAACATGATACGGGTCTTGAGGCCGACTTTGATGAGCGGCATGTTAAAGCCGCTCACTTCGACGAGCAGTGCCCTTTGGGTGACGTCAGGGGCGAAGTGCAGTACCGCTTCGCCGCGGCGCAGTAGGCGTGCTCCGTCGTTGTGCAGTACCCGCACGACGCTTCCCTCTTTGGGGGCGCGCACCACTGAAGCGGCGTTGCGTTCGATACTTGTCTGCATGGAAGCTTCTTCGCGTGAGAGGGCTTCGAGGCGGCTCTGGAGGGCGGCGATGGAGCCTTCTAGCGACTCTAGGGCGCTGTGCAGCTCCAGGCGGCTCTGTTCGCGCTCTTGCTGCACGATCTGCACCGCCGCTTCGTGTACCTCTAATTCACTTTGCGCCGCTTCGCGTAGGGCCGTGGCGCGCAGCAGGCTCTCTCCGGAGCGCTCGAAGCTACGGCGCGACTCCAGCCCGGAGGCATATAGGGCTTCGGTACGTTTGAACTGGGCAAGCTCTACCTCTTCGCTGCGTGAGGCCGCTTCGAGGGCAAAGCGGGCTTTGCGCACTGCCGCCTGCGCCTGCGCTTCGCGCTGCGCAAAACGCGCCATCGCCTGATCGAGCGCGGCGCGGGTGTTGGTCTTGCGGTTGTGCAGGCTCTGCTGCTCTTGCACTAGTTGCGTACGCTGCGCCAAGAGACTCTGTGCGGCTTCGCGGAGTCTGCGCGGCAGATCGGCGTCAAGGTCGCGCATCTCAAAGAGCGGCGCACCGGCGCTAACGTGCAAACCTTCGTGTACATGTAAGGCGGTGATGATACCGTCGATGGTGGCTGAAATTTCATAGTCGCGTTCGCTCGGATCGAGGGCGATCACCTTCCCGATCCCTTTGACGGTCTGCTGCCACGGCAAAAAGAGCATGAAGATAAGCAAGGCGACGATCAGTATCGTCGCAAGCCAGACGCGCAGTACCAGCGGCGAGAGGGCAACGCGCGCGAGGGAGCGGAAGCGGTAGTTACGCATGGTGCGCCTCGCTGAGTTTATCCGAGAGCTTGGTGATCTTGTAAAAGCCCTCCAACGTGTCGTAGATGTAGTCAAACTGCTTCACGAAGCTCTTCAGCGCGTAGGTGATTGAGACGATAACAATCTCCGTCGCGATGAACTCGCCCAGCGGCAGGGTGCCGTTGATGACCAGATAGCCGCCGATGAGCATAAAGGCGCTGAAGATAACCCCCTCGGCAAAGAAGGTGAGTGCCTCTTGGCGGATGACGATGCGAAAAAGGCGATCGCGGGCCTTGACGTAGCCGCCAAGCATCGTATCGAACTCTTCAAGCAGTTGCTGTGGGGGTTCGTTGCGGTCGTTGAGGCTTTGGAGGGTATAGATCGCTTCGTGCTTGGCGTTGGAGCGCTCCAATGCGCGGGCGACGCCGTTGCGCCCCAGATAGAGGATCAACAAGAAATAGAGGGTGAAAAAGAGCAGCCCAACCCCAAAGAGGAGCGGATCGAAGGCGATGAGCAGCAGCAGGCTGACGATGATTTTAAAGAGGATCCCCGCCCCATCCAGCAGTAAAATGGGGAAAAACTTCTGGATCGAGAGGACATCGAAGAAGTAGTTCATGTACTTGTGGCGCTCGCGCTCTGAGATGGGGTGCTCCAGTGCCTGAGTGGCGACCTTGATGCCGGTGGTAAGAAAGATCTTCTGCTGGAACTTCTCGACGATGTATTCGCGGATGACCTGCACGACGGTGATGAGCCCGAACATCGAGAGGATGATAAAGCCCAGCACGGCTACCGAGATGGCGGCGTGCGCCATGACGCTGTTGATGACAAATGAAGAGGCGAGCGGAACGGTCAGCGCCAGCAGCGCTTCGATGACAGAGTAGAAGAGGAGGATCAGTACGTTGCGGCGATCCTCTTTGAGGATGGCCATGATGTTGGTGACGATGACGTCGCGGGTCTGCATGAGGCTTGGCGTCCTTGTCTGAAGTGGCGGGGATTATACCATGCGAAGGCTACCCGCGTAGAGCGTGGCGCAGCAGCTTTAGTGAGAGATAGGCGCCAAGCAGAACAAAAGCGGCGGTGGCGAGGGCTTTAAGCAGCGCAAAGGGGCTGTTGGGTGAGGTGATCGCAAAGGGGGCAAGGATCATCAGCAGTGCGAAGAGGTAGAGGGCCTTTACATGTAAGCGCACCGAGACTTTGACAAAGAGAAAAAAGTGCCCCAAAACCATGATAAAAATGCCGATGGCGATGAGGTGGGGTTGGGCGATTTCTAAGATACCCAGCGCACTTTTGGGGGTGTAGTACGCGGCGACGGAGCTTGGAGTGAAGCCCCCTTTGAGCAGCGCCAGAGCGCCGCCTGAAGCGAGCAGCGCAAGGGCAAAGAGGCAAAAATAGGCGATGGCAAGGCGATAGAGTGCATTCATGAGCGCAGCAACCGATACGCGCTTGAGGCCGCCATGATGAGGGCGAGCAGATGCCAGAGCCAAAAGAGCCCCACCCACGCCCACACCAGCGCACTCAGCCCGAAATGCGCCCCCAGCAGCGTGGCAGGGGAAAGCAGCGCAGAGCTAAAGAGCAGATGCACCCCGATACGCGCACGCCCTTGTGAGGGTTCGAGGCGGATAAAAAGGGCGCTTAAGGTGAGCAGGGCCAGCATACTCATAAACAGATCGGCGTGGATCAGTTCTAACAAAACGGCGGGCGAAATGGGGTCAAGATATTGTGCCTCATCACCATAAAGCGTGAGGGCGACTTGGTTTACATGTAAGCCGATTTGGTGGGATTTTAGTAAGAGATCGGCGATGATAAACAGGGTGATAAAGAGCAGTACGCCAAGCATGACGCTGCGCATCAGCGGATCGGCGCGGAGATCTTTGATGAGGGTGAACTTCATGGTTGTAAGGCGCGTATGATCTCACGGGCCACTCTGGCGCCGTCGCTGATGGAGCGTGCCGAGAGGGTCGCGCCCGTGATGGCGGTGACGTCTTTGCCCATGCGCAGTTCGCGGGAGCGGTTGGCATCATCGAACTGATCGAACCACGCATCGCTTGGCAGATACTCCGGCGGTTCGTTAAACGCGACCGCTTCGGCGGCTTTGAGGGTCAGATCAGGGGTGAAGAGGTAGAGAATGACGGCGTTTTTGGTACGCATCAGGCGGCTCAGCAAAACACCTTTGGCCACCTCCTTGCCGCCACGCGTGGCGCTAAAAAGGCGCACAATTTTGCTCTCAAGCTTCATACCGCTACGCGTTTCCACCGCTTGAAGTTGCGCGGGGGTAAGCATGGCGCTCTCTTTGGTAATCACTGCGTCAGCGCCTAAATGGGCCTGCATCGCCTCATGCGGGGTGATCATGGCGGCAAAGAGCGAAAAGGGGAGAACAAAAAGCATCCAAAGAGGCTTCATCGGCGCACCTTTTGAGGTTTGGTGCGCGGATTATACGGATTTTGGGCTTGGAGTTTGTTTAAGAATGAGATTTATTATCAATAGCAATCGACGGTACTTTTATCTTTTTGTACTAAAATAACCCAAAAGTTACATCAAGGATGAGCCTCATGAATGCCCATTTTGTGCTTGAGAGTGAAGAGTTGAACTATGCATTTATCGATAAGCTGCGCCAGATGTTTCACAACAAAAGGGTGGAGCTCTCCATCAGCGAATCGGATGATACGGACTATTTGTGCGCTTCTGCGGCCAACAAAGAGAAGCTTTTGGACTCCATCGCCAATATTAGAGAAAACCAACACCTTGTACCTGCCGATCCTAAGCTTTTTGAATGAAACAGGTGGTCTTTGAAGCGCAGGCGTTTCATGATTTTAATCTGTGGGCGGTCAATGACAAAAAGATCCATCAAAAGATTATTGCGCTGATTAAAGAGATCGACCGCAACCCTTTTGTCGGCATCGGTAAACCTGAGGCGCTGAAGCACGATTTCGTGGGGTACTGGTCTAGACGCATTACTGATGAGCACCGTTTGGTGTACAAGGTGAGCGAGAGTGCGATCATAGTGTAAATACCACTACGAACGCTAATCGGGCTTGGTCTACGCCGCGAGGCTCAACCCCAAATAGGTGTTGTACGCGACGTACGCCAAAAGCAAAATCGTGCCTTCGACACGGTTGATGCGCCCTTCACGCCCTTTAAACCCGTAGGCCATCACGATCAGTGCGACGGTGAGGACGAGCATGACGATCCAGTCGCGCGCCATCACTTCGGCGGGGATGGCGTTCATGGGCTCAATCACGGTGGCGATGCCGATGACGGCAAGAATGTTGAACATATTGGAGCCTACGACGTTGCCGATGGCGATGTCGTGCTCACCCTTGCGCGCGGCGATCACCGAGGCGGCGAGTTCGGGCAGTGAGGTACCCAGCGCCACGATGGTAAGGCCGATGATCAGGTTGCTCACGCCAAACTCATGTGCCACGCCCACCGCGCCCCAAACCAGAATGCGCGAGCTGCTAATCAGCAGCACCAGCCCGATCGCAAGCCAGATGATGCCCGCTTTGAGGCTCATGGCGTGCTCGATCAGCTCCTCTTCGATTTCACCCTCTAATGCGTCGCCTTTGCCTCTGAGCGCGGAGTAGACCGACCAACCGATCAGGCCAAAAAAGCCTGCGAGCAGCACCATGCCTTCGGTGAGGCTAAGTGCGCCGTCATAAAGCAAAACGCCTGCAAACAAGACGATGAGCAGCAGCAAAGGCAGCTCTTTGCGCACGATGCTAGAGTGTACCGCGATGGGGGCCACCAGCGCGGTGACGCCCAGAATGAGCGCAATATTGACGATGTTTGAGCCTATGGCGTTGCCAAGGGCGAGCGCGGGGTTGCCCTCCATGGCGGCGATGGCGGAGACCACCATCTCAGGCGCACTCGTGCCAAAGCCCACGATCAGGATGCCGATGAGCAGGGTCGGTATCCCCAGATGTTTGGCCGTACTTGCGGCGCCTTCGACGAATTTGTCGGCGCTCCACACCAGCAGCGCAAAGCCCGCGACGATAGAGAGAAGATAGAGCAGCATCAGCGTTCCTAGAGAAAAGATGAAGCGAATTTTAGCGATATAATGGCCATTTTGATTACAGGAGGCGCTTATGCAGCAATTTAAACACGTTACGGTCGTTAAAGCGGCCAATATCTACCACGGCGGCAAAGTGACCAGCCGCACGGTGCTTTTTGACGACGGCAGTAAAAAGACGCTGGGCATTATGTTGCCGGGCGAATACAGCTTCGGCACCGACGCGCCGGAGCTGATGGAGATTCTCTCAGGCGAGATGGAGATTTTGCTTCCGGGAGAGAGTGTATGGCGAAGCATCAAAGGCGGCGAAAGCTTCAACGTCCCGGGCAACGCCCGGTTTGAGCTGAAGGTACACAGCGTTAGCGACTACTACTGCTCGTATCTGTAGGCTTACATGTAAGCGGTGTTTTGAGCTGTGGGCTTTTTAGGGAGCCTGCGCTCTTACATGTAAGGCACAATCATCTGCGATTGGCTATCGCTCTACGCGGTTGCGACCGTTCTGTTTGGCTCTATAAAGCGCTTCGTCGGTTCGGCTAAAGATGGTGTTTGGAGTGTCGCCTGCGACGGGTGCGCCGACACCGATGCTCACGCTTAGGGTTCGTTCACCCAGCAAGGCGCTGCGTTCGATCCGCTCTCTGATGCGCTCGGCCAAAAGTGCGCCGTGCTCTAGTGTGCAGTCGTTGAAAAAGATGACAAACTCCTCTCCTCCGTAGCGTGCCGCAAAGTCATCGGCGCGGATCGATTGCTGTAGTATCTGTGCCACATTACGCAGTACCTCGTCGCCTTTGTCGTGTCCGTAGGTGTCGTTGACCTCTTTAAAGTGGTCGATATCGACGATGGCGAAGGCAAAAGGGCTGCGCGTTTGAGCAAACGTTTCGATGCGTTCGGCGATATATTCGTCAAAAGATCGGCGGTTGGCGATGCCGGTGAGCGGATCGGTGGCGACTTCATGGCTTAGGCGGCTGTTTTGACGCACGAGGTTGTAGCGCAGGCGCCTCGTCTCATCGACGTAGGAGTTGACGAAAAAGAGTGCGATGTTCTCGACAAAGAGAGTGAGCACCAGCAGGCGAGGCTCGATCGTCACAGCGCCAATCTCCAGCAGATTGATGGCCAAAAAAAGAGCGTAATAGGCGGTGATGATCACAAACGCTTCGACTTTCGGACGTAAGACGATGGCTATAATCGGAACCAAAATTATAAAAATGTATCCATCCAGCACTGAGCTAGAAACCATAAAGCCGCCCAGAATCAAGACGCCGGCGGAGAGGACGAAGATACGCGTCGCAAGGTCGTAGCCGATTTTGCCTTGGCGGTAGAGCTGATACACGCCTAGATAGAGCACAAAAGCGATAAGCCCAAAGAGGGCATCGAGATACATCTGCGCGAAGGCATAGATGATGCTGATCAGCAGGGAAGTAAAAACCGCCGAGAAGAGCGAGAAGCGGTAGATTCTATGCTCAAACGCGTCGCGGTAATTTTGTACGTTGAGATCCATAAAAAGCCCGTTTTTGCGATATTGTACTATAGGGGAAAGAAGATAGCTACTGTGCGGATGTTTTGATGTGCTTTAGGCTTTGCCCGTAGCCATTAAATTAGTCTGCGCTATAGCTTTAGAAAATTCGCTTTGGGCCTCTTTTGGAGTCGAGGCGACAAGGTTTTTATGTTGCGCTATAAGCTCTGCTCGCCATACGGGCTTTCTGTCGAACCGCAACAGATCAAAAAGTCCGGCGTACTCTTCAAATTCTCCGATGATTCGAGCAGCATTTTGGTGATAATTGGTCCCACCGATGGTTTTGATTTCGATACGGTTAGGTGCAATTTTTTCAAGATTCCAGACGGTTCCTTTTTCAGTTTTTTTGGTTCTGGCTTCGGCTTTGGTGTGTTTGAGCAAAATATCCATCACGTTATGGCTATAGCCGGTTCTCGGTGCCCATGATGAAAGCAGCCCTCGTTCATGGCACATCAGCATGTAGAGATAAAAGTTCAAGTTGACGCCATCGGTTTGCACGGTGGAGATGTGAAAGTGCAAGCCCGTATCCGCGTTTGTGTAGCCGTATTGTTCTATGAGCGGAAGTAAATGTGTGAGATAGTGTTTGATACCTTGACGAGAGGTAATCGGCGTGTTGATCTCGATACCGTGTCCATCTAGTGAGTTGTCGGGCTTAATCTGTATGCATTGATATCGATCGGGCTCATCGGGCAGATATGTGAGATCGACAAGAATATCAACATCGGTGATCTCTGCGACAGCACATCGGATCGCATCGACTGCTTCAGTAAATTTATGCCTGTCGGTGTCAATATAAAACTCCAGCTCACAGCCGAATTGATAAATATCTCCCGCTTGTATTTTGTGGTTTGGGTATGAACAGGTTGCAGAGGAGCGATAGCGTGTTGTGGTGTCCGCCATGAGTTAGTACAACCGATTCAAGAACTCTTGGAGTTGTTGCACTTTATAGTCTGTGTTGTTTTGCCACGATTTTAGGGGCTGTTGATCTTGCGGTATTTTGGCGTCGGTGCGGATGTACACATACGCCTTTTGCGTCCCGTGGTGTGATTTTACCAAGATTTTTTTGCGCTGATAAAACTCCGGAGCACCTTCAAATTCATCAAGTTGATGCAGCAGCTCTTGGCGTGTGATTTGATACAGCTCGCCTTCGATGTGGTGTACTTTTTTAGGCACGATATAGGGATAGTTGCCGAAGCTGTCTTCAAACATCGCAAACTTACCTACGGTTTTTGCCTTCCCCAGACGCTTAGCGTATCGCTCTAGTAGGTGGTGGTTGTCAAACCCTTTTTTCAGTGAGCCATAAATAAAAATCAACTCGTTGAGAGGTTTGATTCTTTTGAATTCCCCTCTCTTTACAATGGAGATTTCGCCACGCTCGTGCAGTCTGTGTAAATATTTGCGAATCGTATCTTTGGAGGCTCCCGCAACACTTAGTGTCGAGAACGAAAAAGTTTTGTCAAAAGGAAGTTTACTAATTTCGTTTTGAAGGTCATCTATGATGTGCATTTTTGTCTCATTTTGGCGAAGTAACGTGACAGTATTATAGCATTCAATTTTATAAAACTGTCACGTCTATTTACTTTTTTGCCCCCGCAAAGGGGACGCATCACAGCGCCGCGCGGACGTTTCTGACCGCTTGCACCATATGGCGCAGCGCCGCTTCGGTCTCGCTCCAGCCTCTGGTTTTGAGGCCGCAGTCGGGGTTGATCCAGAGCTGAGCGGGGCTGAGCACTTCGAGTAGGGCGCGGATTTGGTGTTCGATCTCTTCCACGCTTGGGACGCGCGGGGAGTGGATATCGTAGACGCCCGGTCCGATCTCTTGTTTGTAGCCCACCTGCTCGAAAATGCGCAGGAGTCGGTTGCCGCTGCGTGAGGTTTCGATGGAGATGACGTCGGCGTCCATCGCTTCGATGGTGTGGATGATGTCGGTAAATTCGCTGTAGCACATGTGGGTGTGGATCTGCGTATCGCGCTCGGCTATCGCGGTAGCGAGTAAGAAGCTCTCCAGCGCCCAGCGCTCGTACTTTTCGCGTTCACTGCGGCGCAGCGGGTAGCCCTCTTTGAAGGCCGCTTCATCCACCTGAATCATCTTGATGCCTGCGCGTTGCAGATCGTCGATCTCGTCGCTGATGGCCAGTGCGATCTGCTTGGCGCTTTGCTCTCTGCTCTGATCTTCGCGCACAAAGCTCCAGTTGAGAATGGTGACAGGGCCGGTGAGCATCCCTTTCATGGGTTTGTCGGTGAGGCTTTGGGCGAAGCTGCTCCAAAAGTGCGTCATGGGTTTGATGCGGCTGACGTCGGCGTAGAGCAGGGGCGGCTTGACGCATCGGCTGCCGTAGCTTTGCACCCAGCCGTTGGCGCTAAAGGCGAAGCCGCGCAGTTGTTCGCCGAAGTACTCCACCATATCGTTGCGCTCAAACTCACCATGCACCAGCACGTCCAGCCCCAGCGACTCTTGCAGGCTCACGCAGTGGGCTATGGCCTCTTTCATTGCCGTTTCATACGCTTCGGGGGTGATCAAGCCTTTTTTAAACTCTTGACGCGCTTTGCGGATTTCGGGTGTTTGGGGAAAAGAGCCGATGGTGGTGGTGGGCAAAATCGGCAGATCAAAGAGCTCCTTGGCGGCTTCACGGCGGATGGCGAAGGGGTAGGGTCGGCGGTAGTCGTTGGGCGTGAGTGCGGCTAGGCGTGCTTGCACCGCGTCATCGCTGCGCACAGGGGCGCTCAAACGCGGCGGCAGGGCTTCACCCTCAAAAAAGGCGCGCGAGAGCAAGGCGAGTTCTTCTAGCTTCTCGTGCGCAAACGCCAGCAGTGCGCGAACCTCCGAAGGAAGCGCGTGCTCATGATCGAGGCTATAGGGTACATGTAAAAGTGAGCATGAGGTGCCAATGATGAGGCGCTCTTTGGGTACATGTAAAGCGATCTGCTCCAGGTTACGCAGTGACGCTTCAAGGTCGTTTTTCCAGACGTTGCGTCCGTTGATGATCCCGACGACGAGTGTTTTGGTGCTCTTGCCGATGGCTTCGAGTGCGTCAAAATTGGCCGGACCGTGGACAAAATCGAGCGCGAGCGACGTGATCGGGGTGCGCAGCAGCACCGCCGTGGCCTCACTCGCGTGCTCAAAGTAGGTGGCGACGCGGATATCAGCACACTTGCCCAGCCGCTCATAGGCGATCTTGAGCAAGGAGAGATCCTCCGCGCTCGGGTCGCAGACCAGTGCGCTTTCATGAAACGTAAAGGCGGCTTGCAGCGGACTTAGCGCTTCGAGCAGCGCCGCATATTGATTTAACAGCCCGTCAAAGAGTACGCCGCGCACCTGCTCATCGCATTTGGAGAGGGCCAAAAAGGTGATCGGGCCGATCAGCGCGATGCGTCCGTGTATGCCTTGCGCCTGTGCTTCGGCATATTCGCGCAGGATTTTTTCCGGATTGACGGGCGCAAAGCGAAACTGCGCGTGCAGTTCGGGTACAAGGTAGTGGTAGTTGGTGTTGAACCATTTGGTCATCTCCAGCGCAGCGTGGGTGCTATCCCCGCGCGCCATCGCAAAATAGCGTGCGACGGGGTCGTCGATATCGCCAAAACGCTCCGGTGTGCTTCCCAGTGCGACCATCATGTCGAGCATGTTGTCATAAAAGCTAAAGTCGTTGATGGCAACTTCGTCGATGCCGGAGGCTTTTTGGCGCTGAAAGTGGCGTGCGCGTAGCATCTGTGCGAGATTGTCCAGGGCGTCGAAATCAAGCGCGCCCTTCCAGTACTGCTCTAGGGCAAATTTGAGTTCTCGGTGCTCCCCGATGCGGGGAAATCCAAGCAGGCTTGTGCGATGTGACATAGTGTGTTCCTTAAATATTATGGGTTTAAGGGCCTCTACATGTAAAAGAGGCAACGTCGGTGCGGATCAAGAGTGCAAAGAGAAGGGGCGCGGCGGGGAGGTATCGGTGTGAAAATAGCGGTACAAAAAACGAAGCTTAGGGACAAACGAAGCCACGATCAACGCGCAGCGGGTGCGCCTGCCGAAGTAGCGGTTACAGTGACATTGGCAACGGGATACCTTTGGGCTAAAGGGTTCGATAACACCAAGCAGGATCTCAAGATCATCGGGCGGCGGATCATCAAGAGCATCCCCGCTTCTAGGGCGCTCAAAACGGTGACAATCCTGCACACGGGTGTGCGTGCGCCGCAGCGTGATCGCACCGACGGTTGCGGTGATGGCTTGAAGTGAAAAGTATTTGCCGCGAAAGCCGGATGCCATGGTGTGTCGCCGTGTGTTGGGAATAAGGGTGGAATTATACTTGAAATCAAGTGGGTATAGATTTGTAGCTGTTTTTTTAACTTCCCAGCGCAAGCAGTAGATTAATGCCAAGCAGCTTTATGAGCGCTATGTGATGCTCAAAAGCCGCGATTTAAGGCTAGCGAAGCGGCGCGTTTTTGGGCGTGTTGGCGTCGGCTAGGGCGATCATGCCGCCTTTGAGGACGTGGACGTTTTTGAAGCCGAGTTGCTTCAGACCGATGGCGGCCATAGTGCCGCGCGTGCCGGAGTGGCAGATGGCGATGATGGGGCGGTCGGTGGGAAGGGTTTTGAGCGCTTCGGGCGTGAAGAGGCGCTCAATGGGAATCAGTGCGCTGTGCGGGTCACTCAGCCCCAAAACCGAAGCTTCCCCCTCCGAGCGCACGTCGAGCAGCAGATAGGGTTTGGCCTCACGAATCAGGGCTAAAACGGCATCGGCTTTCATAAAGAGCGTGGAGTCGGCGCACGCTTTTTGATCCATATGGCTGTAAAAACGGTGCAGTTCTGCGGCTTTGGACGTGTCGAAAGCGAGGAGCTGCGCACAGAGCGCTAGGGTGCCAAGCAAGAGACCAAGGGTTCTTTTCATTGTTGTTCCTTATGCTTAAAATTTGATGGAATTATAAAAAGTGGCGCTTAAAATCACTTTCGTATATTATTTAAACGTCAAAAAGGGGATCGCCCTAAGCTTACATGTAAGATAAAAATGAAAAACTAATTGAGAAAGTAAAGAATTAACACAAATATAACACTACTTCTATAGCATAACGCACTTTTACCCCCTGCCCCTAGATGTTTGGCGACTCAAGGGCGGAGGGTAGGTGTCTGGCACCGGGACGATCATACAAATCCTTCCTTTGAACACTCCTTAAACTCCCGGTGTGCCTGCAAATCAATACAACCCATCAGGAGAGATCATGTTCTTATCACGCCGCTTCGGCATTCCTTTGGCTTTGGCCCTGCTTGCGACACACGGATTTGCTGAAGAGAACCTCGGCACCGTTCGCGTAGAATCATCAACGATCGACGATCGCTTCGCCCACAAAAAAGAGGAGATCTCTTCGACCGCCCTGCTTGGCGGCGACAAGATCGACATGGCGCATACCGAAAACATCCAGCAGATGCTCCAGCGCATCCCCGGTCTGACCACGGAGCTGAGCACGGGCGATTCGCTCAAGATCCACATTCGCGGGGTTGAGAACCAGATGTACATGGGCGAAAAGCCCGGCGTCGCGGTGGTGATTGACGGGGTTCCGGTCTTTGAACGCACGGGCAAGGTCAATATCGATATGGACAACATCGAAAGCATTCGGGTGATCAAAGGGGGCGCAAGCTACCTCTTTGGCGACGATGCCCTCTCCGGCGCGGTGATCATCACCACCAAGCGCGGCGTGAAACAGACCGAACTTTTCGGCGCGGCCGAGGCGGGCAGTTACGGCTACCGCAAATACATCGCGCGCGCGGGCTATGCCAACGACGATCTGTCGTTTCATCTTCAGGCCAGCCAGCGCGCGAGTGACGGTTACCACGAGAACTCCGAGTACGACAACAAATACCTCAACGGCAAGCTGCAGTACCTGATCGACGACAGCTCCGATCTGAATTTGGGGATGGAGTACTCGCAGCGCGAAAAGGATTCGCACGGCACCGTCGGCGGGGTGAGCGAAGCCAGGGATAACCCCAAAAGCGAATACAACGGCTACCAGCCCAGCCGCGACTATGCGCGGATGTTCGATGTGGAGCTGCTCAAGCTATTTGCCACCTATGCCAAGGACTTTGACGATCAGAGCAACCTGCTGCTGAGTGCTTACATGTACACCGACACCACCGAATATGTCTCCGCTCCCCAGACCCGTGATGCCAATGGCAGTTTTAGCCCACAGTTCGGCGATGATGATTATGTCTATGACAACCACTATGAACAGGTACAGCGCGGGCTCAAAGGGGAGTACCGCAGCTCGTTTGAGCGCTCAGCGGCGCTGCTGGGCGTCGATCTGCGGATGAACAGCTACGACAACAAGGTGATCTACCGCGTCGCTCAGCGTCTTACCTACCGACCGCCCCACGCCTACGCGCAAGCAGGAGATTTCAAAAGCGACGATACGACCGACGAGAACGTCTATGCGATTTACGGCGAGTACAAACACGCCCTCACCGATGCGCTCAGCCTCACGGCCAACCTGCGCTTTGACGCCATCATGCTGGATTACGAAGACTCGATGCGCAATCAGTTCGACAAACGCTTCAACGTCTACTCCTACCGTTTGGGCGGCAGCTATCAGATGGGCGAGAGCGACGCGCTTTTTGCCAACTTCTCGACCGGATTTCGTGCCCCTACCGTCACACAGCTCTACGCCGGAGAGGTGAGCACCTATGGCAGCACCATCAGCAACCCGGGTCTCAAACCCGAGCACTCCTACAACTACGAACTGGGCCTGCGCGGGGTCAAAGGGGGGATCAACTACGAAGCGTCGCTCTTTTGGATCGATCGTCAGGAGTTTATCATGAAGAGTTCGGGCAACTACGGCGACACCGACACCACCGACAAGTGGGACAATATCGGCGGGGCGGTGCATCGCGGCGCGGAACTCTCGCTTGGCGGTTCGATCACGCAGACGATCGGCGGTTCGCTGGCCTATACCTATCTGGATGCCTACTACACCGATTACCGCAACTTCGGCATCGATCTCGACGGCGACGCACAACAATCAAACGTCACCTTCTTTGACGTGACCGACAACGAGATCCCCCGAACCTCCGCGCATATGATCGATCTGGTGGTGGATTATCGACCGACTAAAGTGCTCTACTTTATGGCGGAGCTGAACGCCCGCTCCAGCTACTACGCGGATGATCTCAACGAGATCGAGATCGCGGGGCACGGGACGCTCAACCTGCTGGCCTCTTACGCTCCAAAAATCGGCGATTTGGCGCTTGAACTGTTTGCGCGGGTAGACAACGTTTTTGACAAACAGTACTACTCCACGGCGCGTTCGAGTTCGGATCGCAACGAAGACGGTATTTTTGATGCGGAAGATCTCTCAATCACCGTCAATCAGGGGCGCAGCTATCTAGCGGGCCTCAACATGACCTTTTAAGGAGTCAAGATGAAATCCCCAATTTTCGCGCTCTGTTTGCTTGGTACGCTCGCCTCGGCGCAGAGCCTAAGCTGGCAACTGAGCGCGCCCTCAGGCGGCCATCATGGTGCGCCGGCCTACCATCTCGACGGCTTCGCTCCCACGACCCAAATCACCTATATCGATCCGCAGCTCAATACGCATGAGCTCAATGCCACGCATCCGCACGTCACGCTGCCCAAAAGCGCTTTTGGCAGCTACCACGTCCTCGTCGCCCAAAACGACACCCCCGCGCTTTACGCCAGTGCGCTCACCTATATTTACGGCCACGGCAAACCCTCCGATCGTTCACCGCGTCTGCTCACTGAGTACCCAAAAGCACAGTTCGAGATCACTCCCGATCCGCTGCCGCGCGAACATGACCGCTATACCGCCTCTAAAAAGTATCGTTTTGTCGTTACATGTAAGGGCAAACCGGTTGCGGCAAAGGTGCATCTACAGACGCAAAACGGCACAAGAGAGACCTTCGAGAGCGATGCTTACGGAGTGGTGGAGCTTACCTTGCCAAACGACTTCAAAGCGGTGACGACTGGACGCCGCGCCAATGCGCCCGCATCGTTTACGCTGGGCGCGTCGCTGGTGCAAGAGGGCCGAACATACGAGACGACGCTAAGCGCGCACTACCACGTCAACCCCACCGACTACTGGCAAAGCGAGCCTTACGGGGCGGCGGTGGCGCTGCTGGGCTTTGGGCTGGGCGTGCTGGCAATGAGGAGAAAAACCAATGGATAAGCTACTGACCCTAACCGCGCTGCGCCGCGTAAGCCAGCTCTTCTTTTTTGTACTTTTGGTGTATGGCGCGCTGTTTTTGAACACCTTCTACTCCGAAGACAAACTCACCCAAGCGCTGCCCGCGCTCTCATGCGCCTATGACAAGCAAGGGGGCGATTACTGTGTTTTGATCCCATTGCAGCATCAGATGGACCACCGCGTTTCAGGGGTGATCGGCGGCAATATGCCGCTGATGGCGGGGCTGATGGGCACACTCATCACGCTTGGCGTCTTTGCGGTGCTGATCGTCATTTTCAATAAGGCTTTTTGCGGCTGGAGCTGTCCACTGGGCTTTTTTCAGGAGGTGATTCACATGATCGCCTCCAAGCTCGGCATCGCCCAGATCACCTCGCTGAGTCCGGAGCAGCTCAAAAAGGTGCGGCCGATCAAGTGGCTGCTCTTTGCCTTTTTGATCTTTATCTTCCCGATCCTCACGGGTCTGGGTTTTGTAGGACATGAGTTGGGCGATCCATTTTGCCGTATTTGCCCCAGCCGCATCCTCACCACACTCGCTACGGGCGACACGTCGCAGCTCTACATCGACAGCAGCTCATGGGGTTATATGGCGCTCTCCATCATCGCCGATCTGCTCTTTGGGCTGATGATCGCGCTTGCGCTCTTTATCCGCCAGCCCTTTTGTCGCATCTGCCCGATGCTGCCGATGCAGACGGTCTTTAAAAAGCTGGGGCTGTTGCGTCTGGTCAAAAACGGCGCAAGCCAATGCGAGGGGTGCGGCCAATGTGTCAAAGCGTGTCCGATGGATATCTTTGAGATTCAGCAGACGGCGGAGCACAAAAACATCACCTTTGAAGACTGCACGCTTTGCGGGCGCTGTGTGGAGTTTTGCCCACATGATGGGGTAATGGCGCTCAAATACGGCCCGCTGCCGCTTTTTAGCTCCTCAAAACAGTACTTCAAAAAACGGATCAAAATCGAGAAGTGGAGCAAGGCGTAAGTGGAGGGCGCGGCGCTTTTGAGCCTCTTTTTGATCGGGCTGAGTTATGGCAGCTCCGCCTGTTTGCTTACATGTATGCCGGTGCTTTCGCCGCTTTTGCTGCGCAGTGCGGCGCAGGAGCGCTCCTTTGTGCCCGTGCTGCTCCCCTTTGCGCTGGGGCGGCTGAGCAGTTACATGCTGATGGCGCTCATGGCCTTTGTGAGCGCGGAGGGAATCAAAGCGTTTTTGGACGATGAGATGATCAGCCGCATGATCCTTGGCAGCGCCACCATCGCCGCCGCACTCTACATCTTGTGGCTTGGCAGCAAAAAGCGCTGCGCCGCCGCCCACATGCCTAAACCAGGCGGCGCTTTGGGCTTTTATGCGATGGGCGTGGGCATTTCGCTCAGCGCCTGCGCACCGGTGATGACCCTGATCGCATCGAGTATCTACGCTTCTAATGCCGCGCATGCGCTCTTGATGGGTGCCGCCTTCGGGCTGGGCGCAGTAGCTGCGATGATGGTAGTGTACGGCGTACTGCTCACTCATGTTGCCCGTGAGATCACAATGCGCTTTCGCGCACACCACCGCATCATCGAGCGCGGTGCGGGGGTTTTGCTACTGCTGGTGGGGGTAAGCGTGATGCTGGGGTGGATACGGCTTTAGGGCTTACATGTAATATACGAACAACTCCCGCCCAAAGAAGAGTACATAGGATGCTTACATGTAAACATCCATGCTCCATGACACTCCTAAGAGACACTTCACCTCAAAGAGTATATACTCCAAGTGTAAACTCTATAAGGACTCTTCCATGATCGCCACCGCAAAAGATTTGAGATTTAACATTAACAGGCTCTTTGATGCACTCAGTAAGGGTGAGGAGGTCACCATCACCTACAGAGGAAAGGCCAAAGCGAAACTCATCCCCGCGCAAGATGCCCATGAGACAAAAGACGATGCACTCTTTGGGCTATGGAAAGAGCGTGGCGATAGCGTCGATGAGATGGTCAGAGCGATGCGCCAAGGGAGAGATTTTGATCTATGATCATCTGATCGACACCGATGTGCTGATCTGGTATCTTCGAGGCAATCAAAAAGCCTATGAGCTGATCCACACAATGGGGGCGTTTTGTATCTCATCGGTGACCTACATGGAGCTGGTGCAGGGCATGAGAAACAAAGATGAATTGAGGGTCTTGCAAAAGACGCTCAAACAGTGGAGTGTCAAAACGATCTACATCAATGAAGAGATCGCATCGCGCGCACTGTTTTATGTAGAGGAGCATTTTTTGAGCCACTCCATGCAGCTAGCCGACAGTCTGATCGCCGCAACCGCTACAAGCTACGGCATGACGCTGATCACCGCCAACGACAAGCACTATAAAATCGTCAAGGAGATTGTGTTGGAAGTATTTCGGCCGTTATGAGCTCCCCTCAGAATGATGGGAACAATTACGGGGACAGGATATCTATTATTCGCCGCTCATGCGCTTACATGTAAATATTGTTTCGTCATCTCTTTCGCTCTATGATGAGAGGTATTATCCCCTTTTATGGGGCAATCAGTGATACGAAACGGATGCAAAACTCTTTTAGGGCTTACATGTAAGCCCTAAAAATTACTTTTTGCCTTGTGAAGGTCCGCGATTTTGGGCGCTGTTTTTAGCTCCTTTGTCGTTTTGCGGATACTCATCGGCGGTTTTGCAGTAGTCGCTGCCCAAAACGCAGCACCCTTCGCTCACGCCGATGCCTTTGAGCGCGCTATCAAAGGCCCAGTAGTGGTTGTAGCTGCCGCTGCGCAGGTTTTCAAAGACCGCGACGAGATCATCCGCGCCCTCTGCGGTGATGAGGTCTTTATTGAGGTCATTGATGTCGGTCACTTCGACCATACAGCCTACCTCCAGCGCGTCTTGCAGTGATGCGCTCCCTTTGGCATAAAGCGCACCGTAGAGATCACTCACTTCGTCGATGCTGTACAGGCCGCTGTTGTACGCCGCTAATGCCGTGGCGTCGTAGCCGCCGCTGTAGTCTGTGAGGTTGAGGATGTTCAGATCATACGCCGCGATCAGCGCTTCGACCTGCTCTTGATGCTTACTCTCCGAGCGTGTGGCGATGTTCTCAAGCGTCTGGTGTGGGGTGAGGGCGTTGAGCGCGAGGTAGATATCCTTGGCCAGTTTCTCTTCGTTCCACATATAAGCCAGCGTGTAGCGCTGCAAGTCGTTTAGGGTGCTTGCGCCCATAGGAACACTGAGTGCGCTCTGATTGTTTTGGCCGTTTGCGCCTTGGTTGCGGTTGTTGTCGCGGTCGTTACCGCATCCTTGAAGCTGCATGGCCACGAGTGCTGTTAGTGAGAGGGTAAGAAGCGTTTTCATGGTAGATCCTTTATTTGGGTTTTTGATAAAGGCATGATGACGCAGGAGTGTTAGCGCCGCGTTAGCGCTACATCTTTTTGCTCAGTGCTTCGATGTGCTCACTGTCGCCCATGACGACGAGGATATCTCCGCGATCGAGGGTGTTGTCTTTTTCGAGTGAGGTGTGCCAAACCCCTTGATGTTTGTAGGCGATGGGTTTGACCTTATACTCCGTCGTGAAACGCTCAGAGAGGACTGATGCGCCCAGCAAAAAAGAGGGGACGGTGAGTTTGGCGATTTTGATGGTGATGGAGAGGTCGATGGTTTCATAGTGGATGTTTTCGGCCAAATTTTTGACGATCCGTTTGGCCGTCTCCTTTTCGGGGTAGACCACTCTAGTGGCCCCTAGCTTGGAGAGAATCTGACCGTGGATGACCGTGATGGCTTTGGCCACAACCGTTTGGACCCCCAGCTCTTTGAGTGCCATAACGGTAAGGATGCTCGCTTCAATGTTGGTGCCGATGCTCACAATGGCGATGTCCACATGCGCCACCCCCGCTTCGCGTAGGGCGTTCATATCGGTCGAATCCAGCGCGATGGCGTCGATGACGTATTCGTTGATTTCGCGCAGCGCCTCTTCGTTGCGATCGACGGCAATGACGCTAAGCCCCTGCTGTGCCAGTCCTTTGGCGACGTGAAAACCAAACTTTCCTAACCCGATAACCGCGTATGTTTTCATAAGATGACCTTTCCTTCAATGTATTTGATACGGCTTTGCGTCGCTTTATGGACGATGGCCACCGTAAAGGCGAAGACGCCGATGCGCCCTAGAAACATCAAAATGATGATGTTGAGTTTGCCGACGTCACTAAAGCGTGCGCTGTAGCTGAGCACGTCGCCGTTGCCCACCGAAACCCCTACGGTACTAAAGGCGGAGCAGACCTCAAAGAGCATCGGCAAAAATGGGAGACGCTCGATTTCGCTGAGCAAAATGGCCGAAGCGGTGACGTAGAGCGTGGCGATAAAGATGATGGCGTAGGCTTTGTTGATCTGATAGGCCGAAACGGTGCGTCTGAAGATGTGGGCGTTGCTCTCGCCGCGCAGGGTGTACCAGACGCCTAGCAGCGCCAACGCCACGGCGGTGAGCTTGATCCCGCCTGCCGTGCCGCCCGGCGCGCCGCCGATCATCATAAAAAAGGTGGAGAAGAAGAGGCTGGCATCAGATAGTGTGGAGAAGTCGATGGTGTTGAACCCTGCCGTACGGAAGTTGACCGAGGCAAACCATGCGGCGGCGATCTTCTCGCCCCAATGCATCTGAGAGAGCGCACCGCTCCACTCCAGCGAGAGTAGCAGCAACACGCCCAAAAGCAGGAGTGCCGCGCTCATGCTTAGCACGATTTTGGTGTGGGTCGAGAGGCGCAGGATTTCGCGTCTGCGGTAGTAGTAGAGCTCTATAAGGACCAGATAGCCAAGGCCGCCGAGGATGATAAGCAGCGGCAGGGTGAGGTTGATGGTCAGGTCGCCGCGATAGCCCATCATGCTATCGCTAAAAAGCGAAAAACCGGCGTTGTTGAAGGCGGATATAGCATGAAACAGCCCAAACCACAGGGCGTCATCGAGCGGCATATCGGCATAAAAACGTAGGCTCAGGACAAGAAAGCCGATCAGTTCGATCAGCAAAATAGAACCAAAGACGATCTTGACAAAGCGAATAAGCCCCTCCATCCCGGAATAGTTGAGCGATTCGCGCAAAATGAGTCGGTCGCGGTGGTCGAGTTTTTGGCGGCGGATGACGGCTAAAAAGGTGACGGCGGTCATATACCCCAGTCCGCCGATCTGAATGAGCATCATAATGACGCCCTGGCCGAACATCGTAAAGTCGGCACCGGTATTTTTGACGACCAGCCCCGTGACGCAGACGGAGGAGACGGAGGTAAAAAGGGCGTCGATCCAGCGCAATTCGCCGTTGTGGGCGAGGGGCAGTTTGAGCAAGACCATACCGATGAGGATCAAAACGGCGAAGCTGATCATGATCATTTTGATCTCTTGGGTGTGGATGGACTGCTCTTGCGTTTTGATGTTGGGCATCAAACTCCTTCGTGATGGCAGCAGAATCGATAGCCGATTCCCAGCTCTGTCTGAATGTAGCGCGGACGGGCGGGGTCGGTTTCGATCTTTTTGCGCAGGGTATTGATATAAGAGCGCAGATATTGCATCCCTTGCTGATAGCCCACGCCCCAGACCTGTTTGAGGATCTGCTGATGGGTGAGCACCTGACCTTGGTGCGCCATAAACAGACGCATCAGGCTAAATTCGGTCGGTGTGAGTTTAATCGGTACCTCTTTAAGGATGCAACGATGGCGCTCAAGATCGAGGGTGAGGTCGTTACATGTAAGCACCGGAGTATCATCGCTCAGCATCAAAGCGCGGCGTTGCGCACGCCGCACACGCGCCATCAGCTCCACAAGGGAGAAGGGTTTGGTGACATAATCATCCGCGCCTAGATCGAGCGCGGCGACGATCTCACGCTCTTCGTGGCGGGCCGAGACCACGATGATAGGGGTTTGCAGCGCGCGGCGGAGCAGGGGAATGAGGCTTTTGCCATCCCCATCAGGCAGTCCCAGATCGAGCAAAATGAGTTGCGGTGTGTGGGTTTGAAGCAGCAGCTTCGCCTCTTTAAGGCTTGCGGCGCAGAGGGTTTTGTAGTGCTCTTTGAGTGAGCGCTCCAGCAGTGCCGCGATGGCTGCGTCGTCTTCGATGATGAGGATCAAGTCGTTCATGGGCGCTCCTCAAGCTCTAGCGGATGGCGCTTGATGGGGAACAACACCTCAAAGCAGATCCCCTGCGGATCGTTGTAGGCGCGGATCGAGCCGTGATGGGCTTGCGCGATCTCTTTGCAGATGGAGAGGCCGATACCGCTGCCGTGGATGTCGGCGCTGTGCTCAAGGTGGTAAAAACGGTCAAAAATACTTGAAAGTTCCGCTTGAGGGATCGGTTCGCCGGCGTTGCACAGTGTCAAAACGACGTGATGGGCTTGAGCCGTAACGCGCAGGGTGATGGGTGTTTGATCGGGAGCATATTTGAGTGCATTGTCGATCAGATTGACGATGAGGCGCAGCAGCAGCCCCGCATCGCCCCAAAAGAGTTTGAGGTGTGCATCGACGTGAATGCGCAGACGGTATTGCTGATCGGGAGAGGAGAACTCCTGAAGCGCGACGCCGATGAGGTCTTCAAAATCACACCACTCAAATTTGAGGGCATTTTGGGCGTGTTGGAGACGGGTACCGTCTAGCAGCGTGGCGATGAGCCGATCCATGCGTTGTGCCGACATCTGGATTTGAAGGGCGATCTCGCGTTGCGCCTCTGCATCAGAGGGGCTTTGTATGAGTAACGAAGCGTTGCCGATAATCGAAGAGAGCGGGGTTTTGAGGTCGTGCGAGAGTGTGCGCAGCAGGGTTTGGCGGATCTCGTTGATGCGGATGCGCTTGGCCTGCAAGGTGATGATGTAGCCGACAAGATAGAAAATGATAAAGCTCCAGATGTAGATCAGGTCGTGGACGTCGAAGCTGTATTGTGGCGGAACATAGAGTAGATCAAAGAGGATGACCGTGGCGGTGGTGATGATCATCGTCGCGCTCATAACGCCGCGCAGTGCAATGATCATCACCGGCAGTAGATGAATCAGGGCAATATTGATGAGTTCAAGCTGTGTTTTGAAAACTTGGCTGACAGCGGTAATAAGCACCAGAAGTGCAATAGACAAAAGGGTGGTTCGGCGAAGCATACAGCTTTAGTTTTTGGTGGTCGTCATGGCAATTTTGACCAGTATGATGAGCACCAAAATGACCAAAAACAACACTTCAAGACTCAATTCCCATGTAGCACTCATTGATCGCCTTTGTGTGAAATGCGTGGGGAGATAGTAGCGTTAAAGAGATCAAGACGGCATCAAAAAGCACGAGAGAAGAGTACAGAGGCGCTGTGGCGGCTTTGGGTGGTGCTGAGTCCTAGATCGTACGAAAGCGCTAGGGTATTGTGCGCGTCGATGCTCCATGTAGCCCTTGGCCCTAGCGACTCGAGGGGTACTTCGCCCTCATAGATGCTCTCTTGGGCGCCGTATTGGATGCTTGCAAAGAGGGTTTTGCCAAGCCAGAGGCCGTATCCTATGGTCATGGAGGCGCTGTTTTGGTAGTGCACGCTTTCATAATCCGCATCACCGATGAGGGTGTAGCCAAGCGTCGTGTAGAGTTCGCCGGCTGCGTGTGTCCAAAATGTGCTGATCCCCGCCGTGTAATCGGCGCGCGCGCCTTGGGTGTCGTAGGTGGGCAGATGGAGGATGGCGTAAGGCTCAAGCGTGAGGCTGTGGGTGGGGTGCAGCGCGTAGGAGAGCCCCAGCGCACTATCGGCCCATCCGCTTTGATCCTCTTGGGTATAAAGCGCCGTCTCGATCCAGCAGCGCAGGGCATTGTGGGTATAAGAGAGTGCTAAGGTGAGGTAGCTGCTTTGCAAGGCGGCTTGGGTACTCTGATCGTGCTCGCTATAGAGCGCTCCGAGCGAGAATCTGAAGTGCTGTGGGGTATACAGCGACGTCACGGTGCATCCAAAATGATCGACCAGATCGCTAAAAGGGGTGGCAGCACAGCGATCAAGCGCATCTTCGACTCCGTCAAAATCGCTGTCGGTATATGCCCAAAGCAGCAGTGGAGTCAGAAGCAGAGCAAAACGCCGCACGATCAGTGTTTAGGACCCGAAATGCCGGGCTTTTGACCCTGTGGCGCAGAGGGGTTTTTGCCCTTTTGAAGCTGCTCGCCCGAGCCGTTTGCTCCGCGGTGCAGCATGAGGGCGCTTCCGTTTGGATGCCCCTGCCGGAGCGTCGAAAGCGCCACTTCGCGCTCCTTGGCATTCATGCCGGCAATACGCGCTTTGATGGCGTTCATCATCTCGAAGCGCTCTTGCGGCGGTGCGTCGGCAAGTGCTTCGATCTGTGCATCGATGGTTGGTTCTGTCGCCCAAACCTGCAGGGTCAGCAGCAGTAGAAGAATCGGTTTCATGGCTACTCCTTTGACGTATCGTTACATGTAAACGTTAGCGCCTTGTTAGCGATCGGGTTGAAAATTTTTAGGTTATGTGGAGTGTTTGAAGTGGTGATCACGATTGGACTCGAACCAACGGCCACTACCATGTCAAGGTAGTGCTCTACCAACTGAGCTACGCGATCACTGTTTGAAGGCCGAAATAATAGCAGAAAAATTCTGCGAGATCAAGACTTGCAGAATTTTGGTTTGAGATTGAGGATCAAGAGCCACAATACGGCGATGTCAATCATGACGTCGGCGAAGTTGAAAACGGCAAATTCAAAGCCCCAGTGGTAGTAGACGTAATCCACCACACCGCCGTGAATGAAGCGGTCATAGACATTCGAAAACCCCGCACCCACCAAGATGCCGCCGGGAATAACGTAGCAACTTTGGCGTAGATTCACAATATAGGCGGTAACGGAGACGATCAGTATGAGCTGCAGCCACTTGAGCCACTCGCCTAAAAAAGCGAACATCGAGAAGGCAACCCCGCGGTTGTAGACCAAAATCAGATCGACATAGTCGGAGTAGAAGCGGTAGCCGTCGAGAAAAAGGGTCTTGATGCTCTGATCGACGATGAAGATCCCCGCCATCGAGAGCATCATGGCAATGAGCAGTTTAGCCACCCAGAGCCTCTTTGAAAAAGCCGCGCAGATGCTCCATCGCTTCGTTCATCGCATTGGCGTCTTTGGCTTCAAGCAGAATGCGCAGTTTGTTTTCCGTGCCGGAGTAGCGCACCAGATGGCGGATGTGGCGTTCATCGAGCGCGGAGAGCTCTTCGCTAAGGCCGCTGATCTGATCGAGCGGCTTTTTCTCTTTTACTTGCAGATTGACCAGCTTTTGCGGATAGAGGGTAAAGGGGCGGAGTACTTGGCTTGCCTTGGTACCGCTGCGCAGCACGAGCGCGAGTACCTGCAGAGCGCTCATTAGGCCGTCACCAGTTTTGGCGTAGTCGTGCAAAATGATATGACCGCTCTGCTCTCCGCCGAAATTGATCCCCTCTTTTTGCATGATGTCAAGCACATATTTGTCGCCGACATTGCTGCGCCAGAGTTTGAGTCCGCGTGCGGTTACGGCGTCTTCGAGCGCTTGGTTGCTCATGACGGTGGCGACGATACCGTTGCCTCTGAGCTGACCGCTCTCATGCAGGTACAGTCCCAAAGCGCCCAGGAGCTGATCGCCGTCGATCACTTTGCCCTTTTCATCCACAACCACCAAGCGGTCGGCGTCACCGTCAAGCGCAAAGCCGATATCGGCGCGGTATTTGCGCACGGCGTCTTGCATGTCGCGCGGATGGAGCGCACCGCAGTTTTCATTAATATTGAATCCGTCGGGTTTGTTGTGCAAGACGATCACTTCGGCGCCAAGCTCTTCTAATACGGTAGGGCCGACTTTGTAGCCCGCGCCGTTGGCGGTATCGAGCACGATACGCATCCCCTGCAGGCTCAGATCGCCCGGAAAAGAGTTTTTGAGCTGGACGATGTAGCGGCCGATGACGTCATCAATCCGCTTGGACATACCGATGCCGTGCCCCGTGGCGTTGGCGTTTTTAATGTTGTCGATATTATGGATGATCGCTTCGATCTGCGCTTCGACGGCTTCGCTGAGCTTGTCGCCTTTGGCGTCAAAAAATTTGATGCCGTTGTCTTCGAAGTCGTTGTGGCTGGCGGAGATCATGATACCGGTGTCGCAGCGCATGTTCTGGGTCAAAAAGGCGATGGCGGGGGTGGGCATGGGGCCAACTTGCACCACGTCGTAGCCCACGGCGGTGAGGCCGCTGACGATGGCGTTTTCGATCATATAGCCGCTACGGCGGGTGTCTTTGCCCACCAGAATCTTGCGTGTTTTGGCGTGCTGCTTGAAGTAGATGCCCGCGCCCATTGCCACCCGCATAGCCAAAGCCGCCGAAAGAAAGCTTCCCGCTTCGCCGCGTACACCATCGGTACCGAATAATTTCATCTTTACACTCCAAAAGCAAGAATTTTCGTAATATCGTTTAAACATTACTGAATTTTAAGAATCTTTAAGGTAGTATTCTACCCTAAAAAAATTTCGATAAGGATTAATGCCCATGGCAAATCATAAGTCATCATTGAAGCGCATCCGCCAGACCGAGAAACGCACTGAGCGCAACCGCTACTACCGCACCCGTCTTAAAAACATCGTCAAAGCCGTCCGAACCGCTGTTGACGCAGGCAACAAAGAGGAAGCCGAAGCCGCGTTCAAAGTGGCCAACCAGCAACTGCACAAATTCGTCAGCAAAGGTGTCTTGAAAAAAGAGACCGCATCACGCAAAGTCAGCCGTCTGAACCTCGCGATCAACGCACTCTAAGCACCGCTTTTCACTCCGTGCTTGCCGATAAACTCACCCCTTTTATCCATCGGTACCACGAGCTTAGCAGAGAGCTAAGCTCCCCGGATATTCTCAGCGACATCAAACGCATGACGATGCTCTCCAAAGAGCAGTCCGATTTGCAAGAGATCTATGAGAAAGCGACCGAGTACAAAAAGTTGCTTAGCGATATCGCCGAAAACAAAGAACTGCAGTACGACGCAGAGCTTGGCGATTTGGCCAAAGAGGAGCTTAAAGCGCTTGAACCTAGAGTTGAAGTGCTTGAAGATGAGATCAAAAAGCTGCTAATGCCCAAAGATCCCAATGATGGCCGCAATACCATCATAGAACTACGCGCCGGCACCGGCGGGGATGAAGCGGCGATCTTCGTGGGCGATCTCTTTGGTGCCTACTTGCGCTACGCCGAGCTGCGTGGCTGGAAGGTGGAGCTGATGGACAGTTCGCCCTCCGAAGCGGGCGGCTATAAAGACATCACGGCGCTCATCAAAGGCGATCAAGTCTACAGCCGTATGAAGTTTGAAGGGGGCACCCACCGCGTTCAGCGGGTTCCGGCAACGGAGTCACAAGGACGGGTACACACTTCAGCGATTACAGTAGCGATTATGGCGGAGGTCGATGATGTCGAGGTGACCATCGATCCTAGCGATCTCAAGATCGATGTAATGCGCTCATCAGGCTGCGGCGGTCAGTCGGTCAATACCACCGACTCTGCGGTGCGCATCACCCACATTCCTACCGGAATCGTGGTGACCAACCAAGATCAGAAGTCGCAGCACAAAAACAAAGACAAAGCGATGAAGGTGCTCAAGTCCCGCCTCTATGAGATCCAGATGCAAGAGCAGATGGAGAAAGAGGGAGCGTCGCGTAAAGAGCAGGTGGGCACGGGGGATCGTAGCGGGCGTATTCGCACCTACAACTACCCCCAAAACCGCATCTCCGACCACCGCATCAACCTCACGATCTATTCACTCGAAGAGGTGATGCGTGAGGGTACCTTTGATCAGATCATCGATCCGCTGATTGCCGACGCACAGGCTAGAGCCATCGAAGCAGCGGGGTTCTAAGCCCTTACATGTAAGGGCCGTTCCACGTGGTCGTAAAGGTCGCTTTCACGGCACCTTTGAAAGTGATGGTCGACTCGTTCATCCCCAGATAGAGGGTCTCGCCGCTGCGCGGATAGACCTTCGCACTCCCTTTGATCCAGCCCTCTTGCAGGGCGCGGTAATAACACGCCGCCATACCCGTTCCGCATGCCAGCGTTTCGTTTTCCACACCCCGCTCGTAGGTTCTTACATGTATGCCCCCTTCGCTGTCGACACGCGCGATATTGACGTTGGCATTGTATTGATAGCGCAGTTCACGCGCCTCCTCGATGTCAAAGTGCTCTATGTCGGCATCAAACGTAACCAGATGCGGCACGCCCGTGTTGATAAGCCACCATTGTTTGCCCTTTACATGTAAGCCCTGCTCGATGATGCGCGGCGGGGTAAGGTCGCTTTGCACCATTTCAGCATCGACCTGTGCGCGGATCACGCCCGCTAAGGTGACAAACGCCATATTCGCTCCGGCAAGATCGTGTGTGTAGGCGTAATGGGCGCAGGCACGGCTGCCGTTGCCGCACATCTCCGCCTCGCTGCCATCAGCATTGTAAAACTGCCACTCGAAATCAAAGGTCTCATGCGGCACCAGCACGATCAGACCATCCGCGCCGACGCCGTTTTGACGGTCGCACAGAGTGCGCGCCAATGCGCTGCGGTCGCGCTTGGCAAAGGTGTGAAACAAGACGAAATCATTACCGCTGGCGCAGTATTTGGCGAGGTACATGGGGTGCCTTTTAGTTTTTGTAATGATACTTTTTTTTGATCATCTCGACAAAGGTTTCGCACTCGCGTTGCAGGTGTTTGAGATTGCCGCTGTTGTCGATGACCCAGGTGGCGCGCCGCTTTTTCTCTTCGATATCCATTTGTGCGTCGATGCGGCGAAGGCACTCCTCGCGGCTCATCCCCGAGCGCTTCTGATAGCGCTCCAGACAGACCGATTTGGGCGCGTAGACGATCACGGAGTCGGCGATGGGGTAGCTGCCTTTTTCAAAAAAGAGGGGAATGTCGATCAGGTAGGGAAAGCCAAAACGCTCCTGCTGCTCGCTCTGGCGCTCGATCTCGATGCGGATGCGCGGATGCAGATGGGCTTCAAGATCGGCTTTGGCCTGCGCATCGCTAAAGATCAGCCGTCCCAGCGCGGCGCGATCGACCTTTCCATCCACCACGAAGTGCGCCCCAAAACGCTCTGCCGCCCATGATGACTCCTGATCGAGAATCGCATGGGCGATGGCATCGGCATCGATCACCCGCAGGCCATGCAGGCCAAGGAGGGTCGCTACCGTACTTTTGCCGCTTGCGATGCCGCCGGTGAGGGCGATGGCATGTTCAAAAGCCATTAGTTGCGGATGATGCCGAGGTAGGCTTTGCGGATGTAGTTGGGCATGGCAAACGCGGCGATGTGGATGTCGCAGTTGTAGTACTGCTGACCCTCAAGCAGGTCGCTGCGCTGCAAGATCAGATCGGCAGTGGGGTGGTAGGCTTTGGAGCAGAGCAGCAGGGTTTGCGCCCCTGCGCGGTAAGGCATGATGATCTTGTAGTAGTTGCCCAGTATCTGCATCGCCGTCTTGTTGGCTTCGGTGTCGTCAAGATCGGGATGGACGGTACACAGTAGTGCGTCTTCGCGGCTAATACGGTGAATATGGGCGCACAGCGCGGCATCCAGCGGCGCTTCACTTAGAACAAGGTCAAAGGAGCGATCGCCCAGATCACGCAGCGTAAAGAGTGCATCGGTGGCAGAAATCACCGTGAGCGCTTTACTTTGGTAGCGTTCAAGTTCCGTTTCAAGCAGGCGGCTGTCATCGCTGATGAGCAAAATGTGTTCAGGAGATTTGTGCGTACACATGCCAACATGTACCATCATTTCCGGATAGATAAAAGGTTTCATTCGGTAACTATTCCTCTATATAAAGTGATGGATTGTAGCACAGCAGCATTAAAAGGGGTTAAACCCTCTAAACGTCATCAGGCTTTAATGATCGCTTCAAGATCATCTTTTGTAACATAAAAGTATCCATTTTAATCTGCGATTAATATCCTTTCTAGTAGAATTTCACACCTGTTTATGGAAAAAGGTTGGTCTGTAATGAGAAATTTCCTTCTCACGTTATTTTTGGCTCTTTTCATCTCTGCGTGCGCCGTCAAAGATTTTCAGCGCTTCGATAAGAACGATCACAAGGGATCTGAAGTTAAAGAGGTCCCCGAGAGTGTTTACAAGCAAGAGCGGGTCTTTGAGTGGAAGATTCAGCAAGGCGATCGCGTCGAGATTACGGCGTTTAACCAATCATCCAACTCCGGCGGTCAGCTCAGCGAGCTGCTCAACAGCGGCGGCCAGCGGGTCTATACTCAGCGCATCGGAGATGAAGGGATGCTCATCGGTGCCGACGGCATGGTAAATCTGCCGCTCATCGGCAACATCAAAATCTCCGGACTGACCGAAAAGCAGGCTTCGGAAAAGCTGATCGAAGAGTACAAACAGTATCTACGCAACCCTTATGTTGCCGTCAAAATTCTCAATCAGCGCCTATTTGTACTCGGCGAAGTGCGCAAGCCCGGCGTGGTTCTGGTGACCAACGGCACCATGTCGCTTTTTGAAGCGCTTGCCAGCAGCGGGGATATCAGCGACTACGCCGACCGCACCGCCATTCGCGTGATTCGCGGCGATATGCGCCAGCCCGAAGTGCGCACCATCGATATGACCGATTTTGCCTCCATGACGGCGTCGAGTCTCATTTTGCGCCCCAACGACGTCGTCTATGTCGCTTCACGCGACGACCGCGCTTCGATGATCGGATTTGACGAAGAGCTGCCCTGGGCACGCTTTTTGGCGACCTTGTTGCAGCCCTTTTCGACCGCAGCCGTGGTGTACGGGGTAACCAAGTAATGACGTCCAATACTACAGTGCACAATGAGGACGAGATCGATCTGGTGGAGCTTTTTGCGGTCATCCGCCGTTATCGTTATCTAATTTTGGTTGTTACGCTGCTGGTGGGCCTGCTTGCCGCGGCCTATGCCTATTTTGCTACCAACATCTACAAGGCGTCGGTGAGTATCGAGGTCAAAAGCGAGCGCAACAGCCAAAACGACTTTATGAGCATGGCGCTGGGGCTTGAGAGCAACAACGTCGATAACGAGATCGAAATTTTGCGTTCGCGCTGGATCATCAGCCGCGCGATGGAGCAGCTCAATCTGGGTACGCGGATTTTTACCAAAGACAAACTGCGTACGGTCGAGCTCTATAAAAACGCTCCGTTTGCCATCCAAGCCAACTCTGTTTCGCCACAGGTGGCTTCGCCTTTTGTGATCTATCCGATCGATGATCAGCGTTATCGCCTGAGCATCGAGAGGTCGCTCAAAGAGCGTATGGTGACGGGAATCCGCTCAAAGATTGCGCCGCTGAACCCCGAAGAGATCCCCGTCGCTTACGATCAGATCCACCGCTACGGCGAGGCGGTGCAGACGCCGTGGTTTGAAGTGACGATCAGCAAAATTTACGCCCCCGACAAACCGATGTACTGGTTTTATACGGCGGATGATTATGCGATATTTGAAGAGATTTCGGCCGGGCTTAAGGTGAGTACGGTCTCCAAAATGGGCACCATCCTCTCGCTAAGCTACGAAGACAACAGCCCGCAGCGCGCCAAAGAGGTTGCCAATGCCATCGTCAATGCCTACTTGAGTACCGATCTTGAGGCCAAAAGCCAAAGCGCGAACAAGACGCTGGAGTTTTTGGACCGTCAGCTTGACGCCATCAACAAGACGCTGCAAAGTTCTGCCGAATCGCTGCAACAGTACAAAGCCACCAATGTTGTCATCGACGTCGGCTCCAAGGCGCAGCTCACTGCCGAGAAGCTAGGCGAGCTGGAGAAGCAGCGTTATGAGCTGGACATGCAGCTAGACGTGCTCAACAACACCCTCGCCTACATTCGCAGCAACGACGATCTGAGCGGCATCGATCTGGGTGCGACGGGCGCGACCAATCCGTCGATCAACGGCCTGATTTTGAAGATTCAAGAGGCCAAAAGCCTTAAAAACTCACTGCTTATCGACTATACCGAGCTGCACCCCGACGTGGTGAAGGTCAGCGGTTCGCTCTCCACACTGCGCTCGACACTCGAAAACACCATCAAAAGCTCCATCCGCACCCTCTCCGAGCGCAAAATTTCACTCAACAAGTTCATACAGGAAAACGCCGCTTCGCTTGAGGCGTTGCCACAGCAAGAGCAGGATTTGGCGCGGCTCAACCGCAGCTTTTTGGTGAATGAGAAGATCTACTCCTTTTTGCTGCAAAAACGGGCCGAGACGGCCATTTTGGAGTCTTCGACCGTTTCGGCGACGCGGATCATCGACACCGCCGTTACCCCACATGACCCCATCAAACCCAAGCGCAGTCTGATTGTTGCCGTGGGCTTTATTTTGGGGCTGATTTTGGGGCTCTCGCTCGCTTTTGTGCGCAATTACCTCAACAACACCATCCAGACCATCGAGGATATCGAAAAGCACAGCCCGATTCCGCTCTACGGCGCGGTGCCGCACCTGACTTCAGAGAAGAACATACAGCCCTTTTTGGAGGCGATGCGGGTGATCCGCACCAATCTGGAGTTTTTGCAAAACAGCGGCAAATCCAAGCTGGTCACCGTCACCTCTTCGGTGCCCACCGAAGGTAAAACGACCATCTCGACGGAACTGGCCAAGATCATCGCACGTACCCACAAAAAGGTGCTGATCATCGACCTTGACATGCGCCGCTCGCGGGTGCACGAGAAGTTCAAGATTGGCAATGAGATCGGTATGAGTACGCTGCTATCGGGCAAGAATACCCTCTCCGATGTCTTACATGTAACGGATATCGAGAACCTTCACATTATCCCCGCCGGCCCCGTGCCGCCCAACCCTTCAGAGATGCTGATGTCAACCAACTTCAAAACGGTGATTGACAATCTGATCACCCGTTACGACTACGTCATCCTCGACTCTCCGCCGATCGGGCTGGTGACGGATGCGATGATGTTGATAAAGATGTCTGATATCAACCTCTTTGTCTTTAGGGCGAAATTCTCGAAAAAAGATTTCATCAAAAACATCAACCGTTTTGTTAAAGAGCATGAGCTGAACAACTGCGGCATGATTCTCAACGGTCTGGAGCTGGGCAAGAAGTTTGGCTATGGCTACGGCTACGGTTATGGCTACGGCTACGCCCACGACTACTACACCAACCCCGGCGCAAAGAGCTAGAGCAGGTTGTTGAGCAGCCTGTTGCGCGCGCACAAATGGGCATAGGCCGGGGCGTCAAAGACGCCGCTTAGCGTCTGAACATGGCGCGCTTTGTGCGTATCACTCCCTATAAAATCGATCATTCCCCGATCCAAAAGCGCCATTGCCGCCGCTTTGACCTCTGCAGAGTAGTAGCCCGTTAGCGAGTTGAGGTTGAGCTGGAAGCAGACCCCCATTGTTTTAAGCTGCTCAAACTTCTCAAATGCCTTGTACATGTAAAGGTAGCGCTCAGGGTGGGCGAGCACCGGTTTGTATCCGGCTTCCTGCATCCGTTTGATCATCTCAAAGAGGCTTAGCGGATGGTTCACGTAAGAGAGTTCAAAGAGCACAAAAGAGCCGCCAAAGGTGAGAATGTCACGCTGCTCTAGCAGTTGCATGAAGTGCTCATCGAGGTAGTACTCGGATGCGGCTTCGATCTCGATGTCGATGTTGCGGACACGCAGTTCAATACGCAGCTCCTTAAGTCCGTCTAGGATGATTTGTGACGTGTTGAGGTAGCGGTGGCTGGCGATGTGCGGGGTGGTGATGAGCTTGGTGTAGCCCAGCGCTTTGAGCCTGAGGATCAGCTCGATCGCCTCATCCATGCTCTCCGCGCCGTCGTCGATGCCGGGGATAAGGTGGGAGTGCAGATCGACTTTTGGCCTATAAAGGGTGTCACGCTCCAGCAGCGGGTGAGGCGCTTTAGCGCTGCTTGCGAAGAGGTACTCATCGAGCGGCGAAGGGCTTGTCGTTGTGGTGCGTTTGAAGAGCTTGTTAAACATGGGTATTATTGCGCCTCATTGGGTAGGTAGAGCGCCGCCGCGTTGCGCAGTCGGTGCAGGTGCGCCTTGATGTAGGCTGAGCCGATGCGGTCGCGGTTGCGGTAGTAGCTGGAGAGCTCAATGTCGCTGAGCGGGATGAGGGCGCTTGAGGGGTTGAGGGTGTTGGTGCCGTCTTCGCGGTTGATGGTAGAGCGTAGGCCGTAGTAGAAGTCGTTTTTGCCCTTGATCTGTGCCACGCGCGAAGCGAAGAGCTTGCGCGGAGTGAGCGGAATGGACACGCGCGCTCCGGCGAACTGCTCGTCGGTGTTTTGGTAGATGAGCGAGACCGCTACATCGTCGAAGTCGCGTTTGAGCTCAAGCGTGACTCCTTCATCTTGATGCCAGTAGCGGCCATAAGTGGCCTCGGCGAAGAGATCAAGCGGCGCGTAGTAGTAGCGGTAGCTGCCCAGATAGAGCTCGCGGGCATCTTCGCTGTCGCTTTCGTGCGCGAAGTAGCCCAGCCGCGCTTTGAGTGCGTGGCTGCCGCCACAGAGTTGGTAATCGCCTTGCGCCATTGCTCCGTTGTAGTCGGCTTGGTAGCGTCCGGCGGAGAAGGTGGCAAAGAGGGTGTCGTAGTGCAGCGTCTGATGTGCCATCACGCTCATGAGGCGCGACTCGGTGCGCTCTTCGTACATACGGTAAAAGACGCGCCCTTCATCAAAGTTACGGCTGTGCGCGAGGGGCAGATCGGCCATCGCCGAGAGGATCAGCCCGTCATAAATCGTGGCGTAGAGGTTGGCGCGTAGCGAGACGATGTAGTCAAAGACCCCCACTTCGGTGCCTGCGGCGGTGGTGAGGCCGGGGGAGAGTTCGAGCCTTGGGATGAAGAAGCTGCCGTTGCCGCGCTCGCCCAGATCGACGTGCGATTCGTCGGGCGCTTGGGTGCTGAGCGTGGCGGCAAACGCGCTTAGGGTGCTTGGGTCGCGCATGAAGGCGCGCCACCCATCAAGATCGCCCTGGAGATGCAGGATCGGCAAGTTACTTTTGCGCAGGGTGAGGGCAAAACGCTTTTGCGGTGCGTGGGCGATGATGCCCAGCACTACGCCCAGTGCGTCGAGTTCGTTGTGGTCAAAGAGGTTGTTTTCGACGTGTACATGTAAGGTCTCTTCGGTGCTGCCGACGCGGATGTTTTCGAAACCGTAGTCGATGAGTGCGCGGCGGATATCTAGCGGCGGATCGCGGCGCAGGATCGGCGCGGCGGGCGGTTGCGGGGTGTAGGCCGATGGGGCTACGGTGTCGGGCTGTGCTAGTACGGCTTCGTAGGTGCTGATGCGTTGCTGTTCGCGCAAAAGCGGCACGGTGAGGTTGATGCCGAAGCTCAGCTCGTTGTCGTTGTCGAAGTTGCACGCGAGCAGGGCGTTTAGCCCTATGGGAAGCTCCCATGAGGGCGGCAGCGAGAGACGCAGCGCTCCGTGGCGCTCTTGGGCGTCATCTTCGGCGAGCAGTTGCAGCCACGGGGCGACTTCGACCTCTAGGCCGTAGAAGACTCCGTCCATCCGCGCTACGGCGCGTGATTTGTCGGAATCGTCACCTTTGCCATAGCCCACCGATGCCCGTACAAACCACAGCTCTTTGTCGAGCACCGCGTAGGTGTTGTCGTAGTTGTTGGCCGCGCCTCCGGCGTCTTGGATGCCGATGGCGAGATCCGGCAGGTAGGGGTGATGAAAGGGAAGCTGCAACTTGGCATTGGCCGAGAGGTCGCGCACGTAGCCGCGCGCTTCGGCGAGCCGTCCTTGAATCTCCATGTAGGGCAACAGGCCGATGCCGAAGATGTAGTCTTCGTGGTAGCGGTATTCCCGCTCATAGTCAAAGCCGCGCAGATGGTTGTCGCGCTGGTTATCGAAGTGGATGGTGGCGACGCCTTGGGGCGCGACTTGGGCGTTTGGGGTGTTGATGAGGCCGGTAAAGCCTTGCATGCTCATTGCGCTGTCAAAAGCGTACACTATGGCGAATGAGAGGCTCAAGAAGGCAGCAATGCGCATGCAAAACCTTTGTCGGGGAATAAGATGAAAACGTACATGTAGGCCAAAAATAGCTTACATGTAAGGCAGGAACGTTTAGTTCGCTCCAGTTGCGCCTGTGGTGTCGCCGGGTTGTGCGGGTGGTTGGATGTGACCGTCTTCGATATCGGCAGCGGTTTCGACAAGGTGAGAAGCGGCGGCTTCTGGGGAGACAATTTGCATATTGATACAAGGCGCAGCATCGATGACCTGCTGGGCGTAGCCGCTCACCTGCTCTTGAGAGAGGTTGGCAATGTTGGTTGATGAACCAACGGCTTCGTTAAGCTCTGTGACGATGGCAGGGGTGATGCTTACGCCGTTGTCGGGGTTGCCGTCACAGTCGAGCGAGAGGAGCAGTGATGCGATCTTGTTGGCTTTGGCACTGTCGGCTGTAGCGCGCGGTACGCCTACGAGGTCTTGCGGGGTGAAGATGTTGTCTTTTGTGGGGCTCATGGTGCCGAGCGTGACATTGCCGATAGCAAAAGTGACGCTAGAGCCTGCAGGACATTCGCCGAATACACCGTCGGCGTCGGTAGTACCCGAAACGCCGCCGCATGACCAGCTCAGACCTGCTACCGCTGAGTCAACAAATTTACCCTTGTAACCAACTTTTGTATCATTATCGGAGTCGCTGCCGCATCCTGCCAGCACGCTCAACACAAGGGCCGAAGCCGCAACCATACTCAAACGTTTCATGAGCAATCCTTCATGTGAAAATTCGATGCATTATACCAGCTCGTTTTATTTTATCACTTTAGATGTTGATCAATATTTCATTTGTATCGTGTTTGTATTCAAAAACTTTACAAATTGTTACCAAAGATGCTTATACAAAAGGGTAAGTCTCGATGCCGCCTAGCGCTTGTGACGGCGCTTCTGAATAGTGTTTGGGGTGCATTAACCGAGTAATATAAAGCAAAAAAGCAAAGTATGCGTATAATGTTAATTCTAAATTAACAAAATGGATACTTTGTGTTAGAAAGTCTTCGAATATTAGAAAAAAAAATCCTCAAAGAGGTGGCAAGTGACTATAAAAGGTATCTCTTCAAAGAGATAGATTTCGGCTCTCAGATGATCGGCATCGTGGGGGCGCGCGGTGTCGGGAAGACGACGCTTCTACTGCAGTATGTCAAAGCTTTAAAGCTGGCGCATGAAAGTCACAAATCACTCTACTTCTCTTATGACTACCCGACCAATGTTGATCTCAAGCTCATTGATCTTGCAGAGGCGTTTGTCAAAATCGGCGGGGAATATCTCATCATCGATGAAATCCACAAATATGCTCGTTTTTCACTGGATCTCAAAGCTGTCTATGATTTTTTCCCAAGGCTCAAAGTGATCTTTACCGGCTCGTGCGCCACCTCTATCTATAATGCAGAGGCCGATCTGAGCCGAAGGGTGGTGCTCTACACCATGAATGGTCTCTCCTACAGAGAGTTTTTGGAGCTGAAATTGGGAATAGAGCTTCCCGCGTACTCTTTGGAGTCGATTCTAAAGGATCACATAGAGATCGCGGATCATCTCACGGGGATGTTTTTGCCACTGGAGCATCTACAAGAGTATCTGACATTTGGGTACTACCCGTTTTACTTCAAGGACCAAAACCAGTACCTCAGGCAGCTTAATGCGGTAGTCAATCAAACCATCGATATCGACCTCGTCCATCTCGGGCTGGTCAAACAGAGCTTTACCAACAAGCTCAAAAAACTCTTGCTGATCATCAGTGAATCCAACCCCTTTGAGCTCAACATTACCAAGGTCGCCGCCACGATTGAAGTGAGCCGCAACACGCTCTACGCCTACCTGCACCATTTGGACAAAGGGGGACTGCTCAACATCGTCGGCAGCAGCAAAAAAGGGATCAGCAAGCTTAGTAAACCCGAAAAGCTCTATCTGAACAACACCAACATCTTCTACATCTTCGCATCAGAATCCAAGATCGGTACGATCCGAGAGACCTTGTTTGTCTCTTTGCTCAAACATCGCCACAACATCGAGATTTCCGACAAAGGGGATTTTGTGATCGACCATACCTATACGTTTGAGGTAGGCGGAGAACACAAATCGTTTCATCAGGTCAAAGAGGAGCCAAGCGCCTATTTGGTGATCGATACCGACATCACGCAACACCGCCACAAGATTCCTCTATGGCTCTTTGGGTTTTTGTATTGACACTTGCTGAATGATCTCAGGTAGGTGAAATGATGTTACATGTATGCTACAATATTGTCAAATTGACAAATATTGAGGTATTTTGCAATGAGTAAAGCCGAACTTTTCGACAAAGCACTGTCGTACCATGGACTAAGCAAGAGAGAGTTTGCCAAACAGAGCCGCATTCCCTACGATACCGTTGCAGGCTGGAAAAAGCGCGGTGAAGTTCCTGAATATGCAATCGTTCTGCTTAAAAAGATCGCCATGGAGCAGCATCGGGGTTATGCTCATCGTGTCAACCCGGCCATCAGGCGAAAAGGGATGAAAACGCTCAATTCAAGATTAATCAAACGTATCGAAGCGGCGTTTTGGGGCAAAAACGTGGGATGGGACACCATTGTCAAAGCAGTGAAAGGGGGAGACCCCGCCTATGTGAAACCTTTCTTTGAGAATCTTTACTACAAGGATGTTGTGGCGGTGCTCGGACAGCCAGAGATCGAAACACTCCTACCCGTGCTCAGCGGGCTGTTCGATGCTAAAACTACGGCTTTCTGGAGTCTGGTTGCCGCTACTGAATTGGGTACGCCATGAAGCGCAATGATTGGAATGCGGTTTATGCCAACCAACGAAAAATACTCAAAGCGCTTTGGGATGTAGAGGAGCTGATTCTTGGCGGCGGAACCGCCGTGCAGTGCTATACGATTCCGCAGAAGTATCGAGAGTCGGAAGACCTAGATTTGTTTGCAGATCACGAGATGGGACCCAAAGAGAGCGCGAAGATCAAACGGGAGCTTGTCTCTAAACTACGACAGTCGGGCATCGCTATTGAAAGCGAATTATTGACAGAGCAGGGAACACATCGGATTTCGTGCGCTTTTGAAGAGAATGAAGAGGTCATCAAGATCGAACTGCTCGATTTTACGGCGCAACGCTTCGGTGATCTTGCTTTTGTGGTTCATTCGGATTTTCCACGTATCGAGAACAACTACAATCTTCTGCTCTACAAGCTCAAGGCGCTTTGTGATCGGAGTGATACCATCAAGGATCTTTTCGATCTCTATTTCATCCTTACCAGGCTTGCTCCGGTCGATATTAAGGGCATGTTGAGCGATCTGCGGCAGAAGTTTGAAGAGACAACCGGCTACATCTACAGCGAAAAGGAGTTAATTGCTGCTTTGAGCGTGAAAAACCGAAACTGGGACATCGTGCCGACGGAGATCACAGAGCGCTATTGGCATGACCTACAGACGGCGGTAGATGAGTTCCGGCAGGCTTTTTTGCGCGCGCTGATTGATCCGGAGGTTGCAACGCTCGATTTCACCTACAAAAGCTACCTCAAAAGAAACGCGGAGTTAAACGGTGTCACAGAGGAGGAGTTTCTCGATATTTTCGAGATGAACCCGTTTATCGAAATGGAGTGTCGCACTTACTTGAACAGTGAGTTGTGATTGCCTACATGTAACAAAGCCAGCTCGTGCGAAAAATAGTGTACATCAGCGGTCAAGATCTGCAAAGAGATCTTCGACGGATGCGAAGCTTTTGCCATCGCGGGTTTCCAGCTCGCTGATGGATTGCCGGAGCTCATCAGATGGGAGTCGAACTTCGAACGGCAGGCCTTTTTGCGCGACAACCATACTTGTAAAAATGTTGACCGCATCCGTGAAGGTGAGCCCTAATGTTTTGAGAATTTCTTTGGCTTCGGTTAGCTTGTCTGCATCTAGCCGCAAGCTGGTTTGTACTTTGCTCATTATGGCTCCTTTTGCGATTATTGTACACCATTTGGGATAAGTCTGCACTACAATCGCCAAGCAGAAGAAAAGGGTAGTAGCGATGTTGATGTGCCGGTTGAAGCTATCGCTTTTGCATTTGGTTACATGTAAGCCCGAAAACTCCTATCCCACGTAACATAAAAATGTTAAAATATATCCACAAAAATACATTCTTACATGTAAAGCACTCCAAAAAGGCCTTTTTATGCGTTCTGCCCTCTTTTCTACCCTCCTTGTAGCCCTTGTTTTGTTCGTTGTGACCGGATGTTCGCTCAAAAAAGCGGAGCCGGTTAAGCCGGAGAGCGTGGCGAAAGTGCAGCCGCCGATGAAGAAGCTGGAGTATTTCGGCTCGGACGCGGTGGCGGTGAACATCCCGCCCAAGTCGCTTGAGGAGGAGATGGGCGAAGCGCCTAGCGCCGTTGGGGAGTTCCAGCCGGTGCTCTCGCCTGAAGAGGCGGCGGCGCAGATCACGCAGTATGCGCTGCAGGCCAAAGACGGCAACCGCTCTTTGCCGCTGTTTGGGCACTGGGACACGGGCGCGCGCAGCGATGTGGAGGGGATGAGCCCTGATTTTATGCTTTCGCTGGTGGAGCAGGGGCATCATGCGCTGGTGGCTTGGGAGCTTGACCCGTACTGGGCGCGTTACATCCCTATGGAGTACTACGAGCGCAGCATCAAGCGTGCGGCTGAGCTGAAGCTGCCGCTGGTGCTGGTGGCCGGGTCGTTCGCGCTGCCGCTGATCGAAGACGCCGCCTACGCCAAACAAAAGGGCATCCTCATAAACGGCGCTCTCAGCCCCAAAGGCGCTACCAAAACATGGCAGGCCGCCGGCAAAAAGTGGATGAGCTCCGAGCTGATGAAACAGCTGCAAGAGTGGTACCCCAACCCGCCGCTGGTGGTGTTTCTGTCGCGCAGCGAAGAGCCCAGAGCGAGCGCTGCAAGCGCGGGCCTGAGCAACAAGCAGTACGGCGACGCATGGTTCGAGCGCTACCGCGCCCTGCACACGGGGATGAAGAGCGGCCTGAGCAGCGCGTGGAGCCAAAACGCCATCTTCGTAGGGCGCAACACTTTTGCCAACCAAGACATCGGCAAAACCGACGACTGGATGGCTCAGGATGAGACCACCACCGAGGGGACGCTCTCGGCGTGGCCGCTGATATTTGACGGGGCATCGGTGGATTTTGTGCTGGGTAGCGGCGAGGACGACACGAGCCTGAACTCGCCCCACGCCAGCGCCAACAGCCTGCCCTTTTTGCTCGAAGATACCAAGTTTCTCAACAACGACTTCTGGTGGGAGGCGACCATCGGCGCGCCTAGCATCGCGGGCGATGCCGAGCGCTACCGTGGCTTTGCCCAGTTCGACCTGTGGCTCAACCGCCCCAGCATCGTACGCGAAGTGGCAGCAGAAAACGAAGACAACGCAAGCGTGATGGAGCACTTCGTGCAGCTCATCGACTCGGTAGAGATGGTCCACAAAAGCGACATTCTCAAAGATTTCTGGGAAAACGGCACGCTGGTGAAAAACCCCAATGTGACCAACCCGCACGACAAGAACATCCCCGAAATGTACCGTGGCGAGCTGGGATGGTACATGCTCGATACCGACGCGCAGGGCGTGTGGGCGTTTGCGCTGGTGAAGGGGGAGGAGCCTAATAGGGAGTGGCTGGTGTTTGTGCAGTCGGCTATGGAGACGCTGCCGGAGGAGTTACATGTAAGCATTCCGGATTATCAGGATGTGGCGGTGAGTGTGGTGAAGAGTGGGGAGTTTTTTGTGGTTGAGGAACTAATTTCCTCAAGCAATATCCTAGAAATCAATTCAGCACAAAACATTGGAGATACGCAAAACACTATCCAGGGCAATGGCAGATTATACTTTCTCGATTTTCTTAATGGAGATAACAACAATGATGGGTCCATTTCTCATCCATTCAAAGATATAGAAAAAGTAGTAAAAATTTTGCTACCTGGTGATACTTTGAATATCCGAGAAGGTGAATATTTGATAAATAAACCATTATTTATTGGTCAAAAAGATTCTTCCAAAAATCCAGAAGATAGAATAACTGTACAAGCTTACAACAATGAACACGTGATTATTAATGGTCAAAATCTGGCTACAAATAAAAAACAAAATATTATAGATTTGTGGGGAAGAAAATATATAACAATAAAAAATATTACAATAAAAAATTCTACATACGCTGGTATCAATATTACTAATGCATCATATGTTTCGGTCATAAATTGTGTTATTGAATACACGGCGATATCTGCAATATTTATCAGTGCAAGCAACGTCACAATTGAAGGCAATGAGTGCAAATATAACAACTACATAGGTGATCAAGAAGCGATCAGTATTTCAAAATCGACTGAAATCCTCGTAAAGGATAACAATGTACATCATAATGGCAATGTCAATAACCACAACAATGGCATTGGTATAGATGTAAAGGATGGTGGTTCAAATATTATCATCACTGGTAACAATGTACACCATATGGCAACTGATGGAATATACCTTGATGCTAGAGGGTGGTTAAGTAACATCGAAATATCTAACAATATTGTCACATATTGTGGTAATCGAGGTATTAAAATCGCGAATGAGACTCCAATAGGCGGAAGTGAAAACATCTATGTATACAACAATATTAGTGCTTATAATAAAGATGGCATAGTTATTGGTCAAGACAGGATGCCCCCAAATACTATAAAAAATGCATATATCTTAAACAACGTAGCATATAAAAATACACGTGATGGTATTGTAGTAGGTACCAAAATGAGTGACAATGTCAATGACGAAAAGCCTAAAAATATTGTAATAGCCAATAATATTATTAGTGAAAATGAGAATAAAGCAATAGCCATGTATGGAAATGTTGAAAAAGAGCCTTACACGATTGATACAAACATTATAGATGGTGCAAGTGATTGGCTAGGAATCAACGTTCGTAATATAAAACCAAACTTCATTGATACAAAAAACATGAATTTTATTACTGAAGACATAATAGAGGGAACCAACAAATATTTCGCACCTATTTCAAGTAGACAAAAACTTAGAACTACCAAGAGTATTCCAATAGGTCTTTATAAATAGTAAACAAAATTTGGACGGAGTTTATTACTCCGCACAAAGAGACTTAGAATTTTGGTATAAAACTCTATCTTTATCATTCACTATTCAGAATAAAAAAGTTCATCATTATGCTTTTCAATAAATTCATATTTGATTGTTTTTTCAATTGCATCTTCCAATTTAACTGGAGGTACAAAATCAAGTGTAGAAATAGATGTTTCATACATACTATTTGAACAGAATTTTTTAACTCGAATTGAGCTGATTGCGAACTTACGATTACTTAGATATGCAATGAAATCGAACAACTTTCCTATTAGGAAGCCAATCATAAATGGAAGTCGGAAGTTTATTATTTTTTTTCGCCCAAGAGAATAGTTTACTTTCGATACCAAAGTATTCATATCAAAATCTGGTTTATCAATATAATTGAAAATATACACACCATTCTCAAGTTTCAAACCGTATTGTAAAAAAGCTGCCACGTTCTCTACATAAGCCATCGACTTTCTATTTAAACCATCACCAATCATGAGAAATTTTCCACTTGCTATTTGACGCAATAAATTATACACATTACCACGATTTTGCTCGCCAAAGACAACTGTAGGACGGACAATAAGCAACTTTCTATTCAAAGGATCTTGATTATACCAATCTTTATATATTACTTCAGCTTCATATTTTGTACGACCATAGTCGTTGAAATAATTTATCCTACCATTTTCATCAGTACCTAGTGGTGCGAATCCATAAACAGCAACAGAAGATGTAAAAATAATGGTATTGATCTTTTTATTTTTCGCGACATTACATACATTTCTAGCGCCTTCAACATTAACTTCATCATACAAGCTACGTGGAGTCACATCATCTCTATGCTCAGCAGCTAAGTTAATAATGGCGTCACCCACAACTGCATCAAATAATTCCTTGTAATTTCTAACATCTGCATATTTAGAAGAACGAGGATAACTTTTGCTGTTAATTTTATCAACAATCAGAAAATCTTCACCCACTTCTTTTAAGCGTTTACACAATCTAGTGCCTATGAAACCACTACCACCTATTATAGTTATCATTATCTTCTCCTGATTTTAGTGTAAATTTCCCTAAGCAAAGTCCTAGGTATGAGTCTAGCTATAAGCCTAATAGACAAATTTTCAATAAGTTCACGATTAGAAATGTGTCCCAGTCTATGTATTTTAAAAAAAAACTCATATTCGTGCTTAAAATATGTAAACCCTCTTCTTCGCTCTAACTGACCATGACCAGCTCGCATATTAAGTAATGATTCTTGAATATTGTAAAAAACAGCTCCATCTAGAATTATTCTTATCCATAGATAGTAGTCTTCGAAATACATCATTTTTTTATACCCACCAACATTTTCAATTGTTTTTCTTTTAAACATAACTGATGGATGATTGATAGGATTTCTTTTTTTTGAAAATAAGACTATTTCTTTATGGGTTTCTGGGACTCTTCTGATTGAAGTAATTTTCAGTTCACTATTCTCAAACTCATTTACCCATGAACCACATATTTCAATATCTGAACTTTTCATGCATTTTAGTTGCTTTTCAAAGCGTTGCGGCATAGCAATGTCATCTGTGTCCATTCTCGCAATTAAATCTTTTGTACAAGAATGCATACCAATATTTAAAGCATCACCAAGCCCGACATTATTTTCAAGTGTTACAATAACTAGTTGTTCCCGTAATTTATATTTCCACTTCGAAATACTTTCTAAAACATCAGACGGAAGTGGACCGTCTTGTACTAGTACAATTTCTGAAGGTTTAATAGTTTGTTCATCCCATATACTAAACATAGCTCTATCAAAAAACTCTGCTTTTTCATTTTTGTATATTGACATAAGAACAGAAAAGTCATTGTTCATGTATTTATTTTTCCTCATAAAGGTCTATATATTTTTGTGCCATTAACTCAGATGTGTAATTTTTCATAAATTTCGAATAAGAATTTTTTTGAAGTTCTAATCGATTTTCAACAGCCCTATGCAAAGATTGAAGAAGAGAACTAGAGTCATTTAATTTAAAAAAACTTACTTCATTTGATGAAAATACTTCTTGAAATATTGGAATATCTGAGCATACTATTGCTTTTTTTTGACTACATGCTTCTAGCAGAGCAATTGGAAACCCTTCGGATCTAGAAGGTATAGCTACAATATCAAATAAATCTAGATATTGATTTGCTTCATTTTGATAGCCTAAAAAAGTAACTTGAGTTTCTACCTTTAAGTCTTTAGCCAAATTTTTAAGATTACCCATCTCTTTTCCTGAACCAATCAATACAAGATGAAAGCGCTTATCCAATGGCAATACATTTATAAGCTGATCAAATCCTTTTCTAGCTGTTAGCAAACCAATGGCCCCAATTACTATTGCATTATCCCCTTTGGCGTAAGCAATTTTTTTTCTTACGTCCTCATTAAAACATGATTGTTTATGAACCGGAGATATCCCATTATAGACAACTGATATTTTCTGGTTCATCCAAAATTTTTTGTAGTACTTTTGAGCATCATTTGATAAAACCACTATTTTTTTATGCTTGGAAGTGAATATATTCCATAAACGAGAAAATATAAATGATATTAATAAATTATACTGATAACGCAAGTCATCTTTTACATAATTATGCAATGTTGAAACTGTTTTCGCCTTATGAATAGCATTATTATGAAAAAATATGTAAGCATCTGGTCTAATACCATGAGTGTGTACCACATCGAAATCATCAAATTCAATTTTCTTAAAAAAATCAATTTTTTGGCACTCAGACTTCATCTCTATATCAAGCAATTCGTCAAAGTAAAAAATTTTTATGCTGTGTGCTCCAGTATCGATATTTTTTTCAATCTCAGAAACAACTTTAATTGGCCCTTTGTTTGCCAAAGATGGAATTATAATTGCGATATTCACTTGTATCTCCTATCTTTCAAATTTGCGAGAATTGCTAACGGCAGAAATAAAAAAGGTGCTCCGAGATATAAAAAATATGAAATACTGACAATTAATACTGAGAACAAAACGTAAAAGTCATATTTGTACATATAATATACAATAAAAATAAAGAAAAAAATGAATCCTACAATGCCAGTTTCAACCAGGTAAGTCAAATAAAGTGAATGCGTATATATTCCCAAATATTCTTTAGCATTTCCAGGACCGATACCAAATAACAATTGATTTTCACTAGCTGTTTGAAGATAGTGATAGACTAGGTTCAGTATATTGAATTTGACTAAAAAACTAGCGTCTAAAAAAATATAGAAAATTATAGACACAATAGTAGAAATCACTAGACTTATTAAAAGAAATTTATATAGTATTGATTTTATTGAAAAAATCTTAATTATTAATTGCACTAACAAAAAAGTGAAAATAGCTGCTCTGGAGAAACTTAGGAAAATCAAAGCTATTAAAGTGAACTTATAGTATTTCGGGACAAGCAATAATTTATTAGTTTTTTCTGCAATTAAAACAAAAAAATGTAGAATAAGTACAATTAGACCTGTCGTATTGGAGTCGGCAAATAAAAGAGAATTATATTTATATAAGTAGAATGACGAGTCTTCATTATAGTAAATATAATTCAATGTGCCATCTGGAGCATCTGGATTAGAAATCCTAAATAATGTACTAATTAAAAGTATTGATATTGAAACTTTCAATGAAGCTTCTATTATCTTTACATATTCTTCATTACTTATTTTATATTTAATACCACGTATAAAAATATAAGCTATTGCACCAATATAGAAATTTATAAATTCACCATTTAAGTTTAAGTGATCAAAGTATATATTTGAAAGCAATATATATAGCAATACTATTATTAGTAGTAAAACATCAATGCTGAGAATTATTTTGTTGGAAAAAAAGTAGACAATAGCCAGCATAGGTAAGAATATTAGGTATATCACATAAATTGGGCTTATGGGCGTGATTTTTGCCAGATAAAATGTGATAGATGCAAATAGAATAAGTGCAATTCCATAACTAATGTTATATTGATGATTAGTTATCATTGATAACCCAAGAAAAAAATATTTCTTATGACGCCATTACGATAAATTTCAAATTTTATAGCTTTGCATATTCTAGAGATTTTTGGTGCATTGTTGGAAGAAAAAGCATTCAATATTGCTTTCTCTCTTATGGATAAATCATTTTGGTAATGTTCTAGAAAAGCTTTGGCTTGTTGCTTTTGTTTTGTTATAAACTTTGTGTAACTTGTATTTTTTTCATTTAGTAACTCTTTAAGCCTTCTCAATAAGTATACTAGATTGAATTTACTTACACCATAATCATTGGTCTCATGTTGTCGATATTGAATAGTTGGAATATCTATATAATTAATTTTTCCAAAGCAAGTCGCTATCAATCCTATCCAGTAATCGTGCATGATAGAATCTTCATAATATGAATACAGTTGGAGCAGAGGACGATTGACCATCACTGTGCAACCTGTAATAGTGTTATGCGCCAATAAATAATTTAATGAATTCCTTGAAGGATCAATTTTGTTGTATGACATAAATGATTTGCCTATTGTTTTCAATCTATAATCTACAACCTCTAAATCTGTATGTACCAGAATTGGCAAAATAGAAGAATATGTTTTCTCATAATCTCTCATACCATTTAATGTAATTTCTATTTTATTTGCATTCCAATAATCATCCTGATCACAAAACATTATATATTGATACTCATTAACCTTTTTTGCATACTCAATTAAATGAGAAAAGTTTTTATTCGCGCTCTTAAACTTTTTAGAATCATTAAGTAATTCAATTTTATTTGGATCTTCTTCTATAAACTTATTGATTATATTTATTGTATTATCTTTTGATCCATCATCATGAATAATTATTTTCCAATTTCTATATGTCTGTTGGTAAATTGAAGTGATTTGTTCTTCAATATATTTCTCTCCATTATACGTTGCTAATAAAATCAAAACTGATGGATTTTGCATTAAGCCAAATCTCCATATCCATATGATTTTACCATCTGATCAAATTTGTATTTTTCCTTGTATAGTTCAAGCATATCTTGATCGTTTAAAAAACTATATTTCCGATCACTATTCACCTTCCCTGCAATTTCAATATATTTACTTTCATGAACATCAACATCTAAATATGATGAAAGGGATTTTAAGCTTTCAACTGGATTATCCAAAAAATCTTCATATTTTATTTCGAAATAATCATACATTAACTTGTATCTCTCTATGTACTGCATATATTCTGTCCATAATTTAATACCTTCATCAACTTTTGTAGTTCTTACCGAAAAGCTATATCCTACATGATTTGGATACAAAAAAAATTCCTTAAATTTGCTAATCAGATTGCTATTGTAGTTGGCTTCGTAATCAATTTCTCGTCTATATAAGCTTATAGCGACATCAAAAGGATTTCTGTATATATGTATTATTTTTGCATTAGGAAATATTGATTTCCATATTGGAAGTGTAATACTGTTTCTTGGGTCTTTCCACCCCCAATTAAAATCAATGTTTTTAATATTGGAATATGAAAAATAATTTTTTAATCCTAAATACTTTACTCTATCGTGTTGTTCTAAATGCTGTTCACAAACTTTTTTGAGGTGCTCTTCAACAGTTAAAGGTAAAAATTTGAAATTGTAGGGATTATCCCAAGTAGAATTAGTTTGCCTTAGTATCCATTCATTTAATCTTATAAAATAATTCGCTTCGTGATTGATATCAAGGCTATCGCCCAAAAAATAATCTATTTCTTGTATAAACCTAGTTATCATTGATGTTCCAGATCTATGCATTCCTATTATTATAATTGGCTGTTTTGCTTTGCTCATTTTGTTCTCCATTTAAAAGGTGAATAATATGTTCGAAAATTTAATTTTCTCAGTATATATATTGCAGGAATAAGATTGACAATTATCATACCTATCATTGCTGCTGTAGCTGCTGCCATTATCCCATACATTGGAATAAATACTATTTGTATCAGCGCACTGACGAATAAGGCAATACAGAAAATGTTTCTGAGTACACTTTGGTGGCCAGACATATTTAAAAACACTCCAACCGATCCGCTCGCAGCATTTATTATTTCTCCTATGATAAGTAGGCCTAAAACCATGCTACCTTCGACAAATTGAGCGCCAAAAAGAGCAAGAATATGCTTGTTAAAAACTAAAATTAAAAAAGACAATGTTGCGGCACTAAAGAAAATCAACTTAGACGATTGATCAAGTATCTGCTGTAGCTCTTTGTGTTTTTGGCCCCAATATAGCTCTGCAAACTTAGGTGCGGAAATGGTGTTGACTACCATCAGGGTTAGGCTGATTAGTGACGCTATTTTAAACGCCACGCTAAAAATTCCCACCTCTTCGGTAGTAGCATAAACCTCTAAAAGCACCAATGATATGTTGCCCATCAGATACGATGCCAGTGTGGTCACCATCATAGGTGCAGAGGTGTTCAGAAGCTCCCGTTTGTTAAAGCCTTCGGATGGGCTATCAGCGATATGACGAAGGTGTTTGCGGATGTACATGTAAGCGATGACGCCTCCGGCTACAATGCCTACTCCCAGCGTGTAGAGCGGTGCCATGATGTCGCTAAAGGCCACGTATGCGCACGCTCCAAGCAGTACGATGTTGAAGAGCGGTCGGTTGACGCTGCGCAGATACTCTGAGACTTTGAGCTTTTTGAGTCCGCGTATGAATTCTACGCTGATCTCCTGCAGGGTAAAAAAGGGCACCATCAATGCTACAAACCTCAAAGCTTGCGTGTAAGTAGCGTTGTCAAACACATAAGTTGCGATCGCTTCGGCAAACCAAAAGAGCAGAGCACTCATCACCAGTGACACGGGCAAGGAGAGCTGCAGCGCGTAGCGATAGAGCAGTTTGAGCTTGTGGGCTTCATCGGCTTTGTTGAACTGCCCGACATAGCGCAGTATAGAGACATTCATCCCCAGAGCCGAAACCATCGCCAAAAAGGTCAGCACGCTCACCGAAAGGCTGTAAAACCCCACCCCTTCGGCACCGTACATCCGCGACACCATCAGCACCACGATATAGCCCAGAAGCATTCCCGACATTTTGAGTACGAAGGTGACGGCGCTGCCTGTGAGTATCTCTTTGAAGTGGAGATCGCGGTTGAGTTTTTGGCGTATTTTTGCGATCATCTAGTCTCTTTTGAAGTCTTCATCAATTCTGACAATGTCATCTTCCCCCGTATACTCGCCCACCTGTGCCTCAATGAGCACCACGGGAATTTTGCCTTCATTGGCGAGGCGGTGTTGCTCGCCCATTTTGATGTAGGTCGATTCATTGGGGCGTATCAGTCGTGTTTCGTCTCCTACAGTGACGGTAGCGGTGCCGCTCACGACGATCCAGTGTTCGTTGCGGTGAAAGTGTTTTTGCAGGCTTAGGCGTTTTCCGGGTTGCACCACAATGCGCTTTATTTTATAGTTGTCATGCGAAAGCAGCACTTCGTAGGTGCCCCACGGTCGATGCGCAAGGGTATGCACTTTGGTGAGTTCCGGGTTTTCGTGCTTGAGACGTTCGACAACCTGTTTGACCTTTTGTGTGGCTCCTTTGGCGCATATCAAAAGCGCGTCTGGGGTGTCGATGACAATCAGATTTTCTACCCCGATGGCGGCGACTTGTTTGTCGGAGCGGATCAGATTGTCGGTAGCGTCGATGCTGATGACATTGGTGCTTGAGGGTATCTCATCGGAAAGGGCGTCAAAGCTGCCAAGGTCGCTCCAGCCCATGTCGGCGGCTACGACTTTGATATGACGGCTTTTTTCCATCACGGCGTAGTCGATGGAGTCTTCGGGAATCGAGAGCATGGCGGCATAAGGAATGCGTTGTTGGCGGGGGCTGATCTGCTCGCGTTCGGCAAGCGCATGCCGGCAGGTGCTGTAAATGTCGGGTGCATGTGCTTGCAGCTCTTGCAAAAAAACTCCGGCCTTGAAGCAGAACATTCCCGAGTTCCAGTAGAAGTTGCCTGCATCGACATAGGCTTGCGCGGTTTGGGCGTCGGGTTTTTCTTTGAAGCTGATGACATTGTCGCCATCGGCTTCAATATATCCATAGCCCGTATTGGCTTCGGTCGGTTGGATACCAAAAGTGACAAGATAGCCATTACCGGCCAGCGATGCGGCCTGGCGTATGGCTTTTAAGTAGGCAGCTTCATTTTTAATGAGATGATCCGATGGCGTGACAAGTACCGTCTCTTCCGGGTCGATGTCCATGCAGGCCAGAGCGATGGCCGGGGCAGTGTTGCGTCCGATAGGTTCAAGCAGGAAGGCACTGTCATCTTTAGGGTCTAGTTCGTGCATTTGATCTACCGCTATGAAATACTGTTCGGCATTTGAGACAATGTAATGGCGGTTACATGTAACCCTGTTTCGTGCCACTGTGAGCTGAAACAACGACCGACTGTCAAAGAGCTTGACAAACTGTTTGGGCATCAGTGTACGGCTCATGGGCCAAAGCCGTGTACCGCTGCCGCCGCAGAGGATGATGTTGGTCATATTTTTTGCTCCTTAAAATGGATGACTTCCCAATGTCCGGCTTTCGTGCTTCCAACTCTTCGCAATAATCCGTCATTTTTGAGATGCGACAAATGCTCTTTAATGGTAGCTGTGCTTTTGTGGAGCTGATTTGCCAGCTCCTGCGTAGTAAGCTTGGGGTTTTCTAAAAGTAACTGAAGAATTTTTTCTTTTGTGGTTTCTTGGGTGGTTTCTAGGGTGGTTTCTAGGGTGGTTTCTAGGGTGGTTTCTTTGTATGCCGTCACCAGCATCCCGCCCTGTGTTGCTTCGAAGGTAGGTTCACTGAGGCCATAAGCTTTAAAGGCGGCTATAACCC
>JAFGUB010000051.1 GCA_016938735.1 Campylobacterales bacterium | reverse complement strand
CGGAACCAAAAACCGCTCTCTCTCATTCTATTCGATATTGACCACTTCAAGCAGATCAACGACACCTATGGACACCTCATCGGCGATCGAATATTGCACGAACTCGCCGCTCTGGTCAAATCACGCATCCGAGCGAGCGACATCTTTGCACGTTGGGGTGGAGAGGAGTTTGTACTTTTACTTAGCGATACCGAACTGTTTCATGCGGTGCAGATCGCTCAAATGCTGCGTCTGGCAATAGAGCAGACGATGTTTGAAGAGGGTATCCACCTCTCTTGCTCCTTTGGCATTGCACAGCTTGCCAATGAGGAGTCGCCACAAGCGCTACTCGAACGCGCCGATGCGCTAATGTATGAAGCCAAAGCCAGAGGCCGCAACCGCGTCGTCTACACCTCTTCAGAGAGCGAAACCCACGTGTAACCAAAGCGGCGTATGATGATCTTTTTGCGAAGGAAATAGTCATGCTTCAAACATCCGTTTTACGCTCCGCACTGATCCAGATCGAGGCACTACGCCACGAGCTGCTGGATGCGCGCGAAGGGCTTGATGAAGCGCATCCGCGCTACATCAGCCTGCTCAATCTGCGTCAGTACCTTATTTTGCGCTCCAAAGACCGCACCGACCTGCAAGAGCAGCTCTTTTTAATGTCGCTCTCCTCGCTTGGGCGCTCCTACGCCCATGTGGCGGCCAGCGTCGATACCCTCTATGATATGCTGCGCAGCGCCCTAGGTGAAACACCCATCGAAGCATCAATGATGCAGAGTTTCAAACACGCCTCGATCGCCGAAGCGATCCAGCTCGCATCTTCCAATGCGACAGCGCTTTTTGGAGGCGTACCGAGCATGCGGCTGAGTCATCAGCAGACCGCCGTGATGGTCACCCTCCCCTCCTACGCCGCCGAACATGACGGGGTGCTGATCCGCTCTTTGGCCGAAGCGGGGGTGAACGTCTTTCGGATCAACACCGCTCATGACAGCCCCGATGTATGGCGCGCCATGGCCAAAGCGATCATGGCGGTTAATGCGACCAAAGAGCCTCAGGCACGCCTCAAGATCTTCGTCGATCTCGCCGGCCCAAAAATCCGCACGACCGCCATTCGTCGCATCCGCACCACCATCGAGATCGGCAGCAACAAAGAGAGCAGGACACTGCGGATCTATCCACCTGGGGTGATGACCTCGGAGGCGAAAGTTGATCCGCTCACCCTCCAAAGCATCGATGCGCGTCTCTGCACCGACGCACCCTTTTATAAGCTGCTTGTCCCGGGAGAGACGATCAAGCTGATCGATGCCAACCTCAAAGGCGCACGTATCACCGTTTTGGAGTGTACACCGGAGTATGCGCTTTGCAGTATCGATAAAAAAGTCTTTATCGACGCCGACTCCAAACTCAAGCACCGAGGACACAGCGGCGCCATCCTCTCGCTGGAGCACGAATGCGAAGCGATCCGCTTACATGTAGGCGACACTCTGCGCATCAAAGGTGACGACCTGCTCGGTCACGGGCCGATCTACGATGCCGATGGCATCCTCATGGAACCGGCTTCCATCGGCTGTAGCTACAAGGGGCTCTTTCGCTTCGTACGCGCGGGCGACACCCTCTACATCGATGATGGCAAGATCGGTCTGAAGGTGAGTTCCCATACCTCTGAATGGATCGAGTGTCAGGTCACCCATGCCAAACCGACCGGCAGCTTGCTCAAAGAGGAGCGCGGCATCAACTTTCCCGATTCGCACCTTGAGATCGAATCGCTTGGCGAAGCCGACCGACGCAACCTCCTCGCAACCATTGATTTCGCCGACCTCTACGGCCTGTCGTTTTGCCAAAGCGCCCAGGATGTCGAAGCGCTCAAAGCGTTGCTCGAAGCCAACGGGCGCGACGATATCGCCATCGTCGCCAAAATCGAGACCAAACGCGCCATTGCACAGATGCCCTCCATCCTCGAAGCCCTCCTTACATGTAAGCACAGCGGCGTCATGATCGCACGCGGCGATCTGGCGATCGAAGTAGGCTTTCGCAACCTTGCCATCATCCAAGAGAAGCTCATCGACATCTGCGACGCGGCGCACATGCCCGTGATCTGGGCCACACAGGTGCTTGAGAGCCAGATGAAAAACAACCTCCCCAGCCGCGCCGAAGTGACCGACGCCGCCATGGCCGGCCGCGCCGAGTGCGTCATGCTCAATAAAGGCTCCTTTGCCGTCGATACCATCGACGTACTGCGCCACATCCTGCACGACATGCACCTGCTGTTTAAGAAAAACCGTCAACTGCTTAGCAAAGAGACGCTCTGGTAGCGTCTTGGAGCGCACGATCCCTGCAGCACTACCAACCGACAGCGATCTGTGCTACCATGCCTAACCTATCAGGAGGAAGCAATGCGCTATACAAAGAACAGAGGGGCGTGGCGTAACGTCATTTCAGGAGCTACCGTGCTACTGCTCTTAGGCTGCAGCACACCAACACCCAATCCTCCGCTGGTGACCGTAGAGAAACTTGACCTACAGCGCTACAGCGGCACTTGGTTCGAGATCGCCCGCTATGAAAACCGCTTTGAAAAAGGGTGTGTCGGCGCAAGTGCGCACTATGCGCTCGAAGATGATGCGATTAGGGTTACAAACCGCTGTTTCGATGCTGACGGGATACAAAGCGGTGAGGCGAGGGGATCGGCCTATGTATCGGGAGAGGGGAAGCTGCGGGTGAGCTTCTTTTGGCCTTTTTATGGGAACTATTGGGTTTTGGAGCTGGCGGATGATTACCGCTACAGTGTGATCGGGGATCCCTCCCGCCGCTACTTCTGGATTCTTGCACGTACCCCGACGCTGGTGCAAGAGGATCTTGACGCGATTATGGGACGGATGCAAGGCTGGGGTTATGATCCATCCTTGCTCTATTGGTGCCGCAACCGGGCTGCAACACAGTGATATGAGCAGAGCGCCGTACAAGAGCCACCCAAAAGAAGACCCTGATGCAGAACCGTTACACCGGAGATATCGGAGATTTTGGAAAGTTTCTCCTCTTAAAACATCTTTTTGCAGGTGAAACGATTGCACTGATCTGGTATCTCTATCCAGATGAGATCCATAATACGGACGGCTCCCATACAGTAGAAGAGCGCAATGCCAACGTCTACCGGCACTGTTTTGCCATCGATGCGGCGATGAGCGAATGCTTCAACGCCATCCATCAGCACAGCAAGCGTCATGTAACGCTGTTTGAGACCCATCCGCCCTTAGCGAAGGTGCACTACTTTAAAGAGGCCGTCGTAGGGGAGGGGGCTGAGTACCGAAAGGATTGGCTCACGCGCGCTCTGGCTTTTATCCGTAAGCATCACGCACGGGTTGTCTGTCTTGATCCCGATAATGGAGTAGAGCCCGCAAGCATGCAGCAGCTCTCTATACACAAGCAGGGCAAATACGCAAGCTACGCCGAGATCGAAGCCTTCTTTGAACTTGAAGAGGTCGCGCATCTGCTAATCTATCAGCACTTTCACCGCCAATGCAGCCACGAACTTCAAATGCAAAAAGCCAAAGAGCGGTTTGAAAACCTCTATGAGGGGCGCTTACATGTAACGATCATCCGTCATAACCCGGTTCAAGCGCGGTTTTATATCATGCTCTCCAAACCGGAGGGCTGCTGCGCTGACCCCTTGGCGCTTGAAGGGTTTCGATACGGCGCTAAGGCATTTTTCAGTGTGTTTCAAAGCGAACTCACCTAAACCGTGATGCCATGATTGGATTTATGGGATGTTGGGGTGCGAAAGGTGGGCTAGAAACTGCATAAAAGAGAGTCGATCTTTGATCTGAAATTCCGTCTGTTCATTAGAGAGGTTGTAGTACTTTTGCAAAATGAGGATCTTAAACATCAAGAGCTTATCATAAGGAGGTCTGCCGCCTAGACCTTTGGGTTCTACATAAAGTGTCTCTTGTAGCGGTGCGCGAAACAGCCCCCAATCAATCACTTCGTTTAGTTTCTGTAAAGGCGGCTTATGGGCATTGATTCTCTCTAGCTGATACTCATAATCGAACAATCCGCGCATGGCTACTCTCTTCTCTCTGTTTTTATTTTATTTTATCAGTTTTAAGCTTTTATTATGTTTTGGAAAGAGATGGGGGTTTTTGGTGGTGCCCTTTTATGTTTCCAATTTTTGAGACATGAGTGAAACGGATGGGTAAAAATGCGTTGGCGAATGCGATTAGGCTGAATTTGATACCTTTGCTGCATCAGATACGATGGAGCAGATATGGAAAAACTCAGCATGTTAAAAATCAAGGAGCTGTTTCGGCTTAAATACGAAGCACGCTTATCTGCAAGACAGATAGGTCGTTCGCTTAATGTCAGTCATTCAATTATCAATCGCTATCTTCAGCGGCTCAAGAAATCGGGGATGACCTATGCAGAGGCGGTGACGCTTGATGATAGAGAACTGCTCATCCGTCTTTTTAAACTCCAACAACCGCCCTCCAAATACCCGCTCCCCGACTGGATCTATGTTCATGAGCAGCTACGTCGGTTTGATCATGTCACCTTAGAGCTGCTGCATGAAGAGTATAGGACTTCTTACCCCGATGGACATTATGGCTACACCTGGTTCTGCGCCCAGTATAAAGCCTATGCCAAAAAGCTCACCCCGTCGATGCGTCAGATTCATAAAGCCGGCGAGAAGGTCTTTATCGACTACAGCGGCTTAAGGATGCCCTACAGTGATCCGATCACCGGTGAAGTGCATGAAGCCGAAATCTTTGTCGCAGTACTGGGAGCTTCAGGTTATCCTTTTGTGATGGCGGTACCCTCACAGAAGAAGGCTGACTTTTTTGCTGCTCATGTCGCTATGTTCAAGGCTTTTGGGGGTGTGCCGGAGCTGCTTATCCCGGATAATCTCAAAAGTGCCGTCATCAAGACCGATACCTATGAACCCGATCTCAATCCCGACTACGTCAAGCTCTCCGAACACTACGGCTGCGCCATTATGCCTGCACGTCCCTACAAGCCCAAAGACAAAGCCAAGGTAGAACATGGTGTTAAGCTCACTCAACGCTGGATCATGGCCAGACTGCGCCACCACCAATTTTTTTCTATCGCGCAGATCAACAGCGCCATCAGAGAGCTGATGCCGCTGTACCGCAACAAGATCATCAAGCATCTGGGTAAAAGCCGTCAAGAGCTCTTTGATACCCTCGATAAACCTGCGCTGAAACCGCTTCCCCTTACGCCTTATGAATACCGTGCATTCAAACTGCTCACCTCAAGCATCGACTACCACGTAACACTCGATCATGCCTTCTATAGCGTTCCCTATCAGCTGATGCATAAAAAAGTGAAGGTGTGGTACTCCGACACGACTGTATCGATCTGCTTCGAGGGCAAGGAGGTGGCGCTTCACCCCCGGCTCAAACACAAAGGAGCCTACTCTACACACAGAGAGCATATGAGCTCGGCCCATCAGAAGTATCTGGAGTGGTCACCGGGACGTATCATGAACTGGGGCGCGACCATAGGACCCCATACGGTGACGCTGCTGCGTACCATCATGGAGCGCAGGCCGCATCCGGAAATGGGATACCGCTCCTGTCTGGGGATCATGAACACGTTCAAGCGCTATCATGAACGTGACGACGGCGACGCGCTGGATAAAGAGGCCCTCGACGCCGTTGCCAAATATGCATGCACATCTCAGCAGTTTCGGCTTGCCCAGATCAAGACGCTGCTCAAATCCCCTCTCAAACACTCGGCCGACACCGAAGAGGCCGGACTCTTTGAGCTGGCCAACCATGACAATATCCGCAGCAGCGCTTATTACCGATAGACGAACAAAGGAAAAAACAATGGATATCCGGACCCTCACAAACGAGCTGGGCCTTGATGGGCTTTATGGGGCGTATGAGGAGCAGACGATCAACAGTGCCTATGACGACATGCCCTTTGCCAAAAGAGTGCAGCTTCTGCTGAGTGGTGAACACGCCCTTCGTCAGAACCGCAAGATAGAGCGGCTCAGGCAACAGGCCAAGCTACATGAGAAGAGTGCTGCGATAGAAGCGATTGACTTTATCCCTGCGCATGCGCTGCATAAGGCAATGATCCTAAAGCTTGCCTCGGGAGATTACTTGACCCACAACCGCAACATCATCCTCACGGGAGCCACAGGAACAGGTAAGAGCTATATCGCGCAGGCGCTGGCCAATAAGGCGATGATCCAAGGACATAGCGCGATGTACCTGCGTATTCCTAGGTTGATGCAGCTGCTCTCCTCCTCAAAAGGAGATGATGAGTATCTCAAGGTGCTCGCAAAACTCAAACGAATCAAACTGCTGATTCTTGATGACTTCGGGGTTTCGCCGCTCAAGGCCGGTGAAGCGAGGGATCTACTAGAGATTACCGAAGATCGAACCAACCTCTCTTCGCTGATCATCACCTCACAGCTGCCCATCGCGGAGTGGCACCCCAAGGGCATTTCCTCGCTACGCTCAGGGCACATGGCTACCTGCACAATCCAACCATCGCCGACGCCATACTCGATCGGGTGGTTCACAACGCGTACAAGATTGAACTTCAAGGAGAGTCCCAGCGAAAGCTCAAAAACAGGGTCGAACCATCATCATGATGTTTCCACCTATGCTAAAATCCCTCAGGTCTATTCCATCGGCGAATCAGGTGGAAACATAGTTGTGAAACGGGTGGAAACT
>JAFGUB010000050.1 GCA_016938735.1 Campylobacterales bacterium | reverse complement strand
TGCCGCTGCCGCTGAGTCCCGTAAACCAGAGGATGCAGGGTTTTTGGCCTTTGAGCGCGGCGCGATCTTGTTTGCTGACGTGGTGGTTGTGCCAGATAATGTGTTCATTCATGGTGGTTGCTCCTTTCATTGGGCTCAAAATGGAAAAAAGATCGGTACGAGTGATATGACAATAACGCCATAAACAATAGAAAGCGGTGCGCCATTGCGGAGATAGTCGCTGAATCGGTATTGCCCCGGTCCATAGACCATCAGGTTGGTTTGGTATCCATAGGGGGTCATAAAGCTGGCACTTGCGCCGTAGGCGATAGCCAAAATAAAAGGCGTAGGATCTACATGTAGCTCTATGGCCGTCGAGTATGCAATAGGAAAGGCAATTGCCGCTGCGGCGTTATTGGTGATGAGTTCAGTCAAAATCATGCTAATGATATAGACGGAAATAAATTGCCCATAGATTCCAAAATCGCTAAACAATGCCGAAATAGCGTCTACTACAAGGTGTGCGGCTCCCGAACTATTCATGACCTGTGAGATTCCGAGTGCGGAACCGACCAGAAGCAAAATATCAAAGGGGATACGACGGCGAATCTCTCGAAAAGAGAGTATTTTGAAGCCGATGAGTGCGCCGAGGTAGTAGATGAGGCCATCTAAAAGGGGAAGCACGTTGAGTGCGTTGAGAAGTAAAATGGCGATGAAGCCCAGTATGACTAGATTGCTCGTGCTGTTGGATAGTTTGCGCTCAAGTGTAACGCCTTGTACGACATAAAAATTACGATCAATATTGTCGCGCTTGGAAAAATCGTCTCCCGTGGCCAGCACCAGCGTATCGCCGCTTTGGATGGTGATATCGCCGATTTTACCCGAGAGACGTTCACTACCACGGCGGACGGCAATGACGGCTGCATCAAATTTGGAGCGGAAATTGGCTTCGCGGATACAAGAACCGATAAGCACCGACTCATGAGATACGACGACTTCTACAATGTTGGATTCAAGAACCGAACTGTCGGAATTAAAAATTTCAAGTCCTTCAAAACGCTTGAGATCGTGAAGGTTGCTGATGTTTCCGGCGAAGACGAGAATATCGTCGGCCTCCACGATCTCTTTTGGAGAGACGGGAGAGATCAGTTTGTTATGACGAATGATTTCAACCAAAAAGAGATTTTCAAGGTGTCGAAAACGGTTGTGCTCAATGCTTTTGCCAATAAGTGGCGATGCAGTTCCGACCAGCGCCTCTACAAAGTAGTTTGAGCGGTGTACTGTTTTCGCTTCTGAATGATCCGGAAGGTTGCGACTGTTGAGCAACACTACCAAAAAACCCGCAAGGGTCAGGGGCAGGCCGACATAGATGAAATCGAACAATCCGAAGCCTTCAAGCCCTTCTGAGATAGCGAGACCATTGACAATCAGATTGGTTGATGTGCCGATGAGTGTCATGGTACCACCCAGAATGGCTACATAGGAGAGTGGAAGCAGGTATTTTGATGGAGTAATTTTTTTGTTGGACTTGATGACCCCCATCATAGTGGCTACTACGGCTGTGTTGTTTAGCAAAGCGGAGACCAGAGCGGTGAATACGGACATTTTGGAGAGCGAGAGCGCATAAGATGACGTGGTGAAAATAGAATGTGATAAGGACTGTAGATAGGTACTGCGCTCAATCGGTGCCGTCACGATTATTAAAATAGCAAGGATCAGCAAGGAGGGGTTGACAAAGTTGTCTATCATACTCTTGGCCTCTATTTGCCCCATGGCAAAAAAGAGAAAAAGCGTGGCCGCAAAAAGTGCTGAAGGTTTGTAGCGTGTTTTAATGAGCGCCACAATAAGCCCGACCATAACTCCAAGAACAATCCACGCCATAGGTTAGCCGATCACCTTGCAGTCCCATTCGGGAAAATGTTTACGAATGTAGGCATTGAGCGCCATTTCAGCTTCTGAGTAAGCGCGGTGATGCTCGGGTACAACATCGGAATCACGGCGGCTGACGTCTACGATCATCCCCGCACCCACGGTGTTGTTGGTGATGCGGTCGATGACGATGAAACTGCCCGTGGCGCGGTTCTCTTTGTAGTGATCTACCGCGATGGGGCGGGTCAGTGTCATACGGCATGAGGCTATGTCGTTGAGGGAGAGCGTATCCACCTGCAAGCGCTCATAGGTGTTGACATCGACCTTGTAGTTGATGTGATCGAAGTGGCCCGAGAGCACGGTAGTGGCGCGTTTGATGTTGTAGCTTCGGGTCGGATCCATCGGCTTCTCATCCATCCATACCAGCATCACCTTGAGGCTGTTGGAAACACGCGGCATGGCATCGGTATGCACGATCATGTCGCCGCGTGAGATGTCTACTTCATCTTCGGTGGTGAGTGTCACCGCCATGGGAGCGTAGGCATTTTGGGTGGTTACATGTAAGGAACCTTCGCTGATATCGCCTGCGTTGATAATGCTTTTGACACGGGTACTTTTACCTGATGGCAGTACGGTGATCGCATCACCCACACTGACACTACCGCTGGTGATGGTGCCGCAAAAACCACGAAAGTCGAGGTTGGGGCGGTTGACGTATTGCACGGGAAGGCGGAACTGTTCGGCTTTTTGCGCCTTGGAGATATCCATCGTATTGAGTAGACCAAGCAGGGTTTGGCCCTCATACCACGGGGTTTTACTGCTTGGATCGACCACATTGTCGCCATCAAGTGCGCTCATGGGAATGTAGTAGGTGTGTTTGATGCCAAGCTCTGCGGCGAGTGCGCCGTAAGCGGCGGAGATGGTGTCAAATACCTCTTGAGCAAACTCTACCAGATCCATCTTGTTGATGGCAACGATGACATGCTCGATACCCAAAAGGCTGACGATGTAGCTGTGGCGGCGGGTCTGGGTGAGGATGCCTTTGCGGGCATCGATGAGAATGATGGCCACATCGGCGGTAGAGGCTCCGGTAACCATGTTGCGGGTGTACTGCTCATGTCCCGGGGTGTCTGCGATGATAAATTTGCGATCATCCGTGGCAAAGAAGCGATAGGCGACGTCAATGGTGATCCCCTGCTCGCGCTCTGACTGCAGGCCATCGACCAGCAGTGCCATGTCGATCTTCTCTCCGGTGGTACCGTACTTTTTACTCTCATTCTCAGCCGCGCTGAGCTGATCTTCAAAGATCATTTTTGAATCATAAAGCAAGCGACCGATCAGGGTGCTTTTGCCATCATCCACCGATCCGCAGGTGAGAAAGCGCAGCATGCTTTTGTGCTCATGGGCTTTAAGATAGGCTTCGATGTTCATTAAAAATACCCCTCAATTTTTTTGCGCTCCATAGCGCCTTCTTGGTCTTTGTCGATCAGGCGTCCTTCGCGCTCGCTGCTACGTGAAAGCAGCATCTCCTGAATGATCTCGGGGAGCGTAGAGGCTGTAGAGCTGATGGCTCCTGTGAGCGGATAGCAGCCCAGAGTACGGAAGCGCACCATCTCGTTTTTGGCTTTGGCACGCAGTGCTTCGGGCATACGCGCATCATCGACCATGATCTTGGTGCCTTCGTATTCAACGACCGGACGCTCCGCAGCGAAATAGAGTGAGGGGATGGGAATCTGCTCTAAATAGATGTACTGCCAGATATCCAGCTCCGTCCAGTTGCTGATGGGGAATACCCGTACGCTCTCGCCTTTGGCAATGGCGGTGTTGTATACGTTCCAAAGTTCGGGGCGTTGGTTCTTTGGGTCCCAACGATGGTTTTTATCACGGAATGAGAAGATACGCTCTTTGGCTCTGGACTTCTCCTCATCCCGACGCGCACCGCCGATGATGGCGTCGTAGCCTCCAGCATTGAGTGCCTGTTTGAGTCCTTCGGTCTTCATCACGTCGGTGTGTACTTTGCTACCGTGCTCAAATGGGGAGATATCCATCGCCACACCTTCGGGATTACTATGCACGACCAGATCAAAACCTAAAGCTTTGGCACGCGCATCACGAAACTCGATCATCTCGCGGAATTTCCAGAGCGTGTCTACATGTAAGAGTGGAAAGGGGATTTTAGCGGGAGCAAAGGCTTTTTGAGCCAGATGCAGCATCACCGAAGAGTCTTTGCCCACCGAGTACATCATAACGGGGTTGGTGAACTCCGCCGCCACTTCGCGCAGAATGTAGATGGATTCCGCTTCGAGCTGTTTGAGGTGGGTGAGGGTTTGATCGTTGATCATTGGCATCCTTGTTGTGTGGGGCGTTTGGTGCAAAAGTTTGCGAAACGCACTACAGCAATGAAAAATTGATCGAGATTATAGTGTTCTGTAGCTTTAAAAACGCACTGCTGCTCACGAAATGTATTACGATAATATTACGTAAGATGTATAAGCGGTTAAATAGAATTAATAACGGTGTATGTTTTGGTGTCGAAGTTGTTAAAGAGGGAGAAGATTTTGGTGGTCATGGTAGGCGCTCCAGTACGTTCGCGCTGCGGTTTACGAGCAAAATGCCCATCTGATAAATGGCGATCTGATTAAGCTTTTGAAGTCGTTCCGCTTGTGTGACGTTTTCTTGGATGAGATGCGCGTTGATGGCTTCAAGGTTTGCCAGACAGATAAGCTGGTTAACATCTGCATAGTCGCGCACGTTGCCCTCTAGGTTGGGGTTGGTATCGCGCCACTGTTTTGCGGTCATACCAAACAGGGCAACGTTGAGCAGATCGGCTTCGCTGGCATAGACCAGCGCAACTTGTGCCGGGGTAAGCTGTTTGGGTATCAGGTTCTCTTTGATAGCGTCGGTGTGGATGCGGTAGTTGACCTTGGTGAGACTGCGTTTGACGTTCCAATCCAAAGCTTTGGATTCATTCTCTTTTAGGCGTTGAAACTCTTTGATGAGATAAATTTTAAACTCAGCGCTGATCCACATGGCAAATTCAAAAGCTATGTCTTTGTGTGCATAGGTTCCACCATAACGCCCTGCTTTGGCGACAATTCCGATGGCATTGGTTTTTGAAGCCCACTCTTTGACGCTGAGCTTGTAGCTGTTTAATCCTGCTTGCGAGGTAATTGTGGCGAATTCGCCATAATTAAAATTCGGGTTATGGATTTTTTCCCAAATGCCGAGATACTCAATGGTGTTTCTGTTCCTGAGCCAGTCAGATATAAAAAAATCACCGTCTTTTGATTTCAAAATATCTGTTAGGGAAATATAGTCATCTTCGTGGATTTGAAGCACGGTGATAGACTGATTCAAGACTTCGATAGATGCCATCAATACACCTCTGCAGTAGAGTTGGTGCTTTGCGTGGCACCTATCTGAATGTCGAACATACGAAATGCTGTAGCTTTACATGTAAGGTTCTTAGATTGCCGCGTCGCTGCGCTGCTAATCATGGCAGGCGCTCCAGTACATTCGCGCTGCGGTTTGCGAGCAGAATGCCCATCTGATGAATGGCGATCTGATTGAGTTTTTGAAGTCGAAAAATTCGACTTCAAAGCCTCCCGCTCTTCTTTGGTTAGTTCTATGATGTAGCCATCAGGAAATTTGTCGGGATTATTTTTTACAGCTTCATTGATTCGCTTTGTTTCTACGCCATAAAGTTCAGCAACGTCACTGTCTAGCAGAACGTTTTCTTCTCTGATTTTCAGAAGTTTATGTTCTAAATTTTCAAATTTTGTAATATCCACCAGTCTGATTCCTGCAAAAACGCAACGATCCGCTCACATGCTGTGCCATCGCCATACGGCTTGTAGACACAGCTCATAAACTACCATTATGAAAATTTGATCGAGATTATAGTGTTCTATGGCTTTATAAACGCACTTCTACTCACGAAATGTATTACGAAGATATTACGCAAGATATATACATGGTTAAATATAATTAATAATGGTATATGTTTAGGTGGCGAGGTTGGTGGCGTTGGGTTTCAAGTGTGCCAAGGCGACTGAATATAGATGCATATGGACACAAGTAGGCAACCCCGCAGACATTCTAAAGGGGTCGAATTCGACCACTTTAAAATCAGGATTGCAAAGCTGTTTCAATCGGCATAAGCTGGTTTTGGGTGATAGCCATTGAATGCCTCTCTCATGGATTGCCGCGTCGCTGCGAGTGAAGCGTGGCAGTCGTACTGGGAAGAAAAGTTGATTGGCGTCATCACTTTCTCGCCTCCAGAACGTAATAGCCTCCTGTTTTGGGTGCCCCTTTGAAGATGATTTTGTCGTCATCTTTGAGTTGTTTGAGAATGCGTTCAAGAGTACGAAGCGCCGTTCCAGTTTTTTCGCTGATGTCACGGGCTTTTAAACCCGGGTTTTCTAATACAAAAGCGTAGATGTCGTTTACTCCGCCATTTACCCCGCTATTTACCCCGCCATTTACCCCGCCATTGACTTCCTCAGCTTTGTATGCCGTCACCAGCATCCCGCCCTGTGTTGCTTCGAAGGTAGGTTCACTGAGGCCATAAGCTTTAAAGGCGGCTATAACCC
>JAFGUB010000007.1 GCA_016938735.1 Campylobacterales bacterium | reverse complement strand
GGGTTTATTGAGCTGCTTAGCCTTAAGCAGATGCAAGACGAGCGAGGTAAAGGCAGATACAGCATCAGCCCTAACCTTGTGGCTTATGAATCCACAAACAACCCAAGCACAGGAGTATAACATGAAAACCCACCTTCAGTCTAGGATTCTATCCATCCAAACGGCCATCGAATTAATCGATGTGTTGCTTGGTGGCCCCGCCCAAGAGGCGATCGCTTTGTTGCTCAAAGAAAAACGGGATCGTTTTGTTTCTCTTGAAACTTTGCTGCGCTGTGAGCTGGCCTCATGTCGCTAAGATACCGCACTCACAGGAGAGTAAGACATGTATATGTCTTATTGAGTGCTTACCATCTCATATCAAAAATAAGAGGAGTTTAAAATGGCCGTATCTAGATATGTAGTCGAGGAGTGGGTAGCAACCGTGCGTCAGAAGGACTCCTTCTGGATGGTATTTCACAAAACCTACAATGATCTTTATGCGTTGAACTTGCCCATGACGCTGGAGCGCTCGAAACTCTTGCTTGATGAAAGCGAGATCGACACGCAAGAGTGCGATGCTTTTTTGGCATTCATGGCCAAAGAGTTTCCCAGCGTCAGACTTACACTGCTTGGCGATCTGATGCCGCTCTCTCTCGTGGTGTGGCCCTATTTGGACAGCATCGGCATAGAGGCGGATCTGGGAAGTGATGTCTACAACGCACTAGCCGAGCGATACAACTTAATCGAGAATGATCCAAAAAGCAACGGCGCCGTGCTTTGGGGTATGTATCTTGATGACGGGATGAAGTTTTGGAAGAAGCGAGAGGAGAGCTGGGACGAGATGTAGGCTTAAGGTTAGGTGTCATCGCCATGACACCAACAACGCTATAAGTACCCAATCACAATTTCAAGGAGCCGACATGCACTACACTCAAGAACAACTCCATCTCTCTTTTCAAGGGGAGACGCTATCGCTCATGGATGATGCGGCGCACCAACTGTTAAGCTGGTGGATTATACGAATGATGCTATTGCTTAATGGGGTTCAAGTTTATATTGAAGAAGAGCGCTATATGACGAGGGTCCGCTCCTTGCTCAACTTGCCAGATACAGATCAGCCTGCAACAATCATCAAAGCGCTTCAAACAATGGCCAATCATCAGCAGGCTCAAGGGAGTCTGGACGCTCCTATGGTGTTAGGGAAGAATATTGAAAAAATCTCAAAACTGCTCGGTTTAAATGAGACGGAGCGTTGGCTGCTCTGCTTCGGGGTGCTGCTCAAAAATTTCGATGTTCTTGAAGATGCCGTACGCATGCTTGGTGATCTCAATACACTCGCTACCACAAAAGCGCTCAGCACCATTCTGGGTTTACCCTTGCAAGAGGTGAAGCAAGCCTTGAGCCCTGAGAGTAAACTGGCGCGTACCGGCATGCTGCAAATCGATAAGCGGCTTAATGACAAGCTTGATCGTAAAATAGATCTGCTTTCACCCGCCTTTGCCGATAATCTCTACAGCTGTGACGAAGATGTGCATGAGCTAGTTAAAGAGTCTGTGTGTCGCTGCAGTAGTGGCACTCTAACACGCAGTGATTATGCATACGTAGACTCATATTATGAGATGACGCTGAATATGCTGCGCGCTGCCTTTCAAAGTGGGCGCAAAGGAACCAATATTTTGATTTATGGTGCCCCGGGAACAGGAAAAACGGAAATGGCCAAACTGCTTGCTCAAGAGCTGGAAGTAAAACTTTATGAAATCAGTTATATCGATGCCGATAACGAACCCACCAGCAAGCATATGCGCCTCAAAGCTTTTTCAATGGCACAAAGCATTTTTGAAAATGAGAAGATACTGCTCATGTTTGACGAAGCCGAAGATATCTTTGGCGCAGATCAACACCGCTTCTCGTTCGCGCCCAAAAAACAGAGTAACAAAGCGTGGTTCAATCGAATGCTGGAGCACTCTACCGTACCGACCGTGTGGCTGTGCAACTCCATCGCCGCGCTCGATCCGGCCGTGGCCAGACGATTTGACATTGTATTTGAAATGCCCATTCCGCCTAAAGGCGTACGCATATCTCTTATAGAACAGACATTTGGAGGTAGGCTCAATCAAGAGACCAAACACATTATCGCAGCGCACGAGGCGCTTGCTCCCGCCCTGTTAAGCCGTTCGGCAGAGGTGCTAAGCGTCCTTAAGTCCGAGGGTGAAGATGCCTCCAAGGAGGCTCTAATCCTGCTCAATGCAACGCTACAAGCACAAGGGCACAAGAAGCTCTCGAAAAATATGGATGCTTATCTTCCGGGGCTCTACAATCCTGAGTACATCAATACTACTATTCAACCCGAAGATGTCATGCAAGGGATTGCGTGCGCCAAAAGTGCCCGCATTTGTCTGTATGGTGCTCCGGGAACCGGCAAAAGCGCCTACTGCCGCTATGTGGCGGACAAGTTGGGTAAGCCGTTGCTGCTTAAACGAGCGAGTGATCTCATCTCGCCTTGGGTGGGTATGACGGAAGAAAATATAGCCCAAGCTTTTGAAGAGGCGGGGCAAGAGGGTGCTGTTTTGGTGATCGATGAAGTAGACAGTTTTTTGCAAGACCGGGGCAAAGCGCAGCGCTCTTGGGAGGTCTCCCAAGTCAATGAGATGCTGACCCAGATGGAAGCCTATGAAGGTATCTTCTTTGCCACGACCAATCTGATGGAGGGGCTGGATCAGGCAGCGCTTCGCCGGTTTGATATGAAGCTGAAGTTTTTGTATCTGCGCAGCGAGCAGGCATTGGGTCTGCTTGAGCGCCATGCTGCGCAGTTGGGTTTGAAAGCAATCACGGCCAGTGATGAAGCACGGCTACGCCGACTGACGAATTTAGCCCCCGGAGATTTCAATGCCATCAGACGTCAAAGCCGCTTTCATCCTATTGCTTCGGCATCGGATTTCATTACACGATTAGAGCAAGAGTGTGTTTTGAAAGCAGCCGAGAAGAGAGCGATGGGATTTTGCCATCAAACATAGCGCAGCTGCTTACATGTAACAAAATTTTACAAAGGATCCTTATGAGCCAATGGTATTGTTCAATTTTCTCCACGCTTGTTGATTTTAAGTGACGCGATGCTAAAGTTCTTTGGTTTTGTGGATGCGTTTCGCCAAAGTGTCGGATCAATAATTTACATTCTCAAAAGGCAGCAAGAGCGCATGAACGACCTTTTAAAACGAATCATCCAAGACGCCGACGCCCTGCTGATCACTGCCGGAGCAGGCATGGGTGTCGATAGCGGTCTGCCTGATTTTCGTGGTAATGATGGGTTTTGGAATGCGTATCCGCAGGCACGCATGCTTGGTCTCTCGTTTATCGATCTGGCCAATCCCGATTGGTTTATCAAAGATCCACAGCTCGCTTGGGCATTTTACGGTCATCGTCTCAATCTTTACCGCCAAACCGTTCCGCATGAAGGATTCAGGTGGCTGCTTGAACTTGGCTCAAGCAAACCGAAGGGCTATTTCGTAGCTACCTCGAATGTCGATGGACAGTTTCAAAAAGCTGGCTTTAATGAGACGCGTATCTGGGAGGCACACGGCTCGATTCACCATATGCAGTGTAGTAAACCCCATTGCGAAGGGATCTATAGTGCCGATACAACAGAGGTTCATGTCGATATGGAGCAATTCAAGGCGCTTGCACCACTACCGACGTGCCCTACATGTAAGGCTATCGCCAGACCCAACATCTTGATGTTTGGAGATTGGTTTTGGCAAGGAGAGCGCAGCGATGCACAGCATGAACGCTTTATAACGTGGCTGGGTACCCTTGGTTCTTCCTCTTTGGTAATCATCGAACTGGGCGCCGGCACCGCTATTCCCACCATGCGCGACCTTGGGGAGCGTTTGGCTAAAACACGTGGCGCCACGCTTATACACATCAACCCTTCAGACGCTCAGGTGCCACAGGGTGCTTATTGGCTTGCAGTGGGGGCACTTGAGGGGCTGAGGCAGCTGCTGCGACGCGATGTGTCGCATACAGCACAATTTCTAGAGCAATCCAATAGATAAATCAAGGAGTTTTAATGACCGTCTGGAAAATAGCATCACGTTGGAGTACCACAGGAACCAAAGCCTCAAGTGTTTTGGAAGTTTTTAAACGTTACGGCATCGTGTTTGCCGGAAAAGAGCAAGAGCGCATCCAAAGTGATGTGCAGATCGGAGATCTCATCGCCGTGAGCGATGGCAAAAAAATCGTTGCTATTGCCAAAGCTATAGGAAAACCCACGGCAATTACGGCTTTTGAACTTGACAAGGCCGATCAAGGGGATTTTTACCGTCCTTCAACAATCGCGATTAGGGTAGAAATGATTTTTTTGGAGGCGGACGATGTCTTCTCGACGCGCATCGGAGTCTTTCATAAGATCGACACACATGCGGGTCGAATCAAACAGCTTTACGAAGAGTACTTGCAAGATAATTCATTTCAGATTGAAGCCTACTCTTGGTCACTGGGTTTTAATGGAAAAAATCCGGAATCGATCATGCTGCAGCCAAATGTGCGCTATGTCGTGCCAATCTATCAGCGCCCCTATTCGTGGGGAGAGTCTCAAATCAAAAAGCTGCTTAATGATCTGATGCGCTCCTTTTGGGGGAGTGATTGCCGCAGCGAGAGCGAACCGATGTTTATCGGTACGATGCAGCTCTCCAAAGCTGTAGCCATAGAAAATGAAGGACGCCGTCACGACATTATCGACGGACAGCAGCGGCTCAGCACACTGACGCTTTTGCTCAAAGTGTTACATGATCTCTACCGCAACCAATCTGCGCTGTTGGGTGAACTTTCCTTTGATTGGCTCGAGACGAATGTCAATCGGGGCATTAGCTCCGCAGAGCTGCATGCCGCGCTCGCGTGCCCTGTGCATGAGAGCGCGACCAACCCTTATATTCGGGCTTACATGATCATCAAACGCTTTTTTGAAGCGGGAGAATACTGCCAAGAAGAGGAGCTTGTGAGCCTTGATATGGAGCGTTTCGTGCGCTATATCTTGAGTGATCTCTATTTTGTGGTCATTATCACTCATGCCGGACTCTCAAAAACCCTTCAAATCTTTAATGCGATTAATACGGCGGGGTTGGATCTCAGTCATACAGATCTCTTTAAAATCCGTTTTTATGAGTACTTAAGTCCCGATGGTGACAATCATAAGCTATTTAACCGAATCGACGAACTGTATGAGCAGATCAAAAGCTTTAATATCGAACAGAAGCACTCGAAACTGACGATAACCCAAGCGTTGGAACTCTACCAGCTCTATATTATCGGACGATACGACCTTGCCGCATCGCTCTTGAAGATGGATGCAGGCACCTTCTTTGACCGCTTGCTTGATCTGCTTTTGGGTGTCAAACAGTGGGACGGCTTTAGCGCTAAAGCTAAAAAGGTCATATTGGATATTGAAACACTCTCGCACTGTGTTTCGTTAATGATCGCATGGCATAGGGGGCGTTCCAAGCTCAATGCGGTCTCTATCATCTGGACACGTTTGGTTTGGCGTTCGCGCTATACCAAATATTGGAAACTTGCTTTGGTCGGCATGGTCGACACAGGGATATTGGATGAAGCAGAATATGATGCATTGATTGCCAAATTCGGTGCAATCGCACTCATTTATACTGTGATCTACGATAAGCAAGTTAATGAGATGTTTGACCTGCTTAAACGTTATGCGGAATTGCTGAGCAAAAAAGATGTGCTTACATGTAAAGAGCAGATGGATCAAAAACGCAACACGCTCAAAGTTGCATTTAGCGCCAAAATTCATAGGCCTGTATTTGATAATGAGAAGCGCAAAAATACCCTATGTCTTCTTAGTGCGGCCATCACCCAGCTAAAAATCAGCTCTAGCCCTTCGGATATCGATCGACTCATCTTTGATGCCGAAATAGACATTGAACATATCCAGCCGCGCAATGATGATGACCGCACCAATCGAGCGCAGATACGGGCAGCTTGGGGAGACGAACTCAATGCGCTAGGCAATTTGGTTATTTTAGAGCGCAGTATCAACCGTTCGGTGAGCAACAGTACCTTTACAGAGAAGCGCAAAGGCTACAGCCGCAGTAAGTTTAGGATTTTGCAAGAGATTCTCTCGGACTATCCAGTATCGTTCGAACGCTCCGATGCAGAAAAGAGAAGAGCTACAGTGGTTGATGGCATCATCAAATTTATCTACGGCAGCTGATTAGATGTTCGCAAGATGGAATGCTCAGTTGCTATTTAAAAATTATATAAAACACGAAAAAGGAAAATAATGAGTATTAAGAGTCTGTATGAAATCAGTGATTTTCATAAATTTACCCCGATTGATGCAATAGATTATGAGGTGCTTAAAGAATTGAAAGAAATTACAGCTAAAAATGCACAGATACTCAACGATGTACTTGAGCAAAAAAGCCCTTCTCAAGGAGAATGCATCTCATTTAGCTACTACAAAGAGAATGATCCTGCAATGAGTTGGTTTACGGTAAAAAATACCTACCCGATCACTATCTTACTAACTGACCTTACGCACCAAGGCACACAAATTGCTTAACCTAGCGCATGGCAAAAGATTATCTCGAACTCTACACAGACTATTTGATCAGCAACCGTGGATTGGCGACCGCCACAGGACTTTCAGAAATGACCGACGCAGAGGTGAGTCATGATCAGATCACACGCTATCTCTCAGGGGCTCTTTTTGATAGCAAGCATTTGTGGAAACAGGTTAAACCTGTGGTGCGCGAAGTGCAGAGCGATGATGCGTGCATCATCTTTGATGACACGGTTCTTGAGAAGCAGTGGACAGACGAGAATGATATTGTCTGTTGGCATTTTGACCACACCAAGGGTAGAAACGTCAAAGGGGTCAATCTTTTGAATATGGTGTACCACAGCAATGATGTTTCGATTCCTATCGGGTTTGAGGTGATTCACAAACACGCCTATTGTGAGCTGGATTCGAAAGAGCAAAAACGCAAAGCTTGGGTCACCAAAAATGAGCTTATGCGCGCTATGCTGCAAACAGCACTGAACAATCAAATTCCCTTTCGTTTTGTGCTGATGGACAGTTGGTTTGCCGATACGGAGAACTTTGAATACATTGTCAAACGCAAAAAAGAGTTCATCACAGCAGTTAAGTCTAATCGCTATTTCGCTCCTTCATTGGAAGCCAAACATCAAGGTCAGTTCCACCGAGTAGATGCATTGGAGCTAAAAGACAAGCAAGCCCTGCGCGGCTACCTTAAGGGCTATGATAGAGAAGTACTTTTGGTGCGCCGAATCTTTACGAACAAAGACGGAAGCAGCGGCACACTTGATCTGATCTGCTCTGATACATCACTTGACGGTAACCATGTCGCAACGATCTATCAGAAACGATGGAAAGTTGAGGAGTATCACAAGTCACTCAAGTCCAATGCTGCTGTAGGTAAGTCCCCCACTAAGACCATCACGACGCAGATGAATCATATCTTCTTATCCATCATGGCAGTGTTTAAGCTGGAGTGTCTGAAGATCAAACACAGTCTTAACCATTTCGCCATAAGGGCAAAGCTACTGATCAAGGCCAATCAGATCGCCTTTGCTGAGCTTCAGAGGTTGAAGGGTGCGTAAGGTCAGTTACTAACTTCTACTCAATATTATCTTTATACATTTTCGCATGTATCAAAGGGCCCAAACAAATTTGATCATAAATTCAGAAAATTTAATATAAAACATATTTTTAATGTTGAAAAACTTCCTCATAAAGGGGCATGCTATTACGCTCATAAACATGTTGTAAATGATGCTAAAAATATTGAAGAGCGTTTATCTAGTGCTCAAAGCATCTGGTTCGATGAGAAATGTTTTCCCGTAACCATTAAGCTCTACAGATTTGCGGCCAGACACTTTGCTCGCCTTCATTCTGCTGGAATACATACAGGGCTAACGGAGGTTGCAGGCAGGCCAAACACCTACACGGTTGATGTCGCAAACAATCAAGAAGTACTGCTGTTGGTGCTTCGCTGGTTTCCTGATGTAGAGATTTTAGAACCTTGCGACACGCAGAAATTCGTTAAAGATCAGCTTGAAAAATATTTATCGGAGGTAAAATCTTATGAAAAATGCAGCGAATAAACTACTGAAATATCAAGACAATCCCTTAATACTTGAATTACTCTCATGTGGAGGCGATGCCGATTTGGTAAACAAGAAGCTCGACGAGTTAAAGATCGAAGGGTCAGACTTTACACTTGAAGAGATTGCCGATATTCTCGGAATCACGCGTGAACGTGTCCGTCAAATTGAATCGAGTGCACTTAAAAAACTGAAGAGTCCCCGTATCTCTTTGGGGCTTAGAGATTACATCAAAGAACACTAATTGGCTTGTTATGACGCGATTTTTTTGCATGGGTAGGCGCATGTAGATACTGGTGCATCAAATCATACTCTATCTGCATCTAAGATTTTAAAGATTGAAATGAAAATACTTCACACGACCGACCTACACTTCAATAAGCACTGGTATGAATGGATTAAGCAGCAAGAATCAAACTATGATGTTTTTTGTATCACCGGAGATTTTTTGGAAGAGAGAAAACCGGAGAGCTTGCATGAGCAGATAGCATGGGTAAGTTCTTGGATGAGGGGATTTAAAAAGCCCCTATTGGTATGCAGCGGTAATCATGATATTGAAGAGCTGGAACATGAAGATTGGCTGTAAAAAATACCTGATATTTACAGCGACAATAGCATCACAACATTAAATGACGTGAAGTTTGGATGCGTCCCGTACATAGCCCCGGATTTTTTCGAGTTTAATGGGTGTGATGTCATTTTGTATCATCTGCCACCGGCCAATACACAAACAGCACGCCATCAAAAAACGGGTGATGACTGGGGGGATAAAGAACTTTTCAGACTATTAAAAAATAGACTTTTTACTCCTTCCTATGTGTTGTGCGGTCATATGCATTCTCCAAAATATACAAAAGATATTGTGCATCAGACTACTGTCTACAACTGCGGATACGATGAAAAATCAAAAATCCCTAATCATACAGTAATACAAATCGATAAAAAGTTTTAAACTTGACATAAAGCTGTCTTCACCCTCAGCTAAAATTTTTGAATTCATGGAGATTAAATGGAAAACGATATCAATGTTGACTTAGCCGATTATCAAATTATACTTTCTCATGAGGGTAAAATTGAAGGAAGAGTAGGAAGTTGCAAAGTGGCTGATTTTATGACGAATCTGGATGAAGTTTTCAAAAATTCGCTATCAAGTGCAAAAGGGGCACTGATAGAATTTGATAAAAGCAAAGATGCGGGCTTTAATCAATTATTTTCACAATTGAGAGAGCTAAATGAATATTTTGATGAAAATGCAGATATGATTTTTGGGCTCAAACAAAATGATGCTTTGGAGCTTGATAGTATAAATTACAAGATTATAGCTACAGGCATTTAACTATAATTGTACAGGTCATCATGGTCAATAGTTGTCTTGCATTGGAGATGAGATGTGCGTTTGGTATCCGCTTTTCAATCTGACATATTTTTAACAACTTTTAGTTGTGATCGCTATAATCAAACAAAGATGATTCAAAGGCAGACAATGAACGAAGCGCAAAACGTGGTGATCTTTCAAAGTGACAACGGCGACATAGGCTTACATGTAACGCTCAATGATGATACGGTATGGCTTAGTCAGAAGCAGTTGTGTGACTTATTTGAGCGCGACAAATCAGTTATTTCAAGGCACATAAGCAATATTTTCAAAGAGTGCGAATTGACGCAAGAAGCAGTTGTTGCAAAAAATGCAACAACTGCTTCGGACGGTAAAACATATTGGGTCGATTTCTACAATCTTGACATGATCATTTCGTTAGGTTATCGCGTGAACTCGCAACGTGCTACCCAATTCCGCATCTGGGCCACCCGTGTTCTCAAAGAGCATCTGGTCAAAGGCTACAGCGTCAACCAAAACCGTCTACGGGAAAAAGGACTCGATGAATTGAACCAAACAATAGCGTTGTTGCGCTCAAGCATCGATCAAAGCGAGATCGGAGCGGATGAAGCCAAAGGGATGCTTGACATCATCCTCAACTACGCACGCACCTGGTCGCTGCTGCAAGGCTATGACGAAGACACGCTTCCCCGCTATCAACTTGCCACAGAAGCCAGATTTATTCTTGATACCGATGAAGCCAAAACCGCCATAGCGGAGCTTAAAAAGTCACTCCTTGCAAAAGGCGAAGCCAGTGAACTCTTCGGGCGCGAAAAAGCGGGCGAATTTGAGGGAATTGTGCGCAACATCTACCAAACATTTGGCGGAGAAGACCTGCTGCCGAGTGTGGAAGAGAAAGCCGCCAACCTGCTTTACTACATTATCAAAGATCACCCCTTCAACGACGGCAACAAACGCATCGGCGCATTTTTGTTTATCCTCTTTCTGGAAAAAAACCGTGCACGTTTCAAGCTTGGCGGCGAACTCAAACTCAACGACAATGCCCTTGTCGCACTTGCACTGATGACTGCCAAAAGCCTACCGCAGCAAAAAGATACGGTGATCAGGCTTATTATGAATATGCTATCTGAAGGGTAACGTACATCCTCAACCCTGCAGATAACCGCTGAGACGTTTACTACGTGCCATGCCCTCAAGCGTCTTGATCACCACTTCATCGTCGCCTCTCAACCACCCAGCAGCCCCCCAATCTCCTCCATCTCCTTAAATGTAAGCGCAATCTCAAACACCCCCAGATCATCGCGCATATGCGCTTCGCTCGTGGTGCCGTTTAGCGGGGTGATCCCCTGCGCGATCAAAAAGGCATAAAAAATCTGCGCTGGCGAGACTCCGCGTAGCCGCGCAGCTTCTTGCACCGCATCGGAGGCCAACAGGTGCGGATTGGCGGTGAGCGACCAGAAGCTTTGATAGAGCACGCCGTTGGTGTCGCACCACTGCCGCAGCGCTGCGTCGTAGCCGCTTTGATCGTAGAAACGGTTTTGTACCACGGCGGGCTTGATGCGGGCGTCGCTATAGAGCCGCTGCAGCAGGGGCGGATCGTAGCAGTTGCTGATGCCAAGCTGCCCTACCCCCTCTAGCGACTCCATCGCGCGCCACACCTCCAGCAAGTCGCGGTAGGGAAAGAGCGGCGAGTGCAGCACGAGTGCATCGATGCGCTCTATGCCCAGATTGTGTTTGGAGACTTCGTAAGACTGCGCGACCTGTACATGTAAAGGGGCTTTGGGATCATAGGGGATGCGTTTGGGGTCATGACCTTCTAGCGGCGTAAACTTGGTCTGGATGTAGAGCTCATCACGCGCCATGCCCTCATCAAAAAGCCGCTTCAGCGCCTCGCCCACTCCCGCTTCGTGGTAGTGTTTGGGCTGGCACGCCGTGTCGATCCCGCGAAAACCGGCCTTCACTGCCGCGTACACCAGCGCTGCGGTACGCTCTTTTTTCCACGCCGTACCGTAGATCATGCGCGGCATCCGCACGCCGGCGCGTGTCTCTATCCACTGCATCCATACTCCTTAAGTGTGGGGGCGCTACAATGGCGCCATCTTTTCTCTAAAGGTTCTTACGATGGAGAATCAAACCTTCGCATCAAGCATCATCGGTTCACTTGTGATGCTTGCCATCATCGGTGTTACACTTTTCATTCTCACTCGGCCAAAAAAGCCCAAATCCTAAGCGTTAGTGCGCCACCGCGCGCCCCAACTTCTCCTCAACCGATGCGATTTTTCCTTTCAAGCGCCCTATTTTACCCTTACGAATATCCAGTTTGAGCGACGAGTAGACCCGCTCGCACTCCCCTAGCCGCTCATAGGCCTGCGCCACAACCTCAAGCGCTTCGCGCAACGAAGGCGCTTCGATGATCGTCCCCATGGGGGTGAGTTGATAGGGCAGTCCGCTTTGATCGATCATATCGATAATCCGACTTACATAGCTTGAAACCGAAGCACCCTCGCGACACTCGTCACTGGTGGGAAACATTGCAAACTCCAACAAAACCGACATTACTTCTCCTTTATTGATGATACGCAACGATAGCACGGCGCTGATTAAACACTACGCTCCTGTAGGGCGCTCTTGGAGAGACGGATACGAAAGCAGACACCGTTTTGGGTATTAAAGACTTCGATAGAACCGCCACAGTGTCGTTCGATGATCAACTGACACATATAAAGCCCCAGCCCGCTACCGCCTCCATCCTCTTTCGTCGTGAAATAGGGATCGAAAATTTTGGGCAGATCCTCTGCCGCGATTCCACCTGCGTTGTCCTCGATCTCGATCTCAAATCCATCCGCACGCTGCGCGGTGGCAATACGCAGAATGGGCTTAGCGATAGTACGCCTTTTAAACTCGTCGCAAGCGTTTTGGATCATGTTCAGTAACACCTGCTCCAGTTCGACGCCGTAACACAGTAGCGGCTCTTTAGCATTGAGCGAAAGTTCAAGCGTGACGCCCAGTCCGCTCAGTGCCGTCTGCATCATCTCCAGACTTTTGCGCACCAGATCGTCAATCAAAAGCGATTCGGGCTCGGCGCCCGGCTTGTAAAAGTGGCGAAAACGCGAAATCACCTCAGACATGCCCTGCATCAGCGCATCAATCTGATCCGCCTGCTGTTCAATCATCTGTGACTCCAATACCCCCAAACGGTTGGCAAGCCGCATATGGGTCGTCACTGCGGTAACAGCATTAAGCGGCTGTCGCCACTGATGGGCAATCATATTGATCAGCTCTCCCATCTGTGCTAAGCGGCTCTGACGCAGCAGAATCTTTTCGGTTTTGCGCTCCTCTTCAAGCAAAAAAGCGACGCGCTCTTCGAGTCGATCGCTATGACGCTGCGCCTCTTCACGGTGCTTTTGCAGCGTGTAGATCAAAAGCACTATCAACAATACAATCGCACAAAGTACTGCGCCAAGCAGGCCATAACCGACCGCAAGCGTCGCAAAATGGCTATCAAACGCATAGATGACCATATAGGCCACCACCTTATTTTCGATATTGCGCACAGGTAAGAACGTGACGATGTTATAACGCTTATCCAGATCGATATAGATGCTAAAGGGCTGCTCTAGCACCATCTTCTCACGTATCTGCGGCTGCAATTTGAGAAACTTCTTTTGATACGCTTTCGCTCGATGCGGATCGTCTATCTCCACCAAATCTTTGCGGTAACAGTAATCCTTGCTCTCAATGCTGGGGTGGTACTGCCTCAGCTCATGAGCAAAAGAGGCTTGATTGACGGTATCCATCTGCTCGATAAAGTGGACATGCCCATTAAAGCTCTGCTCGTACGCCTGCATGAATGCTTTGGCCGTCACCGACGCCTCGACGCTCCCCAAATGCCGTCCATCCGAACCAAACAACGGATAGACGAAGCGAAATCCATGGATAATACGCCCCTCTTCAAAGCCTTCATGTTTGCGTTTAAGGGCATTGGTCTGGCGTACCGAATAGCGGATCTCTGCGAGCGGATCGCCGTAACGGTTGGGCGAATGCATCCGTAAAAAACTGCTCGAATCCGGTAGATGGTAGTGAAACTGATGAAAATAGAGCTGCTGGTAGTAACGATACTCTGACTCGATAAGACGGTACAATTCCCGACGAATCTGCTGTCTTTGCGTCTCATCGGCCTCTTCAACCTTCTCAAGCAAAGCGATCACGTCGGCGCGCGAAAGTACAAGTCTAAATGCCGTATCGGCAAGCTCACGATAGAGAACATACATCACATCATAATGCTTGCCCACATCATGAGTGTAGTTTTGCAACTCCTCACTCATCCGCTCGCTTTTATAGGTCCAAACCAAAATGACAACCACAGTCATCAGTGCCGACCCAAAAAGAAAATAACGAATCAATCGCATCAATACACACCTAATATCATTTGGATATATTATAATGATGACATGGATACAATTAAAACAGCATTTGATAAAAACAAAAAAAGTACTTTAGAGCGTTTTGGTAGCGGTCTTCGGCTGATGCTTGTCGAAGATGAGGCAACATCGCGATTAGAACTCTCTAAAAGTCTGGCTTTTGTATTCGACGAAGTAATCAGTTGTGAAAACGGTCAAGAAGCGCTTGATGCATACCGTCTGAATGCTCCTGATATTATCTTAACTGATCTGCATATGCCGATACTTGACGGCATCGCTTTATGCGAACAAATCCGCGCGATCAACGAAGAACAAATCATCATCGCCTTCTCAGCCTACGACGACGCCTCCCATCTCATCCGCCTCATCAATACCAAAGTAAGCGGTTTTATCTCGAAACCGATCCGTTTCGAGCAGTTTTGGGAGACGCTGCGCCGCCATTGTCAGCAGGTCAACGATGCCAAAGCACTACGACGCTACCGCGATGCGCTCGAAATGCGCACCCGCCACCTAAGTGAACAGCTTGCACTTTTAGAAACGCAGCTCACACACCAAACGCCTTCACCGCAGGATCGCTACCAACTGCCCAAAGTCGCTGCTGCCATCGCCGAAAATAAAGATAAACTGCTGCACGAGTGGTGCAACTATCACATCGTTGTCGAAGCCCTCGAACGATATTCGATCGCACCGAAATTTTTTGCTAACCATTTCGGCAGCCGCGTCATCGACTACATCACTGCCGCATTCGATGGAAGACAAGAACTCGGCCAATGTCCCGTAATGATCGTGATGCTCGACTTCTTTCATCACAAGCAGTTGCAGCTTACCGACATCTACATGATCTGCGGCAGTTTCAAAAACATCACGATTGCGTACCTCATCGAACAGCTCGGCTTTGAGAAAGCGCACTATCTTCTGCTCTCCAGCCTGTTTGACAGGAACTTCCAAGCGGTCATCCGTCAATACCGCCTCATCGAAACTTCAGCTCATCCGTCTCCCAAGATACCGGTTTTAAACCCAGCAACGCCGATCGACGAAGAAGAGCCCGAGCTAAACGGCGCTTCATGCGCCCTAAACTATGTGCTGGATCACGACATACAAGAGCTTCAGGAGCTAGAAAGCGATATTGAAGATCTGGTGGCTTTACTCTTGTTTCGCAAAGAGGATAAGAAAGAGCAACTGCAGAAAATCGGGCGCAAATTCTTCACCTACAGCAATATCCTGATCTCCTATCCGCAATTCAACGAACTAGGCAGCTACGTCGCTACGCTTGGAGACACCTTTATTCAATTCCATATGGATGAAGATGAGCGGGTGATGGAGAATATATTGGTACTGATCGAAAGCTTCGTCAACGATCTGGTGGCATGGCGCTATGAGGTCTTTGAACGCGCCGCGAACGATCCCTCTTTTCTTAACCAGTCGTTTCACTCCAACGTTGCGACCATCAAGTCGTTTATCGCACCGCAAGAGAGCGACGGTGAGATAGAGTTTTTCTAGTCGCCTACTTCTGCGCTACGATGCGGTTAATAATGTAGAGGCGCATATCTTTGTGGTGCACCTCCTCTTCAAGCGCCTGCGTGTAGATGGTGGCCACTTCGGCGGCGTGCTGGTCGTACTTGAAGTGCGGGAAGTGGTTTTTCCACGCTCTTTTGATGAGCTGCAACGCCATCTTCTCATGCAGCCACTCACTAAAGATCGAAAAGGTCGCAAAAAAGATCCCCGTAAAAAGCACCGCCACCAAAATGAGCATATGGCAGTCAATGTCCATTAAGGCTTTGTGAAAGATTCCGATCGGAATGGCGATGAAAAGATGCCACAGCAGAATATAGACCAGATAGGTGCGCCCCAGCAGCAGGCGAAACCCGCTCATCGCCTCCAGACTCATCCCGTCTTGGTAGGTTTTGTTGGCTAAAAGCAGTTCGCTAAAGAGCATCGGCTGCTCGGAGATCTTGAAGACAAAAGGCAAAAGTTTCGCTTCGACCCAACGGTCAAACGCAGATTTGAAGCTCATAAAATAGGCCTTACATGTAAGATTTTGGGCATTATAGCGCGTTAGAAATATTGGGGTATCAACGACTTGATCCGCATAAAAATCTTTTCAAAATCGCTTGAATAGACCCGCGTATCGGCGATGGAGGTGATGAAATTGGTATCACGCTCCCACCTCGGCACCAGATGCAGATGGATATGCTCCGCAATCCCCGCCCCGCCCGCGCGTCCGAGGTTCATCCCGATGTTGACCCCATGCGCCCCAAAACCCTCTTTGAGCAGCCGCACGCTGCGCTGCGCCAGATCGCTCATGTGTAACCATGTCGCCGATTCGAGCGCCTCCAGCTTGTCGGTATGAAGGTGCGGAATAATCATAAAATGCCCCGGCGTATAGGGGTAGCGGTTCATCACCACAAAACAATACGCGTCGCGGTAGAGTACATGTAAGGCCGCGTCATCGGCTTCGTGCGTGCTGATATGGCAAAAGACACACGCCTCATCTTGGGGTGTCCCCGCCACATACTCCGTGCGCCACGGGGCGTAGAGAATCTCTTGCATCACTCACTCCTTATAAAAACGCAAAAACCAGATCGGGAAACAGAATTACCAGAGCCAGTCCTAGCAATTGTAGCAAGATAAAGGGCACAACCCCACGGTATACGTCAATGGTATTGACCAGATTTTCCGCAGCTCCTTTGAGAAAAAAGAGGCTCAGGCCAAAAGGCGGGGTGAGAAAAGAGGTCTGCAGGTTCATGGCGATGAGCACCGCAAACCAGATCGGATCGATCCCAAAGGCATCGGCCACAGGCAGTAAAATGGGCACGACGATGAAGGAGATTTCGATAAAGTCGATAAAAAAGCCCAAAATAAAGATCGCCGCCATCGCCACAACGATAAAGACCCAGACATCCCCGATCTGATGCGCGAAAAAGTGCAGCACCCAATCGCTGCCGCCAAGCTCGTTAAAGACCAGCGAAAAGGCGGTCGCGCCGATGAGAATCATAAAGATCATGCTGCTGAGCACCACGGTTTTACGCAGTACATGTAAGAGCATGGCGCGCGAAAACGTACGGTTTAAAACCGAGAGCACCAAAGCCCCAAGTACCCCAAAAGCGCCCGATTCCGTCGGTGAAGCGATACCCGCAAAGATGCTTCCAAGGACAAAAAACATCAGCAGCAGCGGCGGCGCGATGGCGAGCAGCAAGGAGCGCCATGAGGGACGCTGCGTCTCTTTAAGCGCCGGTGCGACGGTGGGCTTAAAAAAAGCGATCAGCAAGATAAAGACGATATAGAGCCCCACCAGACTAAGACCCGGCAAGATCGCCCCTTTGAAGAGATCCCCAACGCTCACGCTCATGACGTCGCCTAAAATGATGAGGATAATGGAGGGCGGAATGATCAGCCCCAGCGTGCCGCTTGCGGCCACCGTACCGCTAGAGAGGGCGCGCGAATAGCCCGCCTGCGCCATCAGCGGCAGGGCGATGACGCTCATCAGCACCACCGAAGCGCTCACGATCCCTGTAGAGGCCGCGAGCAGCGCCCCCACCAGCACCACGCTCACCGCCAGCCCGCCGCGCACGCTGCCAAACATCGCCGTCATACTCAGCAACAACCGCTCCGCCATCTGCGACTTCTCCAAAATCAGCCCCATGAGGATAAAGAGCGGCACCGCCATCAGCGTGGTGTTGGACATGATCCCAAAGATGCGAAAGCCCATCAGATTGAAGACATCCAACCCCAGCGAAGGCTCAAACAGGGCAAAAAGCAGCGCCGCGCCGCCAAAGGCAAAGGCCACAGGTACGCCCAGCATCAGCAGTACCAAAGCCGATACAAAGAGTAAGAGCGCCATCATCGCAAGCCCCTTAAGCGTTTGGTGATTTCGCTAAGCGCTTGCACAAAAAGCAGCGCAAAAGAGAGCGGCATCAGGGATTTAACGATAAAACGATACGGCAAGCCGCCCGGATCGGCGGAGGCCTCAAGCTGCGCCAAACTCTGCAGCACAAAACCGTAGCCGATAGAGACAATGAGCGCACTAAAAGGCAGAACAAACGCCACCAAAGCCAAAAGATCGACCCACGCCTTCGTGCGCTCGCTAAAGCGCTCATAAAAGATATCGACCCGCACATGCTTGTCTACATGTAAGGTATAGCCGATCCCCAGCAAAATCACCGCGTCAAAGAGGTGCCACTCCAGCTCCTGAAGCGCGATGGAGCCGCTGTGAAAGAGGTAGCGCGAGAGCGCGTCAAAGAGGATCAGCACCACCAGTAGCGTAAGCGCCGCGACGCTCACGTCCGATGCGACACGGTTGATGCGATCAAGCCACTTCATATAAAGCTCGGCGCGTCATTGGCAAAGAGGATGATATCACCCGCTCTGGTCTGCGCGGCAAGCACGTTTTGCAGGGCGTTTTTATCGCTGAGCATGATGCGCTGCGGCACCGTGAGGTGATGCTCAAAAAGCGCCGCATTGAGCGCGCCGGTGATGATGGCGATATCAAAAACCTCGTTGATGGCACTAATGAGCTGTTGGTTGAGCTCCGGCGTCGCCTCTACCAGCCCCGGCGTCACGATCACCTTGCGTCCGCTGTGCAAGGAGCAGAGCCGGATCGCTTCAAGCATCCCGTCGATATTGCCGTTGTAGCCATCATCGAGAATGATCTTGCCGCCCGCGTCGATGCGCTCAAGACGGTGCTCGACGCTACGCAGGTTGCGCACGGCGCGTACAATGGCTTCATCCTCCATCCCCAGTGCCTGAACCACCAAAATCGCGGCGTTGATGTTGATGGTTTGAAACGCGCCCAGCACCTTGGTTTCATACTGTACGCCCGAAAGTTCAAAGCGCGTACCCTCCAGCGTGGCCTCTACATGTAAGCGTCCGTCTCCGAAAAAAGTCACTTTGGGATGCGGCTCGTTGGTGACCGAACTGTGTACGAAGGCGCGTTCCAGACGGTCGGACTGGATCAGCTCCAGCTTGGTGCGCACGATGTTCTCGACACTTTTGAAGTACTCCAGATGCTGCGGCCCCACCTTGCCCACCACGACAATGTGCGGATGCAGCAACTGCGCGATGGCGTAGATGTCGCCGCGCTCCCGCGCTCCCGCTTCGCAGACGTAGATCTCGGTGTCAAGCGGCAACGACTCGTTGATATCGCGGATAATGCCGCCGATGGTGTTGACGCTGCGCGGGGTGGCATAGACCTTGTAGCGGCCAGAGAGGATCTGGGTGACGAAGTTTTTGATGCTGGTTTTGCCGTAGCTGCCGGTGATGGCCACGATGCGCAGTTGCGGCATCGAAGCGAGTTTTTTGGCGGCCTGTTTTTGGTAGGCGGCAAAGAGGAACTTCTCCATCGCGTAGCTGCCCGCGTAGGCCAAAATGAGCGGCAAGATCACCCCGTAGACCTCACACGCCTGCTTGAGGGTGCACAAAAAGTTTTGAAAGAGGGTCAAAAAGAGCAGCAAGATCAAAAAGCGGCGCACCCGCCAGGTGGCGATGAGCTTTTTATCGAGCCGTCGATGCCAGATATAGAGCGCGGGCAAAATGGCAAAATAAAAGAAGATCGCAAAATAGACGTCCGTCGTGTAGTAGGCGATCAGCGGGATAAAAAAGTAGATCAGATGCCAATGCGGTTTGTGGTGGCGCAGCACCACCCGCTCGATGCGGTAGTCATACCACTGCAAATTGGTGATCAGATACCACCCCAGCGTAAAAACAAAGAGTACATTGGTGACAAAAAGCCCCATCTGCTCCATCATGCGCCCTCTCCTATGAAGTCCTCTATGGCCTTACATGTAAGCATCTTCTTCTCCAGAAAAAAGTAGTGATCCCCGCTGCACTCAAAGAGCTGCGAACCGCTGATCAGGTGGTGAATCTCATGGGCACAACTAATCGGCGTGGCCCGATCTTCGATCCCCCACAAAATGAGCGTGCGGCTCTTACATGTAGCGAATTGGGGGCTAAAATCCTCATCCACCACGTTTTTGAAGGTCTGATACATCGTCTCGCTCAGATGCTTGCCGTCATCAGCGGCAAAGATGCGCCGCAGCCCCCCAAGCCCCAGCGATTTGAGGCGTTTAAAGAGAGCAATTTTGAGGCGCACGCGCAGCGGTTTTTCCACCACGATGCCCGATGTGGCGATCAGTACCAGTTGCTTTGGTGCAAGCAGCGTCGCCACCTTGCCGCCAAACGAGTGGCCGATGATCAGCTCCGGCTTGATCCCCAAGGATTCAAAAAAGAGCGCCAAAATCGCGGCGTAATCGTCGGTGTGCAGCGCCACGCTCGCACTCGAAGCGCCAAAACCCGGAAGATCGATATAGATATGCCGCCACGACGCAAGACAGCCGCCAAAAGCGCCGCGCATCAGCTCTTTAGACGCGCCCCAGCCGTGCAAAACGACACAATCGCGCGAAGAGGCGGGATGCACAATCTCATAAGCGAGTGTGTACTCATTGCCCCCATACGCTATGACCCGCGTCGCCACTATTTGCCTTTGGCCTGATTGATGGAGTGGATGTACTGATAACTTACACGGGGGCGTTTGGGCCTTGGCAGATGGGCGCAAAGATCACGCACACAGGCACTGAAGTCTTCAAAAAGGTAGTGCGCCAAAGAGCCGGGAATCGGATTGATCTCGTTGAGATAGACCTCGCCCTCGATCACGAAAAAGTCGCAGCGGATCAGTGCGCCTTCAAAGAGCGGTGTGTAGAGTGCGTCAAAGGCACGCTGCAGGCGCTTGCGCAGCGCCTCGTCGATGGCGGCGGCTCCGGCGCGTTCGCTGCGGCTAAAGTCGCGGTATTTTTTGTCAAAGTCCAGAAACTCCTGTTTTTGGGGCTCTTCGACGATGGAGTAGACCATACCGCCTGCCCCTTTGTATCCCGCCAGATTGTACTCTTTGACCCCCGCAATAAAGGGCTCGATCACCACCCGCTCATCGAACTCAAAAGCGACGTCAAGGGCGTAGGAGAGTTCATGCGCCTCTTTGACCACGCTCACTCCGATGGAACTGCCCAAACGCGCGGGTTTGATGATGATGGGATACTCCATACCGGGCAGCTCGCCCCGGCTCAGCACCTCGCAAGGCAGGGTCTTCACCCCCACGCTTGCGGCCAGCCACTTGGTATAAGCCTTATCAAAACTGAGCATCGCCGCCTCTTTGCGCGGGCCGATGTAGGCGATGTCGTAAAAGTCCAGCAGCGCACTGATGGAGCCGTCTTCGCCGTCTCCGCCGTGAATAAGCGAAAGCACCGTTCCCTCCAGACGCTTGGTGCCCAAAAGGCCACGCTGCTCAAAGCCGCCGCGCGTTACATGTAAGCGGGGAGATTTTTTATAATCGCCGCTGGAGAAGAATTTTGCCTTCATCTGCGACGCTTCAATGCGGTAAAAACTGTGATCCTGATCGCAAAAGACAAAGTCAAGGGTAAAACCGGAGAGTTTTTGCATCACCGTAATCGCACTGACGATGCTGATTTCGTGCTCAAAACTGGCACCGCCAAAAAGTAGCGTAAGTTTCAATGGATTCCTTTGATTTAGAGCGTTTGAAGTTTTTTCAGCGCCTCTTTGACGAGCGCCGGCGTTTCGGTGGCGCTGCACGCGGCCAGTACCTTAGCGACCTGCTCTTTTTTAAAGCCCAGCGACTCCAGCGCCATCATCGCCTCATTGCCCGCGCTTGAGCCTCCGGCAGCCGACGCACCGAGCAGCGCATCAAAGCCGCTGAGCTCCACCAAAATGCGCCCCGCACTTTTAGGCCCGATCCCCGGAACGCGTTTGAGCAAATTAAGGTCATTAGCGGCAATAACCGATGCAAACTGCGCGGCTGAAAAGGTCGAGCAGATCGAAAGCGCCACCTTGGGCCCCACGCCGCTGATCTTGATGAGGCGCTCAAAGAGCAGCTTTTCGCCCTTTTCGGCAAAACCGTAGAGCTGCTGCGCATCTTCGCGGATGATATGGCTTACATGTAAGCGTACCGTCGCACCGGAGAGCACACCGTAGGTCTGCAGTGAGATAAACACCTCATACGTCAGCCCGCCCGTCTTTACATGTAAAAGAGTAGGCTCTTTATGAACGATCTCCCCTTCGATTCCGACAATCATTTATTTCTCGTCCAGCGGTGCGATGTAGAAGTATCCGTCATCCTCTTTGAGCCCCAGTGTGCGGATAACACTGTTGTGAACAGGGACATAACTCACCTCCATCTTCGGATCGACCAGCATAAATTTAACCTCATTGTGGTTGCGCCAACGGTCATTGTTGATAATGCGTGCAGAGAAGACGTCGTTTTGGGTGGCGTTGAACTTGGCACCCAGCAGCGCGATCTTCTCCTCTTGCTGATGCAGCTCCAGCTTCAACGCCTCCAGCTTTTCGTAAAAACCCTGAAACTCTTTAAACTTTCTGACAAAGGCGCTCGGCATTGTAACACCGCTTTTCTTATACTGCATCAGACGCTTTTTGATGTCGGCAAAGGCGGCTTCGTTTTTGCGTATGAGCGTCTGCGTCTGCTCGATCTCCGCTTTGATCTCTTTTTCAAGCAGATGCGCCTCTTTGATCCGCTTTTCGGTCTCTTTGGCCGAATCGAGATTCGCCCCTGAGACCATCGGATCGATCACGAGCACGTTTTCGCCGCCTTGGAGTTTGTTGATCGTAATCGAGTGGGTCGCGTAAACGGTGACATGCGAACCCAGATTCTCGATATAAACCTCCTTGCCCCGCACCACACCGCCGATGGCCTGACGGATCGTCACCTGCTCACCGTCCACCTCGCCGTGTTCGAGTCTGGTGATATTGATCTCTTTACCTTTGGCCTTGCCTTTGTGGATGTTGATGCTGAGCTTCTCGGACTCTACAACAGAGCTCTGGTGTGTCTGCCCCTCGATCGTCGCTTTCATAGCGCGGATGCGCGCACTCGGCCCTACGTTGCCCTCCACGCGGATCTCGTTCACCTCCACCTCCATGCCGTTGCCGATGGCGTCTTTAAAGACGTCCTTTTCTTTGACGTTGATGGAGACGTCGGCGTTTAAATCGGTCTCGATCGAGCCGGTCGTTTTAAAGCTGATCTCGCTGACATCGAGTTCGGTACGGATGTCATACGTAGCGTTTTCAAAGGTGACGTAACCGTTTTGCTTCGCCTTGTAGGCGATATGGGTCTCATCCTCTTCCACGGCGATTTTATCCGTCACCGAAAAGGTCGGCGCGTTTTTCACCACCGGCTCGCTCGGGCGGATAAATTCGCCTCGACAGTTGCGCCCCGGCTCTCCGGCTTTGGGCTTGATATATTCGATGAGCAACTCATCTTGCACCACGGAGAGCAGATAACCGCGCTTGGCATAATCGACACGCTCGTTTTCGGAAGCTTTTGTACGTTTGGCCTCGTAGTGGCGGATCAGACGGTCATCGATCGTAGGCATCGGCTCCATCCCCTGCGCTACGAGATAGACCTCTTTTGCGGCAAACTCAAGTACCTCATGCACCTGCAGCTTCGCGCGTAGCATGTTGACCGACTCGATCATCGGCTCGTCAAAAAGATCGATGAGGATCTGGGCGCGCAGCTTCTTTTTGTTGATCATCAACGTAAACTCTTTACAAAAAGAGGGGTAATAGGCCAAACGCGAACCGGGTTTGATCGTAATGTAGACCTTTGTAGTATCGGGATTGGCACCGATGGAGATGTCAGCGTCGGCAAAGGGCGAGACGCCGCTTTGCGAATAGATCTCGATCTCATAGGTTTGGCGGATCTCAAAATGCTCGACCAATAGATCACCCGCGTGTGAAAGTGCGCGCAGATCGTCATGGCTCACCTCTTCCCAATCCGTGTTTTCGGAGGTAGCCAAACGACTGAATGTTTGGGTGCTCAGCAAGGTAAAATCGAGCTGGTTGGGGTGCATTTTGTAGCTGGCCGCTACCCGCACCAGCTCTTTGGCAACATTGTCGGTACGAACGACGACGGGTTGAATCATCTTGTGTTCAACAGTGCCGCTTGACGCTTGGGTGCTCTCCACTGTGTTGCCTCTCAAAAGGAATAGTACATTTTAATCGGCATTCGGTTAAAATTATATAAAAAGCATCTTCTCACAATGTTTAAATCAATTTTTACCAACTCTGCGGGTATTCTCTTCTCACGCATTCTAGGCTTTGCGCGCGACGTCATGATGGCGTCGCAACTGGGTGCGTCGATCTACAGCGATATCTTCTTTATCGCCTTCAAACTTCCCAATCTTTTTCGGCGCATCTTTGCCGAAGGGGCGTTTACTCAGGCATTCTTGCCCGCCTTTACCCGCTCAAAACACAAGTCGGTCTTTTCGGCGCATATTTTCATCCGTTTTCTCCTCGTCATATTGCTGCTCTCGATGCTCGTCACCCTCTTTCCGCACCTCAGTGCGCAGGTGATCGCGCTGGGTTACGACGAGACACAGATCGCTCTGGCCGCCCCTTATGTGGCGATCAACTTCTGGTATCTGCCGCTCATCTTCGCCGTCACCTTTTTAGGCACGCTGCTGCAGTACAAAGGCCACTTCGCTACCACCGCCTACGCCACGGGGCTGCTCAACGTAGTGATGATCTTCGCGCTCTATCTTGCGCAACATCTCGATGATGCGACGACAGTCACCTACCTGAGCTATGGCGTCGTGCTCGGCGGCGTTGCGCAACTACTGACACACCTTCTTGCGATCTACGCGCTCAAGCTCCACCCGCTACTGCTCGGCGGCATGCGCTACTTTCGGCGCAAAGCTCCATTGATCCGCGAGGAGACCCGTCGCTTCAATACCCAGTTTTTCCCCGCCGTGTGGGGTAATTCGAGTGCCCAGTTTTCGGCTTTTCTCGACACTTGGTTGGCCACTTTTCTCGCTGCGGGCGCTGTGAGCTACCTCTACTACGCCAACCGCGTCTTTCAGCTCCCCTTAGCCCTGTTTGCCATCGCCACCTCCATCGCGCTCTTTCCCAAAGTCTCGCGCCACCTCAAACACGGCGATGAAGCCAAAGCGCGCGAGATGCTGCGCCGCGCTTTTTGGTTTTTGGCCTTTTTGCTCACCGCCAGCAGCGTCGGGGGGATCATCCTAGCCCCTGAGATCACCGCGCTGCTGTTTGAACGCGGTGCCTTTACATGTAACGACACGGCGCATACCGCGCTGGTGCTGCAGATGTACCTTGCGGGGCTTCTGCCTTTTGGCCTCTCGAAGCTCTTTTCGCTCTGGCTCTATGCCCAGCAGCGCCAAGGTGAAGCCGCCACCATCGCCACGTGGATGCTGGGAACCAACATCCTCTTCTCGCTGGCGCTGATCGCACCAATGGAAGCGGCGGGACTTGCGCTGGCCACCTCGTTAAGCGGACTCATCGGCTTCATTGCCACGCTGCGGGCCTTTGGTTATCGACACTTTTTCGATCTCACCATACACCGCTTCACGCTTTACTGGCTTTTTGGCACGCTTTTATGGACTGCGCTTTTGCTGCTGCTTAAGGATTTTTTAAACTGATCTTATCGGCGTATATAGATCAGTAAAAACAGAACCCCCAAGCTTACCAGCCACCCCAAAATATAGACCATTTGTGCATGTCGTGCTTTTCCTTTTTCTGCGTAGGTGCGCGGACGAATGCCTTTGATGTCAAAAACAATTTTGCTCGCCAGATTGACGCTAACGACATTGACAAGCAGCAACAAACCCGCGCCCGCAGCAAGCGTCATATGCCCCGAACCCAACATCAATCCCATAGCGACCGCCGGGGGCAATAAGGCTACGGCAACCATCACCCCGACCAAGACGCTTGAGAGCCCCGTCGTCAAAGAGAGTGCCGCCGCCGCGCCCGATGCCAAAGCCAAAACCGCCGAATCAAGCCCCACATTGGTTCGAGAGATCAGCTCATGACTGTTCATATCCGCAGGCCAAAAAAGGCCTAATCCGGCGGAGACCGCAATGCTTAACAAAATGCCGCTGCCAAGCGTCTGTATCGATTTGCGAATCAAGGACAAATCGCCGATGGCAGAACCGAGACTCAAAGCAAGGTTGGGGGCCAACAAAGGGGCGATCACCATCGCTCCGATCACCACGGCGACGTTGTTTTTCATCAGTCCCACCGACGCTACCAGTGCGGCCAACACCACTAAAATCATAAAATTGATATCCAGCCGAACGCCTTTTTCAACACCCTCGTACAGTGCTTCGCGCGCTGCGGTTGCGCCATCTTCTTGTTGGCGCTTTTTCTCTTCAGGTTGCGGCAATGACATCTCTACCGCCAGCACAACCACACGGGCGGTCGGCTCCGCCTTTAGAATGTTTTGCAAGCTGTCCAGTACCGCTTGCAGCTTCTCATCGCTAAGCAGCAACCACATCTGCTGCATACCGTCTTCGCCTACAACGCCCAATCTAAAATCCTGAACTTTTGCTTTGTCTGCAATAGCTGATACCGTATTTGCACTCTTCGCGTTCGCAATAATTTCTATATATTTCATGATTTGCACCTCTACATCCTTCACTATAGCGACTATCGCTTTAAGAGACGCACGAAGTTTGCGGCATACTGTCGCTACGCACTGTAGCATGAAGGAGGCGGTATGAACGTTTTAGTGGCTCTGATGGTTTTGCTGGGATATGTGGCGGCGGAAGAGTCGGTTCCCAATATCGAAGCCTTAATCGCCCAAAATCAAAAAAAGCTCTACCGCTCCATCGATGATATGAACGACACCGACGCCAAATACACGGTTAAAAAGATGCTCACCGGACTTTTCGGTCTCAAACCCTACAATGAAAACTATCTCCTCCCCTTTTCCTACCGAGAGGGGCACTACACCTCTTATGCGCCCAGCGACACCTACACCAACATCGAAGCCGAAATGCAGATCAGCTTGCTCTATGACCTCTACACCGATCTTTTCGGACTGGATGAAGTCTACTCTATAGCCTATACCCAAAAGTCTATGTGGCAGATCTACGCCAAATCATCCCCCTTTCGTGAAACCAACTATCATCCCGAACTTCTGATCAATTTTCCGCTCTATCACGCTTCTGATACTTTGAGCCTTAAGATGTTTCAAGTTGCGCTCTCCCACCAATCCAACGGTCAAGGCAACATCACCAAACTCGACTACAATCTCAGCGCGGTTCAAGAGATAAGCCAACAAAGCTGGATCACCAACCGCTCCCGCTCTTGGAACGCGCTGACCGGTATGCTCGTCATGCAGCACCGCGCCCTCTTTATTGCGCTCAAAGGGTGGTACCGCTTTGATGACGGTAGGGATGATGACAATGCTGATTTGCTAAAGTATCTGGGATATGGTGAAGTATCGCTGCTTTTGCCCTTTGAAAAAGGGCTTTACAAGGCGCGTTTTCGGCTCAATATTCAAACCGGTTACGGGACAATGGAAGGATCGTTTTCCTATCCGCTGGCCAATCATGAGAATGTCTACTTCTACGCTAAAATGTTCAGCGGATACGGTGAAACGCTCATCGATTACAACCATTACATCACAAAGTTCTCTATCGGATTTAGTTTTTCTAGGTAGGTGTTGCCCCCTTTAGCTATAATCGTGGTTCTAATTTTATCGGCTGCTTAGCACGGCGTACGTTCGTGGTATACAAGGAATAATTACATGCGACTGTTTGACTCAAAAACCAAAACCAAACGCGAATTTACGCCCCAAAATCCGCCGCGCGTTACCCTCTATGTCTGCGGCCCCACCGTCTATGACGACGCCCATCTGGGACATGCCAAAAGTGCTCTGGTCTTTGATCTACTCGCACGGGTACTGCGCGCCAGCGGCTACGCCCTCACTTACGCCAAAAACATCACCGACATTGACGATAAGATCATTAACAAAGCCCTTCAAACGGGCGAATCCATCGGCAGCCTCACGACGCGCTACACCGAAGCCTACCACCGCGACATGGACGCGCTGGGGGTAGCGCGCCCCGACATCGAACCGCGCGCGACCGAATCGATCGGAGCGATGCTGGAGATGATCGACGCGCTGATCCGCTCCAAGCACGCCTACGCCACGCCCGAGGGAGATGTCTACTTCGACACCCAAAGCGACCCGGCTTATCTGAGCCTATCAGGGCGTAAACAGGAGCAAAGCGAGACCCAAAGCCGCGTCGAATCGAGTGCGCACAAAAAACAGAGCGCCGATTTTGCCCTCTGGAAAACAGTCAAAGAGGGGGGAAACAGCTTCGATTCACCTTATGGAGCGGGGCGTCCGGGATGGCATCTGGAGTGCTCGGCGATGATTCAAAAACACCTTACATGTAAAGGTGATACCTTCGGCGTGGACATCCACGGCGGCGGGGCGGATCTGCTCTTTCCGCATCATGAAAACGAAGCGGCGCAGACCCGCTGCGCGCTCGGTCATGAACTGGCCAACTTTTGGGTACACAACGGCTTTGTCACCATTGACGGCGAGAAGATGTCCAAAAGCCTCGGCAACAGCTTCTTTCTCAAAGATGCCCTAAACCACTATCAAGGTGAAGTGCTGCGCTACTACCTGCTCAGCGTGCACTACCGCAGCGATTTCAACTTCAGCGAAGAGGACCTGCTCGCCTCAAAGCGCCGCCTTGACAAGCTTTACCGCCTCAAAAAGCGACTCTTCGGCCTTGTTACGGAACAGGTCAAAACCCCCTTTCAAACCGAACTGCTCGAAGCGCTCGGCGATGATCTCAACGTCTCGGTCGCCTACGCGCTGATCGATGCGATGATCCAAGCCGCCAACGAAGGGCTGGATCAAAACCCCAAAGATAAAACGCTACGCTCACAGATTCTCTCCAACCTCGCCTTCATCCAAACCCTGCTGGGCTTTGGCGCTCAAAACCCTTTTGAGTATTTTCAATTCGGCATCGACGAAGCGACAAAAATGCGCATCGATGCCCTCATCGAGGCCCGTAATGACGCCAAAAAAGCCAAAGATTTTGCACGCTCCGACGCCCTCCGCGACGAAATTGCCGCTCTGGGCATCGCCCTGATGGATACGCCTCAGGGCACCTTCTGGGAACGCAAAGAGTAGATCATGCAGCCTGAGCAGACCATTTTGGTCGTCGATGACGTACCCGACAATATTAAACTGATCTCTGCCGTTTTACAAGACGCGGGATATCGCACCATGAGCGCCCACGACGGTCAAAGCGCACTCGATCTGGCCGCCACGCACCCTTTTGATATGATCATGCTCGATATCATGATGCCCGGCATGAGCGGTCTGGAGACCTGCCGACACCTCAAAGTCGATCCGCAGACCGCCTCTATCCCCGTCATCTTTCTCACCGCCGGCGACGCCAAAGAGCTGCTGGCCAAAGCCTACCGCGTCGGTGCGGTCGATTACATCCAAAAGCCCTTTTTCAAAGAGGAGCTGCTCGCACGCGTCAAACTGCATTTACAGCTTCAAGACTACCAGCGCAATCTCGAAGCCAAGGTCGAGCAAAGTACCCGCGACATAGCCCAAACGCAGGTGCATCTGATGTACATGCTTGGCGGCGTCGCGGAGGGGCACTCCATCGAAACCCACCTACATGTAAAGCGCGTGGCGGAGTTCACCTACCTACTCGCCACGCTTTACGGCATGGAGGAGAGCGAAGCGCGGATGCTCAAAGACGCCTCTTCGTTGCATGATCTGGGCAAGCTGGGAATTTCGGATAAGATATTGCACAAAGAGGAGCGGCTGGACGGGCGTGAGCTCAAAGAGATGCGCAAACACGCCCATCTGGGCGCCAAGATGCTCGGCAGCACCGAACTGCCGCTGCTGCGCATGGCCTCTATCGTCTGCAAACAGCACCACGAGAAGTATGACGGCAGCGGCTATCCCGAAAAACTCTCGGGCGATCAGATCCACATCTATGCCCGCATCGTCGCCATCGCCGACGTCTTTGACGCCCTGCTCTTTCCTAGAGCCTACAAACGTGCCTGGAGCATCGATGAGGTGGTGCGTTACCTGCATGACAACCGAGGCAGCCATTTCGATCCGCAGCTGGTCGATCTGGTGCTGGAGCATCTGGATCGATTTTTGGCCATTTATGACCAAGAGCGGCGCATCCAAGCCGCCGCCCCCAAAGCGAAAATGGGTATTTTTACCCTTTTCAAACGCCTGCTGGGCGCAAGCTAACTACCCTTCGATCCGGCGCACCGTGCGCCCTACGAAGTGATACGCCGTATAGATCACCGCCGGCCACAAAGCCAGCCAGATGAGTGAAGCGGTGTACTCCATCTTTTCCTCCTAATAGTGGTGTTCGTCGTTGTGCATTTCGGCTTCGTCGATGCGCACCCGATCCATCGCACGCCACACCAGCGCGATATAGCCCAATACAAAGGGCACCATCAGCGACGCATAGGACATGGCGCTAAGCGTGTAGTGGCTACCTGAAGCATTTTCAATCGTAATACTGCTTTGCGGATCGCTAAGCGAAGGGTAAAAAGCGGTACCGTTCATTCCGGCGCAGAGCAAAATCGACGTCACCGCAAGCACCGTCCCCACCGCTACGGTGTAGATGCAGCAGTTTTTCTCCAAAAAAACAGCGCGAACGATCGCAAAAAGCACCAGCACCACCCCAAGGATGAGCATCCCCAAAAGCAGCGGCATCTGCAAGAAATTTTCCAGATACTTATAGCTTGCAATCACCACGCCACCCTCGCCGTAGGCATAGCCCTCTTTACTCAGCAACCACGCCAAAAAGCCCAAAAAGAAGGGCAAAAAGGCAAGGGTATTGCGTTTGATCGAGCGTCGAAGCCTTACATGTAAGGGCTGGTGATCGATGTTGTTCAGAAAGTACATCGCCGCAATGATGCGCACCAAAAAGAGCATCGCAAAAGCCAGCAGATAGTGCTCGATCACCAGCAGCGCCTCCAGACCGCGCAAGGAGTCTTGATAGTGCACGAAGTTATTGTCATCGATAAGGTAAGGTGCGCCGCCAAAAAAGGTGCTGATCGCAATGCCCAGCAACAGCGTGCCCACCACGCCGTTGATCCACAAAAACGCTTCATAGGTGCGCGCTCCCAGAAGATTGTTCGGTTTGGCGCGGTACTCATACGAGACCGCCTGAATGATAAAGCTAAAAAGTATCCCCAGCCACAGCCAATACGCCCCGCCGAAACTGGCAGAATAAAACTTGGGAAAGGCCGCAAACAGCGCCCCGCCAAAGAGCACCAGCGTCGTAAAGCCCAGCTCCCATTTGCGCCCCAGCGAATTGATCATCATCCGTTTTTCTATCTCATCTTGCGCCAAAGAGAGCAGCGTCTGGCCGCCTTGAACAAACATGATAAAGACAAACAACCCGCCTAGTAACGCGATAATCGCCCACCAATAAAGCTGCAGCGCGTGCAGCGAAAGTGATTCAAACATCCTAGTGTCCTCCGTAAATGCCCAGCGCGATTTGGCGCAGCATGATTTTGATCTCGGCGATTAAGAGTACGGTAAAGAGTACGGCAAAGAGCCAAAACGAGACCATCACATTCCCCGCATCGATCTGCGTCGCGGCAATGCCTACGGGCATAAGGTCTTGAATCGCCCAGGGCTGGCGGCCCACTTCGGCCACGATCCACCCCGCTTCGGCGGCAATGTAGCCCAGCGGAATCGAAAAGAGCGCCGCTTTGAGCAGCGTTTGGTAGCGCTCGATCTGAGGCAGCCGCCACAGCAGCAGCGCAAAGAGCACGATAAAGTAAAAGCCCAAAGCCACCATCACATGAAAACTGTAAAACGTGATGGCCACCGGCGGCACAATCGCTTCGGGGGATTCTAAAAAGCCGTAGCCAAAATAGCCCATCACCGGCTCAAGCCGCGCTCTGGCCTCCTCCATCGCTGCCGCATCACCGCTCTTTTTGGCCGCTTTAAAGGCCTCAAGCGCCGATACGGCCTCTTTGCCTTTTTCTATTTTAGACGCGGCCCCTTCGATCCCCTGCGCTTCGTTGCCATAGACCAGATCCTCCAGCCCCGGCACAAAAGCATCGGCGTCGTGGTAGCCCAAAAGCGAGAGCGCGTAGGGCATGGAGAGTTCAAACTCCATCGCGTGCGCTGTATCACCTAGCTGTTTGTCTGGGTTGAGGATGCCTACGGCTACGATCTCCGCGCCGCTCTTACCCTTATAGAATCCCTCCATCGCCGCCAGTTTGACCGGCTGGTGTTGCGCCACCTGATAGGCCGACTCATCGCCGCTCAGCGCCAAAAAGAGCGAGACCACCAGCCCAAAGCTTGCCCCTACCGCCATCGACCTTTTGGCTTCGATAAGGTCGCGTCCGCGCAGCAGCATCCACGCCGAAATCCCCACCACAAAGAGCGCGCCGATCACATAGCCGCTGCCGATCGTGTGCAAAAACTTCGCCACCGCTACAGGAGAGAGCGCTACATCCAAAAAGGAGACCATCTCATGGCGCACGGTATCGGGGTTGAAGCTCATGCCGACGGGGTACTGCATCCAGCCATTAGCCACCAGAATCCAAAAAGCCGAGAGGTTGGAACCCACCGCCACCAGCCACGTTGAGAGCAGGTGAAAGCCCTTGGAGACCTTGTTCCAGCCAAAAAACATCACGGCAAAAAAGGTGGACTCCATAAAAAAGGCCAAAATTCCCTCAATCGCCAGCGGCGCACCGAAGATGTCACCGACAAACCACGAGTAGTTTGACCAGTTGGTGCCAAACTCAAACTCCATAATCAGCCCCGTCGCTACGCCGATAGCAAAGTTGATCGCAAAAAGAGTCATCCAAAAACGGGTGATTGTCTTCCAGCGCTCATCGCGCGTTTTGACATAGATGCTCTCCATAATCGCGACGATAAAAGAGAGTCCCAGCGTCAGCGGAACAAACAAAAAGTGATACAGCGCGGTGAGCGCAAACTGCGCTCTTGACCAATCTACCAGTTCAGTGGCCATCAGTTGCATGGTTGTTTCCTTGAGTCAGTGTCTCGAGCAGATGGAGGCTGCGCGCCTCTTCATCGGCAAAATTTTGGTGCAGATAATCGGGAAAGAAGAAGAGCTTCATCACCCCAAACATGAGCGCCAGTTTGATCGCAATAATGAGCCAAAGCCGCCGCCCCAGCCGCATCGAGGCAAAACCTTCGATGTACATGCTAGTGATGTTCATAAAGGTGTTCATGATGATGAGCTCCGTGTTCGTGGTGATGTTCATGACCGTGGTCATGGTGGTGGTGTTCGCCGTTTGAATGCTTGTGCCCTTTTTCGAGATATTCGCTCATATTAAGCGGTGTCACCTCGGTGAGTCCACCCTCGTTTAACTTGGCAAGTGATTCTTGAAAGAGAATACGTCCCTCACCCGCGTGATAGACCTTGATCCCTGCGCGCTGCAGCAGCATGTAGGGGTTGGCTCCCATCTGGGTAAAGATCACGCGGGTGACGCCTTGGCGTTGCAGCTGCGTTACGACGTCGCGTCCGCCGCCGGTGTCGTTGCGCCAGAAAGTGCATACGCCCTCATCGCTGATGAGCGCGAACCATTTAGCTTTGCCAAAAAGCGGTGCAATCGCGGATTGATCCACATCGGTTTTTACAGGTATAACAGTCATGTTTGATCCTTTTTAAGTACGTCCTTTCTAGACGTTATATGTATGATGTTATTCGAAGCAATTTTACATTTGTAAAATAAAAACAAGATTAAGAGAATCGCTATCATTTTTACTTCTATTTATTAAGATTTAATTTATGAACCACTATGATGCATATGTAAAAAAAGGCTGCATTATGGGACGCAACCCCCACCGAACCCTCAGCGTGATTCCCACGGCTTACATGTACGGGCCTAGCGACCACCCAAGTACCGATATTCTCTCACTCGAAGCCGATGAATTCGAAGCACTCTATTTGGCCGATCTGCTGGATCTTTATCACGAAGAGTGCGCCGCGCGGCTGGGGGTTTCGCGCCCCACCTTCGCCAAGATCCTCTCCAGCGCACGCCGCAAAACCGTACAAATGCTCCTTTTTGGCAAAAGCCTCAACATCCGCAAACAGCCGCGCCGCATGGTGATCGCCTGTGCGACCGACGACCGCAGCACGATTCATCCGCACTTTCTGATTGCGCGCTATTTTGCGCTCGTCACGCTCAATGAAGGGAAGATCGAAACCATTCGCTATTGTGATAATCCGATTTTTGAAGCGATGGTGCGTCAGGCCATCACCCCCGAGAATGACGACAGTGCCAAAGGGCTGGGTGCGGGACGCCTGATTCCGCCGCTGCTGCAAGAGGCCAACTTGGTCGTCTGTACGCAGATAGGCGAAGGTATCCGTCGCAATCTTGAAGGCGTGGGAATCGGCGTGCGCTATAGCACCGTAGCGCGTGTCGATGAGGTAGCAAACGCGCTCGTTTAACCGACTTTTGGGTATAATCCGCGCTCACACAACGCCACTATGACAAGAAAACCATGAGCCTTTATTCGTCACTTAAACCCCTTATATTCAAACTCGACCCCGAAAACGCCCACCACTACGCTGAGATTTTTCTCAGCGCCGCGACTCCGTTTCCGGGTCTGTTCAAGCCGTGGCTGCGCAAAAATTTTATTGACGACACGGCGCTGCGCCAAGAGCTTTTTGGGCGCATCTTCGCCAACCCCGTAGGTCTGGCCGCCGGCTTTGACAAAAACGCCACGATGGTACAGGGGATTCACGCGCTGGGCTTTGGTTTTACCGAAATCGGCACCCTCACCCCAAAACCCCAAAGCGGCAATGAAAAGCCCCGACTCTGGCGTCATATCGAAGAGGAGAGCTTGCAAAACGCGATGGGCTTCAACAATGACGGCCTAACGCTGATCGAGCGCCGATTGCGCAACGTCGCCCCCTACGTCACCCCCATCGGCATCAACGTCGGCAAGAACAAAACCACCTCCGAAGCAGATGCCATAGAGGACTACACCACGCTCATCAAAGCGCTGCACCGCTACGCCGATTACCTCGTCATCAACATCTCCTCTCCCAACACCCCAGGACTGCGCGACTTGCAAAACGAAGGCTTTATTACCGAGCTCTTTACGCAGGCCAAAGCCCTCACCGACAAGCCTGTGCTGCTCAAAATCGCCCCTGATATGAGCAGCGAATCCGCCATCGCGCTGTGTAGCTTGGCTGTGGAGAAAGGCGCAAGCGGTATCATCGCCACCAACACCACCGTCGATTATAGCCTTGTGCCCCACCCGATGGATCGCGGGGGCTTAAGCGGCGCGGTGCTGCGCGAGAAGAGCTTTGCGCTTTTTGACGCGCTTGCCCGCGAACTCTACGGCAAGACCCTGCTTGTCTCCGTCGGCGGCATCGACAGTGCGACCGAAGCCTATCGGCGCATCCGCGCAGGTGCAACGCTCGTACAGGTCTACTCCGCGCTTGTCTTCAAAGGCCCCTCACTGGTGCGCGACATCAATATAGGCCTTGTTGAACTGCTGCGCCGTGACGGCTTCACCCACATCTCCCAAGCGATCGGAGCCGATCGATGAGATGGCTCATCACACTATTTTTGACTTTAGGAATCCTTATGGCATCACCCTTGCCGCACTACGAAACACAAACCCTCAAAAACGGCCTACAAGTCGTGGTCATCCCGCTGCACAACAACGCCAACGTCATCTCCACCGACATCTTCTACAAAGTGGGCAGCCGCAACGAAGTGATGGGCAAATCGGGCATTGCCCATATGCTTGAGCACATGAATTTTAAATCGTCCAAACACCTCGAATCGGGCGAATTTGATAAAAAAGTTAAGAGCATCGGCGGACTCAACAACGCCTCAACGGGCTTTGACTACACCCACTACTTTATCCGTTCCTCCAGCGGTAACCTCGAAACGTCACTGGAACTCTATGCCGAGCTGATGGCGCACCTCAACCTCAAAGACGAAGAGTTCCAGCCCGAGCGCGACGTAGTCACCGAAGAGCGCCGCTGGCGCACCGACAACAACCCGCTGGGCTATCTCTATTTTCGCCTATTCAACAACGCCTACCTCTACCACCCCTACCACTGGACGCCGATCGGGTTTATGAATGACATCCAGACCTGGGAGATCGAGGATATCCGCGATTTTCACGCCACCTACTACCAGCCCGCCAACGCCATCTTAATGATCACCGGCGACATCGAACCCAAAGTCGCCTTTGAAGCGGCCAAAAAGCACTTTGAACCGATCCCCAACACGAAAACCCTTCCCGCGTTCAAGTTCAAAGAGCCGCGCCAAGACGGGGCTAAGCGGGTCGAGATCATCAAAGAGAGCGAAGTGGAGATGATCGCTATTGCCTACCATATCCCCAATTTTCTGCATCCCGATCAGCCCAAGCTCTCCGCCATTAGCGAGCTGCTCAGCTCCGGCAAAAGCAGCCGTCTGTATGAAGAGCTGGTACACAAAAAGCAGATGGTGAATCAGATTTACGCCTACAATATGGAAAATATCGATCCGGGTCTTTTTATTTTCATGGCTACATGTAACCCCGGTGTCAAGGCCGAAGAGGTGGAAAAAGCCTTGCATGGTGAGATTGAAAAACTCAAAAACAGCCCCGTCGATCAGGCGGTTTTGGAGAAGATCAAGATCAATACCAAAAGCGATTTCATCTTTTCGCTCGAATCGGCCGATTCGGTCGCCAACCTTTTTGGAAGTTACCTCGCACGCGGCGACATAGGACCGCTGCTGCGCTACGAAGAGGCGATCAACGCCCTGACCCCAAAAGAGATTCAAGAGGCGGCCAAAACCTACTTCGATCCTACACAATCGACCACCATCATCCTAAGAAAGGCTCAGTAAATGTACTTCCTCACCGGTGCCATGACGGCGCTTGTCACCCCCATCAAAAACAACAAAGTCGATGAAGAGGGCTACGCCCGACTCATCCGCCGTCAGATTCAAAACGGCATCACCACGGTCGTACCCGTAGGCACCACGGGCGAAAGCGCCACACTGAGCCACGCGGAGCACAAGCGCTGTATCGAGATTGCCGTGGATACATGTAAAGGTACTGACGCCACGGTACTCGCGGGTGCGGGCAGCAACGCCACCGCCGAAGCGATCGATCTGGCCCGCTTTGCCCAAGAGGCCGGAGCGCACGCGGTGCTCTGCGTCACCCCCTATTACAACAAGCCTTCGCAAGAGGGGCTTTATCAGCACTACAAAGCGATCGCCGAAGCGGTCGAACTGCCGCTGATGCTTTATAATGTCCCGGGCCGCACGGCGGTGGATCTCAAAGCCAAAACTGTCAAACGTCTCTTCAAAGAGTGCGAAAACATCTACGCCATCAAAGAGGCGACCGGCTCCATCGAGCGCACCGTCGAACTGCTGGCCAAAATCCCCAAACTTAAAGTGATCAGCGGTGATGATGCCATCAACTACCCCATTATGGCCTCAGGCGGGCACGGTACCATCTCCGTCACCGCCAATCTGCTGCCCAACAAAATCGCCGCGCTGGTGCGCGCCGCGCAGGAGGGCGATCTGGCCACCGCCAAAAAGATCAACGACGCGCTTTATGACATCAATCAGGTAATGTTCATCGAGTCCAATCCCATTCCGGTCAAAGCGGCGCTCTACATCGCAGGGCTTATCGACACCCTAGAATACCGTCTGCCGCTGGTAAAACCGGATGCCAAAAACCTCAAAGAGATCGAAAAGGTAATGAAACAGTATGACATCGTTGGATTCTAATATGCAAGGCAAAACCCTCGTCATCACGGGGGCTACCAAAGGGATCGGTAAAGCCATCGCCGAGCGCTTCGCGCGCGCGGGCGTAAACATCGCCTTCACCTACAACTCCAGCGCCGACACCGCCAACGCGCTGGCACAGGAGTGGAGCGAGCGCTATGGCGTCAAGGCCAAAGCCTATGCGCTCAACATCCTGGAGCCCGACGAGTTTAAGCCACTTTTTGAGGCCATCGACGCCGATTTTGATCGCGTGGACTTCTTCGTCTCCAACGCCATGATTTACGGCCGCGCCGTCGTGGGCGGGTATGGCAAGTTTCTGCGCCTTAAGCCGCGCGGTCTGAATAACATCTACACCGCCACCGTCAATGCCTTCGTGATGGGCAGCCAAGAGGCCGCCAAGCGGATGCAAAAAGTGGGCGGCGGCGCCATCGTGACGCTCTCTAGCACGGGCAACCTTGTTTATATCGAAAACTACGCGGGCCACGGCACCAACAAAGCCGCCGTAGAGTCGATGATGCGCTACGCAGCGGCGGAGCTAGGGGAGCTAAACATCCGCGTCAATGCGGTGAGCGGCGGTCCCATCGACACCGACGCACTCAAAGCCTTCACCAACTATGAAGAGGTCAAAGCCGAAACCGTCAAACGCTCGCCGCTGGGACGCATGGGCGCACCTGAAGATATCGCCGGAGCGGTCTTTTTTCTCTGCGGCAGCGAATCCTCATGGATCACCGGACAGACCCTCATCGTTGATGGCGGCACCACTTTTCAATGATGAATCTGCCCAATCAGCTCGCCCTTTCGCGCGTGCTTATGGCGCCGCTGATGTTTTGGGTGATCCTCTCTCCCGAACTCTTCACCGATAACGGCCTACATGTAACGTGGAGCTACTACACCGCCACGCTCATCTTCGTACTCGCCAGCGTCACCGACTTTTTTGACGGTTACATCGCACGCGAACTCGATCAAAAGACGATGCTCGGCGCGATTTTGGATCCTCTGGCCGATAAGATGCTCACCGTCGCGGCCTTTTTGGGGCTCATGGCGGTCGGTGAAGCGTCGCCGTGGGCGATCTACCTGATTCTCATCCGCGAACTCTTCATCACGGGCGTGCGCACGGTGGCGGTGAGCGAAAAACTTGATATCCGCGCTTCGATGGCCGGCAAGGTCAAAACGGTGGTGCAGATGATCGCTATCGGCTTTTTGCTGATGCACTGGCCCTATGCGCAAACACTGCTCTGGATAGCCGTAGCGATAACGCTTTATTCGGGTGGCGAGTACCTTTACGGTTTTCGCAAAGCCCTACTCAAAGGAGACTAGATCATGAGCTGGATCGTTGCCCTACTCATTCTTTCGCTGCTCATCTTTTTTCACGAACTGGGCCACTACAGCGCGGCGCGTTATTTCGGGGTCTTTGTGGAGGTCTTTAGCATCGGCTTCGGCAAAGCGATGGGACACTTTAGGATGTGGGGCACACAGTGGCAAATCGCCGCCATTCCGCTGGGCGGCTATGTCAAGATGAAGGGCCAAGACGACACCGACCCCGCCGCGCGTAGCCAGGACAATGACAGTTACAACGCCAAAAAGCCGCACCAGCGCATCGTCATCCTCCTCGCCGGTCCGGCCGCCAACTTCGCTCTGGCGTTTGTGCTCTTTTTTGCCATCGCTCTGGGCGGCCCGCAGACCCTCGCCCCCGTCATCGGCGAGATCGTGCCGGACTCCCCCGCAGCGCTTGCGGGGCTGCAAAGCCAGGACCGTATCAAAAGCATCAACGGCACAGCGGTGGAGACATGGAAAGCCATGAGCGCCATGATCGAGCATTCCGAGGGAACGCTCGCTTTTGAAGTCGAGCGCGGCGCTTTTGTGGAAATCGTACATGTAACCCCCGCCATTCGTGAAACCCAAAACCTTTTTCGTGAAACGATCCAGCGCAAAATGATCGGCATCGCCTCCGCAGGCGTCGCCATCACACAGGAATTTGGCCCCATCGGTGCTTTGGGCTACGCGTGCACGGAGACATGGGAAGCCTCGAAGCTGATCTTTTTGAGTCTGCAGAAGTTGCTCACAGGCGTCGTGCCCGCCAAAGAACTCGGTGGCGTGGTGAGCATCGTTCAAATCACCGCCGATGCCAGCAACAGCGGCTGGATGGCGCTCTTTTTTTTCACCGCGCTTATCTCGGTCAACCTCGGCGTGCTCAACCTCCTGCCCATCCCCGCGCTTGATGGCGGGCACATTATGTTCAACCTCTATGAGCTCCTCACCCGCCGCGCCCCCAGCGAAGCGATCCTCATCAAACTCACCGTCGCCGGCTGGGTCTTACTGCTAGGACTCATGAGTCTGGGACTCTATAACGACATCAACCGGATTTTGGGTTCGTAGCCACCCTAGCTGATGCAACCGCGCCTTCTCAAGCTCCTGTTGATCATCGGGGTTTTGGCGGCGTGGAACACGTTTGAAGCCTCCTGTACCCTCTTTGTCGTAGCACTCTTTACACTTGGCTATCTTCTAAGTCTCTCCTTCGCCCAAGGGCAGCTTCTCTACCGCCAAGGCTTCGCGCGTCAGGTCTTCTTAGAAAACACCTTTTGGTATCGCTGGCTCCACCGCAAATGGATTGTCATCATCCTTTCCATGCTCAAAGCACTCATACTAACGCTTCTTCTGCTGCTGAGTATGCGCCACTGGAGCCAGCCTGTTGTGATGGTCATGCTGATGGATATCGTTGTCATCATCGGCCTTTTTGCTGTTCATGAGCGTTGGTATGCCACGCACGCCCACCAAGGTGCACGCCAACTGATCGCCAAAAAGACAGTGCTCTGGATCAACACTCCGGTGGTTGTAGCCGTGCTGATCTTTGTCCAGCTCTATCTGCCGCCTCCCCCATTCGTCGGCGCAACACTGCTAGAGACCCTCGCTTTGGCGCAAAGCCCTTTGGGTAGCGAAGCGTGCCCTGCTTTGACACAGTTTCTCTATTGGGATAGAGCAAGAGAGGCGCTTGGCTGGTGGGTGATGCTACAAGCGTCGTCCTATTTTGCCGATAACACGCTCTATCTTACGCTTGCATGGCTTCTATTTTTGCTTATTCAATCGCTCTACGTCTGGGCGTTCGCTCAGATTATTCTGAGCGCCGCTACCGACGCGACGGTTCAAAAAGAGTCCTCGTCTTTCGCCCCTTTAGCACTCTTTATCGTGCTCGCTTTGGGAGTACTTTATGCCCTGCAGAGCTTATCGCTTCGCATCACGATGGAAGAGACAATCCGTGGGATCAAAGCCCATATCGCAAAAGAGCAATCGTCTCAGCTTCAGACCCTGAATATACGCATCGATCAAGCGGTCGATAGACTTTTTGAACCCTCTTACGACGCTGTTTCGACCTATGCCGATCATCAGTATGTATGGTATAAAGATTATGTCACGCTCTATCAAAAAAGCAAAAATATTCCCTGTAAGCTCACCGGCTTCTTTTGTAATGAACAGAGCCTAGAGCAGAGTCAAGAGGCGGAACTACAATCAATTTTGTTTGATCAAAACGGCTTTGACGAGCGCTATAACGCTATGCTTCAAACGCTCAATGTCACGACACGCCATGAACTCAAACACTCCGAAAAGAGGCTGTTGGATCAACTCCCCAAAGGCGAGCATCTTCAACCGATAGCGCTGCAAATCAGCCAAACCTTTGCCCAAACGTATGATACGCTACAGCAGTTCCAAATGACCAAAACCACCGCGCAAGCAGGACTTACCCTGCTGCTCACCCGAACCATCATGACCAAAACTCTTGCCCGTTCAGGCGTCAAAACGGCGCTCAAAACCGAAGGTACATTTGGCAGCGTCGCCGCGTGTAGCGCGAGCGGACCGTGGATGCCCCTTTGCGCTCTTGTGGTAGGAAGCGTGGTCTGGGTCGGGAGCGATGTTGCGGTGAGCGCCGCAGACCGCGCCCTCACCCAAGATGGCTTAGAGAGGATGATCGGCGCAGAACTCGATGAACAAAAAGAGATGCTAAAAAAGAAGCTCACGGAAGTCTACATGCAAGGAATCGGCGATCTTTACGGTCGTCTTGACGCCATCGCACTTCAATATGCCCCCATAGTACTTATCCAAAAAACCCACGCAAAGGAACCACAATGACCCTCCCCATCGCCCAGCTCGGCGCAGAGGTACTGCGCCGCGTTGCCCCCGAAGTACGCGACATCGACACGCCGCAGGTGCAGGAACTGATCGATCGGCTTTTTGCTACATGTAACGAAGCACGGGGCATGGGAATCGCCGCGCCGCAGGTCTATGCCGATGCGCGCATCTTCATTATGTCTTCCAAACCCAATGATCGCTATCCCAACGCGCCGCTCATGCAGCCCACCGCCATCATCAACCCCGAAATCATCGCCTATGGCGGTACGATAGACAAAGATTGGGAAGGGTGCCTCAGCATCCCCGGTATCCGCGCTCTGGTACCGCGCCACACGCACTTACATGTACGCTACGCCACGCGCGAAGGGGAGCACGTCGAGAGGGTGTTTGAGGGCTTTTTGGCGCGTGTCTTTGCCCATGAATTTGATCATCTCGAAGGCACGGTCTTTATCGACCGCGTCGAATCCACGCGCGACATCGTCACCGAACGCGAGTTTCGCCGCATCATCGGCGTATAGGCCCATTTTTCAGGAATTTTGACTATAGTTTCACTCTTCGTATGCGTCCGTAGCTCAGTTGAATAGAGCACAGGTTTCCGGTACCTGGTGTCGTGGGTTTGAGTCCCTCCGGGCGTGCCATAGCTGCCATCTACTCCACAATTACTTCACAAAAAGAACTTACACTCCCACTATCTCATCTGATTCAAGGAGTTTATTATGTTACTCAAAACCGCCATCGCAGCGTTGCTGCTGAGTCTATCGCTTGAAGCTTCCTGGCATCATGACAGGTACGATCATCACGGATACCACGGCGTGAACCACCACCGCCCGTCGGCGCGTCCGCACCACGACCACTATAGACCGCAAAACCACTACGGCTACAAGCCGCACTATGTCACACACCGCCCTTATAAACCCACAAAAGTGATCCACCACCACGTGTCGCACGACCGCTTTGACGCCGCCGATGCCGTGATCATCGGTACCACGCTGGGCATCATCATCGGCTCACAGCTCTCCAATTAAGCGGCTTTGCGCCGCACTTTTTCGCTAAAATACTCCATCATTACATGTAAGGAACCTTATGGATACGCTGGAGTACAAACGCCACATCGACGCGGTGATCGAAAAGATCGAAAAGGCACGCTTACATGTCAGCGGTCATCACATCGTCAAGATCGTTGCGGTGAGCAAATATGTGGGCGCCGAAGCGGTTCGTGCGCTCTATGAGATCGGGCAACGCGCCTTTGGCGAAAACCGTGTGCAAGATCTGCGCGACAAAAGTGCCGCGCTCGCTGAACTACCGCTGGAGTGGCATTTCATCGGCTCGCTGCAAAAAAACAAGATCAACAACCTGCTAGAACTCGACCCCTTTTTGATGCACTCACTCGATTCACTCGAACTCGCCCACGCCCTTGAGGAGCGGCTGGAGCGCCAAAACAAGAGCATGGACGCGCTTTTACAGATCAACAGCGCCTATGAAGATTCCAAAAGCGGTGTGCTGCCCGAAGCCGCGCTTGAAACCTACGCGCAGATCGCGCAGCTCTGTCCGCACATCCGCCTCAAAGGGGTGATGAGCATCGGTGCACACGTCGATGAGCCGGGCGTCATCCAAAAGAGCTTCGAAACCACCCACCGCATCTTCGAAAAACTCCCCCACGCTTCTATCTGCTCAATGGGCATGAGCGGAGATTACGAACTGGCCATCCGCTGCGGCGCGACGATGGTGCGTTTGGGATCGGTGCTGTTTCCTGCGCAAAGCTAGACGCAGTCAGGGCTGTTGCTTGATGCGTTCATAAGCTTCGAAGTAGACTTTTTTTTGATCCCTTTGACCAACGGCAACAATACTCACGATAGCAGCCATGCCGTTTTCAACCCGTAAAATGATCCTGTAGGCGGCATTGGCCACATAGGTTTTGCGATACCCCCGAAGATTGAGGCCCCCTTGATCGCTGAGCGGCTGGCTGCACGCAAACGGATTCATTTTGTACCGCTCAAAATATCCTACTACCTCGTCATATACCGCATCATCCAGCGCATCAAGATCAGCCTCTACCTCTTCGAAGTATTTAAGCCGATACATGCCCCCTCCTCTTCATGCGCTGCTCATGATAAGTGTCGAAATCAAACGTGCCCTCTTTGCTTCCTTCAGGGTCTCGTGCTGCTATGATCGAGGCGATCTCTAACTCTTCTACCAGCATCGCCAGCTCTTTCATACGCTCATATTCGGCAATCGGGACGATCACTGCCTCTGGCTTGTTATGGCGCACAATAGCAATTTTTTCAACCGAATGCGACACTACTTTGTCGAGAAATCCGCCAAGCGATTTGGCAAGCTCGGTGACACCAACAAGCTCTTGTTGTGTGTAAGCAACCATCATAACTCCTTTTTGTTTGTGTTTAAACATGTATTATTACGAGTATTATAACATGTCTCCAAGATTGGTCATTAAACCGTGACACACTAAAATCTCAAATCTTATCCCAAACCGTAACCAACCGTAACCATTCTGCGCAGCTTCGCCGCTACACTCCCGAAAAAACAGAGGAGTTTGTCACATGCGCATTTCCACACGCAGAGAATTTTTGATCGCTTCGGCGCTGAGTATGGGGGCTTTTGTGGTCTCGACGGGTCTGGGCGGCTGCGGCTCGGATGGGAGCGATTCAGGCGTCAAGGTCGCTTTCAACCACGGTGTCGCCAGTGGCGATCCGCTGCATGATCGGGTGATCCTCTGGACGCGCGTGACGCCGAACTCGGCTACCGATAGCCTCGAAGTGCGCTTTGAGGTCGCTACGGATGATACGTTTAAAAACCTTGTCCGCCCTGCTGAAACAGCCACAATCAGCGCCGCGCACGACTACACGCTCAAGGTCGATTTTCAAAACCTTCAAGCCGGATCGACCTACTTCTACCGTTTTACCTGTAACGGCGTCACCTCACCCGTAGGCCGCACCAAAACTCTGCCCCAAGGTGCGCTCTCTCAGGCCAAATTTGCCGTCTTTTCATGTTCGAACTACCCCAACGGCCACTTCAACGCCTATAGCGAAGCTGCCAAAATCGCCGATCTCGACGCTACCATCCACACCGGCGACTACATCTACGAATACGGTATGTTTGAAAAAGACGGCGTCACTCCGGCCTACGCCACCGCGCACGCTGCCGAATATGGCCGCGTTTTGCCCTCAGACAACAACACCGAATTGCTCACTCTTGAAGACTACCGCAAACGCTACGCCCTCTACCACACCGACGCGGGGCTGCAAGCCATTCACGCCGCTTGCCCGATGATCGTTGTTTGGGATGACCACGAGATCGCCAACGACGCCTACAAAACGGGCGCACAAAACCACGATGAGAGCGAAGGTTCCTTTAGCGAGCGCAAGGCAAACGCCCTGCAAGCCTACTTCGAATGGCTGCCGATCCGCCCCTACCAAGAGGGCAATTATGAGACCATCTACCGCAGCTTCACCTACGGCGATCTGCTGAGCCTGCACATGCTCGACACCCGCATCATCGGTCGCGACCAGCAGCTGAGCTACGCCGATTTCCCCGAATTGATGTAAGGGGATAGCAGCAAATTTGCCGCAGCCGTCATGGACACCAACCGCTCCATCATGGGCCAGTCTCAAACCCTATGGCTGCAAGGCCAAATGGCCGCGTCTGTGGCCACATGGCAGGTGCTCGCCCAGCAGGTGCTGATGGGCCGCATGATGCTGCCCGCTGAGCTGCTGCTCGTCATCGCCCAGCTTGAGCACGCTTCAGGGGATACCAAAACCGCGCTGCTGACCCAACTTGCCACCATGCTCACCGAACTCTATACCATCAAAATGCGTCTCGATATGGGTGATCCAAGCGTCACCGATGCCGAGAAAGCGCGTCTTAGCACCGTCGTGCCCTACAACCTCGACGCGTGGGACGGCTACGGCTACAACCGTGAAGTGGTATTGCAAACTGCCGCTACGCTGGGTAAAAACCTGATCGTTCTCTCCGGCGACACCCACAACGCATGGGCCAATGAGCTTAAGATGTTTGATGCCTCTTACCAGCCCACCATCCCCGTAGGCGTCGAGTTTGCGACCACCTCCGTCACCTCTCCGGGTATGGAGGAGTATGCGGGGCTAACCACCGATGCCGCCGCACAGCAGTTTGAAACCGTCATCACGGCGATTATTGATGATCTAAACTACTTCAACGCCAACAACCGCGGCTTTATGACCGTCACCTTCACGCATGAAGCGGCGCAAGCGGAGTGGGTCTTTGTGGACTCCAACGCCACCACCGCCTACACCACCCTCCCCGCCCGTGGCAAAAAGCTCAAAACCCTCAAAGGCACCCACACTATCATCCCCGCCTAAGCGGGCGGTGCTATAATTTCGCTTCACTTTATTTAGCATAGAAGGCCAGCTATGTCCCTCTCCATCGTTATTCTCGCCGCCGGTAAAGGCAGCCGTATGAAATCCGACACCGCCAAGGTGCTCCACTCTATCAGCGGTCGTCCCATGCTGCACCACATCACCCAAAGTGCCCTGGCGCTCAGCGACGACGTCATCATCGTCATCGCCCACCAAAAAGAGCGCGTACGCGCCGCGATGGCGGAGTTTACAGGGGTAAGGTTTGTCGAACAGGACACCGACAACTTCCCCGGCACCGGCGGAGCCATGATGGGTATTCAGCCCAAATATGAGCGCGTCTTGGTGCTCAACGGCGATATGCCGCTCATTACTCCGCAAGCGCTTGAGGGTTTCTTAAACACGCAAACGCCGATTGTGATGTCGATTTTCAAGCTTGACAATCCTGACGGCTATGGTCGCGTCATCATCGGCGCGGAGGGCGTCGAACGCATCGTGGAGCAAAAAGATGCCACAAGCGAAGAGTTACATGTAAACGCCGTCAATGCAGGGGTTTACTCTTTTTCCCGCGAGGTACTCAAGCGCTACATCCCCATGCTCAGCAACGCCAACGCCCAAAAAGAGTACTATCTCACCGACGTGATCGCTCTGGCGCGGCGTGATGGCGTCCATGTAGAGCCGCTTTTGGTGGATGAGGAGCACTTCAAGGGGGTCAACTCCAAGTTCGACCTCTCACGCGCCGAAACGATCCACCAAGAGCGCCTGAAGCGCTCTTGGATGGAAGCGGGCGTCATTATGCAGCTGCCCCAGAGCATCTACATCGAAAGCGACGTGGTATTTGAGGGCGAATGCGTGGTCGAAAACGGCGTGCGCATCACCGGCAAAAGCCGTATCGTGCGCTCTGCCATCAAGGCGCACAGCGTCGTCGAAGAGAGTGTCATGATCGACTCCGATTGCGGCCCGATGGCGCATCTGCGGCCCAAAAGCCACCTTGAGCGCACCCATGTGGGCAACTTCGTCGAGACCAAAAATGCCCGTCTTACGGGGGTAAAGGCGGGCCATCTAAGCTACCTCGGCGACGCAACTATCGATGAGGGGAGCAACATCGGCGCGGGTACCATTACATGTAACTATGACGGCAAAAAGAAGTATGAGACCCGCATCGGCAAAAATGTCTTTATCGGCAGTGATACTCAGATCGTCGCGCCCTGTGTTATTGCCGACGACGTCATCGTCGCGGCAGGAACAACGGTCACGCGCGACGTGGAGCAAGGCGCATTGGCGATCAGCCGTACCAAAATGAGCACGGTTTCGGGCTTTTTTTATAAATTTTTCGGAACTAAAGCGTGAACATCCCCTCTGATTTGCTGCGCGGCAAAAAGGTCGCTCTAGGGGTAAGCGGCTCCATCTCCGCCTATAAAAGCGCCGAAATCCTGCGCCTCTTCATCAAAGCGGGTGCAGAGGTGCGCGTGGTGATGAGCGACGCGGCGCAAAAGTTCATCACACCGCTCACGCTTGAAGCGCTCAGCCGCAACGCAGTGCTGATTGAAGGGGGCGAGTCGTGGGCGAGTGATCACAACCACATCGGCCTTGCCCACTGGGCGGATGTACTGCTCATCGCCCCCGCCTCGGCGCATACGATCAACAAGCTGGCCAACGGTCTGGCCGACAACCTCCTCACCCAAAGTGCTCTGGCCTTCGCAGGAGCCAAACTCATCGCCCCCGCCGCCAATACCCAGATGCTGCACAACCCCATCACCCAAGGCTCGCTGAAGATGCTGAGCCTCGCGGGGTTTGAGCTGATTGCGACGCAGAGCAAAGAGTTGGCGTGCCAAAGTGTCGGAGACGGGGCGCTCGCAGAGCCGATACAGATTTTTTACGCTACCGCGCGCGTCCTGCTGCAAGAGCCCTTTTGGCACGATCGCCGCGTGATCGTCACGGGCGGCGGTACGGTTGAAAAGATCGACGACGTACGCTACTTAAGCAACTTCTCCAGCGGTAAAATGGCCTCCGCGCTTGCCACGGCGCTCTACCTGCGCGGCGCTGATGTGAACCTGATCGCCACACGCCGCGAAACCGCTTTGCCCCCTATCCACACCATCGACGTGCACGATACACAAGAGATGCTTGAGTATCTTAACGACTCAATCCGCATCGCCAAAAAAGGCAAACTCTCCAAACCCTCTCTGATGCACCAAGAGCAGATCGGTTTGATTCAAAAACGCCCCTACCTCTTTATGGCGGCAGCCGTGAGCGACTATGTCCCCCGCTTTCCCCAACACGGCAAGCTCAAAAAGAGCGATTTGGGCAGCTCATGGACGCTGGAGCTGGAGCAAAACATCGATGTGCTGAGTGAGCTAAACAAAGAAGGGATCACCACCGTCGCCTTTAAAGCCGAAATGGACGCCGCGCACGCCCACCAAAACGCCACGGCACTGCTGAGCGCCAAAGGGGCCGATGCGGTCTGTTTGAATCTGCTTGAAAGCTCGGATAGCTTTGGCACTGAGATTCACCAGATCGATTTCATCACCTCTGAGGGCACGCAGATTCTGCCCAAAGCCGACAAACTCACCCTCGCACTGCGTCTGCTCGACGCGGCCAAAAACCTCGAAGCATGAATATCCCCCGCCACCTCGCCATCATTATGGACGGCAACGGACGCTGGGCACAGAGCCGCGGTCTGGCACGCGTCAAAGGGCATGAGCGCGGCGCGGAGACCGTGCGCGACATCACCACCTTTTGCGCCAACCATTCCCGCATCGAGCGGCTCACCCTCTACGCTTTTAGCACCGAAAACTGGAAACGCCCCAAACTCGAAGTCGAATTTTTGATGAAACTGCTCGAACGCTGGCTCAAAAATGAGCGCGACGTCTATCTGGCAAACGATGTCCGTTTCGAAGCGATCGGCGACCTTTCACGCTTTAGCGATCCATTGCAGCGCACCATTCGTGAAGTCGAAGAGGCTACCCTTACATGTAAGGGGCTCACACAGTCACTCGCGCTCAACTACGGCAGCCGCGACGAGATCGTCCGCGCGATTCGTCGCATGATCGCGCAAGCAGACCCCATCGACGAAGCGCATCTGCTCCGTGCACTCGATGTGAGCATGGAGGTCGATCTGCTGATTCGCACCGGCGGCGATCAGCGGCTATCAAACTTTATGCTGCTGCAAGCCGCCTACGCCGAACTCTTTTTTACCCCCACACTTTGGCCGGACTTTAGCACCGATGAGCTACAATCCATCCTCACGACGTTTGAGCGCGTCGAACGCCGCTTTGGAGGGCTCTAGGGATGGAATGGCTACTGATTTTTATACTCGGAACGATGATCGGATCGTTTGCCAACGTACTGATCGTGCGTATCCCTAAAGAGGAGAACGTCGCCTTTCCCGCTTCGCACTGCGTTACATGTAACGCCAAGCTAAAACCCTGGCACAACATCCCGCTCTTTTCGTGGCTCTTTTTGCGCGGAACATGCGCCTTTTGCGGCGCACGCATCTCGGCGCAGTACCCCATCGTAGAGCTGCTCAGCGGCCTGATTTTTGTAGCAACCTTTTTAAAGCTCGGGATTGCATGGCCGACACTGGGCATTGCGCTGGTCTTTATCCTGCTGCTCGCCCTGTCGGTGATCGATTTTTACTACAAGATGGTGCCCGATTCGCTCAATCTCTCCGCCCTCACCCTAGCCGTCATCAGCGCCTTTTCATGGCCGATGCTGCTCGAGCACGCCACGCTGGCGCTGCTCTTTGCCGGAGGCTTTACGCTTTTGCGTTTCTATCTCTCCTACGCCATCAAAAAAGAGGCGATGGGCGAGGCCGACATCATGATTGCCGCGACGATGGGGGCGCTGCTGGGCGGCCAACTGGCCCTCGCGGCGATCTTTCTCTCTGCACTGCTCGCCCTTCCGGCGATGTTGATTTTGCGCCAGGAGGGAGATGAAGAGAGCCAGCAGCTCCCCTTTATCCCCTTTTTAGCGCTTGCTACTTGGATCGTCTTTATCTTCGACACCCCCATCGCCGCCTATCTGGACAGCCTCTATGGATAGACTGCGCGGTTACATCCTCTCGCACTTTACGATCCTCTTTTTTTCGATCTTCATTCCGCTCTTTGCCATTGCGTCGGTGATCTTTCTCATCAAACTCGCCACCTACACGGCGGTGATTCAGGTGAGTTTAGGCGAGATGGGGATGCTCTATCTCTTTATCCTGCCGGAGCTGCTTTTTTACACCCTGCCCGTCACCTTTCTCATCGCCGCCGCCCTTGCGCTGCATCGGCTCTCAAGCGATAATGAGATGATCGCCATCTTTAGCCTCGGTATCACGCCGCGCTTCGTGCTGCGCACGCTGCGTACACCCGCGCTGCTGCTGAGCCTTCTACTGGTCTTTGATTTTTTTGTGATGTTCCCCCACGCCACCACGCTATCGACCAACTTTTTGCGCCTCAAGCAGTCGGAGGCGAAGTTCAACCTATCGGCTTCGGAGTTCGGCCACGCCTTTGGCGACTGGCTGCTCTACATCGGTAAAGCCAACAAGGATCAAAGCTACGGCGACGTTTTTCTGTTTCATAAAAAAGAGGGCGAAGAGCTGCTCGTAGGGGCGCAAAAAGCGACCGTGCAAAATCAGGGCGGCGTGCTGACGCTGAAGCTTGAAGAGGGCAAAGGCTTCGCCTACACCGACGAGAAGCTCTCACAGATGAACTTCAAAGAGGCCGCCATCAACAACCTGCTCACCACAGACCTGCGCACCTACCACACCCCGATCAACTTCTGGCTCGATCCCGAACGGCGCGAACGCAAGATCAAGATGTTCATCACCGACATCTTGCTGGCGCTCTTTCCGATCATCAGCCTCTACTTTATCGGCGCGGTGGGCATCGTGCATGAACGCCACCAAAAAGGGCACCTCTACCTCTCGCTCTTTGTGGCGATTTTGCTCTACTACACCGCTGTTTTGGGCCTGCAGAATCTGCTGCGCTTTTACACCGTTCCGGTGGTTCTGGGGCTTTTCTTACTCTTTAGCTACTGGCTCTACCGCACAAAAGTGGCGGTGCGTTTTTGAAAGTCAAGCTCATCCTGGCATATGACGGCTCCGCTTTTATGGGCTCTCAGGTGCAGACCACCACGGCGCAGACGGTGATGGGCACACTGGAGCGCACGCTGCGCAATCTGGGCATCCATGAATCCCCGGTTGCCTCAGGGCGCACCGACCGCGACGTCCACGCCACAAGACAGGTCGTGCATCTAACTCTGCCGCCGTTTTGGAGCGATCTTGGCAGACTGCGTGCCCTGCTTAACCACCATCTCCCCTCTGCCTTACATGTAAGGCGTATCGACAGGGTCGATGAGAATTTTCACGCCCGTTACGGCGCACGCAGACGTACCTATCGCTATGTTATCTCCACCCAAACGCCAAACCCCTTTGAGGCGCGTTTTGTCACCTTCGTGCCCACGTTCGATCCGCAAAGCGTGCGTGACGCAATGCGCTTGTTTGAAGGGGAGCACGACTTCACCCACTTTATGAAAACCGGCAGCGATACCCAAAGTGCGCTGCGCCGCATCTACCAAACGCGCTGCTACCGCCACAAGGGCTATCACGTATTGCTCTTTGAAGGAAACGGATTTTTACGATCGCAGATTCGGTTGATGGTGGGGTTTTTACTGCAGATCAGCGAAGGCTTACTCACCCCGCAGATGCTGCAAGAACAGCTTACATGTAAGCAGGTTTACTCAAGAGCCCTCGCACCGGCGCAGGGACTCTATCTGTGTCGTATCGGTTATTGACGGTTGCGGTGCTCGAGCAGCATCTTATCCATCGTTTCAAAGAGTAGCGCGGTCTGTACTTCAGCCGACACAAAATCTTTTTTAATCTGCTCTTTATGGCGCAGAACATCCTCTTGACCCAAATAGGAAAGCGCCTCTTTAAGCAACTCATGAAACTTGCGGTGCGGCGCTTCAAGGGCTTTGAAGCTTTGCAGCCGTCCAAAAGAGCCCTGCTCCATCTGAGTGTACCATCGACCGAAGTTACATGTCGTGTGATCGGGAATGCTCTTGTGCTCAAAGCGTTCGATCGACTCAAGCACATCGGCTTTAAGCAGGATATGATCGATCTTAGCCAAAACGACCAGATTGCGGTTTTGCATATTGTCGCTCGAGCGCATCACCGAGTCTGAGGTGGCGTTAAACTTCTCAATGGTCACCTCCAATGCCTCCACACTCTCTCTCGTCTGCTCGGCGATCTCATAGAGTGCACCCGAGTTTTCGGAAATACCCATGCTCTCTTGTTGCAGGGTTTGCACGGAGATGGCGATCTCCTGCGTCGCTTTTTGGGTCTTCTCGGCCAGTTTGCGTACCTCGTCGGCAACCACGGCAAAGCCGCGCCCGTGCTCTCCGGCGCGCGCCGCTTCGATGGCTGCGTTGAGGGCGAGCAGATTGGTCTGATCGGCAATATCTTTGATGAGTCCCACCACCGAAGTGATCTCGCTTGAGCGCTGCGTCAGCGCATCGACCGCTTCGTTGTTCGTCGAGACGATCTCGCTTAGGCGCTGGGCGTTGTCGCTCATGGTACCTACGACCGTCGTGTTGGAGTGTGAGAGCTCCGCGCTTTCGCGCGACTGCTTGGCCAGAGACTGCAGCGCGTCGTTGTTTTCAAGTAACTGCTGCTGAATGATCTTGAAGTTTTCGGTCAGATTTTTTCCGGTCTTCTCAAGCTCGGAGACAAAGAGCTCCTGCGCTTTGCTCTTGCTCTCCGCCTCCATCGCATCGATGCTGCGGTTGATCAGCTTGCCGGTGTTGGCGAAGGTGGGGTTGATGCCCACCGTGCTGACGCGCCGGAAATATTTGTCTTTGCTGGCATATTCGATTGAGGTGTTGATGTCGCGGATGAAGCTTTCGATCTCGTCAAAAAAGTTGTTTAGATCATGGCCTAGCCGCTCCAGCTCGCCGCCGCCTTTGACAAACGTGAATCGGGTTTCAAGATTGCCCTTCGTCGCACAAGAGACCATTCGTGCCGACTCCGCGATGCTCGATTCGGTGATGCGAATGTGTGCAAATGCATAGAGGGCAATCAAAATGTTCATCAAATTAAAGAGCAGCGTCACCCAGTGAAACTCGAAAAAGAGCAAGGAGACAATCAGTCCTAAAGAGACCACGCCTATGTGTGCATAATTGGCGTAATGCACCTTAGAAAGAGAGGACAAACTCTTCATAGCTCACTCCTTTATCATTCAATATGCGTTCTAACACCGTTTCGCTCTGCGTCAAGCCGCCGCTTCGCTCTGCGTCAAGCAACTGCGCATAGAGCGGTTTGATCACCTCTAGCGCCTCTTTAGAGGGGTTGCGTCTGGCCGAGTGAAAGCCGATCGTTTTGCCGCTAACGTCGCGCGAAGGGGTAACATTGGCCAATACCCAATAGTAACCGCCGCTTTTGGTACGGTTTTTGACGTAAGCGTTGATCTCGCTGCCCGCATTAAGATAACCCCAGAGCATTTTGAAGATCACTTTAGGCATATCGGGGTGGCGCACCAGATTGTGCGGCTTACCGATCAGCTCCTCTTCACTGTAGCCGGCAATGGCAATGAAGGCTTCATTGGCATAGGTGGTGATCCCTCGTGTATCGGTTTTGCTGACAAGCAACCGATCATTCGGAAAAAAGAACTCCTGTTCCCTACTTTGTGGACTCACGTCAACCCTTTAAGATTAGATTTTTTAATTTTAGATGCAAATATTGTACCACAATCACGAATAGATCATCCATGACAATGAGTATGCATATAGTATGATATAGACAGACTAAACTTTATTGATTTAACTTGCATACATTAACTTTTTTTGCTACAATCCACGCCACAAATTCAGACTAGAAGGATTCAACCCTATGGCCAAACATCAATTTCAGACCGAAGTCAATCAACTCCTGCACTTGATGATCCACTCGCTCTACTCCAACAAAGAGATTTTCCTGCGCGAACTTGTCTCCAACGCCTCTGACGCTCTGGATAAACTCAATCTGCTCACCCTCACCGACGACGCCTACAAAGGCCTTAGCTTCAATCCCCGCATCGACATCGCTTTTGATAAAGAGGCCAAAACCCTCACCATCAGCGACAGCGGTATCGGGATGAACGATGAAGACCTCGTCGCCAACCTCGGCACGATTGCCAAATCGGGCACCAAAGCCTTCCTAGAAAAACTCACCGGCGATCAAAAAGCCGACTCTAAGCTGATCGGACAGTTCGGCGTGGGCTTCTACTCCGCCTTTATGATCGCCGACAAGATCACCGTCACCTCCAAAAAAGCGCTCGAAGCAAAAGCCTACACTTGGGAAAGCGAAGGCAACGGCGAATACGAGATCAGCGAGGCGACCAAAGAGGCGCACGGAACGCAGATCGTCTTACATGTAAAGGAAGATGAGAGCGAGTTTTTGGACTTCTACCGCCTCTCAGGCATCGTCAAAAAGTACTCCAACCACATCCCCTTCCCTATCTTTATGGACAAAGAGCACTACATCGCCGCTGAGCATGACGATGAGGGCAACGAGACCAAACCTTCAAGCACCGAGATGAAAAATGAGCAGATCAACAAAGCTTCTGCCCTTTGGACGCTCTCAAAGAGCGAAATCAAAGATGAGGAGTACAAAGATTTCTACTCCTCCATCGCGCATGACTCCAGCGAGCCGCTCACATGGTTTCACAACAAAGCCGAAGGAGCCATCGAGTACACCACCCTCTTTTATATCCCAAGCAAAGCGCCCATGGATCTCTACCGCGTCGATTATCAAAGCGGGATCAAGCTCTACATCAACCGCGTCTTTATCACCGATGATGAAAAAGAGCTGATGCCTACCTACCTACGCTTTTTGCGCGGCGTCATCGACTCCAAAGACCTGCCGCTCAACGTCAGCCGCGAGATTTTGCAAAGCAACCCCGTGATGAGCAAGATCAAAAACGCCTCGGTCAAAAAGGTGCTCGGCGAACTGGCCAAGATGAAAGAGAAAGAGCGCGACACCTATGAGAAGTTCTACAAAGAGTTCGGCAACGTGCTTAAAGAGGGACTTTACAGCGACTACGGCAACCGCGAAAAGATTTTGGAGCTCTTGGCGTTTAACAGCCTCAACTCCGGCGAAAAGACCGATATCGAAACCTTCATCAAAAATGTCGATGAGGAGAAAAAAGAGATCTATTTCATCGCCGGCAACATGAGCCTCTCCATGCTCAAAAGCTCGCCCTCACTGGAGCGCTTCAAAGCCAAAGGGCTGGATGTACTGATCCTCAACGAAGAGATCGACACCATCGTCTTTCCGATGGTACACGAGTACAAAGAGTACAAATTCGTCAACGTCAACGACGCCAAATTTGAAGAGAGCGAAGAGGAGAAAAAAGCGGTCGAAGAGCAGTCCAAAGCCTTTGAAGGGCTCATCGGCGCACTCCAAAACGCGCTGGGCGAGAAGATCAAAAAGGTAGAGACCACCGCCCACCTCACCGACTCGCCGGTTGCGATCAAAGAGGATCAAGACGATCACGAATACATGATGGCCAAGATGATGAAGCAGTTCGGTCAAGCCAAAGAGATGCCCAAACTCAAGCCGATCCTGCAGATCAACCCCAACCATGAGCTCATCAAAAAGCTCAACGACTCCGCCGACATGAACCTTATCGAAGACGCTGCAAGCGTCCTGCTCGATCAGGCCAAGCTCTTTGCCGGTATGGAGCTAGACGACACCCCTGAGTTCATCACCAAACTCAACCGCATTATGGCCAAGGCGCTCTAAGCCTTACATGTAAGCCCTATTGCACTACAATCTCCCACCAACATCATACGGGAGATCGTGCATCATGGTCAGATTCATCGCCGCGCTCATTCTGGCGGCAAGCGCCTTAGGTGCTTTTGAAAGCTCCAACATTCAACTCCTCTATTCTCAAGGTTTCAAAGGCGACAGCTTTGCCTACGACACCCGTGACGGAGCCAAAACCACCCTCACCTTTGAGCACTTTCGCACCTTTGAAGCGGGGGATCTGTTTATGTTTGTGGACTATGCCGACGGGACGCACTGCTTTTTTGAAGAAGGGGAGTGTGCCGCGCCCAGGGCGCGTAACAGTGTCTACTCCGAAATCAGCCCGCGCATTTCACTCTCTAAACTCAGCCGCAGCGACCTCGTTTTTGGCCCGTTCAAGGATCTCTATCTTGCCGCGCAGTACAACGCTGGGCATGACTTTACCGCCTATATGGCGGGCATCGGTACCGATCTTGATTTGCCTGGCTTCGCCTTTTGTTCGCTCAATCTCTACCACCGTAGCTTTAGTGCGCCCATTGAGTGGGACAGCACCTACCAGCTTAGCCTTGCCTATGCCAGCCAGCCATTTTGGGGGCTCACTCTGGAGGGATTTGTTGATCTCACTGGCTTTGACCGCACGGCGCATACCCAACTACTTTACACTCTTGAACCGCTTGGGGCTAAAGGGCTCTTTTTGGGGGGCGAATGGATTCACTACCGTTTTGACAAGCGCTTTGAGGGCTTTCGTATCCAAGAGTCCACCGATGTGCTTCAGGCCATGGCCAAATACCGATTTTAGGACTCCTTATGCGCCTCTTTGCTCTGCTTTTTTTGCTTATGTCTCTGTCGCTGCACGCCCAAAAGCAGGTGACGCTGCAACTGCTTTGGAAACATCAGTTTGAGTTTGCCGGCTATTATATGGCCCAAGAGAAGGGCTTTTACCGCGACGCGGGGCTGGATGTACGTTTTAAAGAGTACAGCTTCGGTCTGGATATCCCCGGCTCGGTACTGCGCGGCGAGAGCGATTTTGGGCTGGACGGATCGGGCCTTATTTTAGAGGCGATGCAGGGCAAACCGCTCTATCTCATCACCACCACCTTTCAGACCTCCCCTTTTGTACTGCTGACCAAAAAGCGCGACGATCTCTTACATGTAAGCGATCTCAAGGGTAAAAAGGTGATGGTCACCCCCAATCAGGTTGCTATGGCCTCGCTCAGCGCGATGCTACGCACCAACAATATTGGCGAATCAGACTATGAAGCGCAGGTGCACTCCTTTGACATTGAAGATCTCATCGACGGTACCACCGACGCGATGTCGGCCTATCTCTCCAACGAACCCTTTCATATGATCGAGCGCAACCTCTCCTACACGATCTTCAACCCCTCCGATCATGGCTTTGACTTCTACGACAACATCCTCTTCACCTCCCGCTCACTTGCAGCGCGTGATCCCGAACTGATCGATGCCTTTTACGCCGCCTCACGCAAAGGGTGGCTCTACGCCTTCGATCACATCGAAGAGAGTGCTTTGGTGATCCAAAAACACTACAACACCCAAAACAAATCGCTCGAACACCTGATTTATGAGGGCGAAACGATCAAATCCCTTAGCGGCTACGGTACGCCCAACTTCGGCAGCTTCAAACCCGCCATCATCAGCCAGATCGCCCAAACCTACAAGCTGCTCGATATCACCAAAGCCACGCTCGATACCGATGGACTCATCTACCCTCCCTCGATCATGCAAGAGCAGATCGTCGATTACGCTTTGATATGGAAGATCCTCGCCGCTGTGGCACTCGTGCTGGCGGGCTTTGGTGTATGGAACCGCAAACTGCGCCAGCTCAACACGCAAATCGCCCAAGCCAAACGGCAGGTGCAACTGCTGCTGGATTACGCAGGTCAGGGCTTTTTGTCGTTTGGACGCGACTGCCGCATCCACGACACCTACTCCAAAGCCTGCCAATCCTACCTCGGCGACACCATCGCAAGCGCCAAGATCAACCTGCTGCTTTTTGAGAGCGAAGCCAAACAGGCGCTCTTTGAACAGACCGTTGCCGCTGCGCTCGATGCCTCTGAGGAGCTTTCGCAAAAAGCGCTGCTCTCGCTGCTCCCCTCCTTTGTGCTGCACCGCAAACGCGCACTTAAACTCGAATACCGTATCATCGACACCCAGACGATTATGATGATTCTCACCAATGTCTCCGCCGAAAAAAGACTGGAAAAAAAAGTGGCGCAAGAGCAAGAGCGGCTGAAGATGATCGTTGCCGTCGTAAGCGAGAGTGATACCTTTTTCGAAGCCAAGGCGGAACTGCACAAGCGCTACGGCTCTTCAGCGTGCATGATCGACCCGCACAAAACGCCGCTGTACAACCTCAGCGAAGCCTACCGTGCTATCCACACCCTCAAAGGCACCTTTGCGCAGCTTTACATGTACCGCAGTGTCGAAGCACTCCATGAGATCGAATCGCAGCTCTCACAGATGCTTCGTAGTGCCCATAGCGACAATGAAACCCTCAAAAGTCTGCTCTGCGCCTCCGAACCGCTTGAGGCGCTTGAAGATGACCTACAGATCCTACGCTCGGTGCTTAGCGACACTTTTGTCGATGGTGAACGTTTTGTCAAGATCGAGGCCGCGCAGATCAACACGCTGCATGAAAAAGTGACGCAGCTCTTTAACGCCCACGCACAGGCCGATCCCAAATGTGCCTCGCTCGTCAGCTTTGTAGAGACCCTCACTCGACCCAAACTCTCCGTACTGCTGCACCCCTACATCGCGTTATGTACCGATCTGGCAGCCAAACTACACAAAGAGCTCTATCCCTTGCAGCTACACGGCGATGCGCAGCTTAGCGTCCCTGATCACTTCCGGCCTTGGGTCAAATCCCTGATCCACCTCTTTCGCAACAGCCTCGATCACGGTATTGAGCTGCCCGAAGAGCGCCTGAGCAAAAACAAAGAGGAAAAAGGGGCGCTTATCTGTACTTTCAAGCAAGAAAAAGATATGCTCCATCTCACTATCGCTGATGACGGTGCAGGGATCGACAAAGATCGCCTCATCGCGCGGCTACGAGAACGCGGTATCGACACCGACGCACTGGATGATGAAGTGCTCTATCGGCATATCTTTGATGCCGAGCTCTCGACCAAAGAGGAGGTCTCAACCCTTTCAGGTAGAGGCATGGGACTGAGTGCGTTTTATCAAGAGCTTGAGCGTTTAGGCGGGGCGGTACGCATCACTACATGTAAAGATGCGGGCACCACGTTTGAACTGACCATCCCACTTAAGGAGTCCCTATGATCCAAGACGCCCTACTGCTTCAAAGCCGCCTCTTTCTTGAAGAGGATATGAACACGCCTATCGTCTCCATCACGACCCAAAACAACGACGTCCAAAAGCTACTGCTCAAATCCTACACCTCGATGATCGCCACGGGCGGAAGCTTGTCGCTGATGGTACTGATCAGCTTTGAAACCCCGATACTCGACCACCTTATGAGCCGTTTTATGGATGGTGAAGCGGTCGCAAGCGACGAGCTCGAAGAGGTGCGCGACAGCGTTTGCGGCGAGGTGATCAACACCATCATCGGTCTGGCCCTGCCCACCTTTCCGGGACGCGGCAAAGGGGTGACCATCACGCCGCCCATCACCATCAGCGACGCTGCGAGCATCACCAAATACAAAACCGCCAAACTCACCACCTCAGAGCTGCGCACCGCCCACGGCGCCCTCTCGATCAGCGTGATCAATTCTGAGCAACCCCAAAAGGAGCAGTAGATGCTAAAAATCATGATCGTCGATGACTCTTTGATCATCCGTAAAAAGATCGCCAAAATCGTCGAAGATTTAGGACACAGTGTGATCTTCAACGCCCAAAACGCGCAAGAGGCGATCACAGCCTACACCCAAGAGCGCGCCGACTTTGTGACGATGGATATCACCATGCCCGACATGGACGGCATTACTGCGCTGCGCGCCATCATGCAGATTGACCTGAGCGCCAAAGTGGTGATGGTCACCTCCCACGGACAAGAGGAGATGGTCATTAAATCGATCCAAGCCGGAGCCGTAGGCTATATCCTCAAACCCATCACCCATGAGAAGCTAGAGCAATCAATCGGCGAGATTTTCACCGAATACCGACGCGAGAGCGACGAGTTTTTGGAAGAGTGATGATGCAAGAGAACCGTATTTTCGAAGCCCTGCTTGATGTCATCCCCTTTGCGACCTACGCCGTCGATATCGAAACCTATGAAATCGTCTATGCCAACAAGCAGATGAGCGAAACCCTCTACGCCCCACGCGAAGAGTTCTGCTGGAAAAAGGTCTTCGGTCAAGAAGAGGTATGCAGTTGGTGTACCATCCCCGAACTTAAGCAGCGCGGAAAAATCTATAAGAATGACAAACTCATCCACACCTTTTTTGACGAAGGGAGCGACCGCTGGTTCCAAAGCCACGACGAGTTGGTAAACTGGCCTGATGGGCGCACGGTGCGCTATGCCATCCTCATCGATATCACGGAGCAAAAAGAGATTCAGGCTTCGATGATCAAAACCCACACGGCGCTGGCGATTCAGACCAAAAAGCTGCAAGAGGCGAACCGCATGCTTGAGAAGCTCGCCACCACCGACGCACTGACACTCATTCACAACCGCGGCCACTTCTTCAAACTCGCGCTCGAACGTCTAAGCACCAAACCCCCTCACACACGGCTTTTTGCCGCGATGCTCGATCTGGATCATTTCAAACAGATCAACGACCGCTACGGCCACCAAGCCGGCGACGCCGCGCTTGTGGCCTTTTGCCGCCACGTCGAATCGCGCATCGACGAAGAGGACCTCTTTGGGCGCATCGGGGGCGAAGAGTTCGCCTTGCTGCTCGAATCCGAAAGCGACACGCAGATCGTACAAAAACTTGACCGCATCCGCGACGAGATTGAGCACATCAGCCTCGATTTACAAGACGGCACCATCCAATTTACCGTTAGCATCGGTCTGGCCGAATACAACGGCAGCGAAAGCCTCGATGAGCTGCTACACGCCGCCGACGAGCGGCTCTACAGCGCCAAAAACGAAGGGCGCAACCGAATGCGTTTTCGGATCAACACCCAGCGCTAAAGGGCGCATGGCGCTTTGTCCACGGAGTCGTTAAAGCGCCACTCTTGATGGGGCTGTTCAAAGAGTTTGTTGGCCTCCTTGGGCCCCCAACTGCCCGAAACATAGGTATCGATAAAGCTGCGGTTACTCGCCCAGCTCTCGATCACGGGATCGACCACCTTCCACGCCGCGCGGACTTCATCGTAGCGTAAAAAGAGCGATCGGTCGCCGCGCAGCACATCTAGCAGCAGATCTTCATAAGCATCGCCGATCGGCCCGCAAGGCAGCAGGCTGGCATCGAGGCTCAGCTGCTGAGTAGCCAACGAAAGTCCGGGCTGCTTGGCGGTCATCTCAATCTTGATCGCCTCATCGGGCTGGACGCGAAAAATGATCCAGTTGGGCTCCATTTTGCGCACCTGAGAGGGTTTGAAAAACTGCTGCGGCGGATGTTTGAAGCAGACCGAGATGAGCGTCTGGCTCTTGGCCATATTTTTACCGCTCTGGATATAAAAAGGCACCCCCTCCCAGCGCCAGTTGTCGATGTAGAGCTTGAGCGCGGCGTAGGTCTCCGTCATGCTCTCTTTGGCCACCCCCTCCTCGCTCAGATACGCTTTGACCCGCTCACCTTTGATTGAGCCTTCGCTGTACTGCGCGCGGTAGGCTTGGGCATTGACCTGATTTTTGGCGATGGGGCGGATGGAGCGCAGCAGCTTCACCTTCTCATCGCGCAGCGCTTCGGCGTCCATGCTTGCCGGCGGCTCCATCGCCACGAGTGCGAGCAGTTGCAGCAGGTGGCTTTGGATCATGTCGCGCATCGCCCCGCTGCCGTCGTAATAGCCCGCGCGGCTGCCGATGGGGCGATCTTCGGCGTGGGTGATCTGGATATGGTCAATGTAGTTGCGGTTCCACAGCGGCTCCATAAGGATATTGGCAAAACGAAAGACCAGCAGGTTTTGCACCATACTTTTGCCGAGGTAGTGATCAATCCGGTAGATCTGCTCTTCACGCAAGTAGCGCTCCAGATGGTGCTGCAGCGCCTTGGCCGAAGCCTCGTCGTAGCCAAAGGGCTTCTCAAGCACCACGCGCCTAAACCCCTGCGCTTCATCAAGCAAGCCCGTGTTGTGCAGTGCCCTCACCACCACCCCATACTCTGAAGGGGCCATCGAGAGGTAGTAGGCCACGCCGCCGCTGCTACCATCTAAAGCCTCCTTGAGCGCGTCGTAACTTGCTTCATTGCTCGTATCCATCTTGACATAGACCATTTTGGTACAAAGCCGCTGCCATGTGGCTGCATCCAAACCGCCGCGCGCACTTTTGGAAAGCTGCGTCTGGATCAGTTCATGCCACTGCGGTGTCGTGTAGTCGCGCCGACCGATGGCGAGGATGCGCAGATCGGCTTCGAGCTTGGAGGCCGCCTCAAGGTGGTAAAAAGCGGGCATCAGTTTGGAGAGCGACAAATTGCCCGTCGCCCCGAAGATCACAAAAGCAGCCATCTCACACCTCGTAGCTTCCCGAGCGCGCCAGCCCGCCCGAACCGATCCAGTCGGTGTGAAAGGTCTCTGAAGCGTCCGCGTCGATGCGCCCATACCCGTGCGCTCCGAAGTAGTCACGCTGCGCCTGCACCAGAGCCGTCGGGAGACGTGGACTATGAAGGCCGTCATAAAAAGCAAGAGCTGAACTCATCGCCGGAATAGGGAGCGCGGAGTCTATGGCAAACACCACCGCCCTACGCCACGACGCCTCGGCCTCGCTCAGCGCGGAGGCAAAAAACGCATCATGCAACAGATGCTCCAAAGCGGGGTTTTGGGTGTAGGCGCGTCGGATCTCGCCCAAAAATCGGCTGCGGATGATGCAGCCGCCGCGCCACATCAGCGCAATGCCCCCGTAGTTGAGCGCCCAGCCGTAGTGTTTGGCCGCCTCGCGCAGCAGCATATAGCCCTGGGTATAGGAGATGATCTTGGAGGCATACAGTGCCCCCCTGATCGCGTCGATCATCGCGTTGCGCTCCCCTGACGGCAGGCTTACATGTAAAGCTTTTCCCTCTTGACGCACCAAGGATGAGAGGCAGCGGGCATAGACCGATTCGGTAATCAGACTCAGCGGCACGCCCAGTTCGAGCGCACTGATGCCCGTCCATTTGCCGGTGCCTTTCTGGCCCGCGTTGTCGCGGATCTTGTCGATCAGCGGTGAGCCATCACTGTCTTTGAAGGTAAGGATATGAGCGGTGATCTCGATCAGGTACGAATCGAGCACACCTTCGTTCCAGCGCGCAAAAACCTCCGCGCACTCCGCCACATCCAGCCCCACGCCGTAGCGCAGCAGCCAGTAGGCCTCGGCGATGAGCTGCATGTCGCCGTACTCGATGCCGTTGTGTACCATCTTGACATAATGCCCCGAACCCTCCGGCCCCACCCAGTCGCAGCAGGGCTCACCATCGACCTTGGCGCTGATGGCTTGAAAAATGGGCCTAACCTGCTCCCATGCCCCCACGTCGCCACCGGGCATCATCGAAGGGCCGTGCCTCGCCCCCTCTTCACCGCCTGAGACGCCAGAACCCACAAAATGCAGCCCCCGCTCACTCAGCGCCTTCACCCGGCGCGTGGTGTCGCTGTAGAGCGAATTGCCCCCGTCGATGATGATGTCGCCTGATTCCAAAAGCCCCAAAAGCTGAGCGATCATCGCATCGACCGCATCACCCGCTTTGACCATCAGCATCACCTTGCGCGGGCTTTGAAGCGACGCGACAAAGCCCTCAAGATCATCATAACCAACCACGCTTCGATGCTCCACCCACCGCGCAATAAAGTCCTCTGTCGTCTCGCGGCTGCGGTTATAGACCGAAACCGCAAACCCGTGATCCGCCATATTGAGCACCAGATTCTGACCCATCACCGCAAGACCCATCACCCCGATATCAGCTTGAGGCATATTCGCTCCTTTTTTGCCCTCATTGTATCTATAGTAGATGACGTTATCCTTACATGTAAACATTCAGCAAGCAACCTCGCCCCTGTTTTCAAAATAGCCTTTCAAGGATCAGTGTCGCTTATCTCCTTCCCTATGCGTGGATCTGGTTTTAAAGCGCAAATTAAAAAAAGAACTACGCAAGCAGGTTTTTGCTGAGGCAATCGCGGTATGAAGCGCAATTATCTGCTCTATCTTGAGGATATGTGCCAAGGTATCGACAAGATCGATCGCTTTGTAGAAGGGAATGACGTTGATTCACTGGTATTTTGAAGTGTATGAAGAGATCATCTGGAAGGTCATAAAAGAGCAGTTTCCGCTGCTTAAAAATGAAATCGAACGTATGAAAAAGGAGTTGATGGTATGGAAAAATGAGCGTAAAGCAGCCTCGTCCCCGTTTTTTTGTCCCCGTTTTTTTTCATTTCCTTGTCTTTGAATCAGAATAGATTCAGCCTCGAACCCATACAATAGGTTTTCACGTTTTTTGGGAATAAGAATGCCAACACTGCTCCATTACAACGGGTTTAAGTTCTTCTTTTATGCCAACGAACATGAGCCGATGCATGTGCATGTCATGAAAGGTGATACTTTTGCCAAGATTGAGCTGAGAAGCTAACATGTAACACAAAGTTCACTAAAACCCAAAGAGCTCAAAGAGGCGCTATTGATCGCATCGCAACATCAAGAGGAATTTATAAGGAGATGGCATGAGTGGTTTACTCAAAGGTAAGACAGTCCATTTTGATGACAACTACTTACATGTAACACTGATGGATGACCGCATCATCTCTACACCGCTGCACTGGTACAAACCCCTAGAGCAAGCGAGCCTAAGCATCCTCAAAAACTACCGTTTTATCTGCATGGGAACAGGGATAGAGTGGGAAGAGCTGGACTATCATCTCAGTATTGAGAGTATGTTTTATGTGGCGGATGAGAAGGTGGCGTGAATGAAATTCAGCCTGTCCCCATTTTTCCTTTTATGCTTTTACTCTGTCCCCTTTTACTAAAGTAGCCTCGTCCCCATTTTCTGTCCCCATTTTCAGGGGGTTCAATACGCTGTTTCTGGCTTAGCGAGTTTTAAGAAAGAGGGTTTAAGAGGTGATGGTGCCGTAGCCGCTCAACGATTTTATATGCGAGTTCCAAAGCGTCAATGCCGCGTTCGACATCTTTAAAGCTGAGTTCGCGTTTTGAAAATCCAAGTTCGGTTATGGGCTGGAAAAATCCGTAACCGTTCAAGATGGCAATATAGAGTCGATCTTTATCGAAAGTCAGCGTGACGTACGCTCTGTACGAGCGTACAAGTTGTGTAAGTTGTTCCATGACAGTGTGTGTCAGTATGAAATTGGCTTCTATAGGGTCACTGGCATAAACGACAAACTCTTTTTCAAATGCAGTATTATCCAGTGTGATACGTTTTAGTCCCTGTTTACTGCGTTGCTGTATGCCTTTACCTGCAAATCCGAGATGTTTTTCGGCCAGATCAAAAGTGACTTGCGTAGTGCCATGCAGCTTTTTTGTAAACGGCGTTACGGCAAAGAGCCCCAAAAACTCCTCGTTGCGACCGTGGTCATCATCGTGGTGGGCCAGTGTGTTGATGTCGAGATGCATCATGGTGATGGATGCAGAAAATGGGGACAAAAATAGGGACACAAAAATAGGGACAGGCTACTTTAAAAATAGGGACAGGCTACTTTATGATATAATGCTCTACATGTAACCCCTAAAAAGAGTTCAAATGTCCCAAGTCCCCAGTAATATAAAATTTATTTTACTTGCCGACTTTCACCTAAAAGGTGTGTATAATAATACACATAAAGGCAATTGAGGTTCTGTGAGTTTCACATCAAAAGAGTTGATACGTTTTGCTTTGGCAATGGGTTGGTTTGAAGTTTCTCAAGAGGGAAGCCACAAGCATTTTAAGCATCCAATCCTCAAAGGTAAAGCTACTATCCCACATCCAAAGCGAGAGATAGCTCCAAAGACACTATCAAGCATCCTCAAACAGCTTAATTCATCCAAGGAGGAGTTTATATTATGGTTGAATGGTTAAAAGCATATCCAGCGGTATTCGAAGAAACAAGCGATGGAGGATACAGCGTATTTTTCCCTGATGTTGCCGGTTGTATCTCTGCCGGTCATGATCTTGAAGAAGCAATCACTATGGCAAAAGAGGCGCTAAGTCTTCATCTCTCCGAACTGATCAACGATAATGAAGAGGCTCCGGCGGTTGATCTAAACCATGCGAAAGAGGAGGCGGAAGGATGTTTGCTGATGATGATCGAACCGAATCCGGCTATCATTTCTCGCAGAACAAAAGAACATGCGGTTCGAGTCAACATCACAATCCCTCAAATGTTATTAGAAAGAGCCGACCGTTACGCCAAAGCAGCAAACATCAATAGATCGCGTCTCATAGCTCTAGCATTGGAGCATCAGCTCTCAGCGACTTACTGAGCGAAAGCTTTTGCTCGCTCCATAAAGGGGAGAATGTGAGAATAGCAGAGAATAGGGACAGGCTACTTTATGATATAATGCCTTACATGTAACCCATAAAGGAGCCCCAATGCCCCGCATAGCCCGAGGTGAAACAGTCGGTGGAATCTATCATCTCATCAACCGTGGCAATATGCGCATGCAGGTCTTTGACGATGCCGAAGATTATGAGTACTTTTTCGATCTGCTCGCAAAAGCAAAGCTCAAAGAGCGTGTCGAACTGCACGCCTACGCCCTGATGCCCAACCATTTTCATCTGCTGCTCTCACCGCAGCGCGAGGGGAGCTTAAGCCGCTTTATGCAGTGGGTGATGACCTCGCATGTGCGCCACTATCATAAGAAAAACAAAACATCTGGGCATATCTGGCAGGGGCGTTACAAAAGCTTTTTGGTGCAGCAGGAGTCGTACTATGTAACGTTGCTGCATTACATTGAAGCTAATGCGCTGCGTGCAGGTTTGGTGAAAAAAGCGGAAGAGTACATGTACGCGTCGCTGCATGAGCGCATCCATCATAACCGCGCACTGCTGCATGAACCGTATGTTGCGCTTGGAAGTGACTGGATCGAGAGGGTCAATACCGCTTTGTCACTATTTGAACTCGAAAGAGTGCGCAACAGCGTCAATCGACAAAGTCCGCTGGGAGATGAAGCATGGCAAATTGAGACCGCGCAGCGGCTCGGGCTAATGGCGACGCTGAATGCACGAGGAAGGCCAAAAGTTATAAAGTTGGCTAATAGTGAAATCTACATTGAGCCACAACAATAATATCTTCGATGATTTTATAAACAAGCCTATGTTCTGCCGTAATTCTTCTTGAAAAATAACCGCTATAGTTCTCTTTGAGCCTCTCAGGTTTACCAAGTCCGTCGGAGTCATCGGGATTGCGTTTGATATCTTGTAGAATGAGGTTGATTCTTTTAACTATTTTTTTGTCACTCTGCACCCAATACTGATAATCTTCCCAGCCTCTATCGGCAAAACCGATGATCATACCTCAATATCTCTTTTGCTAAATTGTAGATTTTCGATCTGATCTACGGCGTCATTAAGTCGATCGCGATTGGTTTTTGATGAGAGCAGGTACATCGTCTCTTTCATCGCGCGGTACTCCTCATAGGAAAGGATCACGACCGATTTATCGTCTTTGGTCGTAATCACATACTCATCGAAGTCGTCGCATACTTTATTGATGATCTCTCTTAAATTGTTTCTTGCTTGTGAATAAAAAATCGCTTGCATCCAAAATCCTTGCTATTGACAATATATTGTCATTCTATCCCAATAGCAATGCGCTTGTCAACGCTGAGCGCAAGAGGGCGACCGAAGAGGCAACTAGATTTCATCCAAAAGATGCCCATATAAGAGAAAATTCAGCTATACTGCTCCCACTGAAAGACTAAATTCCGTTTCACCCTGAGCCTGCGTTTTATTGCTGACCGACGTTACCGATACAATTCACTCTACCCGTTACCGCTTTTATCTTCTACAGTGAATAATCTAACAAGGACTTTGCAATGGCAAACCAAAATCAAGGAACCGTCAAATGGTTCAACAATGAAAAAGGCTTCGGATTTATCCAACAAAACAACGGTGATAAAGATTTGTTTGTACACTACCGCCAAATCAACAGCAACGGCTTTGGCCGCGTGACGCTCGAAGAGGGTCAAAAGGTCTCTTACATCATCGGTCAAGGCCAAAAAGGGCCACAAGCCGAAAACGTCACCATCCTCTAAAGCCCCTGCCCTGAACTTTTCAGGGCTACTCAAGGAGATACGATGCAAAGCAAAGATGAAGTCCTCAATGCGCTAAGCGAGGGCAAAGAGCTCTACAGCACCGCTACAGGACTGCGCTATTCAAACATTAATGGCAAACTTCACTATAAAAACAGCGACAAGGGCGAATGGCAAGCAAGTGAACTGCTTTTTGATTTTCCCCCTTCGTGGCTCAATATGAAAGCCTAAAAAAACCGCATCACACCCCCTCTTCGCTGCGCTTGGGCTATAATGGCACCAAAGGAGCGCAGCATGGAAGCCTACAAGATTGACCATTTCCCCCTTTACACCTACAAAGACTATCTGCAGTGGGAAGATCGCTATGAACTCATCAGCAGGATTGCCTACGCCATGAGTCCGGCACCCTATCCGAAACATCAGCGTATCGTGGCGCATGTTTGGCGTGAACTTAAAGAGAAGCTTACATGTAACGAATGCGAGGTCTATATCTCTCCGATCGATTGGAAAGTGAATGAATCCACCGTCATTCAACCCGACGTGGCGCTCTTTTGCGAAGAGCCGCAGGGGCAGTGTTTCACCACCGCTCCGTGCATTGTCTGCGAAGTGCTCTTCAAAGCCACCGCACTCAAAGACGTCACGACCAAATACAACCTCTACGAGCGCGAAGGGGTGCGCTACTACATTATCATCGAGCCTGAATCTGAACTCGCCGACCTCTTTGAGCTGATTGAGGGAACGTATGTGCATATCAAAAAGCTTACATGTAACGACACGATCACGCTTAGCCTTGACGGATGCGAGAGCGGTGTCGATTTTGGAAAGGTGTTTTAGCGCCATGCCCCTAAGCACCTTTGACACCGTCGTCTACTACGAAGACACCGACACGGGCGGTGTGGTCTACCACTCCAAATACCTCAATTTCTGCGAACGGGCCAGATCAGAGCTCTTTTTTGCCAAGGGTCAAACGCCGATGCAAGAGGGATACCACTTTGTCGTCAAGGAGCTTAGCGCGCACTACTTCGCACCGGCGCGGCTGGGGGAGCGCTTACATGTAAAGAGCAGCGTCATTGAGCGCAAAAAGGCTTCGCTGAGGATGCTTCAGGAGATCTTCTGCCATGAGCGCAAACTCTTTGGCATGGAGGTGACGCTGGTGTGTCTGCACGGCGATAAACCCGCCAAAATCCCCGACTTTTTCGCCGAAGTGCTGGGCGTATGATCCTCTACCTTCACGGCTTTGCCAGCAGCGCAAGGGGGAGCAAAGCACGCCTGTTTTGTTCGCTTACATGTAACGAACCCATCTATGCCCCCACACTCAGTACGATCCCCGATCTGGCTATTGAGTCGCTCTGCGGCCTGATTGAACTGCTGCAAAAGAGCAGCGATCCGAAGCTGCGAGAAGTCAAGCTCGTCGGCTCTTCGCTGGGGGGCTACTACGCACGCTACCTTGCTCTGCGATACGGCCTTCGCGCCGTGCTGATCAACCCCGCCCTGCGCCCCTATGAGCGGCTGCGCGAAGCGCTGGGGCAGATGACGCACTATGGCGATCTGAGCCGTTTTGAGTGGAATGAAGCGCATCTAAACGCACTCAAGCGCTTCGATCTTGGCGCACTACAAGAGGGCGAACGGCTGTTGGTGCTGCTGCAAAAAGGTGATGAGCTGCTTGATTACCGCGAAGCCGAAACAATGCTTGAAGGCGCGAGGATCATGATCGAAGAGGGCGGCAGCCACGCCTTTGAAGGGATCGAGCACCAACTACGCACCATTTCTGATTTTTTCCAAACCCCACTTACCCTACCCCAAGGAAGCTAATGAGCCCTTTTTCTACCCTAAACCTCAAAAACGAGCTACTTGAAGCGCTCAATACATTGAACTTCAACACCATGACCCCCATTCAAAGCGCGAGCCTTCCGGCCATCTTGGAGGGGCGCGACGTGCTTGCTCAGGCCAAAACCGGCAGCGGCAAGACGGTCGCCTTCGGTCTTGGGGTGTTGCAGCGCATCAAAAGCGATCACGCCCAAACCCAAGCGCTGATCCTCACCCCCACGCGCGAACTTGCCGATCAGGTCGCCAAGAGCCTGCGCGATCTGGCACGCTTTATCCCCAACCTCAAGATCCTCACGCTCTGCGGCGGCGCACCGCTCAAACCCCAACGCCTCTCGCTCACCCAACACACCCCGCAGATCGTCGTGGGAACCCCCGGGCGCGTAGAGCAGCATCTGCGCGAAGGAAGCCTTACATGTAACGCCCTTGAACTCTTCGTGCTGGATGAGGCCGACCGGATGCTTGATATGGGCTTTTTGGAAGATATGCACACCATCCGCGCCCATCTCAACCCCAAGCATCAAAGCCTCCTTTTTTGCGCCACATATGATGAAAACGCCCTGAGTCTCAGCACCGAGTTTCAGCATGACGCCTTACATGTAAGGCTTGATGAAGCGCCCAACCGCATCGAAGAGCACTTTTTCGATGCGCAAGATCGCTTAGCGTGTATCAACGCCCTGCTTTCGCACTACCGCCCCCAATCGGCCATCCTCTTTTGCAACACCAAAATCGCCGTACACGATCTTTGCGCCGCGCTGCGTGAAGCGGGGCACGACGCGCTGGCGCTGCATGGCGATCTGGAGCAGTATGAACGCACCGACGTGCTGGTGCAGTTTGCCAACCGCAGCGCCGTCTTGCTGGTGGCCACCGATCTGGCCGCGCGGGGGCTGGATATCCCCTCGGTCGATCTGGTGCTCAACGTCGAAATGCCCCACGATCCGGCCACCTACACCCACCGCATAGGCCGCACCGCCCGCGCCGGACGCAGCGGTATCGCGCTCTCCCTTGACGCGGCGCATCCGCAGGCAAAGCCCTGCCCGCAGACCCAAAGCACGCCGCTGCGCGCCCCCAACGTCACCATCGTCATCGAAGCGGGCAAAAAGCAAAAACTGCGCAAAGGCGACATCCTCGGCGCGCTCGCCCAAGAGGCAGGCCTTGAGCCCGCGCAGGTCGGGCAGATCGATATTTTTGAGCATCAAAGCTACGTCGCCGTTGCGCGAAGCGCCTTACATGTAAAGCGCAAAGCGATCTTGGAACTGCGCTTCAAAGGGCGCAAATTTCCGCTGTGGATCTTAGATCAGTAGAGGATCGGCAGGTAGAAGCTGAGCCGAAAATCCTCACCCTCATCTAGGTGATGGTTGCGCTCATAAAGCGCGTAGGCGGGTTTGGTGGAGGTCTCATAGCGGCTTTGCGGAAGCCACTCGTGATAGACCCAGCGGATGAACTTGAGCAGATCCCCGCTCCCCCCTTCGATGTCAAAACGCGCATAGACCCCCGCAGCGATCATAAAACGCGGCAGATGCCCCAGCCGCTGGCTCATCGCCTCCTCGGTGACGATACAGGCGACATACTGGCACTCATGCAACTGAGTAATCGCAGGGTTGTCGTGAAAGAGCGCGATGGAGCGGTAGTGCTCGATGTGGTTGGTGTAGATCCAGGTCTGCAGCTTCTGCCATGCGCTGTGAATCGAAGGCCCATAGCCCTGATGGCGGATGTAATAGGCGCTCATCGCCTCACGTTTGACCACCACGGGCTGCAGATGTTTAAACGACGCCTCTGAATGGCGGGTGCACTCCGATTGGCTCACAATCGCCTCCGAATACGCCAGATACCCTCCGCCGCGCCACGCTCCGGGCGTCATGGCAAAGCGCCCCTTGAAGGCGCGGATAAAAGAGGCCTGAGCGCTGTAACCGCACTGCGCGGCCACTTCGCTGATGGTGGAGTGGCGGTTGGTCAGCAGCAGATTGGCCGCTTTTTGCAGTCGGATCGACTGGATCGTCTCATAAAGGTTGCGCCCGAAGACCGCTTTGAAGATACGATGCAGATGAAAGAGGCTGACGCCGTGAGCGCGGCTGAGCTCTTCAAGGTCGATATCGGTCTCGATATGGGTATAGACGTAAAAGAGCAGATCGTTAGCGATCTGCGTGTGGCGATCGACGGTTTTGCGTTTCATAAAAGCTATATTAGCATATAAAATTAGCAATAACTGTCACTAAAAATAGCTTTATATGTAAAGAAATCGGCCACAATCGGTGAAGACTTTGATGGACGCAAGATCCTACAATAACGCCATCAAAACTCAAGGAGTATGCTTATGCACCGCCGCATCACCAAAATCTTTATCGCCAACCGTGGCGAAATCGCCCTGCGCATCATCCGCGCCTGCAAGGAGCTGGATATCACCAGCGTCGCCATGTTCTCCGAAGTGGACGTAGAGGGGATCTGGGTACGCAAAGCCGACGAAGCCTACCCGATCCTCGGCGATCCGCTGCGCGCCTACCTTGATTATGACCGCATCATCAACCTCGCGCTCAAAGCTGGCTGCGACGCCATCCATCCGGGCTACGGTTTTCTCTCCGAGAATGCCGATTTTGCCAAAGCCTGCGCGGATCGGGGGATCATCTTCATCGGCCCCAAGCCCGAACATATCGAGCTCTTCGGCGACAAAATGGCCTCCAAAGTGGCCATGCGCGGCGTGGGCGTACCGGTCCTCGAAGGAACCGACGAACCGATCACCAGCGTCGATGAGGGTGAGAAGATCGCCACGCAGATCGGCTTTCCGGTCATCATCAAAGCGGCATTCGGCGGCGGCGGTCGGGGGATGCGCATCGTCAGAAAGGCCGCGCAGTTTCGTGAACTCTTCGAGAGCGCTACGGCGGAGTCGATGAAGTTTTTCGGGCGCAGTGAGGTTTTTATCGAAAAGTATGTCGAAAACCCCCGCCATATCGAGATTCAGATCATCGCCGACCGCTACGGCAACGTCTTGCACCTCGGCGAGCGCGACTGCTCCATCCAGCGCCGCCACCAGAAGGTGATCGAGATCGCCCCCTCGCCGCGCCTAAACGACGCGGTGCGCAAAGAGCTCTACCGCATCTCGACCAAAGCGATGTTTCGTCTGGGCTATGAGAGCGTGGGCACCATCGAATACCTCATCGACGAGCAAGACACCATCTACTTCATCGAGATGAACACCCGCGTCCAGGTCGAGCACCCCGTCACCGAAATCATCAGCGGCGTAGACATCATCCAGCGCATGATCCAGATCGCCGAAGGGGACAAGCTGCAGTTTTTGCAAGAGGAGATCCGCTTTCGCGGCTACGCCATCGAGTTTCGCATCAACGCCGAAAATCCGGCGCAAAACTTTATGCCCTCCTTTGGCACCATCACCAACTACATGACCCCCGGCGGCCCCGGTGTGCGGCTCGATTCGGCGGCGTACAGCGGCTACAAGATCGTCCCCAACTACGACTCGATGATCGGCAAGCTGATCGTCTGGGCGTTGGATTGGGAAGGGGCAGTCAAAAAAGCGCGTCGCGCACTCGATGAGTTCTATATCGAGGGGATCAAGACCAATATCGCCCTGCACCGCGAAATCGTGCGCGACGAGGATTTCATCGCGGGGCGCTTCAACACCACATATCTCGATCAAAAACTCGAACGCTTCAACCTCCAATCGCAAAGCGCCTGCGCACAAGAGGCGGCCAGAGTGGAACATCTACAGGAAATGATCGGTAAAATTAAAGCCCACAATCTCAACGTACGCCATTAACAAGGACTACCATGCACATCACCGACCTCATTCACGGCAACCGTCACTTTCAGAAAGTACGTTTTCCCCACTACGAAGAGGATATGAGCGCGCTCGTGCGCAGCGGCCAGAAACCGCAGATTCTCTTCATCGGCTGCAGCGACAGCCGCGTCACCCCCGATTTGATGCTCGATACCAAACCGGGCGATATGTTCATATTACGCAACGTCGGCAATTTTGTCCCGCCTTACAGCCAAAACAGCGACTTCCACGGTAGTTCGGCGGTCATCGAGTACGCCGTCTCGATTTTGAATGTCCGCCACATCATCCTCTGCGGTCACTCCCACTGCGGAGCTTGCCGTAACCTCTTCGAGCTGCCCGTAGACGCCAAAAACTACATCCACCTCAACAAGTGGCTCGAACTCGGCGAAAGCGCACGTAACGAAGCGGTCGCCCTGCACGGCAACCTGATGGACCGCGAGCAGCTCTACCGCGAAACCGAAAAGCTCTCCATCTTGCACCAGCTCGAAAATCTCCTCACCTTTCCTGAAATAGAGCGCCGCGTCGAAGCAGGCGAGCTAAGCCTGCACGGTTGGTACTACCAGATCGAAGACGGATCGATTCTGTGTTATGACGGCAATTTGAGGCGCTTTATAGAACCCGAGTAAGGCTGCCTCAAGCCTTACATGTAAGTGTTATAATGCCGTATTTCATCCCCAAGGCGCTCTATGGATCGACGCGAACGCATCGGCAAAACCCCCGCACGACTTGATTTTCTGCAAAGTTTTACCGGCATTGCCTTGGCACTCTTTATCAGTTTTCATCTGCTCTTTGAATCTTCCATCTTGATCTCCAAAGAGGCGATGTACACGCTGACGCAGTTTTTTGAGGGCTACTACTTTTTTGGGCAGAAGTATCCGCTGATCATCTCCGCGCTCGCCGCGTTCATCTTACTGCTGATCGTCGTACACGCCTCGGTCGCGCTGCGCAAATTTCCCGCTTCGTACCGCCAATACCGCGCCTTCAAAACCCACATGACGCGCATGAATCATCACGACACCTCGCTGTGGGCCATTCAGGTAAGCACCGGATTTGCGATGTTTTTTCTCGCCTCGATCCACCTCTACACCATGATCACCCTTCCCGATCAGATCGGCCCCTACGCCTCGAGCGAGCGCATTGCACTGGATATGATGTGGCCGATGTATCTGCTGCTGCTCTTTGCGGTGGTGGTACATGCGGGCATCGGGGTGTACCGGCTCATCCTCAAGTGGGGCTTTTTTGAGCCCAAAAACCCCAAAGCCCTCCACACCCGCCGCGCCCTGCTGCGCTCCATCATGTACTTTGTCATCACCTTTTATCTGGTACTGGGCGTCGCCTCTTTGGGGCGTTACATGGTTATCGGCTATTCGGGCGAATTTGCCCCCGGCGAGCGCTACCACCCCCAAGGAGCCGCACAATGAAGATCACCTACACCGACGTACTGGTCATCGGCGGCGGCCTTGCGGGGCTACGCACGGCGGTTGGGGTGCGCGAACGCGGGCTTGACTGCATCGTCCTCACTCTGGTTCCGCCCAAGCGCTCCCACTCCGCCGCCGCGCAAGGAGGGATGCAAGCCAGCCTTGCCAATGCCATCATGGGTGAGGGCGACAACGAAGACATCCACTTTGAAGATACGATCAAAGGGAGTGACTGGGGCGCGGATCAAGAGGTGGTGCGGCTGTTTGTGCACACCGCGCCCAAGGCGATCCGCGAGCTTGCCGCGTGGGGCGTGCCCTGGAGCCGTGTCAAAGCGGGTGCCCATCAAGCGATCATCAACGCCCAAAAAGTGACACTAACCGAAAGGGCCGAGGCGCATGGCCTCATCACCGCGCGCGATTTTGGCGGCACCAAAAAGTGGCGCACCTGCTTCACCAGTGACGGCACGGGCCACTCGATGCTCTATGCGATGGACAACAAAGCCCATGAACGCGGTATCGAGATACGCGAACGGCGCGAAGCGATGGCGCTGATTCATGAAAACGGTCGCTGCTACGGCGCGGTGTCGCGCAACCTTATGAGCGGCGAGCTTACCGCTTATATCGCCAAGGCTACATGTATCGCCACGGGCGGCTACGGGCGGCTCTGGAGCGTCACGACCAACGCCACCATCTGTCAGGGCATCGGCCATGCGCTCGCTCTTGAGACGGGCGTGGCGGAGCTGGGCAACATGGAGGCGGTGCAGTTTCACCCCACCGCGATTGTGCCCGTGGGCATTCTCACCACCGAGGGGTGCCGTGGTGATGGCGGCGTGCTGCGCGACGTGGACGGCTACCGCTTTATGCCCGATTATGAGCCCGAGAAAAAGGAGCTGGCGTCGCGCGACGTGGTGAGTCGGCGCATGACCGAACACATCCGCAAAGGTAAGGGGGTCAAGTCGCGCTACGGCGATCATCTGTGGCTTGATATCACCCTGCTTGGGCGTGCGCATATCGAAAAGAACCTGCGCGAAGTCAAGGAGATCTGCGAGAGCTTTTTGGGCATCGACCCCGCCAAAGAGTGGATCCCCGTGCGCCCGACCCAGCACTACTCCATGGGCGGCATCAAAACCGATTATCGGGGCGAATCGCCCACCCTACGCGGCCTTTTTAGCTGCGGCGAAGCGGCCTGCTGGGACATGCACGGCTTCAACCGCCTTGGGGGCAACTCTGTGGCGGAGACGGTCGTTTCGGGGATGCTGGTTGCTGAATATATTGCCGATTTTTGCCAGACACCGCAGAGCCATATCGATATCTCCACCGCCACCATCGAGCGCTTTATCAACGCCGAGCAGGCCAAACTCGAAGCGCTCATCCACGGCGGAAGCGGCGAAGACTCCTTCGTGCTGCGCGAGGCGATGGAGCAGATCATGATGGATAAGGTGGGCATTTTTCGCAACGCAAAGGAGCTGCAAGAGGCGGTAGAGCAGCTTCAAGAGCTGCTGCGCCGCAGCCGCAATATCACCGTATACCGCTCAAAATCCCTCGCGGCCAACCCCGCGCTGGTCAACGCCTACCGCACCCAAAAGATGATCAAAGTCGCCCTCACCGTCGCGTATGGCGCGCTGCTGCGCACCGAGAGCAGAGGGGCGCACGCCCGAGAGGACTACCCTGAGCGCAACGACCACGACTGGCTGGTGCGCACGCTTAGCTCATGGAGCGACCCCGAGCAGAGCCTGCCCGATGTGCGCTACGAACCACTCGATGTCATGCGCATGGAGCTGCCGCCGGGGTGGCGCGGGTACGGCAAAGACCTCACTATCCACCACCCAGACACCCCTACCCGCGCGGCTGAAGTCGAAGCGATCAAAGCCGCGCACAGTGACCGTTTCGCGCGTCAAAAAGCGCTCAGCGCCGCACTCGAAAAACTTCCCAAAAAATACCAAGGGCGCAACGAACGCCTCAGCGAAAGGTTTGAATCATGAGCGAAGGACGCACCTTACATGTACACATCTTGCGGTTTGATCCGCATCTTAAAGATGATAAACCGCGCATTGAGACCTTCGAGCTGCGCGAAGCGCCGGGCATGACGCTCTACATCGCGCTCAACGACATCCGCAAATACCTTGACAACTCGCTCAAGTTCGACTTCGTCTGCCGCGCGGGGATCTGTGGCAGTTGCGCGATGCTCATCAATGGCCGCCCGGGTTTGGCGTGCCGTACCCTCACCTCCAAGCTCGATGCGCACATCAGCCTCGCCCCCCTGCCCGTTTTTGAGCTGATCGGCGATCTATCGGTGCATACTGGCAACTGGATGCGCGGCATGAGCGAACGGCTGGAGACCTGGATTCACACCCAAAAAGCGCCCGACATCGACCGCATGGAAGAGCGCATGGAGCCTGAGCTTGCCGAGGCAATCTACGAGCTGGACCGCTGCATCGAGTGCGGCTGCTGTATTGCGGGGTGCGGCACGATCCAGATGCGAGAGAGCTTCGTCGGCGCGGTGGGGCTTAATAAAATCGCCCGCTACCGCCTCGATCCGCGTGATGAGCGCAGCGATGCGCAGCTCTATCAGCTCATCGGCGACGAAGACGGCGTTTTTGGCTGTATGAGTCTGCTGGGCTGCGCCGACGTCTGCCCCAAAGAGTTACCGCTGCAAAGCCAGATCGCCTACCTACGCCGCAAGATGGTGCAGATCGGGAAATAGGTTTACATGTAAGCCTCAAATACAGACGCGGTTTCGCCCTTCGTTTTTGGCGCGGTACAGCAGTGCATCGACCCGCTCAATCAGGGTGTGGACGGTGTCCCCTTTTTTGATCTGTGCGACGCCGAAGCTACATGTAAGGGCAATTCCATCGACCACGGGGCGTGCTTCGATCACCTTGCGTAGCTCTTCGGCTTTGCGCTTTGCCTGTACGGCAGTGCCGTGCGCCATCACAATCACAAACTCTTCTCCGCCCCAGCGGGCAAAGTAGTCCTCTTCGCGTAGATGGTCGCGCACGGTGTCGGCAATAGAGCGCAAAACGCGGTCACCTTGGTCATGGCCGTAGTGATCATTGATCTGCTTGAAGTGGTCGATGTCAAAAAAGATCACCGCCCCTCTACCGCTTTGAATCGTTGCTTCGATGTAGTCATTGAAGTGGGTGCGGTTGTGACAGTGTGTCAGCGGATCAACGTGCGCTTTTTGGCTCAGTTTTACATTTTCGACGCTTAGACGCTGCGAATTACGACTTAAACGCGCGATCTCTTTGTAGGAGCGGTCAATCTTGCGGGTGTAGCTGGTAAAGACCAGATAGAGCATGATCATCAGCGCGATGGAGAGGGTAATACTGGTGAAGTTCATTAGGCGAAAGCGCTCCGCGCTCTGGCGGACAAAGTCGCTCACGTCTTGGGCAAGCAACAGTTTGGCGACCTCTTCACCTCTGTAGTTATTGAGTGCCAGTTCAGTATCTATGAGATAGGAGCGTCCCTCATACGCTATCTCTTGCTTACCGACGCTCCAATCGATGCGATCCACCACTCCCTCAAAAAAGGCATCAGGATGGATCACGCTAAAGGCGCCTACCTGCAGATGCGGATGTGCACCTTCGGGATGGATACCCAAAGTGTCGCTGCGAATCAAGAGCTGACTGCGTACACTTGAAAATGCCGCGATGCGCTCCGCAAAATAGCGCGGCTCTACCCCAAATTCCAAAACCCCTAGATGTCGCCCATCAGGGGTGATCAGCGGCAACGTGATTCGGTAGGTCAAACCGTTTTTGCCCGCTTCAAAGGCGTGCGTGGCCTCTTTAGTACGGTTGACGTGCGCCATAATGGGGCGCAATTCGCTTAGATTGTCTCCAAACTGCTGCGACTGATGCATGCGCAGCAAGGTGACGTTTTGGGTATCGACGAAGTGCATGATTTGTAAGGAGGGATTAGTCTTTTGCATCAGCGCGTAATCCTCTACCAGAGCTTTGTAGAGTGCCTCACGATCGAGAGCTTCGATGAGGCGTACCAGATAGGGTTCGTTGAGATAATGCTGCGTGATTCCGCCGTAGCGGATGAGCAGATCCTCTTTAGCCTGTGCGATCACTTTGGCGGTGAGCACATTGAGTGATTCCAACTTCTCCTCAAGCTGTGCCTGACGAATTTTTTGGTTGTAATACAGCTCCAAAGCAGTACCCAAAAGTACGACCAAAAAGACGAAAAAAAGATGTTGCCACTTGATCGCTCGGGTGGAATACATAAAAATTCCTTATGAGGATAAAAATTATCCTATCTTATTCCAGCTACCCTGAAACGAATATCAAAGGAATCAAAAAGGCTATTTCGGGCGGAATGCTTTAATCACCGCTTCATCAGTCTCGATATACGGCCCGCCGATCAGATCGATGCAGTACGGCACGGCGGGAAAGACGGCGTCAAGACACTCGCGGATCGACTTAGGTTTTCCGGGCAGGTTGATAATAAGTGAAGCTCCACGAATGCCCGCGCTCTGGCGCGAGAGAATCGCGGTGGGTACATACTTCAGACTCACCTGACGCATCAGCTCCCCAAAGCCCGGCATCATCTTCTCACACACCGCTTCGGTCGCCTCAGGCGTTACATCGCGCAGCGCCGGCCCCGTGCCGCCGGTGGTCACCACCAAGCAGCACCCCTCAGTATCGCACAGCTCAATCATCGTTTTTTCGATCATCTCTTGCTCATCGGGGATGCACCGATAGACAATCTCAAAAGCGCTTGTCAGATAAGCGCGCATCGTCTCTTCGATGGCTTTGCCTGAAATATCCTCATAAATCCCCGCGCTTGCGCGGTCTGACGCGGTGATGACTCCGATTTTGATCATATTTACTCCTGTACTAAAAAATGGTTGCCGTTTTTGATGAAATAGACCGTCGCAAAAGGGGTGAAAAACTCCCTCGCCGCCTCTGCGTCGATGATGGCGTCTTGGCCGCCCAAATAAACCTCGATCTGAACGCCCCGCGCGACGATGCGCTCTAGTAGCACGTTGGTCCAAACATAATAGAGCAGCCGCCTCAAATCTTCCTCTTGGGGCCTTACATGTAAGGTCTCGCGCCGCGCGTAGGGCTCGAAACAGCGCGTCATAAAAGCCTCCAGATAGCCCTCTTGGTTGCGCCGAAAGCCCAATATCTGAGCCCGCTTGAAGGCTTCGCTTTGGGTTTGAAAAAAGGCGGGGGAGAAGAGCTGCAGGGTGTCAATGCGCCGATCGCTTTGGCTTACATGTAAGGCCGCTTCAATCGCACCGTAGCTAAAGCCCGCGACGCTGTAGTCGGAGGTGTAGCGCCAAGGCGCGAAGAAGTGTGCCTCGTCACGCAGGCTAAAACCGCTATAAAACTTCACCGATCAACTCTCGAACCTTCAAGCGCGACACGCTCTCATACTCCATCAAAAGCGCTTCGATCTTGCCCAGCAGACGCTCTTTGCCCAGCAGCAACTTTTTGGTCTCCTCATACAGCCCATCAAGCAGCTTTGCCTTTTCGGCCTCGTTGCCGTAGAGTGAAGGACCCATTGCATAATCGTCAATCATCTGTGCAATCAGCTCTTTGGCTTGCATAATGTCCCCTTCGGCATTGGTGGCATGTTCACCAAACGCAAGATCGCACGCGCAGATCCCCGAAAGATGCATCTGAATACGCGCCGTGATCTCATGGCGCAGCAGAGGCTGGGAGATGGGCGGCTGGATCGCGTCGGAAGTAAGGGTGATCTTTTCAAACGGCAGATCAAACCAGGTCGCGCAAAGCGCCTTGCCCGCCTGATAGCGTGCGCGGTAGCGTTTTTGCTCGGGGGTGACGATGTTGATGCGGCGCTTGCCAAATACCACCTTCTCTTTGACCGCCAAAAAGTGCTCGGTGTTCACCCGCACGTCGCGTAGCCGAAGCGAGAGCAGCGCCGCTTCGTTCACAAAAGCGGCCAGCGCCGCGCCGCTAAAGCCCGTGCTCATCGCGGCGATCTCTTCTAGCTTCACGTCGTGGGGAATATGACGCAGATATTTACCCAAAATCGCCTCGCGCTCTTTAGGCGTGGGCAGCTCGACGAAGATGCGCCGATCAAAGCGCCCGGCGCGCAGCAGCGCGGCGTCCATCACTTCGATGTTGTTGGTGGCGGCAAGCACCACCACGCCGCTGCTCTCCTCAAAACCGTCCATTTCGGTGAGCAACTGGTTGAGTGTCGCTTCACGCTCATCGTTGCGCATCCCGTCGCGCCTTTTGCCCACCGCGTCGATCTCGTCGATAAAGATGATGGAGGGGGCATTGGTCTTGGCAGCATTAAAGAGCTCATGCACCCGCTTCGCCCCCATCCCCACATAAATTTGCACAAACGACGCACCGCTCTGATAAAAAAACGGCACATCCGCCTCCGCCGCGACCGCCTTGGCGATCATCGTCTTGCCCACGCCCGGAGGCCCCACCAAAAGCACGCCGCGCGGAAGGCGCGCCCCAAAACTATGATAGCGCTTGGGATTTTTAAGAAAATCGATGATCTCTTCGAGATCCTCTTTCACCTCACCCACCCCGCCGATATCACTAAAGCGCACCTTGGAACGTACAGGCGTGACACAGCTATGCTCAGGTGCTGTCACCTCATCCGCAACCGCAGTTACGCCAAAGCCTGATTTGCGTCCCCACTGCCGCCAGAGTACAAAGCCACCGCCAAAGGTCGCCAACAATCCCACAACGACGAAAACCCAGCTCCATGACCGTCCGTGTTCGACGCGGACGTTATCGAGCATCGACTTTTCTAACTGGTCGCGCGCGATGCGGAATACTCCGTTTTGCGTGGAGTGAAAATAGCAATACACCTCAGCAAGCACCGCCTTTTCCACCTGCTTTGAGGCGATCAGATTGCGTGCCTCTTGCAAAGTGATCAGACGGCTGTTGTCGCGCAGCAAAGCCACAAGCAGCAGCAATACGATCATCAGCGCAGAAACGATCAAAACCGCCTTGCTATTCTTAAAATTCGCCATGATTATGCTCCTCGCCTACTTCATAGTGATCAACACGCATCCATTCACCCCGAATATCTTCGCCGGATCGAAGGAGTACTTTGTTAAAAAACTGATCGTACCCTTCATAAAGCCCCTCTTTGCCACTCTCGATCAGCACTTCGAGTGCGCCTTGCTTTTGACGAAAGGCGTAATTGTTGGCTTTGACGACCGCGTGCAATCGCGCCATTCGTACTCTCGCAACATCTCCTGCAACACTGCTCTTCATCGCTGCCGATGGAGTCCCCTCCCGCGGCGAATAGGTAAAGGCGTGCAGATGGGTCAGACCCAAAGCTTCAAAGTTATGCAGCGCTTCGCTCCAGATCGCTTCAGACTCACCCGGATGAGCGACGATAAAGTCCGTCCCCAGCGCAAAGCCCCTCTCCCGCAGACGCGCAAAAAGTTCTGCGTCGCTCTCAAAGCGGTTGCGGCGGTTCATCAGCCGCAGCATAGAGGGCGACGTGTGCTGAATGGCTACATGTAAGTGCCGCTCCAGCCACGGCTCATCCAAAATCTCTTCAAAAGCGGCGTTGATCTGGATGGGTTCGAGTGAGCCGACGCGAATCCGCCGCACACCGCGAATCAGGCTCATTTTGGCCATCAGGCCCGCGATGGAACGCCCCTCGCCCACGCCGTAACTGCCCACATTGGTACCGGTAAGGATAAATTCCCCAAAGCCGTTTTGCGCCAAAATGTGCACCTGCTCTAAAATCTTCGCCTCATCCAAGGATCTTGCATCACCGCGCACATAGGGGATGATGCAGTAGTTACAGCGAAAGTTGCACCCCTCTTGAATCTTGATAAAGGCGCGGCTTTTACCCACAAACTCACCCACAATCGCATCATCGACGAAACTCAGATCACCGGGGGTAAAGAAGCGCTCTTTTTGGGAGAGGAGTGTGTTGATCCTGGTTTTTTCGCTCTGCCCGAAGACCCCAAACACACGGTTGGAGGCAAAAAGCCCCTCGCCCTTGGTGTGGGCTCCGCAGCCTGTGAGGTAGATGCGCGCACGCCCCTCTTTTTCGATCTGGGAAATGTAGCTGCGCACCGTCGTATCGGCGCTGTTGGTGACGGTACAGGAGTTGAGCACGATGATATCGGCCTGCGCTTCATCTTCGGTGAGCTCATAATCACGCAGTGCGCTCATCATCACCTGCGAATCAAAGAGGTTGGTGCGGCACCCGAAGGTTTTGAAAAAGACCTTCTCTTTCACACCACCTCTCCTTGGCTTGGCATGGAGCGTTCACGCTGTACATGTAAGCGCTGGGTCGGATAGGCGATGGTGATGTCCGCTTCGGCATTGAAGGCATCGACGATCTCGGCGGAGATGGCGCTGCGCAGGGTCAGCGTCGCGTAGGCGTTGGTGAGGTACCAACTGCTGATACACAGCCCGTTCTCCTTGATAAAGACGAAGATGCGCGGCTCCACGTTGGAGTTTTTGAGGTTGTAGCTCGATCGCAGTTTGTTGAGCTGCTTGCGGGTGATGTCGGTGTAGCCTTTGGCGTATTTTCGGGTAATCTCTTTGGCCAGATGGGCCGCTTTTTTGTGGTTGGAATCAAAAGTGATGGTGATGTCGATCCCGTCCCAGACGGTTTTGAGCGCATGGTGGGAGTAGTTGGCGATCATCATCGTAAAGACGTAGTTGTTGGGCACAAAGATGATCCGCCCCGCGCGGCGGTTGATCTCATAGGAGGTGAGGGTAACATCTTCAAGCAGCGTGATGCGCAGCAGCGAGATATCGAGTACATCACCCACATACACCATGCCGTCTTTTTCAACGCGGATACGATCGCCGACATGGATGGAGCCGCCAAAGACGATCACCAGCCACCCCAAAATGCTCATAAACCAGTCGCGCATCGCGATGGCGATACCGGCTGAGGCGAAACCAAGCACCGTCACCAGATAGCCCACCTTGTCGATGTAGGTGAAAAAGATGATGAGCAGGATGAGCGTGATGTTCACGAAGGTGATGATCTTGTTGGCCATGTAGAAGCGCTCATTGTCGGTGATGTAGCGCTTGATGATGTACTTAAGCACAAAAAAGACCACCAGCAGCACCAGAATCGTGGTGCCCAGATTGAGCAGCTTGACGCCTTGCTTCTTGATCTCTTTGTCTACATGTAACTCCATCTCGTCCATGCGTTTTTTGTAGAGTTCGCCGGTCGCTTTGTGGGTCTCTAAGCCGTTTTCAAAGTGCTGCAGCTTCTTGCCGACGGCTGAGAGCTCATCCGCATAACGAGACGCATTCTCATCTATGGCCTGCAAAGCTTCCAGACTCTTCTTGCGATCATTCAGTGCGCTTGTGAGCATCCGCAGCTCTTTGCCGCGTCCAACATAGTCGCTGTGAACACTGTCGAGCCGCTTTTTAAACGAAATCCCCGTAAAAATATCAAAAGGGTTGCTGATATCAGGCACTGTTTCGATCTCTTCGGGTTTGAGCAGGGTCGCAAAAGGGGCGTCGGCGTGGTCTTTGAGCAAGGTGAGCTGATCTTGCAAGATCAGCTCTTTATTGACCAAAAAGTCGTACTGCTCCCGCTCTTCGCTGTTTTTGCGCACTTTTGAGAGGGCTTTGATCTCTTTTTGAATCTTCTCCAGACGGTTTTTGACGTCGTGGTATTTGAGGTAAGAGCCGTAGCTGTTTTGCCAGACGCTTTGGCGTGCGAGCACCTCGTCGGTGCGCTGCAGATCGGTCGTGAGTTGGCGGCGCTGCTCCTCTTTGAGCTCCTGCGCCATGCGTTCTTCCTCGGCTTTTTGCGCCAGCTCGAGGAGTGCTTGTTCGCTCGCGTTGATCTCGGGCGTTTGTGCCCAAAGCAGCGAACAAAGCGCCGCGATCATCAGCCACAGACGCATTTATGCCTCGCCGTAGCGTGCAAGCACGCCCTTGATGAGCGCCGCGTCGATATCGTCGCGCAGCGCAACCCCGCCGATACTTTGGGGGATGATAAACGTGATGGAGCGGTCATTGCTCTTTTTATCCAGAAAAAAGGCGTCGTAAAAGGCATCAACGTCTTTGATGCCGTACGTTACGGGTAGGCCGTAGTGTTCCAGCAGGGCTTTGACGCGCACGGCCTCATGAGGCGTCATCATCCCCAGCGCACACGCCACCTCATTGGCCATCACCATACCGATGGCCACCGTTTCGCCGTGCAGATAGCGGGTGTAAGCAGTCTCGTTTTCGATGACGTGGCCGAAGGTGTGACCGTAATTGAGCGCGGCGCGTAGCCCCCGCTCTTTCTCATCCTGAGCAACGACGGAGGCTTTGGTTTGCACCGCTTTTTCAATCGCCGTTTTAAGATGCTCTGGGTCGCTTAGCTCATGCGTTTCCAGCCACTCAAAGAAAGCCGCATCGAAGGTCACGGCCATCTTGACGATCTCGGCCACCCCTGCGGCGAACTCGCGCTTAGGCAGCGTCGAGAGAAAGTGCGGATCGATATAGACCGCTTTGGGCTGATGAAAAAGTCCGACAAGATTTTTGCCGAAGCGGTTGTTGATGCCCGTCTTGCCGCCGACGCTCGCATCGACTTGCGAGAGCAGCGTGGTGGGGATCTGCACAAAGTCGATACCGCGCTGATAGATCCCCGCCGCAAAACCGCTCATATCGCCGATCACCCCGCCGCCAAAGGCGATGAGCAGCGATTTGCGGTTGAAGCGATGCTCGAAGAGGCGGTCTAAAATATACTCGACAGTCTGCAGGCTCTTGTGCTGCTCGCCGTCAGGCACAGTAATAACGTAGCACTCGTCGCTGCTGAGCCGTGAGAGCAGATAAGCCAGATGCAGCCCTGCAACTTTGGGGTTGGTAACGATGGCCACCTTGCCTTTGAAGCGGAGCGCGGGAAGCGCGTCGATATGGACGCAATAACTGTTGTCAACTTCGTGTTTGAGTGCAATGTCGAGTATCATGGGAATAAGAATCTTTGATAAAAAAAGTTGGGTTAATAATACTTAGTAGCGCCTTAAAAAGGCGTAAACAGGGCTAGATTCGCACCGGAATAAAAATCTGATGATAGCCGTCTAGCTTCATATAGAGCCGTTCGGTATCGATAGAGGCAAAGGCGAGCCAATCGGTGGGGACCATCTTTTCGTGAAAGGGGAGGCACTGCAGAAAATTATCACGCTTGGAGAGGGCGCGGATGGGGTTTTCGGCAAGCTCGGTGACCTTGATGCTGCGCGAAAAGATGGTGGCGAGCGAGCGAATATGCTCCACCACCTGCGCCTTCTCCTGCTGGAACTCATGGGTGTAGTTCACCAGCTCCATGTTGTAGCCCATCTGCTCGGAGATGTCAAAAATCGTCGTCGAAACCCGCTCAAAATCCCGGTTGCCGCCGAGTATCATCACCACATTGTTAAGATCGTTCAAGGATTTTTCGGATAGTTTAAGCACCGGCACGTTGCACTCATAGAGCACGCGGCGCATCTTCTGTTGCGCGAACAAGCGGCGCGACACGATCAGCAAACCGACGTGATAGCGCTTCATATCCTCCAATATCACCTCTTGTGCAGGTCGCTTTCGATAGCAGATATCGATATGCACATTCGACTCGGAACACTCCTTGATCTGCCAGAGCAGATCGATATTTCCGGGGTTGATCACCTTGATGATCAAAGCGTATGAGGCAAACCTGCTGTTAAGATAGAGCGCCTTTTGTACCAGCTCTATGATCCCATCGGGATCGTCGCAGTCCATATCGATAAAGCAATACAGGTTCGTACCGAAGGGTGCGGGAAACTGCCCCAGCTCCCGCTTGATGGTGCGGTAGACCGACTTGAGCACCGAAGGCTCACCCACGAGCAGTAATAGATCGTTGGGGTGAATCATGGTGCGCGGGGTGGGGAGTTTCAGCTCGTTGTTGCGGTAGATGGCGACGATGCGCCAATTTTTCTGCTCAATCACCCCGATATGGCGGTAAACAAAGGAGCTGGCAAAAGGAACCAGCACCTCCATGATCTCCCCCTCCCCTTTGCCGACATTTTGGGCGATGACGGGGACATTGGGCAGATAGTCGATGAGGCGCGAAGCGAGCAGCTCGTTGGCATTGATATAGTGGGTGTATTTATCCTCGCGCTCCATATCGAACTGATCAAGCACGATAATGCGCAGGGTTTGGTTACATGTACGGATATTTTTGATCGTATTTTCGATGTCGGGGCGCGACTGCATGGTGATGATCACCTGCACGAACTCTCGCTTGAGCAGATCGGAGATCTTGTAAAAACTGGTCGGATCGAAGCTGTGAAAGCTAAAGCGCGAAGGGTTTGCAGCGGGATGGTGCCGCTCTTTGGGTTCGATGATATGGTAGACGTTTTCGCTGCTGTGGGTGGCAATGACACGGTCGATAAAGTGCGCACCGATAATGCCGTCGGCAATGATCAGAATTTTTTTCATGCGATCCGCCTTTGTGTCGGGTTGGAAAGCGTGATTGTACCATGTTCGTCAATGAAGAGCTCTTGCCTTTGGCCTACCGCACCGATTTCGCTAAAATGGCAAAAAACTTCAAAGACACCCACCCATGACCTTTACCCTAGACGCCGTGAGCGGCCAAGCGCGCACCGCAACCATCCAAACTGCCCACTCGATCATCCAGACTCCCGTCTTTATGCCCGTGGGCACCGTCGGCAGCGTCAAGGCGCTCGATATGGCCGATATGAGCGAGGTGCTGGATGCCAAAATCATCCTCGCCAACACCTACCACATGTACCTGCGCCCCGGCTCCAAAACGGTCGATGCGATGGGAAAGCTGCACGGCTTTACCACCTATGAGCGCTCTTTTCTCACCGATAGCGGCGGTTTTCAGGCCTTTAGCCTCAGCGACATCTCCAAACCCACTGAGGATGGGATCGAGTTTCGCAGCCATATTGATGGCAGCAAGCACTTTTTCACCCCTGAAAAGGTGATCGACATTCAGCTCGATCTGGGCAGCGACATCATGATGATCCTTGATGACCTCGTCGCCCTGCCCGCCACCCCTGAGCGTATCGCCACCTCCATCGCGCGTACCACGGCGTGGGCAAAGCGTTCCACCGACTACTTCCGTGCCAAACAGCGCGAGGGCATCGGCACGCATCAAAACATCTTCGCCATCATCCAAGGCGGCACCGACAAGCACTTTCGCACGATCAGCGCCACGGAGCTCTGCGCTCTTGATTTTGACGGCTTTGCCATCGGCGGTCTTTCGGTGGGTGAAGCGAATGAAGAGATGTATGAGACCGTCGCACACACCGTGCCTTACATGCCCGCAGACAAGCCGCGCTACCTGATGGGGGTGGGTACGCCTGAAGACCTCATCGAGAACATCGATCGGGGGGTGGATATGTTTGACTGCGTCATGCCCACGCGCAACGCCCGAAACGGCACCCTGTTTACTTCGTTCGGGCGCGTCAATATCAAAGGGGCGGCCTTTAAACTTGACCCCCAGCCGATTGATCCCGAGTGCGACTGCCTTACATGTAAGCGCTACAGCCGCGCCTACATGCACCACCTCTTCCGCTCTAAGGAGCTCAGCTATTTCCGCCTCGCCTCCATCCACAATCTGCACTACTACTTAAGCCTTATGAAACAGGCGCGCGCGGCCATTTTGGAAGATTGCTTCGCACAGTTCAAGCGCGATTTCTATGCCAAGCGTGCTTCATCTTGAGGCGTAACGAGCGGCAAGTTGAGCTCAAATCGACTCCCTCGGCCCAACTGACTGCTTACATGTAAGCTTCCCCCCATCAACCGTGCCAGCCCGAGCGCAATACTCAGCCCCAATCCCGTACCGCCGTGCATGCGGGTGGTGGAGCCGTCAGCTTGGGTAAAGGCTTCAAAGATAGCGTCAAGCTTCTCAGGAGGAATACCGATACCGCTATCCTCTACACTCAAGCAGATCCACCCCTCTTTGGCCAAACGAAGCTCTAACCCAACCGCTCCGCCCTCTGGAGTAAACTTGCAGGCGTTATTGAGCAGATTGTCTAAGATCTGTCGCAGCCTTAAGCGATCATAGCGTACCTGCGCGGGGATATCCTCGGCCACACGATGCGTGAACCGAATCCTTTTCTCCTCCATCGTAGGCGTATGAAACGCACAAAGCGTCTCAATCTCGTCACGCAAAACAAACTCCGTCTCATCAATGTGCATCTTGCCCGCATCAATCTTGGAGAAATCCAGAATATCGTTGATGACCCGCAACAACGAGTCGTTGCCACTTCGGATCAGGTTGATATAGCGCTGCTGCTTCTCACTCAACGGCGTTTTGCCAAGCAGGGTCGTAAAACCTACGATCGCATTCATAGGCGTGCGAATCTCATGGCTCATATTGGCCAAAAATTCACTCTTCATCCGCGCCGCGCTCTCCGCTTCCTCCCGCGCACGCTCGCTTTGCGCCTGTGACTCCTGCACCCGCGCCAGCAGTTCGTCATTTTCAAAACGGATGCGTATACTCTCTTCAATCGTCTGTCCGTACTTCCAAGACGAAAGCGACATAAAGAGCAAAAAAAGGAAGCTCATCGCCCCAAAATGCAACCCAAACCCGCCTTCGGAACTCAAAAAAAGATAGATCAGCGGCAGCAGCATCACCAGCATATAGACGAGAAAAAGCTCCTTACGAGAGCCCAAAGAGATTGACGCACCGGCGATAATCCCCGCATAAACAAAACCCAAAAATGCCTGATGCCCCACCGAATCGTCAACAAACATCACGAGTGCGCCGACACCCCATACCAGCGCATTCAAAAGGGTCGAAAAAGCAAAGAGCCTATACGCGACATACACCTCCAAAGAGCGGTGACGGCGGTACAGCAACACCCCATAACGAAAGGAGAGCACCACAGCATTCAAGAAGAGCCATTCGGCCAGCACTGAGGGTTCAAGTCGATCTTTGAGGGCAAACGCGATGAAGAGCGCCAAAAAGGCGATGGCTCCCAATGAAGGAGCTGATTGTGCGTAGAGGTAGTTAACCTGCTCGGTAAAGACCTTGTCTCTAAATTTCAAGTAAGTTCAAACGCTTACGCGTCAATAATGACCAGATCGGTCTTGATCATGTTAAACAGCAGCGATTTGTTGTCCATACGCATCTGATGCAGATAGTGGTGTCGCGCCAAGTTTTTGAGCTCTGAGGTATTGAAGTAGTCGGCATTCGAGCAGCGCCCGACAAACAAGAAGGTAAAGAGCAGCTTTAGCTTAGGGTCTTCAAAAGTCTCATGCGGCTGCGAGAGAAGCGTGAAGCCGTACTTTTTGAGATTGAGCAGCCCCAGCATGTAGAGCAAAAAGTCTTCGAAACGGGTGTAAAAGGCGTTGAGACAGGCGATTTCGTGGAAGAAGTAGTAGTAGTTATCAAGTAGCTCGCGCTTTTGGATCGTGTGGGTGAGGCGGCTTTTGATGTCACGTTTGGTCGCGAAATAGTTGGGATTAACCGCCATATAGATGTGTTTGCGCGCTGCGATCAGGGCTTCAAACGTAGCGTCAAACGCCTCAGACTCTTCAAAGCGGATATAGTTGAAATGGCTGTCTTTGTAGCGCTCTTCGATCATCTCCACTTCTGGATCAGAGAAATCGAGATAAAGCGTCGGAATGTCGTTTGCAATCACATAGTTGCGAATTTTGCTGGCCAGATGGGTTTTACCGACCCCCTCTTGGCCAAGAATCAGGGTATTTTGATAAAGGTAACGCTCTTCGAGTTTAAGTCTTGCGATACTGTTTTTGTAGTGTCCAAGCATACTTTCCATGGGCTATCCGTTGTGTTGAAATTTGTGTAAAGTTTGTAAGTATATCAAAAAAGAATCCGTCGGTAGCAGCCAAGCTGCGTTAATGCTTGTAGGTCGATCTCTGCTTGCGTGTAATCGCCGATGGTGCCGCCGGGAAGTTGCGCGAGGGGGATCACATCCCAATGCAGCTCATAAGGGGTCGTCACCTTCATAAACTCTAAAGCCTGCAGCTTCGCCTCAAGACTGAGATGGTCAAACATGATGGCGCTGTGCGAAAGGTCGCGTCCGGGTTCTGAAAAAAGCATGGCGTCATTGTAGTGATTCGGGGCTTACATGTAGAAAAATCTTTCACTTTGACCACTTTTTGATTACACTGTCACCATGAAAAAGATCTTCATCACCGACCTTGACCACACCTTTTTGCGCACCGATCTGAGCCTAAGCGCCTACACCAAAAGCATCTGGAACCACCGACATAAAGAGGCGGTAATGGGGATCGCCACGGCGCGTACCTACAAAAAGACGATGCAGTTTTTAGAGGGGGTGCGGATCGACGCGCCGATGATTTTGCTTGACGGTGCCCTCATCGCCACCGTGCAAGGCGAGATCCTACACACCTGCTTCATGGTGCAAGAGCTATCCGATGAAGTGATCGCGATCGGGGGGCGTTTGGGGATTTGGCCTTTTATCTTGGCTTTGGGCAAACAAGGCTTGCACGAACGCTTCATCTATCCTAAAATCCTCAATGACGACCAACGCGCCGTACTGCGCCATTACGATGCAGACGATCACCTCGAATGCCACGACGCCCTTCGCGCCGGTGGATCGGAGTTTAAGCTGGTCTATATGGGTCAAGAGGCACCGCTGCGCGCCCTCGAAGCCGAACTCAAAGCACATCTAGGCGACGCACTGCGCATGACGCTGGCTCCCGAAGCCTATAACGGTTGCTACTTTCTGGCCGTCTTACCGCCAAACGCCGACAAAGCGCACGGCATCGCGCACGTACTGCAGCACTACGACGCACGCCATTTGAGTGTCTTTGGCGACAACCTCAACGATCTGGGGATGTTTGCCTACGCCGACGTCGCGGTCGCGGTGGCCAACGCCCACGAGGAGCTCAAGCGCCGCGCCCACGTGGTGCTTGAGCACACCAACGACGAAGACGCCGTCGCACGCTACTTAGAGGAGCACGCTCATGCTTACATGTAAACGCCTTGAAAACGGTTTTGAATTTCTGGAGATCACCAACGACGCCGCCACGGCCCGCATCGCCTTGCAAGGTGCGCACCTCTACCACTATGCGCGTAAGGGCGAAACGCCGCTGCTATGGGTGAGTGCCTGCAGCCCTTTTGAAGCGGGCAAGGCGATACGCGGCGGCGTGCCGATCTGCTGGCCGTGGTTCGGGCCGCACCCAAGCAACCCCGCCCTGCCCCAGCACGGCTTCGTGCGCACGGCGCTATGGCAGCTGCATACGTTTTGCGACGAGAGCGCGTCACTCAGCCGCGTCACGCTCACCATCCAAAGCAGCGACGCCACCCGCGCTTTGTGGGATTTTGACTTTACTCTTTGCTTACATGTAAGCATCGGCGAAACGCTGCAGATGCGGCTAGAGACGCACAACCGAAGCCCGCGCCCAATGGTACTCTCACAAGCGCTGCACAGCTACTTTTGTGTTGATGCGATTGAGCGGGTGCAGATCGAAGGGCTAGAGGGTGCGGAGTATTTCGACAACCTGACACGCACGCGCCAAAAAGGGACACATCAGCCGCTGCGCATCGGCGAAGAAGTTGACCGCGTCTACGTCCCCATGCAGTGGCCGCTGAAACTTTTTGACGGTCTGCACCGTATCGAGATAGACGCCCTCAACTCTCAAAGCGCGGTCATCTGGAACCCGTGGAAGGCAAAAAGCGCCACCACAAGCGGTATGTGCCCTTCGGACTATCAAAAGATGCTCTGCATAGAGTGCGCCAACGCCCAAGAGGATGCGCGCACGCTTGCGCCCTCTGAGCGTTTGAGTCTGGAGTGCCGCGTTCGTATCGGCTAACGAGACACTCCGGTTAAGCATGGAGCAGATGGACGGCTTTGGTCTCATTATCCCCTTTGGCGCTGTAGCGCAAAGCCAGAGGGGTATTTTGTACCGATTCTCGGTGCTGTCCGTATCAATCACCAGGTAAGAGTTTGGTACATCTTGAATTTGGCGAAACGATTTGCTCTACCCTCCCACCTCGAGCGTGTAGGTACCTACAATAAGAAAATCTCCTTGTTCTGAAATCTCTATGGTGTACAGGTGTCTGAGCTGGGAGACCAAAAATGTCTCTCTGATAGTACCGATTTTAGATTCCGTGGCGAAGGTATAAAAATGCTGGTGTTGTTCAGATAGAGTTTTTCGGGTTTGCTGAGTTGACTGATCCCTTTTTTAGTTTTTGGTGGTGCCCCTTTTCGATTTGAAACCCCGTCTACTCCTCAAGGGAATTTTTATATGGATACAATGCCAACAATATTCCAGCAGGAGTAGCTCGATGCTTTCGTATTTTCGTGCCAATACTCTGGCATCTTCTACGATATTAAGAACAAAACAGCGTCTCGAACAAAAGGATAGCCGTACCGTGAAGCCCTCCACTCATTCCCGTGAGGTGCTGCGTCTGGCCCTGCCCGCGGCACTGAAGCATCTCATCGACATCCTCCAGATTCTCATTGACATGCTGATGGTCGGATCACTTGGCATCGCGGCGCTGGCCGCCGTGGGGATGAGTATGCAGTTTATGATGGTGCTCAATGTGATGATGACGCTGATTGTTGTCGGGGGCAACACTGTGATTTCGCGCTATATCGGCCAGCAAAGACGCAACCGGGCATCCGCCCTGCTCTTTTCGCTTCTGGGGTTTTCCGCGCTGCTCTCCATACCTGTGGGCATTGGTGGCTACTTTGGAGCGGATCACTTCTATATCTGGATGGACGCGGGTGAAGATGTGGTCGCACAAGGCGATGCCTACTTCTCACTGATCTGCGCGGGCGCGATACTCATCTTTTTCGATTCACTTTTCTTCAATGCCCTCTCGGCGGCGGGGGATACCAAAAGTTCGCTCTACATCAAAGTGGTCTCGGCGCTCATCAACGCACTGCTCAATTACCTGCTGATTTTTGGGCATGGGGGATTCGAGGCGATGGGGATCGCCGGAGCGGCTGTGGCAACACTAATCGCCTACGCCTTTAACGTCATCGTCTATGCCATACTGCTCTTTTACAGCAGTGGCGTATTGCGCTTCATGCCCGTTATCCGTTTGACGGATCTCAAAAAAGCCTTCCGTCTTGGAAGCTCCAGCGCGCTTGAGCGGCTGATCACCGTCGCTACGTTTTTACTCTTTGTGATGATCATCACCCAATACGGCACCGCGGCGCTGGCTGGGTATCAAGTGGGACTGCGCATTGAGGGGATCGCCTTTATGCCCGGTTTTGGTTTTAGTGTCGCGGCGATGGCACTGGTGGGTCAGAACCTCGGGGCGAAAAACCCCGAACTGGCTTATCGATCGGGTCGATACAGCGCGTGGCTCTCGGTCTGGTTCATGGGAAGCGTGGGAGTGATCATGGTTGTATGGCCGCAATGGTTGTGCGCCCCTTTTACTACCGATCCCGAAACCGTCGAAGCGGCGTCGCTGTACCTGCAGCTTGTGGGAATCTCGCAGGTGCCGCTGGCGCTTACCTTCGTACTAGGCGGCGCGCTGCGTGGTGCGGGGGCGACGAAGAGCGTCATGATGATCAATGTACTTTCACTATGGTTCTTACGCGTCGTGCCCTCCTTTTTCGCGCTGTGGATGGGGTGGCCGCTGATGGCGATCTTTGTGATTATGACGGTCGAAACGTTTATAAAGGGGGCACTCTTTTGGAAGGTGTTTGAATCACGCCAATGGCAGAAGATACGGATTTAAACGTACAGTAGATACAAAAGTTTCATTTCACAAAAGGATATAATTAGCTTCATAGACTTTTAGTTTTACTAAAGTGTTCATTTATCTTATGCTATCTCATCCCTAGCAAAGTAACAAAAATCTTCTTTTTGGTTTTAAACTTCAAGACGATTTCTTCCATTATCCTTTGCTTTATACAGTAGGTCATCTGCCTCTTTGTACATTTCATCAGCAGTGGTAATATCATC
>JAFGUB010000049.1 GCA_016938735.1 Campylobacterales bacterium | reverse complement strand
GTCTGCTCGAGCTGCTAGGCAGCGGGTTTATGCGTTATTATCGGAGGGTGACATAAAATGGGAAAACGGGGTGCGGAAAGTGGGATACATGCTCCTCGATACTTCAAGAAATTGGGATGATTATAGCGCATTCACGCCGATCCTCTCTGGCTGCTGACGCCGCCCTTTGATCCGCCCTCTGCTATAATCCCTCATCTGCATCTCGGAGCAACACCATGCCCATCCGTATCCGCGCCCTCTCTTTAGCCCACGCCTTCAACCAAACGCCGCTTTTTGAAGCGCTCAGTGAGCGCTCCAAGGCCTCGATGATCAAAGATGCCGTCATAGTCGAGCACAAAGAGTCCTGCGCTTTTGTCTTCAACTACGGTGTCATCGTCTTTTGGGGGATGCGCTACGACGACGAACAGCGCCTCATCGATACGGCGCTCGAATACGCTCAGGCCGCGCTTAGCGAACCCACCGAAGATGAGCTCAGCTTACATGTAAAGCCCGAAGCGACGCAGATCCAGATCAAAAACGACCAGATCGAGCTTAGCGAGCTTGATGATATGATCCGCCTAGCGCTGAGCCACGCCATCGCGCAATCGGTCAAACTCGAAGAGTTCGAGCTCTCCATCGCGCGCATCATCGAAGAGACCCGCTACATCCCCGAAGCGCTGGCCAAAAACGGTACCGTACCGCTGCGCAAAAAAGCCCTCTCCAAAGAGCGCGGCAAGCTCTTTTTGACCAAATCGCACATCCACCTGCACCACGGCCTGCTCGATACGCCGGAGTTTTTTTGGGAGTACCCCGAACTTGAACCCTACTACCTCGCCCTCTCGCGCTACCTCGAAGTGCGCCAGCGCATCGAAGTGCTCAACCAAAAACTCGAAGTGATCCAAGAGCTGCTTGAGATGCTCGCCGATGAGCAAAAGCATATGCACTCAAGCCTGCTCGAATGGATCATCATCATCCTCATCGCCGTCGAAGTGGCGCTCTTTTTCTGGCACTAGCCGCGCATCGCTGCAAAGAGCCTCTTCCACGGCACGCGCTTCTCTTTTTGGGTAATCAATTCGAAATCGTCTGCGCTCCATTTGATAAACCAATACGGATTGAGCGCGTGCTGTAAAAAGCGTACCTCATAGTGCAGATGCGCGCCGTTACTGATGCCGCTGTTGCCGCTGTATCCGATCAGCATTCCTTTGCGTACCCATTCGCCCTCTTTCACGACCGCTTTGTCCAGATGGGCAAAAAAGGTACGAAACCCGTAGTGATGATGGATGATGATGAGCATGCCGTAGCCGCTGGATTTGTGAACCCCCGCAAATTCCACTACGCCATCGGCGGTGGCAACCACCGGCGTACCCACCCCCGCGCGCAGATCGCTGCCTTTGTGAAACTCTTTTTTGCCCAGCGTCGGATGCATACGCATACCGTACTTGCTCGTGATCCCCTCATAAGGTATCGGCGAACCATTGGGGATGTAGCGAAGCGCCGCAGCGCGCAACGTACCGCTGCGCGAGAGCTCTCCAAGTCGCGTTTGCAGCTCCTGCTGCGTCGTGTCTTGTACCCCTAGCGTCGTCTCGATGCGCTCGATCTGTTCCGTCGCGTTGCGCAATACTTCATGCTTGAGTTGCAGCTCCTCTTGCATCTGCATCTTCTGTGCATAGAGGGTATCGTAGGCCTCACGCATCTGCTCATATTCGCCACGTGCAAACGCCTCTTCCTGACGACTCAAGCTAAGCGCCTCAAAAAACCATGCAATCCACACCGCAGCCACAAAGAGCAAGCCAAATAGGATCAGCAGCAGATAGGGAGGATGGGCATTAGGATTCATAGCGCCTCAAAAAGGCTTCCGCCACACTAAATGAGCCAAAGACCAGATAAAGTTCATCACGCTTACATGTAACGAAAGGTTCATAAGCGATCTCCAGCGCCTCAAGCGCGCTGTGCAGCTTCTCATCCGTTTCGATGCGCGCCGAATCAACCGCAATCAGCTCCACACGCTTGATCACGGGCTTTAGATGTGCCAAAATTGTGCGGTAATCTTTGTCGCCATAGCTGTTATACACCAGCACCAGCCGCTCACCCGCAAAGTGGCGCGCCAGTGCCTCGGCCGCCATCACATTGTGCCCCACATCCAGCCAGACATTAGGCGCGATCTTCGAGAGCCGTCCAAAGAGCCGTGCTCCGACAAAGAGCGCGGGCGAAACCTCTACATGTAAGCGCTCGAGCAGCGTAATGGCACCCAGCAGGTTGCGCTGCAGATACGCACTGCTCACCTCAGAGTGCGCCAGTGCTTCGACGATGGCATACCCATCGGCGCTCGCGCACTCCGCGACGCACTCCAGCGTGCTGCCGCGCGCATCGGCGATGCCGCGCGCTAGGGCATAGACCGCCTCCTCGCTTTGATGCATGATCAGCGCGCGCTGCCCCATCGAGCGCAGCTTGGTGCTTGCGATCTGCTCGATGGTTTCACCCAAAAAGGCCTGATGATCGATGCCGATAGGGGTAAAAACGGAATAATACTTCTCAAAGACGTTGGTCGCGTCAAACTCGCCGCCGAGCCCCGCCTCAAGCACCACATAATCACACCCATCGAAGCAGCGCATCGCCAGCAGCGTCGTGTACTCAAAATAGCTCAGCGCCTCCGCGTCTTGAGGCGACAAACGCTCCAGCAGCCACACATGCGCCGCTTCAAGCGTCGCATCATCCGCATCCGCTCCATCGATCCAGACCCGCTCGTTAAAGTGCAGAATGTGCGGCGATGTGTAGTGCCCCACCCGAAAGCCGCTTACATGTAAGGCGTGCGCGATAAAGCGCCCCGTCGTCCCTTTGCCGTTGGTGCCGACGATATGGATGATGCGCCCGTGCGCAAACGCGGCGCGGATCGTGTTGTAGATGCGCGGAAAACGGTCATAGTCGATGACGTCATAATAGAGCGGTTTGTCCCCTAAAAACGCCTGCAGGCCCAAGCGATCCCCTATTTTTGGGGTTCGACGCGGTTGCGTCCGTTGCGTTTGGCACTGTAAAGATGCTCATCGGCCGAACCCAGCACCGCTTTAAGTGAAGTGTGGTTGATCCGCTGCGCGACACCGGCGCTCACGGTGACATCAATGCGCTCGCCTTTGTAGAGAAAACGGGTCTTAGCCACATGCTCGCGCACCTTGTTGGCAAAGATCAAAGCACCTTCAAGATCGGTATCACTGAGCAGCGCTACAAACTCCTCTCCACCGAAGCGCCCGATGATATCGACGTTACGGCACTCCTGCTTGAGCATTTTCGCAAAGCCGGCCAGCACCGCATCCCCTGCATCGTGACCGAAAGTGTCGTTGATGGACTTGAAGTGGTCCAAATCAAAAAAGGCAAGAGAGTAGTTACGCCCATAACGCGCAAACTCCCCCTCTTTGATCTGCATATACTCCTCTAAGGCGCGCTTGTTAAAGAGCTTCGTGAGAAAATCCTCGCGCGACGCCTTTTGCGCCTTTTGCAGCTCCGCTTCGAGCTGCGCGACTTTGGTACTCAGACGCACCACTTTCTCATTGTGCAACTTCAGATCGCCGCGCAGCAGCTCGGTGCGCTCTTCCAGCGCCACGGCAATGGTGAAGAGCTTTTTGTGCGCCGTTTTAAAGTCACTCTCCTTATCGGCCTCCAAAGCGATCAGATCACGTTTGATCTGCTGTATCTCTGTGGTAGAGATATCGCTGCGCTCGATCAGATCAATGAGCTGCATAGAGAGCTTATCGAGAATCGTATCGAGCGCGGCGACCATCTCTTTGACGCTAGATTTATCCAGAGCAATACGCAGTTTGATGATCTCTTTGATCTCCGCTTCGATGCTCGGCATGGTAAGCAGCTTGGGGTCTTTACGCAGATTGTCACTCAGCGTGGCAATCTTGTCATTCACACTCGAGGCAATGGAGGGGACGAACGAGGCGATCATGAGCGTGGCGATGCGTCCTAAATCGCTGCTCGGAGCCCCGCTCGTCGAGATACCGATCTCAAGCGATTCGACCGTTTTTTGCAGATCGGAGGGGTACACCTTGCCCAGCTTGGAGAGCTTGTAGAGGAAAGTGTCGTCATAAAGGGTGAGAAAATTGATCCACGACTGCCTGATCTGCTCGATCTCCGAAGCACTGCCGCCGCGATCGAGCAGCGCAATGGTTTTGTTTGAAAGCTCGCTGGCTTGGGCATTGTGGAGCACCTCGATCGATTGCAACACCCGCTTGGTGAGGTTGCGCAGCGCGTCAAGGGTTTCGGCACACTGCGAGGGCTGCATGCGGTTGAGCTTGGAGATCAAAAAACGGATCAGCTCGGCAACCGTCTTTACACGGTACTGCTTGATCTCCTGCTGGACGTTTTTGTCCAGCAGCGCGAAAAACTTCTCGGTGCCCGAACAGTCTTCGACGATGATACCTGCTTTTTTAGCCTCGATACAGAAGGCTTCGCTGTAGGCATCGGGGGTGAGCATTTTGCCTTCGCTTTTGAGCCGCTCAATCGCGCTTTTGATGATTTGATTTACCGTCACGCTTACTCCTTCTTTTGTGCACCCTGCGACACCGCTTGTGCTACGAAGAGATCAAGCGCCTTTTGCGCGCTCTGTCTGATCGCCTCAAAACGGGCCTGATCGGAGATGATAGCATTGGGTTCAATGCCAAAATCATAAACGCTGCTCGCGCGGTAACGCCCGCGCTCTTCGCCGCTGACGCGCTCGATATCAAGCACAATCATCGTTCGATAGGCAACGATATAGCCGTTTTGATTATACTGTAAGGGGGAGAAGTTTAGCGCTTTGATCGAAATGATTAGATGACTATCGGCCTCGTCGCGCGTTGCAAGCGAGGCGCGAAAGCGGGTGATAACGGCTTTGTTGATCGCATCTTTGATGAGCACCGTATTTTGCGGATCTTGCAAGGAGACCCGCACTTCGGTGCTGACGCGCGACCCCAGCAAAGCTCTGGCGTGCTGGGATGAGGGCTTGTAGCCGCACCCCGTAGCGATGAAGAGCGCTAAAAGCGGCCAAAGCAGTCGCACATCCTAGCCTTTGATGACGAGATTGACCAGCTTGCGCGGTACGACGATCTCTTTATGTATCTCCTTGCCTTCTATCCAGCGCGCAACCGCCTCTTTGGCTTTGGCGATAATGGCCTCTTGCGCTTCATCCGCGCCCACTTCAATCTCGGCGCGGTTTTTGCCGTTGACCGAAACACCCAGTGTGATCGTATCGACCACGAAGACCTCTTCACGCACCGTGACGCTTGAGAGGTTCTTACATGTAAAGAGCCGTTCGCTCAGCTCCCAACACAGATGCGGCACGATCGGCTCCATGATGTGCAGCAAAATCCAGTACCCCTCCGTCCAAACGTCGCTGTTGCTCTGATCATTCAGCGCGTTCATCGCCTCCATCACGCCGGCGATCATTGTGTTGAAGGTGTAGCGCTGAGTAAAGACCTCTTGAGAACGCACCAGCGCCTCATAGACCTTTTTGCGCGCCGTCTGCTCGTTTTTGCTCAAAGCGCCGTGGTCGATCAGCGGGATGCTTTGGGTGGCATAGGCCATATCAGAGCGCTCGGCAAAGCGGCGTAAAAAGCGCCACGCCCCCTCTACCGCACTGTCGTTCCACTCCAGCTCTTGGGTGGGCGGCGCGGCAAAGAGGATAAAGAGCCGCGCGGTATCGGCGCCGTACTTTTCAATCAGCGCATCGGGATCGACGGTATTGCCTTTGGATTTACTCATCTTCGCGCCGTCTTTGAGTACCATCCCCTGTGTGAGCAGCCGCTCGAAGGGTTCCTTACATGTAACGTATCCCAAATCACGCAATACCTTCGTAAAGAAGCGTGCATAGAGCAGATGCAAAATCGCATGCTCAATCCCGCCGATGTAGTGATCGACGTTCATCCAGTAGCCCAGCTCATCAGGAGTAAAGGCGACGTCGCGCTCTTTTGAGCAGTAGCGCAAAAAGTACCACGACGACTGCACGAAGGTATCCATCGTATCGGTCTCTCTCTGCGCCGCAGCGCCGCATTTGGGGCAGGTGCAGAACTTCCATGTGGGGTGATGATCCAGCGGATTGCCCTCGCCGGTGATCTGGACATCTTCAGGCAGCGCCACCGGCAAATTTGCTTTGGATTCAGGCACGATGCCGCAGGTAGGACAGTGGATAAAAGGCATCGGTGCGCCCCAATAACGCTGGCGCGAAAGGCCCCAGTCTTTAAGGCGGAAATTGACCACCCGTTTGCCTAAACCCTGAGATTCAAAATGCGCAATCACCGCCTCTTTGGCCGCGTCGCTGCGCAATCCGCTAAAGTCGCCCGAATCAAAAAGCACGCCCACGTCGGTAAACGCCGTGTCCTCTTTTGCCGCGCCCTCAAGCGGCGCGATCACCCGCACAACATCCAGTCCATACTGCGCGGCGAAATCAAAATCACGCTCATCATGCGCCGGAACGGCCATCACCGCCCCGCTGCCATAGCCCATCAGCACGAAGTTGGCCACCCAGACGGGGATGCGTTTTTTGGTCAGCGGATGGGTTACATGTACGCCCAGCGACACCCCTTGCTTGTGCTTTTGACGATCCACCGCGCCCGTGTTTTTCATCGCCGTAATCGCGGCGACGCTTGCGTCATCGAGTGCGCCGCTCTCCATCAGACGGCTAACGATCTCATGCTCGGGAGCAATCGCCGCGTAGGTCACGCCGTAGATGGTATCGGGCCGCGTCGTAAAGACCTCGAAGCCCTCAAACGCTCCCCCGAGTTTCTGGCGTGAGCTCTCATCAAAGTGCAGCGTAAATGCAAGACCGCTGGAGCGCCCGATCCAGTTCTCCTGCATGGTGAGCACCTGCTTGGGCCACAAACCCTCTAGGCTCGCCAAATCATCAAGCAGCTCTTGGGCATAGTCGCTAATGCGCAGGTAATATTGGTACATATCGCGCTGTACCACCTCGGTATCGCAGCGCCAGCATCGCCCCTCGATCACCTGCTCATTGGCCAGCACCGTCTGATCGTGCGGACACCAGTTGAGCGAACCTTTTTTGCGGTAGAGCAATCCCCGCTCGAACATATCGATGATAAAGCCCTGTTCGAACTTCGTATAGAGCGGATCGGAGGTGGCAAATTCACGCTCTTGAGAAAACGAAAGCCCCAAAGAGGCCAGCTCTTTGCGCATATAGTCGATGTTCTCATAGGTCCACTTTTTGGGGTGTACGCCATGCTTGATCGCCGCATTCTCGGCCGGCATCCCGAAGCTGTCCCAGCCGATGGGGTGCAGCACATTAAAGCCCTGCTGGCGGTAATAGCGCGCGAAGACGTCGCCGATGGTATAGTTGCGCACATGCCCCATGTGGATGCGTCCGCTTGGGTAGGGAAACATGCTCAAAATGTACTTTTTAGGTCTGCTTGTGTCGCTAGATGGCTCAAAACTGCGCGTCTCGCTCCATCTCATCTGCCACTTTTGCTCAATGCTTGAGGGTGTGTATTCCAAGTAGATGCTCCGCTTCGGGCCGCAAGGGGCCCTTACATGTAAGGATTTAAGATTAATACTCTTCGCGCACATGTGCGCTTTCGATAAATACCAGCACAATCGAGAAGAGGTTAGCGATCAGTGCGCCGATGGCCAGAGCGATGGCCCAAGACATACTGCCGGCCACTTCAAGGTAGATAAATGCCGGAATCAGGTGCAAATCGGCCACCAAAGAGCTGGCAAAAAGCTCGGCTGAGAGCAGATTACGCACGCCGATTTTCAGAATGGTCGAGACCAGATTCAAACTGGCCGCTACAAAGAGCGCAATCGCGCTGTGTTCGTACAAAAAGCCTGCCGTCGATGTCAGCGACATCAACGTAAAGAAGACATAAATGACCTTGCCCCAATCCATCGTCGATCCTTAAAAAGTAAACTAAGAGAACTAAAGCGTCCCCTGCTCAAACTGAGCGCGCATGCGCTCTCGTTCCGCTTCACGCTTCGCCTTTTCGGCCATGCGTGCGCGGTAGCCTTTAATGTCGAATCCAAACAGCATCAAAATCGGTGAAGCGACAAAGATGGAGCTGTAGGTTCCCACCACGATACCCACCAAGAGCGTAAAGGCGAAGGCGTTGATGATCTCTCCGCCGAAGAAGTAGAGCATCGCTACCACAAACAAAGTGGTCAGCGAGGTCAGGGTTGTGCGCGAGAGGGTACGCGTGACCGATTCATTGATCACTTCGCCCAGCACTGTGCTTTTGAGGGTGTTGATCCCTTCACGAATACGGTCGAAAACGATGATGGTGTCGTTAAGCGAATAGCCAAGCAAAGTGAGCATCGCCGCTAAAACATCAAGATTGACGGGGATCTCAAAAAGTGCCAACGCCCCTACCGCGATCGTCATATCATGCACCAAAGCAATCACCGAAGCGACCGCAAAGCGCCACTCAAAACGAAACGCCACATAGATCAAGATGCCGATGGTGGCAAAAAGCAGTGCCATCATCCCCTTTTCACGCAGTTCGCCACCCACCTTAGGACCGACCATGTCAACCCGTCGGATCTCGAAACTCCCCGTCCCTTCAAGTACTTTGGCCGTCTCGTCGCCGATATCGTTTTGCAGGTTCTGCGACGAGCCGCCGAATCGGATGATCACCTCTTCGGCACTACCGAACTCCGTCACCGTAGCGTCCGCAAAAATCGGGTTGGTAGATAGGCGATCACGCATCTGAGCAATCGGCGCAGCTACGTCGTAGCGTACCTGCACGATGGTTCCACCCGCGAAATCGACGCCGAAGTTGAGGCCCTTGAACGCCAAAACCGCCAATGATGCCACCACTAACAGGAGCGAAACCATCATCGATAGCTTCGCTTTGCCCATAAAATCAACGGTGCCCTGCTGTTTAAAAAACTCCATTTACGCCCCCTTCCTGACGCCGAACCAGAAGGCAATATTTTTGCTCTTCTGGATTTTGGATTCCAGCATCTCATAGATACCGTGCGTACCCAAGATGGCGGTCAGCATCGAAGCCAAAATACCGATGCTAATCGTAATCGCAAAGCCCTTGACCGCACCGCTGCCATAAACATAGAGCACCACCGCGGCGATCAGCGTGGTGATGTTGGCATCGATGATGGCGCTCATGGCATTGGCGTACCCCTCTTCGATCGCCTTGTGGATCGAAGCGCCCTGATGCAGCAGCTCCCGAATACGCTCCGAGATAATGACGTTGGCATCCACCGCCATACCGACCGTCAGCACGATCCCCGCCATTCCCGGTAAGGTGAGCGTCGCCCCAAAGAGCGCCATAACCGCCAGAATCAAAAAGAGGTTCACCACCAGCGCGATATTGGCAATCACCCCCGCCGCGCGGTAATAGACGATCATAAAGGCCATCACCAGCACAAAACCGCCCACCAAAGCGATCAGACTGGCCTGAATACTCTCAGCCCCCAAGCTGGGTCCCACGGAGCGTTTTTCCAGCAGCTCAATGGGAGCGAGCAGTGCACCTGAGCGCAGCGCAATCGCGAGATCATTGGCGCTTGAAACAGTATAGCGACCGCTGATCTGCCCCGCGCCTCCGCCGATGCGCTCGTTGATCACCGGATCACTCATCACCTTGCCATCAAGTACCACGGCGAGGCGCTTACCGACGTTTTTGCCGGTAAAGTCACCGAAAATCTGCGCCCCTTCAGAGTTGAGCGAAAAGTTGATGATGGGTTCATTGTTTTGGTTGAAGCCGACCGAAGCGTCGGTGAGCATTCCGCCATCGAGAATGGGGATCTGGCGCACCAGATGCTTGACCTCACCACGCTCGGCATCATCCAAGATCAGATCGCCGTACTGCGCCGCTTCGGCGGGATTCATCTGATAGACGCGCATCGCACGCTCCTCATCCACCGCCATCAGCTCCAGCTTGGCCGCGCGCGAGATGAGTGCGCGGGCGCGCTGCTCCTCTTCTACCGTTTTGATGCCCGGTAGCTCGACGAGAATCTTATCCTCTCCCTGCTTGGCGACAGTAGGCTCGGCCAAACCGAACTGGTCAAGACGGTTGCGGATCGTCTCGATCGCCTGTTCGATCGCCTTGTTTTTGAGTGCCAAAACCGCCTCTTCGCCAAAGCTGAGGCTGTAGCGCTCGCCCTCTTTAGCCATGCTAAGACCATCGATTTTGGCGAGCATCTCTTCCATTGCTTTCGCATCATCGGCATCAAGCAGCGTAAAGCGAACGTATTCAGGTGTGGCGGAAAGCTCGTCGATGAGGATATCGTTACGATCGGTGAAGTGTTTGACGCTGGCGGCAACCGATTTGAGCCGCGAAGCGAGCGCCTCTTCGGTCTTGACGCCCAGCAGCATGTTCAAGCCGCCTTGCAGGTCAAGGCCCAGAGTGATTTTGGCACCCTTATCAAGCTGTAGCAGCGAAGGGGCAGAAAAGCCTACCCCAAAGAGGATGGCGGCAATAAAGAGAATCAGACGGAAATTAAGCTTCATCCTCGTACTTTCGGGCAACGGATTGCTTATCAAGCTTGGCGGTCATTTCGTCGCTGATTTTGACGAGGAAAAAGGCGTTCTCCACCTTTTTGATCTCCACGATCAATCCGCCGTTGGTGACGATTTTGTCCCCTTTTTGCAGATTGGTGATCATCTCCTGATGGCGCTTAGCCTGCTGCTGCTGCGGGCGAATGATGACAAAGTACATGATCGCGATCAGAAAGATAAAGGGGAGAAGCTGAGCTAAGAGTTCCATATGCGGGTTTCCTTGGGTGAAAATTGCGGGAATTATACTTGAATGTGCCTGAACAAAGCTATAATGCGCGCCATGTCACGGCCGATTCTCACCTCTCTCCTTCGACAACTCTCCTTGGGATTGGCACTCACTATCGCCTATTCTTTTTTTCTCTACGCCGAACACTACGGCTTTACATGCAAACCCTGCAACACCCTTGCGGCGTTGATCGCCTACGCTCTGCTGCTCTTTTTGCCACGCGGTGCACTGCTTTGGGGCGGTTTTTGGATCGGGCTTGCGTGGTTTTACTGGATCGGCTACAGCTTCGAGTATTACCACGTCGGCTACATGATTCCCATCGTCTCATTTGGGTTCGGTCTCGTCTACATGATCTATTTCGGCCTGCTCTCGCTGAGCGCCGATCCCAGATGGCGCGTGCTGATCTTGCTTGCCCTGAGCCTGATCGCCCCTTTTAACTTCAACTGGATGGTGCCTGAGCTGCTACTGGTCGAGAGCTATTTCGGAGTGGAGAAGTGGCAGTTTGCGCTCGTCCTTGCCGTGATCGCGTTTGTGCTTACATGTAAGCATCCGCGCCGCCATATTGCATGGCTGCTGCTCCTTGCCGCGCTTGATTTTAAAACGCACGAGGTGAACATGCCGCCGCTAAGCATCAAGCTCATCGCCACCGATCTTCCTCAGGAGCTCAAGTGGCAAAGCTACATGGAGCCGCGCATCAACCGCAACAATTTTCAAGCCATCGATGCCGCAATCGACGAAGGCTACGACGTCGTCGTGCTCCCCGAATCGGCCTTCGCCCTCTTTTTAAACTTGCGCCCCGATCTTATCGAACAGCTCAAAGAGCGCTCCTACGCCATCACCATCGTCACCGGCTCATTACAATACGATAACGGTGCCAACTACAACGTCACCTACCTGTTCGATCAAGGTGAGATGCAGATTTTCAAAAAGATGGTGCTGGTTCCCTTCGGCGAGTACATCCCTTTGCCCGCCTTTGCACGCGAGTATGTCAACCGCACCTTTTTTGACGGCGCTTCGGACTACCTGCACGCCGAGGCACCGAGCAATTTTGCGGTCAAGGGGATTTGGTTTCGCAACGCTGTCTGCTACGAAGCAACCCATGAAGATCTCTACATCGGCGCACCGCGCTACATGATCGTCATCAGCAACAACGCTTGGTTTATGCCCTCGATTGAGCCGACCTTGCAGCGGCTTTTGATGCGCTACTACGCCAAACGCCACGGCACCGTCATTTTCCACGCCGCCAATGCGGCGGGTACGGGCATCGTCACCCCTTAAAACTTTAGCAAGATTAGTGCTTTAGTCAACTTTCATCGACTTCAAAGCGAATTGAGCTATGATAAGCGCACTTTTTTTCAAAGGCACACTATGAAGATTGCGCACAATATCACCGAGCTCATCGGCAATACCCCTCTGGTTCGCCTGGGCGCCCCCTCATCGCAAAGCGGCGCGACCATCCTTGGAAAATGCGAATTTATGAACCCTACCAGCTCCGTCAAAGACCGCATCGGCTTTAACATGATCCACAGCGCACTCCAAGAGGGGCGGCTTAAAGAGCACGGCGTCATCATCGAACCCACCAGCGGCAATACCGGTATCGCCCTCGCCTCCATCTGCGCGGCGTTGGGGCTACGGCTCATCCTCACCATGCCCGAATCGATGAGCGTCGAGCGGCGCAACCTGCTCAAGGCGCTTGGGGCGGAGCTGGTGCTCACCCCTGCCGCCGCAGGGATGCGCGGTGCGATTGAGCGGGCCGTAGAGCTGCAGCGTGAGCTTCCCGGATCGATCATTTTGCAGCAGTTTGAAAACCCTGCCAATCCCCAAATCCACCGCGATACGACCGCACCGGAAATTTTGCGCGACACTGAGGGCAAAATCGACATCTTCGTCGCTGCCGTAGGCACCGGCGGCACCCTGACGGGCACCTCAGAAGTCCTGCGCGAAGCGCTACCGCATCTGCAGGTGATCGCCGTCGAACCCCAAGACTCCAGCGTGCTCTCAGGCGGAGCGCCCGGTGCGCACAAGATTCAGGGCATCGGTGCGGGTTTTGTCCCCCAAGTGCTCAATACCGCCATCTACAACGAGGTGCTCACCGTCAGCAACGAAGACGCTATCGCCACGGCCAAGATGCTCGCACGCAGCGAAGGGCTGCTGGTGGGTATCTCCGCCGGTGCCAATGTTTTTGCCGCCATGCAGGTCGCCTCCAGACCCGAAAATCAGGGCAAAACAGTGGTCACGATCCTCTGCGACACCGGAGAGCGCTATATCTCCACGGCGCTCTTTAGCGATTCGTAACGTGCGTTTTCTCGAGACGCTGTGCGCCTCTGAGGGAAAAATAGCGCATATAAGCTACCATCAATCACGACTTGAACGCACCCTTTATGCCCACAGTATCGACGCGCATTATGATCTCGCCTCCCTGCTCGATCCACCGCCAAGCGGACTCTGGCGCTGCCGCGTCCTCTACGACGCGCACGGTATCCAAACCGGTTACCACCCCTATACACCGCATCCCCCGCGCTCATTGCGGCTCATTCAGGCCGAGCGGATTGATTACATGTACAAATACGCCGACCGCAGCGCCCTTGATGCGCTCCAGACCCAAAACGGAGCGTGCGACTCGGTCCTGATCGTTCAAAACGGTTATATCACCGACACCCCCATCGCCAACGTCGCTTTCTTGCAGAACGGGCTTTGGTATACGCCACATACACCGCTGCTAGCGGGGACTACGCGCGCACGGCTTATTGATGAGGGGCGCTTACATGTACGCCCCATCAGGGTTGATAAACTCTCGCAATATGAAGGCTTGGCGCTGCTCAATGCTATGCTGGGGTTTCACATCGTGCAAGATGGTATAATGGCGCTAAAAAGCTAAAGGCTAACGCATGTTGATCGATGTGGTGAACAACGCCGGATATGGCAATATGATGCGCAAGCATATACAAGATCTGCTCATCTACCTCTTTGAGAATGAACAGAACTTTGGTATTTTGTGCAAGATCGACTACCTGCGCTTTGAGCCCGAACTGCCTCGGCACATTAGCAGCGAATTTCGCCCGATGACCCTCTTTTTTTTAGCCGGCTACACCTTCGAATCGGCCCATATCGAACAAGACGAACTGCTCTTTGAAGCGGGATTCGGACCCGAAAACATCGGTAGTTTTGTCACCGTGCCGCTGCTGAGCATCATGCAGATCATCATCGACGAAACCCCGATCTTCATCAACCTAGCCCAGCCCCGCCTCATCCGCACTGCTTCTACGCCTAGCGAAAGCGAAGAGGGGATCAAAAATTCCATGCAAGCACTGCTCTCCAACCCCGAAAATCAGAAGTTTTTTAAAAAGAAGTAGCGCTTCTCAAAAGCGCCTTAGATGCGAATCGTCGCGAGAAAGTTGACGACGTTATCGATAAAGGCGTCGTGTTTGCGCTCTTTGGAGTAGGCAATATAGAGCTTACGCGCCAAGCGGTAGTTTTTGATGCGCGCTTCAAACATGCGCCCATCCTCTACCTCGTCACTAATGACATGTCGGGAGATGACCGACACCACCGGACGTCCCGATTTGGGAGAGCGCATGATCGACTCTTTGATCGCCGTCGGTGAAGCCACAACGCCAATGATGTTGAAGCTCGAACAATCGATGCCGAGCTCCTCAAATACCTCCGCCGTTAGCTTGCGCGTATGCGAGTTCTCATCACGACAGATCCAGTCAAACTCGTAAAAATTCTCGACACGCAGCTGCTTGGGCAGGGGCTGATTGGAGAAGATCACCAGCTCGTCTTCGACCCATTCGCGGTAGATGATCCCATCACGAAAGACCGGAGATTCTATCAACGCGATATCGATCTTCTTCTCTTCAAGCTCGTCGATCACATTGGCCGAAACGTCCATCCGCATGTAGACCTCGTTGTTGATCGTCTCTTTGATCTTCGAGAGGTACTTGGGTAGAATGTAGTTACCGATGGCATAGGAGGCACCGATGACAAAGGTGAACTCTTTATTGATGATCTTGAGCAACTCTTTTTCGCTGCTAATGATCGCCTTGTCCAGACGCATCGCGATGCGGTAGAGATCCTCTCCCTCTTTGGTGAGTTTGATGCCGTTCTTTTTACGCTCGACGATTCTGGTGTCGAGATAGTCTTCAATGAATTTGATCTGCTGCGTCACCGCAGGCTGCGAAATGCCAAGTTTCGCGGAGGCTTTGGAGAAACTCTTCTCCTTCACAACCGTCAAAAAAGTGTGCAATTTGGCAAAATCTCTGAGCATTATCTTATTCCATAAGTAAAATTAATAGCGAAATTATAACCGATCATTATATTTATTTCAAGTGGTCATTATCCAACTTCATGCAAAATGAGCCTTAAACTGTTTCAATTTTGCCACATAGAGGCATTGAAGCGCAGCGATGTGCTATAATAGAGTCACTTTACAACATGGTACAACATGCAGCACATACTTGAATCTCTCAATCCGCAGCAGCGGGCAGCTGTCGAACAGGTCGATGGGCCCATTCTCATCCTCGCGGGTGCCGGTAGCGGAAAAACGACCACCGTTACCTCTCGTCTGGCGTATCTGATCGATGAAGTGGGTATTCCTCCCGCACAGACCCTCACCCTGACCTTTACCAACAAAGCGGCCAAAGAGATGCGCGAACGTGCACTCGGCATGATCAAACGTGCCAGCTACCCTCCCCTTTTGTGTACCTTTCATAAATTCGGTCTGCTCTTTTTAAAGTTCCATATTCATCTGCTCGGACGCCAAAACAACTTCGTCGTCATCGACAGCGACGATAAAAAGCGCATCGTCAAGAAGATCAACGCCGATCTGCCCACCGCGCTGATCGCCAGCGAAATTTCACGCTATAAAAACTCTCTGATGACGCCTGAAGAGGCCTATGCTCAAGCCCAGCAACCCAACTATAAGCAGATCGCCAAAATTTACGAGGAGTACCAAACCTACCTGGTCGAAAACAACCTCGTCGATTTCGACGATCTGCTCTCGCTCACCTACACCCTGCTGCATACCCACCCCGATCTGGCTGAACAGACCAGCTATAAATACCGCTATATTATGATCGACGAGTACCAAGACACTAATGAACTACAGCTTCGGCTGCTGCAAAAACTCTGCATGACCCACAACAACCTCTGCGTTGTCGGCGATGACGACCAAAGTATCTATGGCTGGAGAGGGGCGCATATCCGCAACATCTTAGAGTTTGATCAAGATTTCCCGGGTGTGCGTATGGTCAAACTCGAGCACAACTACCGCTCCACCGAAGAGATTCTCAAGGTTGCTAACGCCCTTATTGAGCACAACCGCAGCCGCCACGGCAAAACCCTGATTGCGACCAAAGGTTCGGGCAAAGAGGTGGTGACGCTGAGCAGCGAAGACGAAAACGAAGAGGCACGCAAAATTGCCGCGCAGATCAAAAGCCTGATCACTTCAGGCATCAGCGCCAGCGAGATCGCCGTGCTTTATCGCATCAACGCCCTCTCGCGCTCGCTTGAAGAGGGGCTTGCGCGCGCGGGCATCGCCTACAAACTTGTCGGCGGCCTTCGCTTTTACGACCGCGCCGAGATCAAAGATCTCATCTGCTACCTGCGCGTCGTCACCAACGTCCACGACAACTTTTCGCTCAAACGCATCATCAACAAACCCAAACGCGGTCTGGGCAAAGCGACCATCGATAAGCTCGAACTCCTCTCCATCGAGAAAGGGCGCTCCATGTTCGAGCTGATCGACACGATGGAGAGCGCAGCGCTTGAAGAGATCGTCAAAAAGAAAAATGCCGCCACGCTCAAACAGTTTGCGCAGGAGCTTCGCTCCTTGCAAAGCCTCTCACAAGAGCGCACTTACGATTTTATCGATGCGCTTGAAGAGCGTTTCGAGCTGCGCAGCATCTATGAAGGTACTCCTGATGCCTATGAACGCATCAGCAATATCGATGAGTTTTACGGCCTCTTTCGAGACTTCATCATCCAAAATCCGCAAGCCACGCTTGATGAATTTCTCAATGAGCTCACCTTGCAAAGCGAACAAGACGAAGTGGAGGGAGAGAGCATCTACATCATGAGCATCCACGCCGCTAAAGGGCTGGAGTTTGCGCACCTCTTTACCATCGGGCTTGAAGAGGGTTTTTTGCCGCTGATCGGAGATGGCAGCGATATTGAAGAGGAGAGACGACTAGGCTACGTCGCTTTTACCCGCGCTAAAGAGACCCTCACCCTCTCACACGTCAACAGCCGCTACTATAAGGGGCGTCGTACCGAACTGCAAAAGAGCCGTTTCTTCAACGAAGCGGGGCTGGCCGAAGGGTCACTACGGATCGAAAAGAACACGGCCTTTAAAAAAGGGGACTTGGTACGTCACAAGATTTTTGGCCCCGGACGCGTCGTAGGGGTGAGCAAAGCGGGGCGTGAGTTTATGCTCAGCATCAACTTCGGCGGTTCCAAACGCGATATTTTGGCCTCCTTCGTCGAGAAGCTCTAAAGCATCTGCTCGATACGGCGTGCGAGCTGTTCGGGCAAAAGCCCCAAAGACTCCTCCACTTTTTGGGTGTTGCCGTGTTTGATAAAGGCGTCTTCATACTCGAAGCTCAGCACCCGTACATCGCCGATGCCTGCCTCACTAAGCCACTCCATCAGTGCCGAACCCACGCCGCCCGCTTTGGCCGAATCGCTAAAGACAAACCAACGCTTATGCTTTTGGGCCATTACATGTAAGCACTCCGAATCGAGCGGCTTGACAAAGCGCAGATCCAAGAGCGCGGCACTGCATTCCATCAATTCAAGCGTCTGCGCCGCACGCCCGACGCCGTTTCCATAGCCGATCAGCAGCAAATCACTCTGCGCCTCTTGTAGTAGCTGCGCGCGCCCCAGTTCAAAAGGGAGCGACTGGGGCAGATCGGCAGTAATAAAGCTGCCGCGCGGATAGCGGATCGCGCAGGGATAATTATACCTATGGGCAAACCCTACCGCCTGATGCATCGAATGCTCGTCGCGCGGGGCCAGCAAGGTCATATTGGGAATAAGCCGCAGAAAACTGATATCAAATACCCCCTGATGCGTCTCACCGTCTTCGCCCACGATACCGGCGCGATCGAGCGCAAAAACCACCGGCAGATTCATCAAGCAGACGTCGTGGATCACCTGATCATACCCACGCTGCAAGAAGGTCGAATAGATGGTGCAAAAGGGTTTGAAGCCCTCCTTGGCCAGCGAAGCCATCGAAGTCACGGCGTGCTGCTCGGCAATCGCCACATCCCAAAACCGCTCGGGATAGGCCTCCATCAAAGCGCTTAATCCCGTCCCGCTGGGCATTGCGGCGGTAACGCCCACCACTTTTTCATCTTTTTGCGCTACATGTAAGAGCGCCTCGGCATAGATCTGGGTCGCACTCTTACCTGATGCCTTCTTGCTCGCTTTGCCGCTCTCCAAATCAAAAGGTCCCACCCCGTGCCAATGTTCATGATGCCCTTCGGCGATCTTATACCCTTTGCCTTTAATGGTCTGGGCATGAATAATCACCGGCTTTTTGAGTGCCTTGGCGATCTCAAAGGTCTCGATAAGCTGCTTGAGGTTGTGTCCGTCCACCGGGCCTATATACTCGATGCCCATCTCCTCAAAGATGATCCCGGGGGTAATGAGCTTGAACGACTCTTCAAAACGCTTTGCCAGATAGTGCGCACCATCGCCGAAGTTGTCCACAAACTGCTCGACATTGCGCTTGATGCGCTGGTAAAAAGGACTCGCCATCGCAGAACTGAGCACCCGACTGATCGCGCCGATCGGTTTGGCAATGCTCATTTCGTTGTCGTTAAGAATGATCACCATCGGATATTTATGGTGCCCGAGTTCATTCATCGCCTCATAAGCCATCCCCGCGCTCATCGCCCCATCACCGATCATCACTACCGGCACGCGCAGATGCTGCTCTTTTTTGAGCGCAATCGCTTTGGCCGCACCCACGCCTAGTGAGATGGAGGTAGAACTGTGCCCTGCCACAAAATAGTCACATGCGGACTCGCTAGGCTTCGTATAACCGCTGATGCCGCCAAACTGCCGCAGCGTCTCGAAGGCCTCCCATCGACCCGTGAGCAGCTTGTGCGCATAGGCTTGATGCGATACATCAAAAATAAACGGATCACGCGTTACGTCAAAGACTTTGTGCATCGCAACGATCAACTCAGTTGCACCGAGCGTCGAACTTAAATGGCCGCCGTTATGACTGACCACTTCCAAAATGCGTCCCCTGATCTGATCACACAGGGTTTCTAGCTCCTTGATGGAGTATCTCTTGATATTGAGTGGTTCGTTATTCACCTAAGGCTGCCTTTTTGACGCGTTCATAGCGTTTCATAATCTCCGAATCGATATTACCCGAATCGCTCAGCGCTATGACACCGCCGGGACTCACCGCACTGTCGGAGATGATACTGACATACTGAAGCGGCCCGACTTTCTCAGAAACCGAACCGTGATCTTGTGGATTAACCTTAAGCGTGACCCTTGCACTCCCTTGCAGATCGCTGATCAATTTCGAAGAGAGTTTGGCCGCAATCGCACCGGAACGCTCAGTCACCTCCATCGATACCACCTCTTTGGCAATATCTACGGCGGCATGAAGCAACTCATTTTCGATGCGTCCGAGTGCTGCATGAAACTCTCCTGCACTCCGCTCCAGAGTCTGAACCGATTTGGCCAATTGTTCCATACGCGATGCTGCCGCAACTTCCTGCTCTTGCTTAACTTTAGCGCGGGTATCGCTCGCACCTTTTTCGTAAGCCTCTTTCTTGGCAGCCTCAAGCTTGCTTTTAAAAGCCTCTTCCTGATCCTCGAGCTTCATTTGAAGCTTAATGAAATTCGAAGACATTTCATCTGTTTTTTTCAACAAAGACTCCACAAGTGCATCCCTGGATGCCGAGGAGATCGCATGTGTTTCTATCCCTTCGCTCTGGTGCTGAGGTTCCGGGGCAACAACAGCGACGTTCGTTACCAAAGGCCCACCCTGTTCTGATTCACCTGATGCCCCCATCGAGAGAACTTTAAATTTATACTTGTTGACACTATGCGACTCGAGCTCGTTTTTGGTAATGACGACTTCCATAACTATTCAACCATCTCGTCGGTTTCGCCGATCTGTAAGACACCCTGCTCAGCCAACTGCTGCACTGCATCCACGATGCGGCGCTGCGCACCTTCGACCTCTTTGACTTTGACTGCGCCCAAAAACTGCATCTCTTCGACAAAAGCATCTTTGGCGCGCTCGGACATATTGGCGAAAAACTTCTCGCGCAACTCTTCAGGGGCACTTTTGAGCGCCAGCATCAAATCTTGCTTGTCAACGATTTTCAAAATTTCACGAACTCCATTGTTATCCATATCGGCAATATCTTCGAAGGTAAACATCATCTCTTTAATCGAGAGTGCCAACGCTTCATCCATCTGCTCGATTTGTGAAAGGGTTCCTTTAGAGGCTTTAGCACCCAAACGGTTGAAGATGTCGGCCACGGCGCGCGGTCCGCCGACCTCCACTTTGTAGCTTGCCAAAGACTCCAATTTCGATTCGAGCACCGCACTAACCCGCTTGATAATCGAAGGCGAAATATCCCCTAGCTTCGCCATACGCATCGCCACCTCGGCGCGCATATCATCTGAGAAGAAGCTGATTGTCTCTGCAGCAGCCGTAGGATCCATGTGGGCAAGAATGAGCGCAATGGTCTGTGGATGTTCGTTGACAATAAAGTCCGCCAACTGCTGCGGTTTGATCTTGGAGAGATAAGCAAAATTCTGACTATTGGACATGGTTTTTGAGAGGCGATCAAGGATCTTTTTGGCCTCTTCAGGCCCCAGCGCCTTGTAAAGAATCTCTCTGGCGTACTCCAAGCCACCCGAACTTAGATATTGATTGGATTGAACGATTGCATAGAACTCCTCCAATACTGACAGGGCGATTGCGCGTTCCACCGATTTGTTACTAGCAATATGTTTGGAAATTTCGGTAATCGCTTCAACCGATAAAGAAGAGAAGATAGCCGCCGTAATATCTTCACCCATTTGCAAAAGAAAGATAGCGATCTTTTCAGCCATACCCATCTCATCAAAATGAGCCTGCTGGGTCGGAGAGAGTTTCATGGGTTAATCCTTGAAAGATTTAGGTTCATTTAGCGTGCCCTCTTCGTTCAAAAGAGCCTGTAGCAGCGAAGCGATCTCGTCGGGGCGCTCTTCGGCAATATTGCGCATCTTCTCAAGCAAGACGTCGTGTTTCAGGTCATCTTCACTAAAGTTCTCACCCATTCCGAGCTGATCCTCAACCCGCTTACGCATCTGCTGTGCCTTCTCGACAAGATCTTCATGCCCATCGTCTTCAAGGTGCAATACGGGTTTCTCAAGCTCCTCGTCCTCTTTGCTGATCTCAAGCATCCGCTCCGCGAATGGAGCAATAACCTTTTTGTAGGCAATAAAGAGTACCGCAAACGCAAAGAGATACTGCAGCAGGCCACTGAAGGGGACCACATAGGCATCCATCATCGCCTGTAGTTTAGTTGCACCGTTTTCGCCCTCAAATTGCTGCTGGGTCGCCTCAAAGGGGAAATTATGAACACTCACCCGGTCACCGCGCGTTTCATCAATGCCGATAGACTGACGCACCAAGGAGGTAATCGCCTCTAGCTGACTCTCATCGAGCGCCACATATTCACGCTCCGATGTCGGCTCACCGTCTTCGCCTATTTTAATCTTGTACTTGCCGTCCACTACAACAGCGGCGCTAATGCGCTTGATCTTTGCAAATTCCCCTTTGGAAGTGGCAACGGTCTTAGAAATTTCATAATTGGTCGTGGTGGAACTCTTCTCATATTTCTCACCGTTTTTTTGTGAGGCGAGTCCCTGAACAGGACCGATGTTGCTTACCACTCCCGGTACACCGCCCACCTCAGATGGAGCCATCCCTTCGCGCTTCTCTTCGCTATTTTGTTCACTGCGTACGATATTTTCGGGATCGAAGGTCTCGGAGGTGTAGCTCTCCTGAGAAAAGTCATATTCGATGGTGACCGTCGCACGTACGCGATCGTCCCCGCCGATAAAAGGCGAAAGCACCGATACGATCTTCTGCTCTTTCTTCTGCTCCTCTTTGTGTTTGAAGCGTTGCTGGATGGCCGAAAGCTCGCCAAGCTCATCCACCCCTTCGCTCTCACCCAGCGATTCGCCTTCGTCATTAACAAGCGTCACGTTATCGGCTTCAAGCTTAGATACCGAAGCCGCTACCAGATTTTTGATCCCTCTGATCTGCTTTGGGGAGAGCTTACGCTCGGGCCTCAGCTTAATCATGACTGAAGCGGTCGGCGGAACCTCTTTAGAGACAAACAGCGACTCTTTTGGCAAGGCAAGATTAACGTTCGAGCGCTCGACGGGTGCCAATGCGTCAATCGTGCGTGCCAGCTCACCTTCGAGTGCGCGCAAAAATTTCACATCCTGATCAAAGCGCGTCGCACCGAAATCTTGCTGATTAAAAAGCTCAAAACCGACGCCCACATCTTGTGCGATCCCCTGAGAAGCAATGGCGATACGTTCGCGATAGAGATACTCCTGCGGCACTTCAATGACGTTGTCGCGCGGAATACGGTAAGGCACCTTCTCTTTTTCCAGATGTTCGATCACCTTGGCCGCATCGGCACTGCTAAGGTTTTCAAACAAAGGTCGGTACTCTTGCTTGGAGACCCCGCTTGAGGTATAAACGACTAAAAAGATCAAAAAACCCACAATACCCGTAACGGCACCCGCAACGATCACTTTTTGTGCAAGGGTGAGCTTGCTGTAAAGAACCGAGAGCTGCGCGACGAGGGCTTTAAAATCCATCAGTGCTTACCTAATCCTTGAGGACAAGATCAAAGAGTTCAAAAAAGCGGTCGTTCTCTTCGGGCAAACCGATCGTCACCCGTATTGCATTGAGGCCGTAACCGGCCAGATCACGTACGATCATGCCCCGAGAAAGCAGCTTCTGCGCTATGGCGGTACCGTTTAGAGGTGCGTCGAAACAGAGCGTGATGAAGTTGGTATAACTGTCAATGTAGCTAAAACCGCGCGCTTTGGCAAATGCCTCGTATCGTGCCATCTGCTCAAAATTTTTCAAAACGCTGTGCTCGATAAAGGCATCATCCTCGAGTGCCACCGTGGCCGCTTCAAGCGAGAGGGTGGTGATGTTAAAAGGAGGGCGAAGCTTGTAAAGCGCTTCAATGATCGGTGCCGAGGCGATACCGTATCCGACACGCATTCCTCCTAAGCCGTACGCTTTGGAAAAAGTTCCTAGATAGAGCACGTTGGCAAAACGTGCAACCAAACTTGAGACCTCCAGCGCCTTTGCAGCATCTTTAGTGCGTCCGTACTCCATATAGGCACCATCTACAATCACCAGCGTATCGCCGTCGATCTTCTCTAAAAAGGCGATCAGCTCCGCGGCATCGATCGCGTCGCCGGTGGGGTTGTTGGGTGTACAGATGAAGATTATCGAAGGATGATGCTGCTCATAGAGCGCATAAAACGCTTCAAGATCATGGTGGCGTGACGTCGTGCGCACGACAGGAGCACCCACATGCTTCGCGTAAATCTCATACATTGCAAAGGTGATGGAGTTCATCAGCACTGGCCTTGAGGCGCTCGCTTTGGCGTGTACGGCAAACTCGATCACCTGATCGCTGCCCGAACCGATAATCACCTGATGCGCCCCCACGTCATAGCGCTTGGCCAGTGCTGCTTTAAGCTTATACATCGAATCATCCGGGTAGCGCGCCATTTTAGAGAGAATGTGCGACACCGCTTGGCTTACATGTAAGGAACAACCGTAAGGATTTTCATTGCTTGCAAGCTTGACGATCGCTTCAGGTGCGATACCGAATTCACGCACCACCAGCTCGATGGGCTTGCCCGCTTCATAGGTTTTGATCGATTCTAGCGTTTGATTAAATTGCATGTTCTCCCTTTGCATAGCTTCCCAGCCATGTGATTTCGTCACTGTGTTGACGCAGCACCTGCTGCACCGCCTTGTCCTCTATGTGTCCGTAAAAATCGATAAAAAACCAATACCCAAAACTCTTGTCGTCTCTGGAGGGGCGGCTTTCAATTTTGCTCAGATTGACTTTACCTTCATCGAAATCACGCAGAAAATGGGCCAGCGCCCCCGGCTTTTGGGCATCTTTGAGGCGCACCAGAATCGAAGTCTTGTCATCGCCGCTGGGAAGATTCTCAAAGTCGCTGAGGATCACAAAGCGGGTATGGTTGTTGTGGATATCTTCGATGTTTTCAAACATACTCGGAATCCCATAAAGCTTCGCCGCGATATGGGAGCAGATTGCTGCCGATTCGGGATCGTGCGACGCCATGATCGCTGCTTTGGCCGTGGATTCAACCGGTATATGCTCGATGGTATCCAGACCGTGTTCGCTCAAAAAGGCGCGACACTGCCCAAAACCTTTATCTTTGGAATAGATCCGCTTGATCTCGGAGAGTTTGTGCGCTTTGGTCGCAAAGGCCATATGAATGCTCATATAGAGTTCGGAGACAATCTTCATTGGCGAAGCCGCCAGCAGATCAAGGGTTTCACCGACGACGCCATCGCGGCTGTTCTCGATCGGCACCACCCCGAATTTCGCCCGTTTGGCTTCGATGGTACGAAAGACCGCTTCGATCGAACCTAGTGAGAGGTAGTCGCTCATGGCTCCAAATCGTGACTCCGCCGCCTGATGGGTAAAGCTCCCCTCAGGCCCCAGATAGGCGATGCGCTCGGGCAGCTCCAGATTGCGCGCCACGGCAAAAATCTCCAAAAAGATCGCTTCAATCGCGGCGCGGTTGAGCGGCCCCTGATTGTGCGTACTCAGACGTTCGATGATCTCTTTTTCGCGCTCCGGACGATAGACGGCCGCTTTGCTCTGATGCTTGATCTCCCCTACCCGCTGCACCACTTTCATCCGCTCGTTGAGCAGCCGGAGTATTTCGTCGTCTATGGTATCGATGACGCTTCGGCACTCCTGCAAGGTATTCATAGTTGCTCCATTATTGCATTTAAATTCAGATGAACCTCATCGGGACGCATCGCCTCTTCAAGCAAGGCCACCTCACTATGGCTGCGCACTTTGCCTGTGAGCACCAGATGGGTTTGCATCCCCCGCTTTTTCGCGCCGAAGAGATCACCCAAGGCATCATCGCTGATCATGCGCACCGATTTAAACGCTGCGTCCGGTACCTCTTGACGCAGACGCTCAAGCGCCGCATCAAAAAAAGCGTCGCCGGGCTTGCCGACCACTTGATAGCCGACACCGGTAGCATAGGCAAACATCCGCAGCAGCGCCCCCACGCCCGGATAGCGCTTTGGGCCAAGAGCGTAGGTGCTGGTCTCGTGCATTCCATAGAGTGCGGCGCCTTGGAACAGCAACTCGATGATTTTGGCACACTCTTCAAAGGTGTAATCAGGCTTCACAGAAAGCAGCACCGCGTCAGGCGAACGGGTATCAAGCCGATAACCCATCTGCTTTAACAGCTCCAAAAATTCGGGATAACCAAAAGCGGCCAAACGCGATCCGCGCGGCAACAAGCCATCTAAAATCATCAAAGGATCGACATAATGCGCCTCGTCAATCCCAAACCCCAAACCCTGAAGATAGCCCAAAAAGGCGCGACTCTCTATCATGCTGTTGTTGGTGACCACCACATAGGGGATCGCTCGACGGTTAAGATGCGCCACAAATTCGAGAGCGCCTGGAAGCGGCAAGCGATCGGTGTCATTTATCAGCGTCCCCTGCACGTCGAGAAAAATCATCAATCTTCCAGAAATTCTTTTTCTAAAGCTATGATATCGTCAAAAGACTCTCGCCGACGGATCAGACGTGCCTGTGCCCCCTCGAGTGCTACCTCGGCAGAGCGACCGCGCGTGTTGTAGTTGCTCCCCATTCCAAAACCGTAGGCACCTGCACTCTCAAGCACCAGCAGATCGTTGTGTGTCATCATCGGCAGCGGATAGGATTTGGCCAGAAAATCGCCGCTCTCGCACACAGGCCCCACAATGTCCGCCGCACTCACTTCGCCCTCTTTACCCAATGTATCGACATGATGATAAGCATTGTAGAGGCTGGGACGAATCAGATCGTTCATCGCGCCGTCTACCACTACGAAGCGCTTATCGCCGTTGCGTTTCTCATAGAGCACCCGGGTGAGGAAATAGCCCGCATTGGCCGTCAAAAATCGACCCGGTTCGCACACCACCGTCACATCCAGACCGTTCAGTGTGCCGAGAATGGCTTGGACATAGTCATAGGGCGTGATGGTCTGCTCCTCTTTATAGCGTACGCCAAGCCCGCCGCCGATATCAAAAAACTTCAAATCGATCTTCAGCGCGGCCAAAGAGCGCACCAGATCAGCGACAATCTCGGCAGATTCACGAATGGGGGAGAGCTGGGTGAGTTGGCTGCCGATATGAAAATGGATGCCGATCGGCTCGAGCGAAGGGGAGTTTTTGGCACGAATATACATCCGTTTGGCGCTGTCAAGGTCCACACCGAACTTGTTGGCATGCAGTCCCGTGGAGATATAAGGATGGGTTTGCGGGTCGATGTTGGGGTTTACCCGTACGCTGATACGGGCGACCGTGTTTTTGGCAGTGGCAATCTTCTCGACACGCATCAGCTCCGCTTCACTCTCGACGTTGATGTAGAGGATATCGACATCCAGCGCCTCGGCGATCTCTTCGTCACGCTTGCCCACACCGCTAAAGATAATGCGGTATTTGGGCACCCCGCAGATGAGTGCGCGACGCACTTCACCGATCGAAACACAGTCTGCCCCCGCACCCATTTTGGCGAAATGACGAACGACACTCAGATTTGAATTGGCCTTCACCGCGTAGGCCAAAAGAGACTTACGCCCCCGAAATGCCTCTTTAAGCGCCTCAAACTGCGCTGCCATATAGTCGAAATCATAAACATACAACGGCGTATCATACTGCTCTGCCAATGCCTGAAAATCGATCACCCCAACTCCTCGTCTTGATAATCGCTTATTCTATCCAAAAGCGGCTTACATGTAAGCGCCGCAGCCATCAAGCCCGTCTGGCCTGCAGACGGTTTTGGTTCCAGATCCACACGGCGATCAGCGTCAGCAAAACGACCGGCATCACCACGCCCGCTTCACTGGGGATCGTTTTGTTGTTGGAGAGCTCGATCATCATAAACAGCAGTGCCCACACCGTGAGCGTCGCCAAAATAGCGCCGAAACTAAAAAGCGAGAGGTTTAAAAACCTTGGACTTGCAGGTACAAAGAAAAATAGAATAACGATTAATGCCGGCACAAACAAAGGGTGCACAAACATCCGATAGAGTGCACTTTTGATCCGGTCGAGATTGACATTTTGATCCTGCAGCAGACGCATCGCATCGATGGCGTCGATAATGGTGTAGTTCACCTTGCCTTCATAGACTTGATCAAGAATTTTCGGGCGAAAATCTTTGAGCAGTTTAAGCCCTCGCTCCTGCGTCATACGCGCCCCCTCACCACTCAGGCTAAGCAGCTCCGGCTTGGTGATGCGCTTAGCTTCGTCGATATGCCAATAGCCGTGCTTGTAGCGGGCCTCATCTGCCATCACCACAAAACGCAAATCACCCTTCTCAACGCCAAAAATGCGAATATCGTACGCCCGCTCCTTGAGTGGATCAAGTCTGCCAAAATAGATGTACTGATCTTGATAAGTAAAAAAGAGGTGGTTGGTCGGCTTGAAAAATTGCGACGTGGAACGGATATTGTTGGCATACTCATCCGCTCTGGCAAAAGCAGTTGTATGTAGCCCGATATAGAGCACGATCAAAGCGCCCGAAACGACCACAAAAGGGCGCAACAGATCGGTTTTGGTGTATCCAAGAGCATACAAGGCAACCAAAGCATTGGTGCGTATCATCTGGATCTTGGTTGCAATCATCGCAAACACAAGACTCAAAGGAAGCATCATATCGACTGCAAAAAATGCCTTAAAAACCACATAGATCAGAATCAAATTGGCGGAATCCGGAAGATCCTTAGCCACCTGAATAAAATCAAATCCGACCATGAAAAAAACAAGCGCAAAGAGGATCACAACGATATACTTCAGATAGTGCGCGGCTACATAGCGAAAAAGAAGCATCAGAGGCCTTCAGAGAGGTTACATGTAGGCTTTATTGTAGCGAAGATCGTTTAAGCGAGTACTGAGAAGCGACCTCTTCCCACCCTTTGATCCACAGCGCCTCGATTGCATCTGCGGCTTGAGCGATCCATAAGGGTAGATGAGGCTCTTCGTGAGCGCTAAAGGGGCTTAGCACATACGATGCCACCTCCCCTTTGTGTTCAGGTTTACCGATGCCCATACGTACCCGCAGATAGCTGCTTGAGATCATCGCATCGGTGGATTTGAGTCCGTTGTGTCCGCCGTGTCCGCCGCCGTGCTTGAAGCGAAGTGCGCCAAACGGTAGATCCAGATCGTCATGAATCACAACAACATCATCAATTTTATAAAATGTGCGTACGGCTTGAATGGAGCGGCCTGAGAGGTTCATATAAGTGGAGGGTTTGAGCAAAAAATGTTCGGCGCACTTAAAGAGTTCGCCTTCGAAGCTGTTTTTGCGGATGGGGTCGCAACGATGCCTGCGAAGCAGCGCATCGATTACCCTAAAGCCGACGTTGTGACGGGTGTTCGCATAGGTCGATCCGGGGTTTCCCAGACCAACAATGAGCATTACTTCGCTTTGATAACACTCATTACCGATACGCGTTCAGAATCGGTAAAGGTGACGTTGTCGATCTTAGGAAGATCACGAATCAGCATAGAGTCGCCCAAGTCGAGGTTAGAGACATCGACGGTCAACATCGAAGGTACGTTTTCAATCGCAGCTTTAACACGCAGACGCTGCTTGGCGATGTAAAGCATCCCTTTGTTTTTCAAGCCGACCGGCGAACCGACCGTTGCAACAGGTATATGGTAGTGGGTGACGACGCCGCATTGAGCAACCATCAGGTCTACATGTAACAAGATGCCGGTGACCGGATGAGATTCATAGGCTTGAACCACCACATTCATCTCTTGATCCGCGATTTTGATTGGGAATGCCAAGGTGGTTTTATTGCGAACCGTACGGATGTAATCGTTCATTTTGAACGCGGCGTGGATGTTTTCCAAACCTTTTCCGTAGATGTTCGCGATTAGATAACCATCTCGGCGCAGCGCTTTAACCGAGCGCTTACCGGTACTCTCTCTAAGAATGCCTTCAAGCATTACAAATCCTTTGATAAAAAATGAGCGAAATTTTACCGAATAATTGTTTAATTTCTCTTGAGAGAGAAGATCTCTTCCTCGGCAAACTGTCTCGTCTCACTCTTTTGAGGACTTTTAGCATCGCCCACTTTGGCGCGTGTATTGAGCCCCTCCATGCGCAGTTTCAAATCTGAGGGCGATGTGGCGTACTCAAGCGCCTTATCTGCAGAAATTTTGCCGGCATTGTAAAGATCCAAAATGGCCTGATCAAAACTCTGTGAACCGTAGATATCCTTGCCCTCTTCGATGGCATCGCGGATTTCGACGTCGCGGTTGTCCATGATCAGCTGCTCGATGCGCGCGGTCTTCACCAGCACCTCCAGCGCCGCAACGCGTTTGTTGTCGATGGTGGGGATCAAGCGCTGAGAGATAACCCCTTGGAGTACCGAAGCGAGCGTCATACGAATACGATTTTGCTCTCCGGTTGGAAAGGTAGAGATAATCCTGTTGATCGTCTCTTTGGCGTCGAGCGTATGCAAGGTTGAAAAAACCAAATGTCCGGTATCTGCGGCGTGGAGCGCGATCTCGATCGTCTCAAGGTCACGCATCTCACCGACAAGAATAATGTCCGGGTCTTCACGCAATGAAGCACGCAGCGCATTGGCAAAACTGTGGCTGTCTTGTCCGATACTGCGTTGATTGACGATACATTTGCGGTCTTTATGAACAAACTCGATCGGATCTTCGATCGTGATGATATGGCGGCGGCGCTTCCAGTTGATCTCGTTGATCAACGCCGCCAATGTCGTCGATTTACCGCTACCTGTGACTCCGGTGACGAGTACCAAACCGCGCTCGGCTATAGTAAATTTATTGACGACCGAGGGTAAGCTGAGCTCTTCTATCGAAAGGATTTTGACGGGAATCACACGAAACACCGCCGAAACGCCTTCCATCTGAAAGAAAATATTGACGCGAAAGCGGGTGTTTTCATCAAATGGATAGGTCAGGTCCAGCTCTTTTTTCTCGACAAATTCGGCAAAACGGTGGCGTAACAGCTCTTTTGAGAATGTCAATGCCTCCTCTTTGGAAAAGATCTCACCGGAAATGGGAACGATCTCACCGTTAACCCGAGCGCGCACAACCGCATTGGCCTTGATGTGCAGGTCACTCCCTCCGCTTTGTACCATCCGAGCCAAGTAGCCGCGCACTTTTTTGAGCGTCTCAAGCGTCAGCGACTGGACGTCTACATGAGAATCCTGCTGCATCACTGCTCCTTTAGCGCCTCTAAAATCTCTGCGAAAGCGGTTTTAAAGGCATCCAGCCCTTCATTCATCAACTGCTCTATCTCAGCGTCGATATCGATCCCAGTCGCCGCGACCGCCTCAAAATGGCACTCAATAACCGCGGCATCAAGCGGCAGTTTGATCTGGCGATCACCTCCGGCGACAAAGGCTTCAATCGTTGCAATCGGCGCGGTATTGACGCTGTCTTGGGCCAACAAGGCATCGACATAGTAGGCACCGGGCAGGCTGTCGCCCTTGACGCCGGTGCTGGCAAAGAGGGTACGGCAGTGCGGCACGTTCATGGAGCGCACTACATCATAGATGGCAGCCGCATTGTAGATCCCCGTAAGCGCGGTCTGCGCGCCGGCGGTCTGCAGTCGCGCATCAAGCGCACGATCAAAACGGCTCACGAAGACGCTAATGACGGTAGCAACAGGCCCAGCCGTGCGTTCAAGCCCCAAGGCAAAGGCGCGCGCGCATGAGGCGGCCTGCGCTTTAGAGAAGATGAGCGTCGCATTTACGGCGATTCCCTCGCCCACCAGTGCGCTCATCGCTTTGTAACCTGCCTCAGTGGCGGGAACTTTGATCATGACGTTGGGCCGATCAATCTGCGCATAGAGCCGCTTGCCCTCCGCAATCGTCGCAAGCGCGTCGTCACACAAAAAGGGATCAACTTCGATGCTCACAAAACCGTCGTCACCCGCGTGATACAGAGGTAAAAGCAGATCGGCGGCGCTTTGAATGTCACTGATGGCCAGCGCTTCGTAGCGCTCTTTGGGCGCAACGCCGCGAAGCGATTCAAGTTGCGGCGCATAAGCTTTGGAGGTTAAAAAGGCGCTTTTAAAGATTGACGGATTGGAGGTCGCACCGTTGATAATCCCTTGATCGATGAGCGCCTTAAACCCGCTGTGCAGAAAATCGCGCTCGATAAAATCGGCCCAGAGAGAGAATCGGCTTTGGCTTAGATACATGGTTCACCTTTGTGCAGAGATTTAGAAATAATAGTCCACAAGGGCTTTGAAACGGTTTTCATCAGGCCCGTCACGTCCGATAAAGCGGTATTCGACCCCTAAGGTGAGATCGCGCCGTAGCGCCGCACGCTGTGTCACCTTGAGCAGATGCTGACGTGCGCCGTCATGATAAAAGCGATAGCCATACTCCAAAGCGCTGTACCACCCCTGCACCGGTCGTACCAAAGCACCGACGCTTCCCATCACACCCGCCTGATGTGCCTCGTTCACGTCATAATAGGCAAAAGGTTCGGCCAAAGCGTACGCATACCCTGCCCCCACGTCCCACGCTCTCCCTGCACCCAAGCGCACATGGGCACGCAGACGCGCATCGACTCCGTCTCGATCCCACCCCAAACGCATCCGCCACGAAAAGGGGGTAAAAAAGTCACCGCGCATAGCCAAGGAGCTGAGGGAAACCACGCTCAGCTGTTCAAGCTCGATCCGCTTGGCCTGCTGATCCATACCCGGCTCGCGCGTATAACGCAACAAAAGATCAAAAAACTCAATCTGCGTCCCCTCCAGCAGCCCCTCATCGGCCTCACCGATGGCCTGATACGAAGCACGTACACCAAAATAGTGGGTTAGATCGCCCTTGCTGCTGCCCAGCGCGTAGCTGAGTCTGCTTGAAGGGTGTGCTTGCAGAGGATTGGGCGGAACCTTTACATGTAAGGGCTCACTATGCCCCAAAGCAGCGCGCGCTTTGAGAATCTCCTGAAACCGCTCCAGATAGCGCTCTTTGGAGAGGCGATGCTCGATGAGGTAATATTCGCACAACTCTGCCGCAGCCTCAAGCAGTCGTTGCTGTTGCTGGAGCGATCGTTTGGTATCAGCCAAAAGCGCCGCAACAGGCTGTTTGCCAAGCGCCACCGACATCGCCAGCAAGCGCTCCTCTTTGGAGAGCTCCGTTTCGTAGGCGAGCAATAAAGAGCGTTTGGAGGGGCGAAAACGGTTCTTGGCGATCAACCCCTCTGCTTCCACGGCCATTACCGTCTCAGGCGGTATCACCTGATACCAGAAGTGCTCACGCAGATGTACGCTAGGCCGCGCCACCTCCAGCAACCAAAGCATGTGGTAAGAGCAGTTCTCGTCAAAAAAGTAGTACCACGAATAGGTCGCGTGGATCTCCCAGATGTGTGCCACCATACGGCGCACCTCTTCCTCGCTCAAATTGAGTTCATACTCCCAAATATCGCGTTGTTCGGTGCTTTTGTATTCGCTGAGCTTCTCATAATAGGGCAGCAGCGAGTAGATACCGGGGTAACCGCCAAAGAGCCCCTTGATAGCAAACACCACACCATTCTCTTTGCTCTGATCGGCATTGGCGGCGTAGTTGATCGCATGGGAGAGCAGCTTCGATTCATACGCACTGTCAATGCGCAAAAAGGTGTGCCCGAACATCGACGCGGGGGAGTTGATATGTGCATCGGCAAAGACCAGTGTCACGGAGCGCGGATCGATCTTGCGCACAAGGGTGTCATATTCGTTACATGTAACGTCCGGCAGTCCTTGCAGATCAAGCTGCTCGCGTAGCCATGCCGTGCGCGCGGGATAGCGACACGCCGTCGCATTATCATCGAAATGGGTCTCACCATACAGCGCATCTAACGTCGCGTGCAACTCAGATTTAAAATCGGTTTTACCGCTTGGGGAGAGAAAAAATTCAGGATCATCAATCTCGCTGCTCCCATTGCTTACATGTAAGAGCAGCTGCCAATAACGCTCGCCATCGAGTTTCATCTCATCAGCAAGTCGGTGGTAGTGCGCCGCATCGGCCCAAAGTGTTACATGTAAGAAAAAGAAGAAGAAGAAAAATAACTTCACTGAGAGGAAAACTTGACGGAGCGATCCGTCAAGCAAGATTAGATCGCAACGTTAGAGATGTTGGTAACGACGTCAGACATCTCGACTTTGCTTGAGGTATAGATGCTGTTATAGTTGTACTGAAGCGCAGAAGCGAACGCCGCTTTGTCTTCGATTTTGAGCAGTTCAGCCAAGGTATCTACAGACTCGCCTTGACCCATAGCGATCTCTTTAGCCAGTTGGTCCATGTTGCCCGCTACAAACTCTTGAGCCGCATCGTTCATCACGAATTTGACTTTTTTACAGCCTGAAGTACCTGAAGTGATACCGAAGGTTTGGTTGCCTGAAGTACCGTTGGTGGTCGCTTGAAGTGCAAGCAGAACCGCAGAACTGTCATCTTTGATGATTTGTGAACCAAGACCGCAACCGGTTTGATCATTCACACCGGCAAACGCCATAGTTGAGAGTGCCGCAGCAACCAATACAGAGAGAAGAACTTTTTTCATAGATACCCTTTTTGTTGGAATGGAGCATTATAGAGAGGCCAAACTTAAACAGACCTAACTCTCAAAGGACAAAAAAGATCAATTTTTCATCACAAAAGCGGCGCGGTCGGTATCCACGTCCCGCCAAAGCGCGAGCTGTTCCAAAAAAAGATCGCGCCCTACTTCGATCGCCCCCAGACTCTTGAGATGCTCTGTCGGCACCTGAGCGTCGATGAATCCAAAACCCCAAAGCCTCAAATCTTCCACAAGCTGTGCGAGCGCCGCTTTGGAAGCGTCACGCTCAAGGGCGAACATCGATTCGCCGCAAAAGACCCCACCTACAACGACGCCATAGAGTCCGCCCGCCAAAACACCCTCATGATAGGCCTCGACACTGTGCGCGTAACCCATTGCGTGGAGCACTTCAAAGGCTTCGATCATCTCAGGCACAATCCAGCTCCCCTGCTGCCCCATGCGCGGCACCTGCGCGCAGTGGCGGATCACCTCGCAAAACGCGCTGTCGTAGCGGATCTCAAAGTGCTTGCGCCGCTTTTGCAACGAGCGCCGTAACTTGAACGCTGAGAGTGGCAAAATCAGGCGCGGATCGGGCGACCACCATAAAATTGGATCATCCTTGGAATACCAAGGGAAGATGCCGCTTCGATACGCCAGCATCAAACGACTCGGGGAGAGATCGCCGCCCCAAGCGACAATGCCGCTCTCATGGGCACTACGCGGATCAGGGAAGGCGAGCTGATAGCGAAGCTGCGGAATCACGCCAAATAGTCAAAACTGAGGGCGGATTTTTGGTAGTCAATCGCTACTTTACCGCCGTTTTTCAGCGTCCCGAACAGCAGCGCTTCCGTGAGCGGGTCTTTAATGCGCACTTGGATCACCCGAGCAAGCGGGCGCGCACCCATCTGCGGATCGTAGCCCATCTGCGCCAGATAACCGACAGCTTTGTCGCTCAGCGTAATCGATACCTTTTTCTTCTTCAGATCCGTGTTGAGTTCAACGATAAACTTACGCACGATCTGCTCGACAATGGGCATCTCAAGCGGCGCAAACTCCACCACGGCGTCAAGGCGGTTGCGAAATTCCGGAGTAAAAAAGGATTTGAGGGCATTGCCGCGCGAGAGTGACTGATCGGCGTTAAAGCCCATCACTTTGGCTTCAGATGCCCCGACGTTGGAAGTCATGATGATAATGACATTGCGAAAATTAGCCTTGTAGCCGTTGTTGTCAGTGAGCGTCGCGCTGTCCATTACCTGCAGCAAAATGTTGATCAGCTCGGGATGCGCCTTTTCAATCTCATCAAGCAAAAGCACCGTGTAGGGGTGCTTGCGGATCGCTTCGGTCAGCAAGCCACCCTGCTCAAACCCCACATAACCCGGAGGTGAGCCCACCAGACGGCTTACCGCATGTTTCTCCATATATTCGCTCATATCAAAGCGCTCGAAATGCACTCCGCTCACCTCCGCCAGTGCGCGCGCCAGCTCCGTTTTACCAACCCCCGTAGGCCCCGCAAACAAAAATGAAGCGATGGGACGATCTGTGGCACCCAACCCCACGCGTGAACGTTTGATCGCCTTTGCGACGATTTCGACCGCCCGATCCTGCCCGATCACCCGCGTTTTGAGCCGTGCTTCGAGATGGCGCAGCGCTTCGATGTCGTCTTCGCCGATGCGCGACGTCGGCACGCCCGTGATTTTGGCGATAATCGCTTCGATATCATAAGGAGTCACGGTGGTGCGCTTGTGCTTTTTAAGATGAAACGAAGCCCCCGACTCATCGATCAGATCGATCGCCACGTCGGGCAAAAAGCGCTCGGAAATAAACTTCTTTGAGAGCTCCACCGCCGCGCGCAGCGCCTTGTCGGTGTACTTGACGCCGTGGTGCTTCTCATACTTGTCGCGCAGCCCCTTAAGGATCAAAAAGCTCTCCTCCTGCGTCGGCTCGTCCACGTCGATCTTGGCAAAACGGCGGCTGAGCGCCCGATCTTTTTCAAAGATGTTGCGGTACTCGCTAAAGGTGGTCGCCCCCATACAGCGCAGCTCTCCCGAAGCAAGCGCGGGTTTGAGCTGATTGGAGGCGTCCATGCTCCCCCCGCTCACCGCGCCCGCGCCCACGATGGTGTGAATCTCGTCGATAAACATAATGGCATTTTGGTGCTGTTTAAGCTCATCAATCACCGCTTTGAGCCGCTTTTCAAAGTCGCCTCGGTATTTAGTCCCCGCCAGCATCGCGCCCAGATCAAGCGCATAGAGCGGCGCGTGGCGCAAAATGTCCGGCACCTCGTCGGCAGCGATGCGCAATGCCAACCCCTCTGCGATGGCCGTTTTGCCCACGCCCGGCTCGCCGACCAGCAGCGGATTGTTCTTTTTACGCCGACAGAGCGTCTGAATGACACGCTCCACTTCATCCCCGCGACCCACCACCGGATCGATCTTGCCGATCTTGGCTTTTGCGACCAGCTCAATGGCGTACTTAGAGAGTGCGCTCTCCTCGTCGCTGCCTCCTTGCGCTTCGATGTCGCGGTGCGAGATCACCTCCAGCACGTCCACCCTTTTGATGTCGTGCTCACCCAGCAGCATCGCGGCGTAGGAGTGCTCCTCCTCAAAGATGGCCGCCAACAGATCCCCGACGTCGGCTTGCTGCTTCTGCGCACTTTGGATATGGCGCACCATCTGATCGATCAGCCTTGAGAGCGCGACCGTCTCGAAGGGCTCCTGGCGCACCCCCTCAGGCAGCGGATGGATGTGCTCTTGGATGTAGCGCCCCATCTGCTCACGCAGCTGCGCCGCGTCCGCGCCGCACTCGCGCAAAATGTCGATCCCCTCTTTGGAGCCCGTCGCGGCGAAAAAGACATGCTCGATGGTGAGGTATTCGTGGCGCTGATCTTTGGCGAAGCTGAGCGCTTTTTGAAAGACGGCATTGAGTTCGGCACTGATCATTTACGCCTCCTCAATCACGGCTTTGAGCGGAAAACCCTGCTCGCGCGCCAAGCGGCTCACCTGAGCCACCTTCGTTTCGGCCACCTCGTAGGTGTAGACCCCGCAGACGCCGCGGTTCTTTTTGTGAATGTCAAGCATAATGGCTTCTGCCTCCTGATAGCTTTTGTGAAAGATGCTCATCAAGATGTCGATGACAAAATCCATCGACGTGTAATCATCGTTGAGCATCACGACTTTGTACATTTTGGGTTCTGCGAGCGACAGCTCAGATGTGATCTCATACGCTCTTTTCGTACTCAAGCGGATCCTTGCATGTAAAGTTGGGGTACTATAACAGGGCTTGAATATCGTTTCTCTTAAGACAAAGCGTAAGCCTCAACACTTATGCCTCGTCAATGCAACTTTGGTTCACGTCGCAGCTTGAACAAAATCATCAATGATGTCCTGAGGCGACTCCAGCCCGATAGAGACGCGGATCAATCCCGGCGTAATCCCCAAAAAAGCGCGTGTCGGCGCGTCGAAATCCCGATAGATGGTCGAAGCCATGTGCAGCGCAAGGGTACGGCTGTCGCCGATATTGGCGGTGATGGTGGTGAGCTTGAGGCGATTGAGCAGCCTAAACGCTTCACTTTTGTCGGCGCAATCGATGGTCAAAAGCGGCCCGCATCCCCCCTCAAAAAGCGTTTTATAGCGCTCATGATGCGGATGATGCAGGAGTGAGGGATGGCTTACATGTAAGCCCGTATGATGCAGCGCCGCAGCCACCCGCTCAACGCTTTGTGCAATGCGCTCCATCCGCAGCCCCAAGGTCTCAAGACCCAGCAGCGTCAGATAGCTGCCAAAAGCGTCGGGGCTCATCCCCAGATCGCGCATGGCCCGTTTTTTGGCCACGCCGATCAGCGCCGTCGCACCCATCTTCTCCATAAAGGGGTGCAAATCTTGATAGCGCTCCGTTTTGAACTTATCCTCACTCTCGTTAATCGCGCGATAGATCGCCGCCCCGCCCAGCGCCGAAGCGTTACCGGTAATCAGCTTGGTTGTCGAATAGATCACGATATCGGCACCCAGCTCAAGAGGGCGTACGCACAGCGGTGTGACGGTATTGTCCACCGCGAGCGCCACGCCCTGTTTGCGGGCAATCGCGCCGATGGCGGCGATATCGGGCAGTTGCAGATTGGGGTTGCCGACACTCTCTAAAAAGATCAGCTTGGTATGATCGTTGATCGCTGCTTCAATCGCATCAAGGTCATCGACTGCAAAGAAGTGGCTTTGAACCCCAAAACGGCGCAAGGTCTCGTTGAACAGCGAATAACTCCCCCCAAAAAGCCCGCCGATGCTGATCACTTCATCGCCCGCGCTGACAATCGACATCACCGCCAAAGCACTCGCCGCCATCCCCGAAGCGGTCGCCACGGAGCCTACTCCCCCCTCCATCTGTGCCAAAACCGACTCAAGCTGGGCACTGGTCGGATTGCCTACGCGGGCATAGAGCGGCTTTTTCACACTACCGTCAAAAATCCCCTCCGCCGTTTCGCAGCTGCCATAACCAAACGAAGCCGAATGGGTGATCGAAGGCGAGATCGGCCCCTCTTTCGCGCCGATCTTCTGCACCAGTTGCGTGTTGTACTTTTCAAAGCGATTCATTAGAATACCTGATATAAAATTGGCCGATTATATCCCAGTAAAGGCTAAAATTGGCTAAACGGATCTTCGTCACCGCCACCAATACCAATGTCGGAAAAACGCATACGACCCTGCAGCTCATGCGCCATTACGCCGACCAAGGACTTCGAGTCTGCGCCTACAAACCGATCGAAACAGGCGTCGAAAATCATCCCGTCGATGCACAAGCGCTCTATGGCCTGATGCGCACGCTCAATCCGCATGCCGCTTCGTTACATGTAAGCGATGTCGTCACCTTCACTTTTGCTTTGCCCGCAGCCCCGTATGTGGCCAATCAAGGCCGCCTAATTGAACGCACACGACTGCTTGAGGCTGCTACGCGTCTCGAAGCGCACTGTGATATTTTGCTGATCGAAGGGGCCGGCGGGCTGCTCGTTCCGGTCGATGAAGCGGGGATGATGATCGACTTGATCCCGCTTTTTGAGGCCAAAGCCCTGCTCGTCACCCACGCATCGCTGGGGTGCATCAACGATACCCTGCTGAGCCTTGAAGCGCTGCAAAACCGTCAAATCGCACATGAGTGGATCGTCAATCTGCATGGAGGCGATAATACCTTTGATCGGATCAGCGCCCCCTATTTTAACACCCGTTTTCCGGGTTATTTTAGAACGGATCAGGGGCTTGAAGCGCTGGCAAAGGCCCTTATAAACTAAGCCGCCATCCGTTATACTGCCGAATAAAACAAGGAAGAATCATGCGCCATCTCATCCGAACCGACGATTTGAGCCTCGAAGAGATTGACGCGCTTTTTGCCGACGCAACACGTTACAGCGACGGACGCTTTGAGCGCATCTTGCAAGACCGCATCATCATCACCCTCTTTTTTGAAAACTCCACCCGCACCCGCAGCTCATTCGAGATCGCCGCGCGTCGGCTTGGTGCCGATGTAGTCCACCTTGACGTCGCCAAAAGCTCCACCAAAAAAGGGGAGACCCTCGTCGATACGGCCACCAACCTAGACGCGATGGGGCCGCACGCCATGATCGTTCGTCATGCCAACGCGGGCGTTCCGCAGATTCTGGCCAACCACACCCGTGCGAGTATCATCAACGCAGGTGACGGTGCGCATGCACATCCCACCCAAGCCCTGCTCGATCTCTACACCATGAAGCAACATTTCAAAGAGGTGCGCGGCAAAAGGGTTGCCATCGTCGGCGATATCAAGAACTCCCGTGTCGCCAACAGCAATATTGAGCTACTCACACGCTACGGCCTGAAGGTCATCCTTGTAGGCCCACCGCAGTTTATCCCCAAAAGTCCGCTTGAAACGTCAGATAATCTGCGTGACATTATCGATCACGTCGATGTGGTGATGAGCCTTCGCACCCAGACAGAGCGCCACTCCTACCCCGTCTACGCTTCGCTCAAAGACTACGCCAGCGATTTTTGTATCACCCAAAAGCTCCTAGGCGACCGCGACATTATCGTCATGCATCCGGGCCCCGTACACCGCAATATCGATATCGACGATGCGCTGCTCGCCGACCCCCGTTCAAAAGTGCTGCAACAGGTCTCTAACGGTGTGCTGATCCGTATGGCGGTGCTCAAAAAACTGATCGCCGATGTTTGAACTGATGAGCCGCTATGCGGCCAGTCAAATCCCTTTTCTCTTTTACACCGATTATCTGGGAAGCAAAGCGCATGTCATACCGCTCGACGCACTTGAAGCGCACGGGATCGCCTATGCGATCAGAGAACACCCAAAGAACGGCGACAAAACACTCTCGCGCACCCCGATCCCTTATACGACCTACAAAGACAAATTTGATGCATTGATCGAAGAGATCCGTCGCGGCAATACCTACCTAGCCAACCTTACCCAACCCACGCCAATCACAACCAACCTCACGCTTCGAGAAATTTTTGAACGTTCCGATGCACCGTACCGCTTACATGTAAAAGATCAATTCGTCTGCTTCTCTCCAGAGCCCTTCATCACCATTGAAAACGACACCATCAACACCTTTCCGATGAAAGGGACTATCGACGCTGATATTCAAGATGCAGAGTCACGTATCCTTGCCAATCCCAAAGAGATGGCAGAACACACTATGATCGTCGATCTACTTCGAAACGATCTAAGTCAGATTGCGACCCAGGTTACCGTTGAGCGCTTCCGATACACACAGACTATTGCGGCAGGGGCAAAAAGGCTCTTACATGTAAGCTCGCATATCAGCGGAACACTCCCTAGCGACTGGCGTAGTCATCTCGGTACCATGATTCGAAAACTGTTACCGGCAGGCAGCATCAGCGGCACGCCGAAAATCAGCACGGTTCGTATTTTAAAACATATAGAAGGCTACGACAGAGGCTACTTTAGCGGGGTATTCGGCATCTATGACGGGAAAAAACTTGAGAGTGCCGTAATGATCCGATTTATCGAGCAAAATGGAGAACAACTGATCTACAAAAGTGGCGGGGGCATTACCCTCGACAGTAAGAGTATGGATGAATATACAGAGATGTTAGAGAAGGTTTATATACCATAAAAGAATTTATTGTAAACAAAATCAAGATTATAAAACAAGAAGGAGATAAAAAAAAGAAAAGAAAACCCAAAAGAACTATGCAGCGGCCTACATTCCCACACCTGAAAGATGCAGTATTATCAGCGAAGGAGGGCTT
>JAFGUB010000048.1 GCA_016938735.1 Campylobacterales bacterium | reverse complement strand
TTTGGTGGTGTTACTCATATGCTCACCCTCCTATCCGCGGCTCGTTTACATACGCCGTGGTGGTAACCAGTGCGTATTGATCGCCCCAGGGCCAAGCCGCTGTTAGCGCCTTTGCAAAAGGAGATGCTGGAATTATCGGTTTTACACGTAAACAGACGCGCATAATCATTATCTGATCATCCGCCCCGTATTCGACGTTCTTGGGCGGCAGAGGGTCTGCGCTGTCTTTGCTGATCTGGCAATTTACAGCCTTGCCATCCAACGTGGAACGCCAATTGGATTGATCAACCGAGAACGTCTCGACGGTAATGTTGTTCTTGCAGTCGTTTAGGAAAGTTAGATTGCTACAAATCGATGTCTTCAGGGTGTCCTCGTCAGGCTTGCCGTCTAGCCCGAGCTGCATCACGCGCGAGGTCAATGCGACGCGCTGCTCAAGCAGCGTCTTCTTCATGAACATCACCGACATCTCGACTGTGCTGAGGAGAATGAAAAAGAGAAAGACGATCCAGAATAACGAGGGAATGGTGACTGCACCGCTTTCGTCGTGGAGAAACCGTACGCGCACGCCGAGGCGGACGCGGTGTTTCTTGATTGGGGTGATGCTGGTCATTGTTTTTGTCCGCATTGGGTTTGGAAGGAGGGGCTGGGCGGGTTGCGCGGCCCAGTCAGGTATCAATTGGTCAAGCGCAGCGCGTTGATCGAAGAGGCGATCGAGCTGAATGCGTCGGTCATGTCGTCGGACGTGACTTCATAAGCGTAGCCCGGACCGGTTGCGCAGGCCGCCAACACTTCTCCGGCTTGCGTGGGGGCGTCCACTGCGAGGGTAAAGATGCGGATCCCCTTTGCCTTCGCGAGGGTACAAATATCATTCAGGTTTTTGTCTTTTACGCCATATTGAGACTCGATCGCCATCTCGTCGTAGATGCCGGTTTTTGACGTGCTGTTATCCTCTGCGTTGCGCGCCGGGTAGATGAATTTCTGAATGACATATTGCAGGGTGTAGTTTTTACCCCAGATCGTCTGCCAATCGATTGACACGGCATCCGATTTTTTGAATCTCCAACCATTATAATAATACCAGTATCCTGTCTCGCTTGCTTTGACCCACTGACCTGTAGCAAAACTATAGTAGTCATCTTTGCCATCGGCTTCACGCTGATTGGAATGCCAATAGAGCGCATAGTAGTCGTTATTTGACGTAGAGAAAGACGAACTGCTGCGGGCAGAGTAAAATCCCGACGCCCCGGTACGATAGGCCATCTTTGTCGAGAATGAGCTCGTGTTTTGACCATCAGTCAAAAGTACCATGATTTTGAGCGCGGTT
>JAFGUB010000047.1 GCA_016938735.1 Campylobacterales bacterium | reverse complement strand
CTGCGGCAGCTTTAAGATCGCTTTTGACCGGAAGTGCTGCCTCCTCTGCCAACGCTTGACGCTGCTGAGACGATGCTGCTGCGGCAGTTTTAAGATCGCTTTTGACCGGAAGTGTCGCCTCCTCCGCCAACGCTTGACGCTGCAAAGGCGCATCGGACGTTATGGCCGAAGCGGAGGGCTGAGGCTTGGTACTCTGCGATGTGTTTGAGAGCAGTTTTTTGAGCGGCTGATCGTCGCTCTCTTGCACAGTCTCATCTTGTTGCGCCGTACGTTCTAATGCGCTTCGCAGCGCAGACGCCTGAGGTGCCGCCGTACGCTCTTGCCGCACCAAAATCGGCAACCTTGTCACCGCTGTAGCCACTACGGATTCGGTTTTTACCTGCAACGTCTCCATGGTGATTTTTTCAACATTGATCTGAAGCTTTTGCGCCAAGTCGTAGAGCCCTTTAAGGCTTTGAGGCATCGTTTTGATCTCTATCTGCTGCTCTTTAACGACCGTCTCAATCTGCACCCTAAGCTGCTGCTTGGCCCGAATCAGCGTATTTTTGAGCGTCTCTTCGCCGAGTTGTGTCACCACTTTTGGCTCAAGCAGAGTGCTAAGCGACTCGGCGCTATCACCCTCCTCGATCAGCTCGGGAGCACCACTGAGCAGCAGTGTGAGCATCTGCTCTTGTTGGCTTTTTGGCTCTATGCTCTTACGCTGCGCAGTTTGGCTCGAAGCGGCTGATCCCGAGGTAATGTCAGCGCGCGAAGCGTTGCTATCTCGGGGCGTCTTTTTGAGCGCTACGAGGGTCTGTAACGGGGTTTTCATCTCCTGAGCATCCTCCGCGATCAGAAGCTTCAACTCTTCACCTTTCCCCTCTTTGATACCGATTTTGACACGCTCAACAAGTGCCAATATATCTGAAAAACGGCTCTTCTCCTGAGACTTTGTACCCAAAAGCAATTGGGCGAGATCGCTGCTTTTTTTGCTCTCTTTGGCTTGAACCACGATCATAACCGCCTCCTTATAGAAGGAATTTTCCCTATGAAAGCAATTTCCATGCCACTTTATTGCCTTACATGTAACCAAACGACTACCGCCAACCCAATCAAAGATTCAATAAAACTTCGCTAAAATCGCGAAAATTCTTTTCGTCCACAAGACGGAATCAGAGGAATCACCTTGCAAAAGATCAGAAATATCGCCGTCATCGCACACGTTGACCACGGAAAAACCACTTTGGTTGACGGATTGCTCAAGCAGTCAGGCACCTTTAGCTCGCACGAACAGGTCGCTGAACGCGCCATGGACTCTAACGCCCTTGAAAAAGAGCGCGGTATCACCATTCTCTCCAAAAACACCGCTATCCGTTACAAAGAGTATAAGATCAACATCATCGATACTCCGGGCCACGCCGACTTCGGCGGAGAGGTAGAGCGCGTACTGAAGATGGTTGACGGTGTTTTGCTACTGGTTGATGCCTACGAAGGGGTCATGCCGCAAACCAAATTTGTCGTTAAAAAGATGCTGGGGCTGGGCAAAAAACCCATCGTCGTGATCAACAAGATTGATAAACCTTCAGCCGATCCCGAACGCGTTGTAGATGAAGTATTTGACCTATTTGTGGCTATGGACGCTACCGAGGATCAGCTCGACTTCCCTATCATCTACGCTGCCGCTCGAAATGGCGTAGCCAAGCTCAATATGACTGAGCCTGATGGCAACTTCGAGTGTATTTTCGAAACGATTCTTAGCAAAATTCCCGAGCCTGAAGGGGACAAAGACAATCCGGCCCAAGCACAGGTCTTTACCCTCGACTACGACAACTACGTCGGCAAAATCGGTATTTCGCGGATCTTTAACGGCACCATTTCCAAAGGCGACAACATCCTTCTGGCCAAAGCCGACGGCGAGCAGGTCAAAGGTCGCGTCAGCAAACTGATCGGCTTTCACGGTCTGCACCGCATGGAGATTGAGAGTGCCGAAGCGGGCGATATCGTCGCCATTGCCGGACTGGAAACGGTCGATGTCGGTGACTCTATCGTCGATCCGACCAACCCGATGCCGCTTGATCCGATGCACATCGAAGAGCCGACCTTGACCGTCGTATTCTCTGTTAATGACTCGCCGCTGGCCGGCACCGAGGGCAAACACGTCACCTCCAACAAGCTCAAAGACCGCTTAGAAGCGGAGATGAAAACCAACGTCGCCATGCGTCTTGAAGTGATCGGAGAGGGTAAATTCCAAGTCTCTGGACGCGGCGAGCTGCAGATCACCATTTTGGCCGAAAACATGCGCCGCGAAGGGTATGAATTTGGCATCGGCCGTCCCGAGGTTATCGTCAAAGAGATCGAAGGGGTTAAATGTGAGCCGTTCGAGCACCTTGTTATCGACGTGCCTGAAGAGTTCGGCGGCACCATCATCGAGCGTCTGGGCAAACGCAAAGCAGAGATGAAATCGATGCTGCCGATGGGCGAAGGGTTCCAGCGTATCGAGTTTGAGATCCCCGCACGCGGCCTGATCGGTTTTCGCGGACAGTTTCTCACCGACACTAAGGGCGAAGGGGTTATGAACCACTCCTTCTTGGAATTCCGCCCCTACTCCGGCAGTGTCGAATCACGCCAATACGGCGCACTCATCTCGATGGAAAATGGTGTAGCACTTGCCTATTCGCTCTTTAACCTTCAAGATCGTGGCACCCTATTTGTAGGACCGCAAACCAAGGTCTATGCTGGTATGATCATTGGCGAGCACTCCCGCTCCAACGATCTCGATGTCAACCCCATCAAGGGCAAACAGCAATCCAACGTCCGCTCCAGCGGTGCCGATGAAGCAATCAAGCTGGTTCCGCCTAGAGATATGAACCTCGAAAAAGCGCTGGAGTGGATCGAAGATGATGAACTGCTTGAGATCACGCCGCTGAACATCCGCATCCGCAAACGCTATCTTGACCCGACTGATCGTCGTCGCTACGCAAAAAAATAATCAAAAAAAAGGTGGAGAGTCATTCTCCGCCGCTCCAAGCGTATACTTTAGAGGGCTTCGAATCTTAAGGAGTGTATGAATGGTGTTTATCAATTAATGGCTCGTTAACTGACAACGCTGAAAGTATAAGAGCGCTTGGTAAATCGGTCATAAATTAATTATTACAAAGAACTGAATCTATGAAGTGGCGTCACGTCCGTCAAAAAAAATCAAGCCCGACTGTTTCCATTCAACCCAATCGTCCGCTTTATGGCGGCTTCTGGGCGCGTGTGCTTGCGTTTATTACCGATCTGTTTATGATCGGGTTACCGGTGAGCCTGCTCTTTATGCTCCTCTTTGGACACGACCAAATGAAGAGTGCCGGTGCAATCGATCTGATTGTCGCTCAGGGTGCGCCGCTGAGTAACGCGCCCGACCCGCTCCTCTCTTTGGCGCAAATGCTTGTCTCCATGCTGATCTACGTTGCATTTTGGCGGCTCGCTCAGCAAACGCCGGGTAAAAAGATGCTCCATCTGTGCGTGGTCGATGCCCGCACTCTAAAGCGCGCCTCATGGCTACAGCTCTCTTTGCGCTTTATCGGTTATATTTTCTCCGCACTGCCCCTTTTTGCCGGATTTCTGCTCCCTCTGCTGCGCAAAGACCGCCGAAGCCTGCACGACCTGATCAGCCGCACCGCCGTCATCTACAACCCACGCTCATGATCTCGTTTTCGATCGGCGCGTTTTACTTTTTCTACTTCGCCGTCGTTGCCGTGCACATCATCTTCATGCCCAAAGTGCTCGATATGGTGGGCTTCTCTCCTTCTCAAATCGGCATCATTTTTGCCACGGCTCCGCTGGTGCGTTTTATCGTTCCCTTTGCGTTTCTGCGCGGTCTCAAGCTCGAACGCAGCACCTTCAATGCGGCTTTGGGTCTGCTGCTCTCGGGCACGGTCGGCTTTTATCTCTCGCTGGGCTCCTTTTGGGCATTGATGGCGTGCAACATCACGCTGGGCATTGGCCTGAGCCTCACGCTGCCTTATGTCGAGGTGATCGCGCTGGAGCATATCGGCAAGGAGCGCTACGGAAAGATCCGCCTCTTTGGCTCCATCGGCTTTATTCTGGTGGCGCTGGTGCTGGTGAAGCAACTAGACACTCCCCAGACCGCCGTTGTCTATCTGATCGCCTCCGCACTCATTACCGTCTGGATCGGCTACCGCATCGGGGGTCTTGTGCAACATGTGCACGCGCCAACCCTTCCGCCCGTCTCGGCCTCTAGTCTCCTAAGCCATCCCTGGCTCTGGCTGGGAATGCTGCTGATGCAGGTAAGCTTCGGTCCTTTTTATAACTTTTTCACGATCTACACTACCGACCACGGCGTCACTTTGGATATGACTATCTACCTGTGGAGCTTCGGCGTTATCGTAGAGATTGTGATGTTCTATTTTCAAGGGCCGCTGCTGCGGCGCAATCTGCTGTTGATCGTGCAGCTGTGTGCGGCTGCAACGGCACTTCGCTGGTTTTTGGTGCATCTCTACCCTGATGATCTGAGCATGCTCTTTCTCTCCCAATCGATCCATGCACTGAGCTTTGCTCTTTTTCATACCGCCGCGATCAGCCACCTCTACCATCTCTATGCGCAGCGTAAGCTCGCACAGCAGTTTTTCTTCGGTATTGCGTATGGGCTGGGAGGATTTATCGGGGCGTTTGGAGCGGGGTTTATCTATGAGTATTGGCCGCAGATGCTCTTTGCCTCAGCTGCGCTCACCGCGCTGGCAGCGGCGGCAGCCTTTAGAGCGGCTTCGATTAGTAGTCGATGATGAGCGAGGTTAAAAAGGTGCGATCGGTATATTCGTTGCCCAGCGGCGGCAGATTGGTGTAATCGACGCGGTAACTTATGCCCATCGAGAGCATATCGTTGATTTTGGTCTCCAGCGCGCTTTTGGAGTAGACAAAATAGTGCTCGCTCTCTTCAAAATCACCGCGATAGCTGGCCTCTTGCGCCAACTTCAGATTCTCAAGGATCTGCCACGCATAGGTCAGCTTGAGCACATAGCCCGTATAGTCTTCGCTTTCGCCGTCAACTTTGCTCGCACCGCTTTTACCGTCGGGGTAAGGGTATTTGATCTCATCACCTGCGGCATCGAAATACTTATCCATCCCCTCATCCACGCTGTACAGAAGGTTGGCTTGCAATCCCAGCGTATGCGCCTCGGGGAGTTGCGGGGTATATTTGAGACCCGGACCCGTGTAGGCTTGGTACTCAAAACCCGAAAAGCGGTCACGCTTGAATCCTGCGAGGTAGTTGATCCCCAGCATCGGCATCATCGCGTAGTCGTAGTTGAGCTCTGAAGCCATCATATTTTTGTTCTCCTCATCGCCCTGCGAGCCATAGAGCGCGTCCAGATCAAGCTTGAGTTGATGCGCTTCATAGCTCTTTTGCGCGGTAAAGTCGAGCGAAAAGGCGTTGGTGTCGGTGTTGCCCTGAGTTTGGACGTAGCTCAGTTCCGTATGGGTTTTAAAAGGGGCATCGGCAGCCAGTAGTGCCGCTGCGCTCAAAGCCAAAGCCGTGATTTTTTTCATAATGTTCCTTTGTGATTGAGATGGAGTTTTGTTGTGTCGTAGGTGGATTGTACCATAGCCGCATCACTTCGATAAAGGCTTACATGTACGCTTTTGACCGCCGCAATCGCACTGTATCCACGATCAAACAGCGCCCTTAGCGACGGTTCTACGCAAAGTATCTGCGGCAGATACTTCTCAAAGGTGCGCCACGGTTTTTGCGCCGCCGCGACCCGCCCGCGCCGCTCCAGCTCGAAACTGACGGCGGCGTTGATATAGCCTTTGAGCAGAGCGATTTCGGGGGTGTTGCAAGCGCGCCGCTCGAACCAGAGCGCTTCGAGCTGTTCATGCGCCTCGTAATAGCCTCCCGATTCCAGCGCCTGAACAAAGCACTTCATGGCTGTTTGCAGCAGTGCCGGCTCGATCACGGCGTCACCTGCAGATTTTTGCGCCAGTAGCCTCTGCCGCCGTAAAGGGAGATGCAGCGATAGGCCGAAAACTTTTTGCGAAACTCCCCCAGCCGCTCTTTGGTGCTTTTGCCGGTGTCGCAGTAAAAGACGAAGACCGTCCCCTCGGGGTAACGCTTCATTTCATGCGGATTGTAGGTGATGGAGGGGACTTTATCGATGGGAGAGAGCACGGTATCGACCAGCACGACCTGCACGCCCAGAGCTTCCAGTCGCGCCTTTTCGCGCAAAAACTGCTCCTGCGTCCACTCATCGGCGATGATGTCATCCATAAGAGCGCTCCTTTGTTTGGCGCGACTTTAACACAGCAGCGGTAAGTGCCGCTTAAATCTGCGCTGGTGCGTCATTAGAGTAAGTTCTGTGTTAGGATGAAGAGCTCCTTTACAGCGATCTTCGATGGGGTGATTATAGGCTTTGCACTCTTAAATCTGCTACCATTGCGCATGTCCAAAAAGAAACAGAGCAAACTCAATGCACGCATCCGCCACTACTTTGACGGTGACGGGTTTGATGAAGGGATCGAGCGGGTCGGTACCGCTACGCTCATCGAGCTGTGTCACTCGCTGGGGCTGATCCCCGAATCGCTGGAGAAGCAGCAGCTTGTGCGCCTCTTTCGTCGCTTATGGTCGGATGGCGATATGGAGCTACGCACCCATATTCTGGCCTTTTTCAAAGCCGAAAACCGCATTTATCGGGGTGAAAACCTCTCACAGGTTTCACAAGAGCGCAGCGAAAAGATCGCCGAGCTCTGCGCAGAGTTGCATGTAAGCCCCGAAGAGGCCAAGCTACTGCACAACGCTTTTATTGACGTACGCAGCTCCAAAATTACCCCAGAGAAGATGGAGTCGCGCCTGCGCCATCTGCGCTTTGAAGGGAAAAAACGGATCCTTGAGAAGGAGCTCGGAGGGCTCTTTGACCTTGACGATGCCTTTGAATTTAATGCCTCGTTTCTCTACGATTGCGGCGAAGAGCGCTTCAAAAAGATCCACACCCTCAAAACTCGCCCCTTTGAATACAGTTTTTTGCTTGAGGCCGACAACAGCGTGATCATTGATGCCATCACGGCGCAAAAAGAGCAGTTGATTCAGACCCGCCAAAGTCAGATCGACGCTTTTATCGCGCGCAGCGTACGATCCGATCACCGCTACCTCTCGCGCGATGCGATAGTGAGCGCGCTCAAACGCATGGCGCCGCAGGGCACACCAAGCGCACCTGAACTCACCGACACCTTGCTGCGCACGATTGTAGAGCGCGACCTCATCCTAGAGAGCCTCACGCAGACCCTCCACGACGTGCTGATCGAGACGCGCCAAAGCCTTATGCTGCCCCATAGCAAGAGCACTTTTGCCTATCTGCTCTCACTCACCTTTGAGCGCAGCGCTCTGCTTGAAACGATCTGGAATGAGCGTGATTTGGGCTTACATGTAAGACTCCAAGAGGTCAAAAAAGCCGTTGTAGCGGAGTTTGAGGCGCAACTGCAATCACTCTTTCTTACATGTAAAGAGCAGGCCAAAACGCTACAGCTTGACGATGACGCCCTGTACGCTTCGATCTACGAGACCCTCGTGCCGTTGATGGGCCAAAACCTCGACATCACCCCAAAGATGCACCGCAAAGTGCTCTACGGCTTTGGCAAAAGCATCGCCCATCTGCTGCTGCGCCGTCAGCGCTCCGAACTGCTTGCGCGCACCATCCGCGACTTCAAAAACCTCTTCCCCTTCGCCAGAGAGCTGCGCCGCCGCCTTGTGCTGCACATCGGCCCCACCAACAGCGGCAAGACCTACGCAGCCTTTGAGCGGCTCAAAAAAGCCGACACCGGAAGCTACCTCGCCCCGCTGCGGCTGCTCGCACTTGAGGGGTATGAGGAGCTACGCGAAGAGAGCATCAAAGCCTCGCTTATCACCGGCGAAGAGCAGCTGATCGACCCCGAAGCGTCACACATCAGCTCCACCATCGAGATGCTCAACTTTGAAGTGGACGTGGACGTCTGCGTCATCGATGAGGTGCAGATGATCGATGACAGCGAGCGCGGCTGGGCTTGGGCCAACGCCATCATCGGTGCCCCCGCCAAAACCATCATCATGACCGGCTCACCCAACGCCAAAGAGGCGATTGTGGCGCTCTCAGAGTATCTGGGCGAACCGCTGGAGATCATCGAATTTGAGCGCAAAACCCCGCTGCATTTGATGCGCCACGCCACCCCCATCGGCGAGATCCGCCCCGCTACCGCCGTGATCGCCTTCACCCGCCGCGACGTGTTGCGGCTCAAACAGCAGCTCTCGCGCACCCACCGCGTGAGCGTCGTGTATGGCAACCTCTCGCCTGAGGTGCGCCGCGAAGAGGCCAGACGCTTTCGTGAGGGCGAAACCGACGTGCTGGTGGCCACCGACGCCATCGCCATGGGGCTAAACCTGCCCATTGAGACCCTGCTTTTTAGCAAGTTCGAGAAGTTTGATGGTGAAAAGAGCCGGGGGCTCACCCCCAGCGAAGTGCATCAGATCTCAGGCCGCGCCGGGCGTTATGGTATGAAGAGCGCGGGTTATGTGGGGGCGCTCACCCCCGATGTGCTGAGTTATGTGATCAAGCAGTACCACAAAAACGACCACGTCATCGCCGTGCCTTTTCGGGTGATGGCCAACCTCGATCACATCCGCTTGGTGGGCAGCATCCTTGAAGAGCGCTCTTTGCACGCCATTTTGGAGTTTTTCGTGGAGCACATGCGCTTTGACGGCCCCTTTCGCGCCACCAACCTCGAAACGATGCTTGAAGTCAGCGCCGTGGTGGATCGATTCAATCTTGACCTGAGCGCCAAATTCACCCTCGCCACCGCGCCGCTCTCCACCTCATCACCTTACATTATGGCGGCGTTTGAGCGCTACTGCGCCCTGCTCGAATCGCAAAAGAGCGTCGCTTATTTGCCGCCAAAAGGGCTAGGTGAACATGCTGACACGATGGAGGCACTGCTCGAAGCCGAAGACTATGTCAAGGAGATTTCGCTCTATCTCTGGCTGGCCTATCGCTTCAGCGAAGCCTTCATAGACGCGGAAGCGGCCAAAAACGCCCGCGCCATGCTCAACCGCTACATCGAAAACTCTCTCAAACAGAGCCACTTCGTCCCCCGCTGCCGCAGCTGCTCCAAGCCCCTACCCTACAACAGCGAGTTTTCCATCTGCCAAACCTGCTTTCGCAAACTGCACCAAAACCCTAAAAATAGCGAAGAGCGCATGCGCCGACGCTAAAACAGGCTTACATGTAAAGGATACCCATGACATTTCGTTTGAACAAGCAGGAGTGGTTCGGTTCCATCCGCGCCGATCTGCTCTCGGGGCTGGTCGTCGCACTGGCACTCATCCCTGAGGCAATCGCCTTTTCGATCATCGCGGGCGTCGATCCGCGCGTGGGGCTTTACGCCTCTTTTAGCATGGCCGTCGTGATCGCTTTTGCGGGAGGACGCCCCGCCATGATCTCCGCCGCCACGGGGGCGATGGCGCTGCTGATGGTGACGCTCGTCAAAGAGCACGGCTTGCAGTATCTCCTCGCCGCGACGCTACTCACAGGAGTGATTCAGATCGTTTTGGGCTATCTCAAAATCGGTGTGCTGATGAGCTTCGTAGCCCGCGCCGTCGTTATAGGTTTTGTCAATGCACTCGCGATTTTGATCTTTATGGCGCAGTTGCCCGAACTCACCGACGTCACCTGGCACGTCTATGCGCTCACCGCTCTTGGGCTTGGGATCATCTACCTCTTTCCTTATGTGCCGCGTATCGGCAAGCTGATCCCCTCGCCGCTGGTCACCATCGTCGTGCTGACGCTGCTTACGATGGTGATGGGTATCGACGTGCGCACGGTGGGCGATATGGGCGCACTGCCCGATACCCTACCGATCTTTTTGTGGCCGGATGTGCCGCTCAACTTTGCAACCCTCCAAATTATCTTTCCCTACGCGCTGGCACTAGCGCTGGTGGGGCTACTCGAATCACTAATGACCGCCACCATTATCGATGATATGACCGATACCAAGAGCGACAAAAACCACGAATGCGTGGGTCAGGGGATCGCCAACATCGCTACGGGGGCTTTAGGTGGCATGGCGGGCTGCGCGATGATCGGTCAATCGGTAATCAACGTCAAATCGGGCGGGCGCGGAAGGCTCTCCACCTTTGTCGCGGGACTCTTTTTGCTGATCATGGTGGTCTTTTTAAGCGATCTGATCTCCATCATCCCGATGGCCGCGCTGGTGGCGGTGATGATCATGGTCTCAATCGGCACCTTCAACTGGGGCTCCATCCAAGGCCTGCGCACCCTGCCGCTCTCAACCAACATCGTGATGCTTTCCACCGTCTTTGTGGTCGTCTACTCCCACAATCTGGCTCTGGGTGTCCTAAGCGGCGTACTGCTCGCGTCGCTCTTTTTTGCTAACAAGATCAGCCACTTCATGTACTGCGACACGCATCTGGAAGATCAAACGCGCATATACCGCTTCGTGGGGCAGGTTTTTTTCAACTCCGCCGACAAATTCGTCGATACCTTCGACTTCAAAGAGCCGATTTCTAGGGTGATCATCGATCTGACACGCGCCCATTTTTGGGACATCTCCGCCGTCTACGCGCTGGATAAATCGGTCTACAAGCTGCGCAAGGAGGGCAAAACCGTGGAGCTCATCGGCCAGAATGAAGCCAGCAAAACCATCATCGACCGCTTCGGCATCCACGATAAACCCGAAGAGATCGAAAAGGTGATGGGCGGACACTAGCATGTAATGCTGTATAATATACATACGAATTTTATACATATAAAGAAGATATGATGCAGACTCTCAAGGTACGAAAAAATTTTTTGCTTGATAGTGACGCGATAGACAAAGCAACACGCATCTTGCAACAAAAGCATAAAAACCTCACTCAAGCGCTGGATTTGTACTTTCAAGCTATCGCAAAAGACCCTAGCATACTTGACACCATCGAACAAAGCGCCACCAAGAGAAGCGGAAGTTTTATCGGTTTGCTGGATGGAAAAGTTGGCGATATAGATTTTTCTCAGATGAAAAAGGAGCATCATGAAGATCTTTCTTGATGCCAACATCTGTCTTGACCTCCTCGATAGCACACGAGAGAGTGCGCAAAAGTCGATCGCGTGGTATAGGCAAAACAAAGATGATAAAGCAAAAACCTTCTATTTTTCGGGCGATTTCATCACCACTTTTTATTACAATCTGACCCAAAAGCGAAAAATCAATGCCCATGAAGTCATCCATGCGATTGATAGCTTGTGTGAAGAGATAGAGCCGCTCTATCTTGTTCATAGTGATTTTATCCTCGCCAAGCGGAGCTTTTTGCAAGAGAAACTCTTTGATGATTTTGAAGATTTGATGGTTTTGCACAGTGCTCTAAGGGCGAATTGTGCAGCCTTTATGACCCATGATAAACGCTTATTAAAGCTCAAAAAATTCGACACCATCGACCTCATAGCGCCGTAGACGATCACCTAGAACAAGGGCGTAAGCGACCAAGCCCATTGTCTACATGGTACGACGATTTGACGATTTTATATTCATTTACCCTATCGGCCTATCGTTGAGTATTCCTTTGACGGAGGGCATGATGCAATCAACACCACTTTGGCACCATTTGGGTGCGCAGGAAGTGATGCACGAAGTCGAGAGCTCAGAGCAGGGTCTAAGCGCTCAAGAGGCAAGAGCCCGGCTGGAGCGCGATGGGCCCAACCGCATGAGCGAACCCCCTAAACGCAGCCCCTTTATCCGTTTTATGCTCCAGTTTCACAATATTTTGATCTATGTATTGCTGGGTGCCGCCGTGATGACGGCGCTACTAGATCACATCAGCGATACTTTTGTCATTTTGGCCGTCGTGCTGGCCAACGCGATCATCGGCTATATCCAAGAGGGCAAAGCCGAAAAGGCGCTCGATGCGATCAAGCAGATGCTCGCCCCGCATGCCGCTGTGATGCGCGGCGGCATGCGCCAAAGTATTGACGGCGAAGCGCTGGTGGTGGGCGATATCGTGCTGCTTGAGGCGGGTGATAAGGTTCCTGCCGATCTGCGTCTGCTCAAAACCCACGGTTTTGCGGTGCAAGAGGCGCTGCTCACCGGTGAGTCGCTGCCCGTCGATAAAAAAACCGCGCCCGTCAGTGCCCATGCGACACTGGGCGATCGGCTCTGCATGGCCTTTAGCGGTACGACCGTCACCGCCGGAACGGCGCAAGGGGTGGTGATTGCCACAGGTGCGCATACCGAAATCGGGCGCATCAGTGGGATGCTGCAAAACGTTCAGACACTCAAAACCCCGCTCGTAGAGCAGATGGACGCCTTTGCCAAATGGCTGACGATCTTTATTCTTGGGCTTTCAGGCGTGATTTTTGTGTATGGACTTTTGGCGCTCTCTATGCCCTTTGATGGGCTCTTTATGGCGATTGTCGGGCTTGCCGTGGCGGCGATCCCTGAAGGTCTTCCGGCGGTGCTCACCATCACGCTGGCGGTGGGCGTTGAGGTGATGGCCAAACGCAACGCCATCGTCCGCCGACTCCCCGCCATCGAGACCATCGGCGCCGTATCGGTGATCTGCACGGATAAAACCGGCACGCTGACGCGCAACGAAATGATGGTCGCTGCTGTCGCGCTGGAGGGAGCAACCTTACATGTAAAGGGCGAAGGGTACGCGCCGCTGGGCGACATACTCGAAGGAGCGCAGGAGGTCTCTTCCAAAGCGTACCGCGCGCTCGATCTGATGGCCAAAGTGTGCGTATTGTGCAACGACGCCGAACTGCGCAATGATGGCGGATGGAGCGTCGAGGGCGATCCGATGGAAGGAGCGCTGCTGGCGTTTGCTGGTAAAGCGGGGTGTGACTTTGCGGCGTGTCGCGGCGAATATCAGCGCACCGATGCCATACCCTTTGATGCCAAACATCAATATATGGCCACCTTGCATCACAACCACAAGACTCAGGCCGAAGCCTTTATCTACCTCAAAGGAGCGCCTGAAAAGGTGCTTGCACTGTGTCACTACACGTTTGATGTTCATGGCAAGCGCGTAGCCCTTGAGGGTGCAAAATGGGAAGAGCGCGCCGCCGCCATCGCGGCGCAGGGGCAACGGGTGCTGGCCATCGCTTATAAAACGGCTGCGCCGGAACAGACCGTTTTACACCAAGATGAGCTCAAAGAGGGGCTGATTTTATTAGGTTTAGTCGGGTTGATCGATCCACCGCGCACCGAAGCGATCAGCGCCGTAAAAGAGTGTCACGACGCGGGTATTGCGGTCAAAATGATCACCGGAGACCACGCCCTCACCGCAGCGACCATCGGCAAGGAGATCGGTCTTAAGCGTACCGATCACGTCCTCACAGGCGTACAAATCGACAAACTCAGCGAAGAGGAGCTTGTCGATGCGGTCATGCAAACCGATATCTTCGCCCGCACCACGCCTGAGCACAAACTGCGTCTGGTGATGGCGCTGCAAAGCCACGGCCTCACCGTCGCCATGACGGGTGACGGCGTCAATGACTCACCCGCGCTCAAACGCGCGGACGCGGGCATCGCTATGGGTCAAAAGGGAAGCGAAGCGGCCAAAGAGGCCTCTGAACTGGTACTGGCCGATGACAACTTCGCCTCTATCGTCGCTGCGGTGCGAGAGGGGCGCACGGTCTACACCAACATCAGAAGGGTGATCAGCTGGACGCTGCCGACCAATGCGGGTGAAGCGCTGGTCATCATACTCGCGCTTTTGCTGGCGATGCCCCTGCCTATCACCCCCATCCAGATTCTTTGGGTCAATATGATCACCGCCGTGACGCTGGGGATCGCTCTGGCGTTTGAGCCGACCGATGCGCAGACCATGCGGCGCAAACCCCGAAACCGCAGTGAAGCGATTTTGTCCCCGATGCTCATCTATCAGGTGTTCTTTGCCGGATCGCTCTTTGTCGGCGGCGTCTTTGGCCTCTACCGCTACGCGCTCGCGCAGGGCGTCACGCTGGAGGTAGCACGTACGATGGCCATGAATGCACTGGTTTTTATGGAGATCGTCTACCTATTTCATATCCGCAGTATGTTTGAGCGCTCCATGAGCGTCGCGCGTCTCAAAGCGACCAAAGCGGTCTGGATCGCCGTTGGCGTGGTCGTGCTCGCCCAAGCCCTTATCACCTACACCTCTTTTATGCAGGGTCTTTTTGACACCAAGGCACTTAGCGTCGCTCAACTTCTGCTCATCGTTGCGACCGGTGCTGTACTTTTTGTCATCATCGAAGCGGAGAAGCAGATCCGTCTTCGATACAGGCGTCTATGAGAGCAGGTCGCTGTAGTCAAAACTCAGCGGCCTGATGTAGAGCTTACCTTCGATCTCGAAGATACGGTCATCATTTCGCAGTCGCTGAGCAAATCGTGCCATCATCGCGGTGCGCTCTTTTTTCTCCATTCCCTGCCGTTTGAGGTACTTTTTGAGCGAGATCAAATCATCGATCGGCTCCGCTTCGATCACCTCCGCTTCGCGGCTCTCGCCGCGCACTTCATCAATCACCCGCTCCATACCGTGCGCGCTGAGAAACTTGGAAGCCACTACATGTAAGACGTCGCGCAGTTGGGCGTCGCGCTCTTTGTAGATCTGCTCGATCTTTTCGCGCTCGGCGATCAGCATCGCTTCGCGCTGGTCACGTAGCGTGCTGTTTTCACCCTCCAGCTTTTCGACGCGGCTACGCAGGCGGGCGTTCTCCTCTTCGATGTAGTCGTAGTAGCGGGTATCAAGCGGAGGATGGTTTGCGTTGTTTTGACTGTTTGGGCGCGTTTGCGGCTCGATGGCAACAAACTTGACACCGTTTTCGATCACGCAGTCAAGGCTACCGCGACGGATGCGGTTGTGAATCGCCTCTTTGGAGACTTTGAAATGTTCCGCCGCTTCGGAGATGCTCATTTTGGTCATAACAGCCCCTAACGCAGGTTTTCAAACACAAGCGGCGCATCCCACTCAAGACCGCGGATATGGCGGATCACCGCCTGAAGGTCATCGATCTGTTTGCCCTTGATGCGGATGGCGTCGCCTTCGATATTGGTGGTGACTTTGAAGCCCTGAGCCTTGATCTCGGCGACGATCTTTTTGGCCTCTTTGGAGTCGATGGTATCGACCACCTTATAGGTCGCTTTGCGGGTCATGCCGCTGGCATCTTCGGTCTTGAGATGCTCTAGCACTTTTGAGGAGAGGTCGCGCTTGATCAGCTTGCCGACAAGAATGTCAAAGAGCGCTTCGACCTTATTGTCGCTCGAAGCGACCAGTACCAAGTGCTTCTCTTTCTCTTTGAAGTTCACTTCGTAAGGGGTGCCTTTGAAGTCATAGCGGTTGGCGACCTCTTTGTCTACCTGATTGAGGGCGTCTTTGAAATCTTGCAGATTGATCTTCGCGGTGATGTCGAAGGAGTGCTCTTTGGCCATCGGTTCTACCTTGTGTTATTGATGCAAACGAGTATAACCAAGCGTTACTGATGTTAGGCACAAATTCGCGCAAAGCGCTCTATAACCGCTCCAACCCGAAATACTCCCTAAGCGCCTCTTCATAGACCACTTCGCGTTTTTCCATGCGCCCCTCTTCGATGATCTTGAGCTCGTTATCGACCAGAATCCTGCGTCCGCGCGGGGTCTGCATGATGGCAATTTTTTTCTGCGTGAAGATCGTATCGGGATGGGTGGCGTTGAAGTAGTTGGCAAGGCTAAACTCGATCCACTCCTGAGGTGTCGGCGCAAAACCGTAAAGCCGCTGCCACTCATTTTGAACCAAAGCGCTCAGCACATATTCACCGCCCATCAGCTCCATACGAAAGCGATCATCCTCTTGCACCGCTTCGCCTCTTGGATGTGCATCGGCGCACGCAAAGCATAACCGCCAAAACCCGCGTCACATAGATAATCGCGCCCCTCTACATGTACGATCAGCACCATGTGGGTTTTGGGGCGGCGCACGGGGTAGGTCATGGGACGCGCCCCTGCGAAATACCACTCAAAACCAAGCGCCTCAAGCGCCATTGAGAGCAAACCGTTGACTTCATAGCAGTAGCCGCCGCGCTTACATGTAACGATCTTCTCTACAATCTCTTCGGGCACCATCGAGGGAATCCGCCCCGCCTGCACCAGAGTGTTTTCAAAAGGGATGCTTTGAAGCTGCTTTTGCATCAGTTGCGTGAGTGTGGCTAGATCGTTCGTCGTTTCACCTTTAAAGCCGATGCGCTCAAAATAGTCGTTTAGGTTGAAATTATTAGCGTTCATAAATGCTCCTTCATCTGCGCTATCGATTGACTACCCTGTTTTTGTTTATTTCTG
>JAFGUB010000046.1 GCA_016938735.1 Campylobacterales bacterium | reverse complement strand
TCTCGACATATTCCATCTGTTTGTACCCTCAAATGCTTTTTGGATCAGCTTAAGCAATTTGGGTTCCTATTTTGTCGTGGAGTAAGACACTGTCTTCAAAAGTGTATCGAAGGAGCTCAACCACAAACGCGAGGAGATGACACAGTATTACATCAAGCGGGCGTAAATGCTTGACACCCCAAAAAAGAAGTGTTACAATCCCCCTAAAACTGTAACACAATTGTGGTACACACACTTAAAAAGAGCCTCTCAAAAGTCGAGAAACATTGGGTTTTCAAAGAGATGGTGACCCTCTCCGTGGAGTCACCATCTCACTTTTTTTCAATACATGTAACACCCCATCTACTTTTTTTCGAGACAATCGCTCTATTATTCCCCAAGGAACCAGCAGTGCAAGAGTTTAACGGACTTCCCTCACACAATCGTCATAGTAACTGTTTCAACGCATTTTTCAAGATGCTTTTTTTCCCGACTTTAGTTATGGTGAGCATGATATTGGCCTATTTCGGCGTCATCGCTCTGAAAATGGAGCTGTTTGCGCTCCTGATTACCTTATTGATTTACGGTGTCTATCTGCTTTTTGTCCCCCACAATGCGATCTTGGCCGCCTGCAAAATGGAGTATGAAACGCCAAAATTACGGGCGGAACTCGAACGCTACATCCACACACGCTTGGTGCGCGTCGGGGACGAGACCAAATCCCTGCATGCTCCCGATCAGTTTTTATCCAAAGTTCAGTCAGAGCTGCGCAATGAACATTTTTCAAGTATTGCGGCAAGCATTTTTCCGATGCTCGGTATTTTGGGAACCTTTATCGGTATTGCTTTGTCGATGCCCGACTTCGGCGTTGCGGATTCGCAAGCGCTTGATATGGAGATCGCACTTTTGCTCAGCGGTATCGGAACGGCTTTTTATGCCTCAATTTTCGGTATCTTTTTGTCCATTTGGTGGACTTTTATGGAGAAGCGCGGTATGAGTAAAATCACCGCCATTTTGACCGACTTAGACAAAGAGTACGCGCCGCGATGCTGGGATGAAAAAGAGGTTGCGATGGCGCTCTCTTTAGAGCAGAATCACCGTATGGAAGGACTTTTGAACCTTTTAGGCGAACGCCTCTCTCCCTCTTTTGTTGCCGATTTAGGGCGAATGACGGAGGCCAAACTGCAACTGATCGAACGTACGGTGCAGATGCAACTCGCTACACTCAGAACCTTTGAAGAGAAATTTGCACCCATGCTTGAAGCCATCAGTAAAAATCAGCAGCTCTTTGAGAGCAATTTTCTAGCGTTACACAGACTGCTCGATGAGATCGACGCGCAGAGTGTACGGCTCAGCAGTGGTTCCGTTTCGCTGCATCACGCTTTTGAAACCCTCTCCCAAGAGTCACAAGGAATGCAGCAAAAGATCCAATCGCTTTATGAGCAGAGCAAGACCATTGCAGACCTTTTTGCCCAATCCACCGCGCTCAATCTCAACTCTCTGGAACACTTCAGCGCAACGCAACGCGCCAGCCAAGAGCAAGCCAAAAGCATGCAAGAGACGCTCAGAGCCCATGAACTTTTTGTGGCCAACTTCAAATCTGAAATCTATCTGACGCTCTCCTCTTTTGAACTCTTAGCAGGAGAGATCAAGCACGTTGCCAAAGCCTTAGCAAAATCGGAAACAATAGCGTGAAAAAGCCTTATACACACGGTACGACCTCTGAAGGAAGTACCTTCTGGATCGCTTATGCCGATCTTATGGCAGGTCTGCTTTTTGTCTTCATTTTGATCATCGGCGGGGTGATCGTCAAATACATGCTGCTGAAAAATGAGTCGCAACTTCTCGAAAAAGATCTACGCTCACAAAAAAATGCCCTGCAAAAGAGCCAACAAGAGCTCCGGCAACAGCAGTTACAGCTGATTGCCTTCCAAAACAGTCTGCAAACCAAAGAGGAGGCGATTCGTTTGACCATTCAAAAGCTTCAGGAGGCACAAGCCGAATCGGGCAAAAAAGAGGAGCATATCAGCGCACTGCAGTTGATTTTGGAAAAATTTGAAGCCGATCTGCTGGCCCAAAAAAGCGGTCTTGATGCAGCGGGAGCGCAGATCGGCTTTTTAAAAAGTGCACTGGGCTCTAAAGAGGATGAACTCAAAAAACTCCTTGAACGACTCACGATCCAAGAGCAAGAGAACAGCAAGATCCTCGCAGACCTGATGAGCACACGAGAGAAGATCAAAAACTTGACCGGCCTAAGGGTGCGCCTGATCACAACGCTCAAAAAGGCGCTAGGCGATCATATGGAGCTAGACCCAAAAAGCGGAGCGATCCGGCTCTCCGCAAGCATCTTGTTTGATACCGGCAAAGCCGAACTCAAACCCGAAGCGCTGGCGCAAATCGAACATGTGTTGCGTACCTACATCGACACCCTGCTCTCCAACCCTCAGATCATCAAACACCTAGACAAAATCGTCATCGAGGGGCATACCGACTCGACAGGCAGCTACCTCTACAACCTTGAACTCTCCCAAAAACGAGCTTTTGAGGTGATGCGCTACCTCTTTGCGCTGGATTACGACAAAGAGGAGGCACTACGCCAACACCTTGCAGCAAGCGGTCGGGCCTATTTAGATCGGATCGTTGAAAACGGGGTTGAAAATCAGGAGGCATCAAGACGCATCGAGATCAAATTTCTGCTCAAAAACGAAGAGGCGATGCGAGAGATTGAAGCGCTTTTGGATCAGGCTCACCCATAGAAAAGGTACATTGCATTCTTTGTGCAAATATCATGGCTTACATGTAATGTAGTCCATTGTAAATATCGTTCTTAAAAAGTACGTTATCCGACCTATTAAAGAGAGTGACTACGCTATAATTTTTCACTTTTTGAAAAAGAGGCGGCATGGGCAGATCGATTTTCGACACACTGAAAAACCACGATTTGATCTTGCGTATGCTCTCGGACAATCTGCCCGACATGCTCTGGATTAAAGACGTGGAGGGTCGCTACCTCTTTGCCAACAAAGCCATCTGCGACCGTCTGCTCATGGCGCACAACACTGATGAGCCTATCGGCAAAACCGACCTCTTCTTTGCCACGCGCGAACGCGAAGCGCACGCAGACAAGCCGCAGTGGCACACCTTTGGGGAGCTCTGCTTCGATTCGGACAAAATCGTACTGCAAGAGCAACACCCCATGCGCTTTGAAGAGTACGGCAACATCAAAGGGGAGATGGTCTATCTGGAGGTCCACAAAGCGCCTCTGTATGACGACCATGGCAGGCTCATCGGTACCGTCGGTAGCGGGCGCGACATCACCGAGCAGGTGCTGACCAAACAGGCCCTCATCGCGCAAACCGAGAAGCTCGACCACCAAAGCAACCACGACACCCTCACCGACCTGCCCAATCGCCAGCTCTTTCAAGACCGCCTCACACAGGCGATCTCCCGCGCCAAGCGCAGCAACACCAGCTTTGCGCTCTTTTTCATCGATCTGGATCACTTCAAAAAGATCAACGACTCTTTGGGTCACGACATCGGAGATCAGGTCATCATCGAGATCGCCGAACGCCTACGGCGCGCTCTGCGTGAAGAAGACACTCTGGCACGCATCGGAGGCGACGAGTTCACCGTACTCATCGAAGGGTGCCGCGATCTTAAAAACCTCTCGACGCTGGCGCAAAAGCTCATCGAACTGATCAAAGCGCCCATAACGGTGACATCACATACCCTCTACGTCTCCAGCAGCATCGGCATCAGTATCTATCCGCAAGACGCGGAAGATCCCCGCGATCTGCTCAAGTATGCCGACTCGGCCATGTACCGCGCCAAAGACGAAGGTCGCGACAACTTCGAGTTTTACACCCAAGAGATGACGGAGCTCGCCTTTGAGCGGGTCGTGATGGAGACCAGCTTGCGCATCGCGCTGGCGCAAGAGGAGTTCATCCTCTTTTATCAACCCAAATACAATGCTGCCACGCAGAGCTTTGTCGGCAGCGAAGCGCTGATCCGCTGGGGGCACAGCACCATGGGTATCGTCTCTCCGGCTAAGTTTATTCCTCTGGCTGAAGAGACAGGCCTGATCGTCAAAATCGACCGCTGGGTGATGAACGAAGCGATGCGCACCTACACGCAGTGGTACGAAGCGGGGCTGAATCCCGGCACCGTTTCGCTCAACCTCTCCATAAAGCAGTTAGAGCAAGAGGACTTCATCGAGGTGCTGCAAGAGGCGATGCAGCGCCACCGCTTCCGTCCTGAGTGGCTCGAACTGGAGATCACCGAGAGTCAAGTGATGAAAAACCCCGAAAAATCGATCCGCCTGCTTGAGCAGATCCACGCACTGGGCATTACTCTGGCCATTGATGATTTCGGTACGGGCTATTCATCGCTCGCTTATCTCAAACGCCTCAAGGTCGATACCTTAAAAATCGATCAATCCTTCGTGCGCGATATTCCTTTTGATGAGGAAGATTCAGCCATTGTCAACGCCATCATCGCACTGGCACAGAGCCTTAAATTAGACGTGATCGCCGAGGGGGTCGAGACGCAAGCGCAGCTAGACTTTCTACTCGAACACGGCTGCTGCCACATTCAGGGCTACCTTACCGGTCGCCCCAAAAGCGCCGATGCGATTGAAGAGCTGCTTAGAAACGGTAGGTGATATCCAACCACGGCAGTAGCGGCAACTGCTCGACATAGCCTTTAATTTTGTAGTTCTCATCATACAAAATATCCGAAATATTGCGGTGGTTGGTAGCATTCATCAGCTCAAAGCTCCACTCCAGCCGATCGCCGTTTGCGATCTTTACCTGTTGGGCGATCTTGATATTGAGGGTGAAATAATCGTCCAACCGCTCGCTAAAGGGTTCGCCATAGAGCGGTCGCACGCGCGGCTGTGCCGGATCGCTCGCGTCGATATAGGTCCCCACGACGGGCGTATAGGGCTTGCCGCTGTTGTATTTGGCCAGCAGTGAAAGCGCCCATTCTGGCGCAAAACGCCATGAGCCGATTAGCTGCGCCACATGCGGCACCTCGCCGTAAAAACGGTAGAGCTCATCGTCGTTGCCATAGAGCTGGCGCTCTGAGCGGGTATAGGTGTAGGCACCAAAAAAGTACCATTGATCATCGCGGTACTTGGCCGAGAGGTCAAACCCGTAGGCATATCCCTCCCCTTCGCTCTCAAACTGCGTGACGTTGTTGTCGATGGCAAGCGCTTCATAGCGTTTGTAAAACGGCTCAATCGAAAGGGTTCCGCCTTGAGCAAAAGGTACTTCACCGCGCAGCAGCAGATGCCATGCACGCTCATAATCCAGATCGGGGTTACCCAGATCGCGGGTGAGTTTGTAGCCCGTGGGCACGCGTGTGTAGCGTCCCGCAGAAAACCCCAGCGTCGCTCCCGGCGCAAAAGTGTAGACCGCCCCCATGCGCGGATCGGCGTAGAGTCCTAAACGGTTGTAATCGGTAGCACCCGCGCGCACCCCGTAGCGTAGGCTCCAGCGATCATCAGGTCTGTAAATATCCTCGACAAAGACCGCCCCCATCGTGAAGCGATAGGTCTCGTCAATGCGGTATTTTTGCGCCGTAGTAAAGTCATAATCGACGTCATCGGCGCGCGGCGGCTTGGAGATGTTCATATCCAGCGGCAACGCGATATGGTCCGCCTCCGCCCCTGCGACAATGCGGTGCGTCCCGATATCGACGGTGCTTTGGTGGTTGATGCCCGTGCGGTTGAAGACATTGTCGAGGTAATACCCGCCAAAGAGGCTAACGCGGCTGGTGCTGTAGAGGTTGTAGGCAACCGTGTTGGTGCGGTAGCGCCCGTAACTACCCTGATGGCGCGCCCCGACGCTCACAAAGCCCTGCTTCGCATCGATCTCGCCCGTGGCTTCGGGGTCTTTGATCGCATTTTCTTGGGAGTTGATCGTGATGGCGTCAAAGGCGCCGACCGCCTCGAGCGAGAGGTAGTTGCCGGGCGAATATTGATGCCCCAGCAGCATACTCAGGTCATAGTAGTTGGGAAATTGCGTGTAGGTGGTGTTGGTATCTTCGCTGAGCGTCCCCGTCCCCTTCCCAACCGCCTCGAGCAGCAGATCGAAGTAGCTGCGCCGACCGCCCAGATAGAGCGCCGTATCCTCACCCAAGCCCAAATCCAGCCCGAAACTGGCGTTGTAAATCCCCATGTGCATATAGCCGCTGTCGCTCCCCTTGGGGTAGGCGGGGGTAATGTCGATCACCCCGCCGATGGCGTTGCCATACGCCGCATCAAAGCCCCCTAGATAGGCGTTGATCTGCGCAATCGCCTCAGGCGCGATGACGGAGTGGATACCAAAACCGTGAAAGACGTAGCCCAGCGGCAAGCGGTTGAGGCTGAAGCTCGACTCTTCGGGCTTGGAAGCGTACAAAAAGAGCTCCCCGCTGCCGTCGTTGAGGCTGCTCACCCCGCCGATAAACTTGATCGCCTTGATCGGATCGCCCTGCACGCCAGGGATAAACATCGCCTCTTTGACCCCCAGCACCCTGCTTGCGGGCAACCCTGCGACGTCTTGCTCGAAACGCATCAGATTGGGATCACCAAAGATCCCCGCAAAAGGCTCCTCCGAATCCAAAGGGCGTACCTCAAGCGTGCCAAGATCACTCCCCTCATCTGCGCCCAAAAGCTTACAAATAAAGAGTATCGCCCAAAAGAAGCCGTAGCGTCGCACCATCGCTTACTCCTTTACAGACGCCCCGTCGGTAGCGTCTAGGTTGCGAAAATACTCCATCTCATACGATCGCAGCACCCGAATCATATTGGTCGATCCCACCACGCCCGTAGGATCGCCGGCAGTGAGAATGTAGTTTTTGTCCCGATCCAAAATCCCCTCGCGCAGTCCCCACTCCATCACCTGCGCCAAAATCCGCCCCAGCGACGTATTGTGCACCGAAAAGACCGGCACCACCCCCCATGAGAGGGTGAGCTGAGAGCGCACCGTGTCATCATGGGTGATGGCATAGATGGGCATACTCGGACGGTAACGCGCGAGTTTGCGCGCCGAACCGCCTGATGAGGTAAGCGCCAAAATCCCATGCGATCCGAGCGCGCGCGCCAGCCGCACCGCCGATTCATCAATCGCGTCGGAAGCGTCATGCTCTGGCAACGGCTGAAAATCAAAATGTTCGTAGTGGCGCTCCGTCTCGCGAATAGTCTCAAACATCGTACGCACCGCCAGCACAGGATGCGCGCCCACCGCGCTCTCTTCAGAGAGCATCACCGCGTCGGTGCCGTCAAGCACCGCGTTGGCGATATCGCTGATCTCGGCGCGGGTAGCCCGCTCGGACTGCGTCATCGACAGCAGCATCTGCGTCGCGGTAATCACGGGTTTGGCCGCCAGATTGGCCTTGCGGATCAGCATCTTTTGGATACTCGGCACTTCATAGTAAGGCACCTCGATCCCCAGATCACCCCGCGCTACCATCAGCCCGTCGCTCGCTTCTAAAATCTCGTCGATATTCTCGACCGCATCGAACTTCTCGATCTTGGCCAGCAGCATCGTCGCGCCGCCGTGGCTCTGCACCAAGGCCCGCGCACGCACCATATCCTGAGCGTTTTGCACAAAGGAGATCGCCATAAAATCGACACCGTTCTCCACACCCCAGCGGATATCCTCTCTGTCTTTGGGGGTGAGCACATCAACGCCGAGTCTCGTACTGGGAAAATTGACCCCTTTTTTAGACGAGAGAATCCCCCGATTCTCCACTTCCACCACCGCGCTGTGGGCGTCCACCTCAACCACCTTGGTGCGAATCACGCCGTCGTAAAGATAGACAAAATCCCCCGCGCGGAGCTGATCGATGATCTCGGGGTAGTTGAGCGAGACTTCATACAACCCATCGCCGCTTTTGCGCCCGACCCGCTCCTCTTTGAAAAAGCGGATGCGGTCCCCCTCTTCAAGCTCAAACTGATGCTCCAGTGTTCCGATGCGGATTTTAGGGCCGCTGATATCTTGAAGCACCCCCACAACCAGCCCCGTGCGCGCCATTGCCTCACGGATCTGCGCAAGCACCCCGGCATGGTAGTCGTAACTGCCGTGGCTGAAGTTAAGCCGAAAGACATTTACTCCTGCGCGGATCAATGCCTCGATCTGCTCAGGGCTATCTGATGCGGGCCCGACGGTGGCGACGATTTTAGTGCGTTTTTTCATGAGCTTCCCCTTACATGTAATGGGCGAATGCTACCACGAACCCGCTTTGGCTCTGCCTTCAACCGACTCGATCAATGCACGCAAAGGGTCATAATCGCTATCGCTTCTTGGCACAAAAGCCTCAAGCGAAGGCTTGATCGCGCGCAACACCTTTTGGTCTTGAAGCGATAAGAGCGTTTGTTGGATCGTTGCGCGCAAGGTAGGATCCATATCGGCGGAACAAACAATCAAAAAGTCGCTCTGGATTGGCGAGACCGCGATGATCTGCAAGTGTGCTCCATAGCTGCGGGCCACATCAAGCTTCAGCGCTCCGGCGTCGTATTTGCCCATGATGACGTAGGATGCCACGCGGTCGTGCCGCCCCAAAAAGTCGTAGCGTCCCAGCAACCGATCCACCCCCGCGTCCATCAGCATCTTCATCGGAACGTAGTACGAAAGGGTCGAGTCCGGCGATCCGAAGGCGAACCGTTTGCCGCTTAGGTCATTCAATGAAGCGATAGTGGAGCCCTTTTTGACCACAACGGCGCTGCGAAAGTCATCCGAACTGCCACTGTCAAGCGCAGCGGCAATCCAGAGCGACCCGGGTTTGCGGCGCATCACCTCGATGTAGGGTGCGGGGCCGATGTAGCCCAGATCATACTCCCCCGCAGCGAACTTTTCAATCGTATCGGCGTAGTCGTATCCGCTGCCCAATTCGATTGAATGACCGGTAATCTCCTCAAGCCTTCGCAGCAGCGGCGCGAACCGCTCTTGCATCTGCGCCGTAGAGACCGTCGCAATCACCCCAAATCGAAGCGTTTGCGCACTGAGGTCATCACCGATAAAAAGTAAAAAAATGAGTATTAATCGACACATGCCGTTATCATAATCTTCACTATGTTAAAGTTGTGTTAGATGGAGGTCTATTCGATGCTCAACCGTTATGTCGCTGCTTTTCTAGTGATTGAACTGCTGATTAGTGCCTATTTTGTCAGCCACTATTTTGAAAAGCGTGCGTTGCACCATGCCGAAGATATTTTCATCATTCAAAACAGTCTCGAAGCCGCCATCGGCAGCTACGAAATGGTCAATGACGCTTTTTACGCCGCGCACGCCGATGGTATGGCGTACGCACTCCACCGAGCCAACCGCGCATCCAAAGAGGAGCGCGACGCCATCCGAAAAAAGCTGCGCGAAACCTACGGCCTCTTTTACAACGACCAAAAGCTCCTTTCACTCGAGGCGCTGCATCTTATCGATGCGCAAGGGCGCTCCTTGCTGCGCTTTCACGCCCCACAGCATTATGACGACCTCATCGCGCAAAAACGCTACTCGATGCGGCTCATGGCCCAAACAACACGCTTCACGCACGGTATTGAAATAGGCGTTTTCAAAGATGCCTACCGCTTTCAGTACCCCCTCTTTTATGACGGGACCTATGTGGGCTTTTTTGAATATGGTATTGGATTTGATGCCATCATCAGAGAGATGGAGAAGATTCAATCCAGACAATACGCCATGCTCTTTATGGCAGAGCGCATCGACGCAATCTGTACATGTAGCGCCAAAAACGAGCGCTACGAAACCCTTTCGATCGGCGACACCGTCTTGTATCAACACCGCGCCCCCAGTTACCGCCGCTACAATGACGCGACGATGCGGCTGCTCATCGAGCGCGCCGACTTTGCGCGCCTTATCCAAAGCCGCAAAAGTGGTGTGATCGACTACTGGCACGACTTCAAGCATCACAGCGTCGTTGTTTTGCCCCTAAGCGATATTGAGGGCAAGCACACCGCCTACTTCATCGCCAAACTCAAATTTACCCACGGCAAAGAGCTGCTTGAAAGTCTGCTCATCGACATTTCGCTGGCGTTACTGCTGGGCATTGCGCTGGTCTATCTCTACCGTAAAGAGCTGCAACATCAGCGCTACGTGCGTGACATTCTCAACACCCAAAAAGAGATGATCATCCTCACAGACGGCCTCAAAATCCAAGACGCCAACGCTGCCATGCTCGACTTTTTCGGTTACGGATCGCTGGACTCTTTTAGCGATGTGCACGCCTGTATCTGCGACTTTTTTATTGACGAAGAGGGCTTTCTTTCCAAAGAGCAAAACGGTATACGTTGGCTGGAGTACATCCTCGCACATCCGGGCACTGACCACTATGTGAAGATGTATGACCGCACTTTGCGCGAAGAGCGCATCTTCCTGCCCCAGATTCAGCGCTTTAAAAACAGCAATGCCTACGTCGTCAGTTTCAAAGACCTCACCGAGCAGTACCGCAAAAGCCGTGCACTTGAGACACAGGCCAACCACGACGCCCTCACCGGCATCTACAACCGTGCCAAATTCGATGAAGCGCTCATGCATGAACTGCACTTTGCCAAGCGCTACCGTAGCGAGCTTTCGATCATCATGTTTGATATCGACCACTTCAAGCAGATCAACGACACCTTTGGACACGACGCCGGAGACCGTGCGCTCCAAAACCTCACATCACTTGTGAGCGAACATATCCGCGACGTCGATCTGTTTGCGCGCTGGGACGGAGAGGAGTTCATGATCGTTACCCGTACCTCACTCGATCAAGCCGTCATACTAGCCCAGAAGCTGCGCCGACTCTGCGAAGAGAGCCGTTTTGATGCCATCGAAACGCTTACATGTAGCTTCGGTGTCGCCCATTGGCATGACGATGAGAGTAAAGCAGAGTTGATCAAACGCGTGGACGAACTGCTCTACAAAGCCAAAGAGGAAGGGCGCAACCGTGTCGTTTCAGAGCAGGAAGAGAATTAATAATTTTTTTCCTTTAGTTTTAATTGTTAGTTTAAAGTTTCCAAATTAGCTTAAAGCTTCTGTGCTAAAATCTTCGACGTCAAACCCCAACACCACAAAAGGACATTCATGCTCGTTACCAACAAAGCTCCCGACTTCACAGCAACCGCCGTTATGGGCAACAACGAAATCAAAGAGGATTTCAACCTGTACGAAAACTTCGGCGCAAAAGGCACCGTACTCTTCTTCTACCCACTCGACTTCACCTTCGTCTGCCCCTCTGAGATCATCGCGTTTGACCACCGCCTTGATGAGTTCACCTCACGCGGCATCAACGTCATCGGTGTCTCCGTTGACTCCCAGTTCAGCCACTTCGCGTGGAAAAACACCGCTGTTAAAGAGGGCGGAATCGGTCAAGTACGCTTCCCGCTGGTGGCTGACCTGAGCAAACAGATCGCCAAAGATTACGACGTGCTTGTCAACAACGCCGTCGCCCTGCGCGGTTCATTTTTGATCGATGCTGATGGCACCGTCCGCCACGCCGTCATCAACGACCTCCCACTGGGCCGCAATATTGATGAGATGATCCGTATGGTCGATACCATGCTGTTTGTCAACGAGCATGGCGAAGTGTGCCCTGCCGGCTGGCAAAAAGGCGATGAAGGAATGAAAGCCTCGACTGCAGGTGTCGCCGAATACCTCGCCAAACACAGCGAAGAGCTCTAAGCTGCAATGCTTTACATGTAAGCCTTACATGTAAAGCGCTTCATGTGACCTCATAAAATCATCATAGCTCTTTTCAAACGTCCGCTCCCGCATCATCATAGCGGCACAATGCCCCATAGCTTGGCGTAATCCGTCGTTTTCGATCACCTCAAGTAGACGTTCGATCCACTCTTGCGGCCTGTGAACAGGGATGAGAAAACCGCTCTCGCCCTCACAGACGATCTCGCGTACGCCGCCCTCATCACTGACCAGCGCGCACAATCCGCTGGCTTGCGCCTCCATCACAGCTTGCCCCAGCGTCTCGGTGGTGGAAGCAAAGACAAAAAGATCGCTAGAGGCGTAGAGCTCGCTCAGCGTTACGCCACCCTGACGGCCCAAAAAATGCATCTGCTGTAGATGATCCTCAGGCACCTCTCCCTCACCGACAAAGATGAAATCCACTTTCCGCTTACATGTAAGCAGCACCCTCGAAGCCAAATCATAGAGCAGATCGAACCGCTTTTCGACGCTCAGCCGCCCCACATAGAGGATTTTGAGACTGTCTAATCGGATGCCCAGCTCCTCCCAAAGCGCATCGCGCCGATAGTGCGGTGCAAAGCGCTCCGTATCAATGCCGGCCTGAAGCGTCACGATGCACTCTGAGCGCACGCCGACCTGTGCTACAAGCACCCCTTCGAAGCCCTTTGATCGTGCAAACACCAACACCATACGCCGGTAAAACGAGCGCATCACCCAAGCCGTTATCCGCGCCGCGAAATCCCAACGCAAATTCTCCCGTAAATAGGCCGGAAAGTCGGTGTGGTAGGTGGCGGTGGTGTGAATGCCCATCAGCCTTGAGAGCAGCAAAGCGCTCCAGCCCAGAGGCCCCGGCGTAGAGATATGCACGATATCGGGGCGCAAACGGCGCAGATGCCGATAGAATGAAACAAAGGGGGGCGTGAGGATCAGAAACTGCGTCTTATAAAAAGGCATCCTCATCTTGAGCAACGGACGAACATTGATGATGTTACCTTCGCTTCGCGCCTCTGAGAGCGGCGATGAGGTCAGCACATAAAAGGGATCGCCGCGCATCTGCGCGGTAGCGGCCAGATCGTGAATAAAGCGCGACACGCCGTTGGCGTCAAACACTGTATCGCTCACCAGCACGATGCGGTGTTTTGGGGCTTTTGAGGTCGTGTCCATATTGAAATGTTAATGCGCTAAAGTCGCACCATCACTACACCGAGAATACAAAACGGTTACAGGCGGCTTATGCACTATCGATCCATCTTCATCTCCGATGTTCACTTAGGCTCACGCCACGCTCAAGCCGAAGCGCTGCTGGAGTTTATGAAGGATAACGAGAGCGACGCACTCTATCTGGTAGGCGACATCATCGACGGCTGGGCGCTCAAGCGCCGCTGGGTCTGGCCGCAAGCGCACTCCGACGTGGTGCAAAAGCTGCTGCGCAAAGCCCGTAAAGGTACCCGTGTAGTCTACGTGCTGGGCAACCACGACGAGTTTGTGCGCTCCTTTTTGCCCCTAAACCTCGGCGACAATCTCGAAATCCTCAACGAAACCGTCTACACCGACCTGCACGGTCGGCGCTACCTCGTCACCCACGGCGACTTTTTCGACTCCATCACCATGACCAAAAAGTGGCTCGCCAAATTCGGCGACATCAGCTACAACCTCCTGCTCAAACTCAACCGCCCCATCAACACCTGCCGCCGCATCGTCGGCTACAAACGCTACTGGTCGCTCTCCGCCTACGCCAAACAAAATGTCAAAAAAGCGGTCATGTTCATCGACGACTTTGAAAAGGTGCTCTGCATCGAAGCACAGCGCCGCCACCTCGATGGGGTCATTTGCGGCCACATCCACCACGCCGAACACAAACAGATCGAGAATATCACCTACCTCAACTGCGGCGACTGGGTCGAGAGCGCCACCGCCGTGGTCGAGACGATGGAGGGCGAATGGCAGATCGTGCGGTTTCATGAAGTGCCCTCAGAGGAGCACTAAGCTATAATTCCAGCTCCGTCATCCAATAGGCATCGTATCGAGCACCGGAGCTCACAAAGCGAATCCTCAAACAACACGCAACATCTTGATTGTCGAAGATGAGTTTTTAATCGCTTCGTTTCTTGAACAGATTGTATGCGAATTCGGCTGTCATGTTATCGGAACTGCAAAAAGCGCAGATGAAGCACTCAAACTTCTTCAAAGCCATCCGGTCGATATCGTTTTGATGGACATTAACCTAGAAGGCGCCACAGACGGTATTCAGTGCGCCATTCTTATGAACCGTATAGCGCCTATTCCGATTATCTACACCACGGCTCTTGGAGATACGCAAACCATCCTTGATACCTCCGATACGAATGTTTACGGCTACCTCATCAAACCTTTTGACAAACAGGATATTGAAGCGGCACTGACCGTTGCGATCTCCAGGATCAAACAATCCGCAAAACAGGCTTCAATCCAACCACCTTCGGGCATGCTTCATCTTGGCCGGGGCTATATCTATAAAATTGAAGAGAGAGCGGCATTGTTGTCTGAAATTTGGTGACCAGCTCACTCAACCTCAAAGCACCGGTGGCGTAATTTCAGTACGCTATCCCGCTCACCAAACGCACCTTCTCAATAATCGGCATCGCCGCCTCGCGCGCTTTGGCCGCGCCCATCGCCAAAATCTCGCGCACCTCGTCTTGATGGGCGCTGTAGTAGTCGCGGCGCTCGCGGTAGGGGGTGTAAAAGTCCCAGATCAACTCATTTAGATAGAGCTTGAAGTGCCCATGCCCCTCGCCGCCTTGGACGTAGCGCTGCTGGAGTGCGGCTTGTCCCGCTTCATCGAGAAAAAGACGGGCAATGTTGTAGACGTTACATGTAGCCCACTCTTTGGGCGCTTCCATGGCGACCACTTCGGTCACGATCTTCTTGACCGTCTTCTCCTGCGCTTTGCGCTCGCCGAAAATGTTGATCGTGTTGCCGTAACTTTTGGACATCTTCTGGCCATCAGTTCCGGGGACGGTTTTGACGTTGTCATCGACCCTGTATTCGGGCAGTACGAAGATATCGCCGTATTCGTTGTTGAAGCGGATGGCGATATCGCGGGCGATCTCGACGTGTTGGATCTGATCTTTGCCCACCGGCACCACTTCAGAACCAAAAAGCAAAATATCCGCCGCCATCAGTACAGGGTAGCTAAAGAGGCTGTGGTTGGCGGCGATCCCTTTGGCGGTCTTGTCTTTGTAGCTGTGGGCGCGCTCGAGCAGCCCCATGGGGGTGAAGCCTGAAAGCACCCAGTAGAGTTCCAGCACCTCTTTGACGTCGCTTTGCACCCAAAAGGTACTGCGCTGCGGATCGATACCAAGGGATAAAAAATCGGTCGCGGCCTGCATGGTCAGCTCGGCAAGACGCGCGCCGTCGCTCACCGTCGTCATGGCGTGATAATTTGCGATAAAAGCGAACACGTCATGCTCGTTTTGCGCAGCGACCATCGGCTCGATGGAGCCGAAATAGTTGCCGATATGCAGATCGCCCGAAGGCTGAATGCCTGTAAAAAGTCTCACACACGCCCCTTACATGTAACTAAAAGCGAAATTATATCAGAATAGCTATGCTAGAATTCCAGCTTTATTATTTCCCTAAGGATTCGCTATGAACATCCAAATTCGCTCCAAAGAGATTCACCTTTCCGATCATCTGCGCGCCCACCTACAAGCGGCAAAAGAGCAGTTTTTGAAATACGGTATGGAGATCACCACTGCCAACATCTACATCACCAAAGAGAAAGACGGCGTGAGCGTCGAGTTTGAACTGCACATCGCCCACCAACAGCCCATCGTCATCAAGCAAGAAGATTTTGACCTTGATGCCGCGATCGACATTGCGATTGACCGCACTGCCAAAGCGCTGCGCCGCCTTGCCGACAAAGTCAAAGACCACAAACACCAGACCTCTATTCGTGACATCGAGGTCACAGAAGAGGCCTAAACCATGCGCGTCGTCTGTCCCCACTGCGGCCAAACCAACAACATCCCGCCCAAAGAGCACTATGCCAAAGCCGCCTGTGGGAAGTGCAAAGGCTCTTTACTTGACACCAAGCCCATTGCACTAAACGCCGACGCTTTTGATGCTCATGTGCTGGGCAACGATATCCCCGTGATCGTCGATTTTTGGGCCTCATGGTGCGGTCCGTGCAAGATGATGGCGCCAGCCTTTGAAGAGGCCGCCAAGAGCTTCGCGCTCAAAGCCCGCTTCGCCAAAGTCAACACCGAAGAGCAGCAAGCGCTTGCCTCACGTTTTCACATCCGCTCCATCCCCACGCTCATCGCTTTTAAAGAGAACCGTGAAATCGACCGCGTCAGCGGCGCGCTGAGTGTGGCCCAACTGCGTGACTGGGTGGCGCGCTTTTGAGAGGCTTGCAACTTGCCGCGCTTGCATGGCTTACATGTAACGCCCTTGGCGCGTCAGAGTCGCACTACAGCCTGCGCCTTGCGGGCGGTTGGGCAGACCATCACGATTTTGGACAAATTTTGAGTCTCGATGCCGGCTACCACCATGCCGACACCGCGCTCATCGGAATCGACGGCGGCTATCTGTTGCACCGTTTTGAACTGCCCTTTGAGCTCTATGCCAAAGGCGGCGTGTACCGCTACCTCGAGAACGGTCATCAAGAGGACTTCTTTGAAACCACCGCGTATCTCAAACTCTACTACAATGCCGACTTCTGGGATCAACGCCTACGCATAGGCTTGGCCGAGGGTGGCTCGTACGCCTTTGAGATCCCGATGGTAGAGAAGTTAGAGGCCCAGGAGTCGCGCGACAACAACTCCAAGTTTCTCAACTATCTTGAGGTGAGCATCGACGCAAGCGTCGGCAAGCTCTTACATGTAATCATGCTGGAACAGACCTATATCGGCTGGACGCTCAAACATCGCTCGGGCATCTACGGCCTGATCAACAACGTCCGCAGAGGCGGATCGAACTACAATATGGTTCATATCGAAACCCACTTTTAGGAAGCTTACATGTACAACTGGGTCTTATGGTTTCACATCATCTCGATGGTCTCTTGGTTTGCGGTGCTCTTTTATATGCCCCGCCTTTTTGTCTATCACGCCGAACATGCGGATAATGCGGGCTTTGTCAAAGTCGTCAAGATTATGGAGTACAAGATTTTTCACTATATTGGCGTCCCCTCTTTTTGGGCAACGCTGCTCTCTGGGCTTGCACTGATCTGGCTCTACCCCGTCAATATCTTCACCACCGGCGGATGGTTTCATGCCAAACTGCTCTTTGTAGTGATTTTGATCGTCTATTTTTTCTCGCTGGGGATGCTACGCAAGAAGCTGGAGAAGGGTACATGTAACAAAAGCGGAAAGTTCTTTCGCTACTACAACGAAGCGCCGACCCTGCTTTTGATCTTCATTGTCGCGCTGGTGGTGGTCAAGCCCTTTTAAGCACTACTTCTCGCCGCGCTTTTTGGCCTTGAGCAGCAGCGGCACCCCTTCGAAGTTGAAGGCTTTGCGAAGCTGGTTGGAGATGTAGCGCCGATAGGTAAAGTGCAGCCCTTTGGGTTTGTTCATCACCAAAGCGATGCGCGGCGGTCTGGTCTCGTACTGCGTGGCGTAGTAGATGCGGATGCGCTGCCCTTTCATCGACGGCAGGGTGTGGCGGCGTAGTGCCAGCTCGATCACTTCGTTGATCTGCGAGGTGGGGATGCGCTGCGAGTAGTTCTCGTTGATCTGCAGCAGCTTGTCAAAGATCTTGTGCACCCGCTGCTTAGACTGCGCAGAGACGGTGATGATGGGCGCGTAGTGCAGAAATTTGAAGCGGTAGCGCACCTCGTCGATGATCTCTTTGTACTTCTCTTTATCGGCCACGTCCCATTTGTTGAGCACGATCATGCAGCCCAGACGGTTCTCGTCGATCAGCCCCGCGATCTTCTCATCAAGCTCTTTAAACGGCTCGGAGGCATCCAGCACCAAAAGCGCAATATCGGCACCTTCGAGCATCTGTTCGGTACGCATCAAGGCAAACTTTTCGATCCCCAAAATCTTGCCGCGCTTGCGAATCCCCGCCGTATCGACAAAAGTGATCTCCCGTCCGCCATACTGAATCATCTCATCAATCGGATCAATCGTCGTGCCGGCTACCGAACTCACCACCGAACGTTCTTCGCCTAAAAGCGCGTTGAGCAAAGAGCTTTTGCCGACATTCACGCGCCCGATAATGGCCACTTTGAGGCGCTTGGAGGCATCGGCTTCAAAGTGACGGATGATGTCATTTTGACCAAAGGCGGAGTCATCAGGGATTTCGTCATACGCAAAAGGGGCTTCATCCTCCTCTTCATCTATCCACTCTTCATCGTCATCGTCATCTTCTTCTGCGTAATCCGTATCGTCCTCTTCATCTTCAAACTCAGGTTCATAATAACCGACTTCGTCAAGCTCCTCTTCATCTGCCGTCTCAAGCTCGCCGACCTCTTCTTGCCCGTGCTCCGCGTCGCTAAGCGGCTCATCGGGTAGCTGTTCAGCCACCCAGCTTAGCAACGTGGTCACATTACGGTTATGCGCGACAGAGATGCCGAAGATATGCTCCGCACCGAACTCATAAAACTCCCAGAGCTTCTCTTGCATCTTGTCGTTGTCGATCTTATTGACCACCAGCGCCACCGACTTGCCCATCGACTCAAGCTGATAAAAGAGCTTTTTGTCATCCTGTTCCGGCAAAGATTTGCCGTCCACCATATACAAAATGATGTCAGCCTCATAAGCCGCCTGAAGGGACTTTTGGCGGACTTTGTCAAAGAGTTCATTCCCCTCGTCCAGACCGCCCGTATCGAGCAGCGCTACTTTTTTGCCTAGGATATCGGCGACACGGCGCTTGACGTCACGGGTAGTACCGGCTTGCTCCGAAGTGATGGCGTCGCGTTCTTTGAGAATACGGTTGAAAAAGGAGCTTTTTCCGACGTTAGGTTTACCGATGATGGCAAGTTTTTTCATGATGGCCTTACTTTGAGCACGAAAATGGCTTTAGGGGGAAATAAAGTAACAGTATAGCCCAAAGGGGCTAAAGAAGTGCTCTAGCGGTCGGCAAACTCTTTTTCGAGTGCCTCGAGTGCATTTTGGGCTTGAAACTGCTGCCACAGCGCGTCGTCGTTTTGAAAACTTGAGCGCACCTGATTGCGAATCTCCTGATTCACACCGTTTTGCGACACACTCATCAAAACAAAAATCTCTTCAGTGGCGGGATTTTGCCAGTATTTGATCTGCTTGGAGCCTTGCAGACTCACCTTAGCCACCTGCTTGGAGACCTGCGTGGAGACCTTGTCGGCTACCTCCGCCGAAGCGACGCCTGTAGCGCGGGTAAAGGTTTCAACCTTGTCTTTGACCAGCGTTTCGATCTGCTGCGCTAGATTAGAGCGCCCGTTGGCCATCGCTTCGCGGCGCGAAAAACCTTGACCGAGCTTGGAGAGCGGAGCGCTGCCCACGGCGGTAAATTCACCTTCGATCACGTCATTGCCGCACGCCCATTCAGGTGCAAGCGCTCCGGCGATGGTACACTTCTGCTCCTCCTCGACCTTCGGCTCTTTATCGCTGCAGCCGCTCATTACCAACAAGAGGGCCAAAGCACCTGCCGTACTCCACTGTTTCATCTGCAGACTCCTTACATGTAATGGCGGCATCTTACCCTGATTCGAATTAATCTTCGCGCCCTGCGCTATAATGTACCATGCTTTTTTACGACCATACAACGCTTCAAACCGACATCACCGACCTAGCACAACAGTCTGCTTCGTTTGCTCCGGAGGTGATCATCGCCATTGCGCGCGGAGGTTTGATCCCTGCCGCTTTGCTCGCTTATGCGCTCGATGTACGCCGCATAGAATGTGTCAGCGTCGAAGGCTACGACGACACCCTCATGCGCGACACCCTTACCCTGCGCGACCCAACCGATCTGCATGACATAACGCGCATCTTGATCATCGATGATATCGTCGATAGTGGCCGAACATTACAAAAGATCGTAGCGCATTTTGCCCTGCGCTACCCCCAAGCCACCATCAAAACCGCCGCTCTCTTTTATAAACCTACCGCACTGATGCTGCCGGACTTCACATGTAACGAAGCAACAGAGTGGATCGATTTCTTCTGGGAAGGGCGCAGCCTCTAAGCCCTCTGTGCGCGTCAATCAGGATTAAACATCGCCGCGCTATACTTCGCGCTATTTCAATCAATAAAGGAAATCGATGACTAAAGAGTATATTTTTACCTCTGAGTCTGTAACAGAAGGGCATCCCGACAAGATGGCGGATCAGATCAGCGATGCGATTCTGGATGACATTATTGCCAAGGATCCGCACGCCCGCGTCGCTTGTGAAACCTTAGTCTCTAATGGTTTTTGCATCATTGCAGGAGAACTTAAAACTTTAGCCTATAGTCCGATGCAAGACATTGTACGTCAGGTGGTCAAAGAGATCGGCTATACCGATGCTACCTATGGCTTCGATCACCGCTCTGCGGCGGTGCTTAACGGTATCGGCGAGCAATCCGCCGAGATCCGCCAAGGGGTCGATCAGGCAAGCGGCGATATCGGCGCGGGAGATCAGGGGCTGATGTTTGGCTACGCATGCCGTGAAACGCCCGAACTTATGCCGCTGCCCATCCACCTCTGCCACCGCCTCACCGAGCGTCTGGCCACCGTACGCAAAGAGGGGATCATCCCCTATCTGCGGCCCGATGGCAAATCTCAGGTGAGCGTACGCTACGTCGATGACAAGCCTGTGAGCGTCGAGACGGTCGTTATCTCCACGCAGCACCATGACGGCATCTCGCAAGCGCAAATCCGTGAAGACGTCATCAACGAAGTGATCAAAAAAGTGATCCCCGCAGACCTGCTGAGTCCTGAGATCGTTTACCATATCAACCCGACCGGCTCATTCGTCGTCGGCGGACCCCAAGGTGATGCAGGCCTAACAGGCCGTAAAATCATCGTCGATACCTACGGCGGCGCCTGCCCGCACGGTGGCGGCGCCTTCAGCGGCAAAGACCCCACCAAAGTAGACCGATCGGCCGCTTACGCCGCGCGCTACGTTGCCAAAAACCTGGTTGCCTCAGGCGTTTGCGAGCGTGCGACCATCCAAGTAGCCTACGCGATCGGCGTGGTCAAACCCGTCTCCATTATGGTGAATACCCATGGTACGGGAATCGTAGAGGAAGAGCGTATCGAAGCATGCGTTAAAGCCCTTTTCGACCTTACACCGCGCGGTATCATCACCACACTGGATCTTCTGCGCCCCATCTACCGAAAAACTGCCGCTTACGGCCACTTCGGACGCGAGCTTCCCGAGTTTACATGGGAGCGCACCGACAAAGCACAGGCCATCCGCGATTACCTTCAGCTCTAAGCCTCAATCCCTCTCAAGTACCCTAAAACGGGTATCTTGATAGCTGTTCTCAATCCCTCACTCCCCGTCGGTAACACCCGTTCTAAAATCATCCGCAAGGAGTCAAAATTTTAGTTGCGTTTAAAAAAACTTGGTTATAGTTTTCTCGATTTTAAACCAAGGAGATTACATGGCAGTACTGATTAACGATACCTGTATCAACTGCGGTGCTTGTATCGACGAGTGCCCTGTAGAAGCGATTGTTGACGAGGATGATAACCCAACGGGCGAAGAGATTTACTATGTTTACGGTGACAAATGCGTTGAATGCGTAGGCCACCATGACGCACCTGCGTGTGCCACTGCATGCCCCACAGAAGGGTGCATCACATGGGATCAAATCGGCGATAGCCCATCACACCGTGAAGACATTTCACAAGAGATGCGCGACAGCAAAGCTCCCATCGTTGAGTAATCCAAGACATCTTCTTCTGAAGATGTCTTTACATTTCTTTCTTTTTTCTCTCTGTTTTTAAACTCTTTTTATCTATTTTCAGCTACAATTGCGCTCTATTTTTACAACGTATCAGGAGACTTCATGGAACGTACTTTCTCTATCATTAAACCCGATGCCGTAGCCAAAGGGGTTATTGGTAAGATTTTCGATCGCTTCGAAAGCAACGGTCTTAAAATCGCTGCTACCAAAAAACTTCAGCTTTCGCGCGCCGATGCCGAAGCATTTTATGCAGTTCACAAAGAGCGCGGCTTCTTCAACGATCTGGTCGAGTTCATGATCAGCGGTCCCGTTGTCGTCTCCGTACTCGAAGGTGAAAATGCGGTAGCTAAACACCGAAACCTCATGGGTGCTACCAACCCAAAAGAGGCTGCTCCAGGAACCATCCGCGCAGATTTTGCTGACAGCATTGATGCCAACGCGGTTCATGGAAGTGACTCTTTGGAAAACGCTGCGATTGAAATCGCATTCTTTTTTTCCGGGCGCGAAATCTCTTAAAAGATGATTATTCCGTTTCGGAAAATCGGCTCTACGCCGCACTCTTTTGAGATCAGCCGCGATAGAGCGAAATTAGCGGGAACCTTGGTGCAAACCAACAAAGGTTTTGTAAAGTTGCATGCCCGACTTCAAGGCACGCTGGAACTTTCTTGCGATTTGTGCGCAGAAAATTTCGATACAATGCTGAACGAAGAGTTGACCGTCTTGCTACATGACAGGATTTTTCACGGTACGGATGAAGCGTATGATGTCGTTGAATTTTTCGACGGCAATATCGATCTCGATTCGTTTTTAACCTCAGAGCTTGAACTGATCAAGAGTGATTACCACACTTGTCAACAATGCCTAAAACCATAACCAAAAAGAAAGGAAAACAACAATGGCAGTACCAAAGAGACGCGTCTCACACACCCGCTCTGCAAAACGCAGAACACACTACAAAATTTCACTGGCTCGTCCTGTCAAGGATTCTGACGGAACTTACAAACTTCCGCATCATGTCAATCCTACAACAGGTGAGTACAAATAATCGATGGCAAGAATTGCTATCGATGCCATGGGCGGCGACTTTGGTTGCGAGCCTATTGTCAAGGGTACCCTACAGGCACTAGATGAAGCGGCTTTTAATGCCGTTCTCGTCGGTCAAAGCTCCCAAATTCTTCCATTCATTCCCAAAAAATACCTCTCTAGAATAACGATTGTCGAAGCCGATGATGTCATCGATATGAACGACGCTGCTACGGATGCCCTTAAGCGACGCGAAAGTTCTATCTACAAAGCTGTGGATCTCGCAAAAAACGGTAATGCAGACGCCGTTGTTTCCGCCGGACACAGTGGAGCGACTATGAGTTTAGCCACATTGCGCATCGGTAGGCTCAAGCATGTCTCAAGACCTGCGCTCGTCACACTGATGCCCGCGAAAAACGGTAAACGAACTGTTTTACTTGATGTAGGCGCCAACACCGATTGCCGCGCGGAGAATTTGATCGAGTTTGCCGTCATGGGCCATTATTATGCACGTGACGTACTCAAAATCGATGCTCCTAGAACAGGTCTACTGGCAAACGGCGAGGAGCCTTCCAAAGGCAACGAGGTCACCAAAGAGGCGTTTAAAAAGCTCTCCTCATTTGAAGGGTTTATCGGAAATGTTGAGGGCAACAACATCTTTGACGGCAGTGTTGATGTGGTTGTTTGCGACGGCTTTATTGGGAATCTGGTCTTGAAATCTTCCGAAGGCGTCGCATCCGCGATCAGCTATTTTCTCAAAGATTACATCAAACGCTCCCCGATTGCCATCACCGGTGCGCTCTTGATGCGCAAGGTCTTCAAACTTCTTAAAAAAGAGACCGATTATGCGGAGTTTGGCGGTGCCCCGCTGATCGGCATTAAAGGATGCGTCATCGTAGGGCATGGCAAAAGCAATGCCAAAGCGATTAAAAACGCCATTTTTCAAGCCATTCGCTATATCGATACCGGCGTTAACGCCCATATCGAAAAACGCCTTGGCGAATACAAGGAACTGTAAATGAGTTACGCGGCAATGCGTTCGATTGGGGCTTATGTCCCGAAGCGAATCCTCAGCAATCAGGATTTGGCTGCCATGGTGGATACTTCAGATGAATGGATCGTGAAGCGTACCGGCATCCAGGAACGACGTATTGCCGCTCAAGATGAAACCACCAGCGATATGGGTGCAAAGGCAGCTCAAATCGCCATCGAACGTTCAGGCGTGAACAAGAGCGACATCGATATGCTGATCTGCGCCACCATCTCTCCTGATTACTTCAATATGCCCTCAACCGCAACGCTTATTGCCACCAAACTAGGGCTTGGGCAGATCAGCGCGTTTGATATTTCGGCCGCCTGTACCGGCTTTGTTTATGTTTTATCCATCGCCAAAGCCTTTATCGAGTCAGGCATGAAAAAGAACATCCTGATCATCGGAGCGGAGAAACTTAGTGCCATTACCGACTACAGCGACCGCACTACATGTATTCTCTTCGGCGACGGTGCCGGTGCGGCCATGATCTGTGCGACCAACGACGCAAGCGAAGCTATCAGAGATGTCAATACAGGCTCAGACGGAACCTATGCCGACTTGTTAATGACACCTAACGGCGGCAGCGGCTCTATTCACGACTCGCCTGAACGCGACAAAGTTTTTATGCAGATGAAGGGAAATGAAACCTTCAAAGTAGCTGTGCGTACCCTTACCGCAGATGTCCAGGAACTACTGCACAAAAATGGTGTTCAGACCGCTCAAATCAAACACTTCGTACCCCATCAAGCGAATTATCGTATCATCAAAGCTGTTGGCGATGCCTTAGGACTTGATGAGGCGCAGGTGGTCTTAACCGTAGGTAAATACGGCAATACATCAGGTGCCTCCATCCCGATGGCGATCAACGATATTTATGAATCGGGACGACTTGCCAAAGGGGATTTGCTACTGCTTGACGCCTTTGGCGGCGGCCTAACCTGGGGAAGCGCTCTCCTACCGTTTGCAGGCAAATGAGCCTCTACAGTAGCCCACTGATCTACATCGAACGTCACGAGAGTGAGATTCCGTGGCTCAAAATCTTCACCCATCGAAACATCAAAGAGTTTTCTACATGTAACGCTGAAGAGAAACAGGCGATCTGGAATGCACTCGACATCATAGAGTGCGAAATGATTCGCTACTATCAACCCGAAAAGATCAATATTGCTTCATTTGGCAACATGCTGCCGCGCGTGCATTGGCATATCATGGCACGTTTTTTGGATGACGGATTTTTTCCAGAACCGATGTGGGGGATGCGGCAAAGAGAGGCAAAGGCTTCGTTACCGCCGTTTGAACCCTTTTGGCAAAAGGTTCAAGAGCACCTTTAGTAGCGGGGCTCTCGGCTTCTGCGGCCGCTGTTGCCGGATTGCTCCGTTCTAGGACGACGCGGTCGTGACGCGTTGCGCGATGAACCACCGCCACCGCCACGTTTACCTGAACCGCCGCGACCGTTGTTACGCTCCATTGCACTCAAAATCTTTTCCAAACGCTGCGGGGCGATACCGATCGTATTGGGCCCTTTGATCGCCTGATTGTCCAGCATCATGGAGATCAATTTATAAGCGATTTGGGTATAGTCCAGATCTTGACTGAGTACATCAAGAACCTGATGCGCCTCATCGTAGATGCTCTGATTCTCAATCGAATCGATGAGCTTGTTGAGATGAGACTTCTTCACTTCGATCTTACTTGGAATATAGGCGTGCTCCATCGTTGTACCCACCTTGGAGCGGATACGCTGCAGCTCTTTAAATTCCAGTGGGGTGACCAGTGTGATCGCTATGCCCTTTTGTCCCGCACGTCCTGTACGACCGATACGATGCACATACGACTCGGGATCAAAAGGGATATGAAAGTTAAAAACGTGGCTGACATTGTCGATGTGAATACCCCGAGCCGCTACGTCGGTCGCGATCAAAATATCTACTGCGTCCGTTTTAAGGCCTCGAATCACCGATTCACGCTGCGGCTGCTCCATATCTCCGTGCAGACCTTTAGCGTTGTAGCCAACCGCAGAGAGGACATTGGAAAGACGATCAACCTCTTTTTTGGTGCGGCAAAAAACCACCACTTTTTCGGTCTCCTGAGCATCCAGCAGACGAATAATCGCGTCGTCGCGCTCATTCTCTTCAATCACATAATAGTGCTGTGCGATGTCTTTATTGGTAGTCTCATCCTGCGTGATCTTGATAAACTCAGGCTCAACCAAAATTCGCTTCGCCAGCTGCTTGATCGGATCAGGCATGGTCGCAGAAAAAAGGAGTGTCTGGCGCTCTTGGGGTAAAAAAGTGAAAATCTCTTTGATATCATCCAAAAAGCCCATATCAAGCATCTCATCCGCTTCGTCAAGAACGACGGTCGTAGGGGCGAAACCGTTCAGCATGTCCCGCTTGAGCAGATCAAGTAGGCGGCCCGGCGTTGCAATGACCACTTGGGCACCGCGCTCAATAAGGCCAAGCTGACGACCGTAGGAGCTACCGCCGTAAATGGTCACCGTCTTGATGCCCAGCTTTTTGCCGTATTTAAACAGCTCGTCGCTCACCTGATTGGCCAGCTCGCGCGTGGGGGTGATGATCAGCGCCTCGACGCCGCCTTTAAGGTGCATGTTATTCAGCACAGGTAAACCGAACGCAGCGGTTTTGCCGGTTCCGGTATGGGCTTGACCGACAACGTCTCGGCCTTGCATAATAATGGGGATGGCAATCTCTTGAATCGGGCTGGGTTGCTTAAATCCTGCTAGTTCCAGCGCTTCCATAATGGGTTTTTTGAATCCGAATCGGTCAAATGTATTGGGGATAATGGTGGTGTTTTCGGGCGTCATTCGCTCTCTTTGTATCATGAATTAAATAGTGTTGAAAAGCAGGATGCAAGAAGAACGTATCGTATTTTCTTACATGTAACACCGGATGATGCAAATCGAGATTAGATCAGAAAGCAGACAGGTTTAAGTTCTCAACAATATTTGGGCGCATTATACCAAAAAATGCGCCTTATAATTTTTGTACCAATGAATTCACCAACATCTTCTCAGACCATATGGGTTCTTGCAGTTCAAGCATCCCACGCACCTCATCGTTCACCAAACGATAATAAAGGGTGATGGAAGCGGCATCTGCGCCTTTGGCTAGAGGAAACTTCACACTTTTTTTACCATGTGCCGGCACCGACATATCCGGTCCCATCTCTTTGGCTAGATGCGGAATGGTCGGCTTGCCCCGCTTGCTGGTGTAGGTGCGGGTCAGCGACATACTGTGACGCCCCATCGCCTCGCTTCCATTGAGATACTCGACCTCCAAGATCAACTCGCGTGCACCAAATCCGCTGGGGATGTTGTGCGGCTGAGGGTTGATCAGCGTCACGACCAAACCGTCCCCCTGGCTTTTTGCCTCAAGATCAAGTGCTCCGTTCCACATGGAGCTCACATGACCGCCGGCGAAAAGGTGATCACGAACCAATCGGGTTCGCTGCTTACCGTCATTGATCCGCAGTGTCGAGGCGATTCCCTCATGGCGCGGGCTCATGTGACAATCAACACACATCTTCTCGCCTTTACGGTATTCTGACTCCATATTGGTAAAGACAATACCCTCTTCAGAGCGATCGTTAGCGTGGCAGACAAAACAGAGCGTATCAGCCTCTTCGTTAAAAAAATCGCGCTTTTGCACTTTATGATAGGGAGAAAATGCATCTTCCAAAGGTCCAACCATCGTTCCGCTCTTCATCCAGCTTACACGATGCACTCCCCGCTTAGAACCATCCAAATCGGCATGAATTTTGTCAATGTTGTGGCAAACGACACAGTTGATTCCCTCTGAGAGCAGATCATTTTGTAGCGCCTTATTCACCTCAGAGTGCTCGTCAAGTTTCATGGCCACCATGATCTCATAATCAATATCTGTCTCGGTCACAGCAATACGAGGATTGTGACATGAGGCGCATCCCACCTGAATCGCATTGGTTGAGCGTCGGCTTTTCCGCCCGATATAATCGACTGTTTTTCGAAAGTACTCATCATTCTTGTAGTGCGACTTGGCATGCCACGACGACTCCCACTGTTCGATAATATAGTGGTGACACGCCTTGCATTTTGTCGAATCGCTATACATAGCGTCCAACTCCACAGCAGATCCTGCATAAAGCTGCAATAATACGGCAAAAATAAAGATCAAACCTTTCATTCCCTGCTCCTATCGCTGACGGTCTAACCAGACCATCAAACCTTTTTGTACATGTAGACGGTTTTCTGCTTCTTCAAAGACGACACTCTGGGCACCTTCTAAAACACTCTCGCTCACCTCTTGACCGCGGTACGCCGGTAAACAGTGCAAAAAGAGCGCGTCAGGTGCTGCAAGCGCCATCATTGCATCATCCACCATGTATCCCTCAAAACGGCTAATCCGCTCCGCCTTTTCATCCTCTTGACCCATAGATGCCCACGTATCGGTGGTCACGACGGTAGCATTTCGCACAGCCTCTTTGGGGTCGTTACATGTAACAATCAGCGCCCCGCTCTCTTTGGCCATCTCACGGGCGTGCGCGACGATTTTTGGATCGCACTCATAGCCTACAGGAGTGGCAATGCGTAACTCAAAGCCTAATTTTGCGGCAAGCATCAACCATGAGTGGGTCATATTGTTGCCATCGCCGACATAGGCCACTTTGAGTCCTTGCGTATGGTTGTGCTCCACAAGCGTCATATAATCGGCCAGCAGTTGCACCGGATGATAAGAGTCGGTAAGCCCGTTGATGACCGGCACTTTGGAGTAGGCCGCAAACTCTTCGATCATCGCATGATCGAAGGTGCGGATCATCACCAGATCGTTCATCGAAGAGATAACGCGGGCAGTGTCTCTCACCGGTTCTCCGCGCCCCAAATGGATGTCGCGGTTGGAGAGAAAAAGGGCATGTCCGCCAAGCTGAAACATGCCGGTTTCAAAACTAACGCGGGTACGCGTCGAACTCTTTTCGAATATCATGGCCAGCGTTTTGTTCTGAAGATAAGGCTTACATGTACCCGATTTCAGCTCTTTTTTGATCTCGATCGCCAGATCGACAATCTGCAGGATTTCCGTCTTTGTGAAATCCTTGAGTGATAGAAAATGTCTCAATAATACCCTTTATTAGCGCTTTGCGTGTCGATAATGGTAGCACATTATAAGAGATTTGCAACCTCTTTTGCATGGTAGCTGATAATGATATCGGCACCTGCTCGCTTAAATGAAAGCATCGTTTCCATCATCACCCGCTCATAATCAATCAGCCCCGCCGCGCCCGCATGTTTGAGCATCGCGTACTCTCCGCTGACGTTGTAAGCGGCAATGGGAAGGCTGCTGCGTTCGCGAATATCGCGGATGATGTCGAGATAAGCCAGCGCGGGCTTCACCATCAAAATATCCGCCCCCTGCGCCTCATCCTCCAGACTCTCGGCAATGGCTTCGCGACGGTTGGCTGGATCCATCTGATAGCTGGATCGATCACCAAAGCTGGGTGTTGATTCGGCAACGTCACGAAATGGGCCGTAGTAGCCGCTGGCAAACTTGGTAGAATAGGCCATGATCGGCAAGCTTTCATAACCTGCACCGTCTAGTCCCAAGCGAAGTGTCTCGATAATACCGTCCATCATTCCCGAAGGAGCGATCATATCGACGCCCGCTTTGGCGTGTACGAGCGCCTGTCTGGCGGAGATCTCAAGCGTGGCGTCGTTATTCACCGTCTGATGCACATGATCGATAATGCCGCAGTGTCCGTGGTCGGTATATTCGCAAAAGCACAGATCACTCACCACGAACATATCAGGATGTGCCTGCTTGAGCGCGCGGATGGCACGGGCGATCATGCCGTGTTCACTGAGTGCATCCGAGCCGATAGAGTCCTTGACGTCGGGAATACCGAACAAGATAACGCTATGCAACCCCAGCACCTTGAGCGTTTCGCATTCACGCACCATCACATCGATGCTCATCTGATAGACGCCCGGCATGGAGGCGATCTCAATTTTCACCCCCTCTCCGCTGCGTATAAAAAGCGGATAGATAAAATCATCGACGCGAACGTGATGCTCACGCACCAGTGCGCGCAGCTGCGAATTCAGGCGTTTGCGGCGGAATCGTTGAAACATTTCAGCTCCGTTGGGTACAATCTTAAAAACAAATATTCTAGCCACAAAAAGATTAAAGTTATGAATATAGAGATCTCTCAAGAGGCCAATCTCCCCTCCAGATTCGGCCATTTCAAAGTCAAAGCATTTAAAGAAGGGCACAAAGAACATCTAGCGATTTATACGCCCGTATTACCGGAAATTCCTCTGGTGCGTATCCACTCTGAATGTCTCACCGGTGATGCCATCGGTTCGCTCAAATGCGACTGTCGAGACCAGCTCGAATACGCGCTGGATCTGATCGGCAAAGAGGGCGGAATGGTGATCTATCTACGGCAGGAGGGGCGCAATATCGGATTGCTTAACAAGATCAACGCTTACGCCTTGCAAGATCGGGGACTCAATACCGTCGAAGCCAACCACCAGCTAGGTTTTGCTGCGGATCAGCGTAGCTATGAAATGGTAACAACCGTTTTGAGCCATTTCGGCATCTCCAAAATCCGTCTGCTCACCAACAATCCCAAAAAGGTCCAATCACTCGAAGGGATCGAGATCGTCCAGCGCATTCCCATCGTCATGACGCCCAACGAGTTTAACAGCGGCTATTTACAGGTGAAACGCGATGAGATGGGACATTTGATTTAAGGCTTACATGTAAGGTGCGGCCTTACATGTAAAAAGAGGATTTATTTACGAATACGTAGATGGCAGCCCGCACATTCGTTGATGATGTAAGCATAGGTTTCGGAAATTTTGGTGTAGTCTTTCTTATCTTTGACCTGCTCGCTAAGCTCTTTAGAGTAATCGGCAATGCGTTGCGCCGCTTTTTCGGCGTACTTATAGGCATAGGCGGTATCGCCGGGAAGGTATTTTTTAAGTCCTTCACCATGGGCGGAAAGCAGGTTCTTCTCCCCTTTTTCGATCATATCAACGCCACTCAGCATCAGGCTTTTATTGTTGTAAATCAAACCGTCTTGCAACAGCCGCAAACCGCTTGCGAGCATCTGCATGTCTTGCTTGCGTTTGAGTTTTGAGTCGTCGTTGGCCAAAAGCGGTAGCGCCATGCACAGCGCAAGAGCAATCAAAAGCATCTTTTTCATGGGTATCCTTAGTATTGAATCACTTCTTTGGTGAACTTGGTCAGTTTCACGGTCGGAGCCGATATCTTCACCAGCTTTTTAGCCTGTCGCTTTCCGCCCCAGTCTCGGTCCATCTCCGTCTTGAAAGCGTTGAAGTAGTCGTTGAACTTGGCACTTCCCAGCACGCCTACCGCCCATAATGTATCATCTTGAGCGTTGTGCTCCAGCACAATTGAGGCCAAAGGCTGATCGGCCGGCCCGCCCAATACTTTACCGCCGTTACGAGGATCGAACGACGATAGATGAGACGAGCAGACGATGGCTCCACCCTTCTCGATCGCCGCCGAAGCTTTACCTTTGGGGACATAAGCGAAAAAGCTTTCGCTTTTGTTGGGATGGGTCAGCGCATGCGAACAGATCGCGGAGTAGGCCACGATAGAGCCGCTCTTGCCGACCCCTTCGCTCCACAGATAAATATCACCGAGTGCATCTTTGAGCTCGACGTTGACCTCGCTCTTTTCGCTGAGATTGAGTAAGATACAGGGGGTACCCGCATGTGGATACTGAAAAATATAATCCACATCCACCTCCAAGGCAGATGCCTTGATAGGGGTGCCCTCTTCATCGACAAGCTGTACTTTTTCAAACGATTCATACAGACGCCCATCGTGCGCAAACAACTTCTGATCAATCAAAGACGGGCGGGTGAGAACGATCACGCCCCCGAGTGCACCCATTTTAATAAAATCTCTGCGATTCATTCAACCTTCTTACATAAACATGTCATCTAAGATACCGCGATACCACTCGCGGGTCGCCTTGGCAAGGCCTTTTGAACGGTATTTACCGTCACCGTCTTTGGGATGCGGCACCGTCGCTTTAGCCGCAATCACAGTACCGTTGAACGAGAAGTCATGCGTTACCATGATCGCCTCTTCCGGCCCGTCGGTGACCATAGAGTAACAAACATTCGCCGCACTGTAGGGTAAATTGAGCTTGTAAGGCTCATGAGCATTGAGCTGTGCGACAATCTCTTTGACCGCCTCTTTAGCCGTCCAGTTGGCCGTTTGCCCCGAAGGCGGTACACCGTGTCCGACAACGTCTCCGATGGCGTAAACATGCTTGTCATCTTTAGATTGGAAGCTTGCGCCGTTCATGATCACACCGCCCCAAGCATTGGTTTTGACACCGCTCATCGCCACAACCGCATTGGCCTTATTTTTGGGAATAAAGTTCAGCACGGCAAAAGACTCTACTTTTGTTTCAACAATCTCTTTCTCTTCCTTGTCTACACCCACAATCTGCTTGTAGTGGATTTTGTTGTTGGTCAGATCGATGTCAGTGATCGTACAATCGTCTCGGTGTTCGATCAAGCCGGAGTACTTATCGGCCCAAACTTCTTTGAAGGCTTTACCTTTAGCGATATTTTTAGTGGCATTGAGGATGATCACCTTGCCTTCGATACCCTCTTTTTTCATATACGCAGCAATCATGCTCGCACGCTCAAACGGAGCGGGCGGGCAGCGATACTTACCGGCGGGAACGGTGATAATGACGTTGCCGCCGTCCATGTTGTCCATCATGCGCTTGAGCGCAAGGTGCTCACTGCCGGCCATCAAAGCGGCAGGGGCCTGCTGCTGTACGTGACGAATCTTCTCATCCGACCACTCGGGAAACTGCCCCTTGTAGTCGTAGTCGATCCCCGGAGAGAGCACCAAAATATCATAATCGACGCTGCCGCAGCTGGTCATGACCGTCTTGGAAGCACGGTCGATACCCGTCACCGTGCACTGCTCCAAACGATAGCCGTATTTCGCCGCTCCGGCATACAGATCGCGTGTCAGCGTATCGAGCGTCACATCCTCAAGACCGCCTAACAAAGAGTTGCTAAAGGGGCAAGACATAAAGATGTCGCGCCTATCCAAAACCACCACTTCGATGCTTGCATCCTGCTTGCGAATGTACTTTGCCGCAGCAAGACCGCCAAAGCCTGCACCGATAATCACGACGCGCTTGCCCTTGGATTTTGGCATCAGCGTCACATGTGACTGTGACGGGGCGACCGCCGGAGCAGCCCCCTCGGCTTTGGCGCAACCGGTAAAGGTGGCAGCCGCCGCTACCGCAGCGGTAGCACCCGCAACTTTGAATGCATCTCTTCGTGTCATGGACATGTGATCTCCTCTTTATAAAAAATTGTGATACCGCATTAGGCAATAAAAGTTTAAAAGCCGCTTATTTTCAAATAATCAATTCTTATGTGATTGGTTTTACGTAAAAGCGTGATAAAAATGTGATTGTATAATCAATCGTAATTATTCTGCGTATAAGTCGGGGCAATTTCAAGGGGCTGATGCTATAATTTTTGACTTCTATATCGGATATGAAACTTATGGGAACGATCGAATCGGCAATGCAAAGCTGCGGTATTTCACTCGGCACGCAAGCGTATGTGCGCATAGAGCGCTACAAAGAGCAGCTTTTTAAGTGGAACCGCGTCCACAACCTCAGCGGCGTACGCAACGAAGCACAGCTAGACGCCTTTATTATTGATGCGCTCTATCCCCTTTCGTTTTTGCCGCCGGTGCGCTCTGCTATGGATATCGGTACTGGCGCGGGGTTTCCGGGGATGCTGCTGGCGATTGCATTGACGGAGTGCCGCTTCACGCTCGTCGAACCGTTGGCCAAACGTGCCAGTTTTTTACAATTTATCAAAGCCGATCTGGGGCTTGAGCACGTCACTGTGGCCAACTGCCGTGTTGAAGCCCTCGAACCGGAACCGTTCGATCTGGTCACATCGCGCGCCGTCACCGATACCGGTGTATTGCTCAGGTTAAGCGAGCCCTTTTGCACAGCGGGAACCCTGCTGCTCTTTTACAAAGGCGAAAAAGTCTATGACGAACTGCCGCCTACGCTTCCACATCGCGTGATCAAAGCCGAAAACCGCCACTATCTTCTGATCGAAAGGTAACTATGCTGCTTAAAATCCTGCTACTCATCGCTGTACTCTTCACCGTCTATTGGCTCTTTTTCAAAAAAAAGCCCCTCTCCAAGCACTCCAACGAGTCAAGTGATGAAATGATCGCATGTGCGCACTGCGGCACCTTTGTGAGCACCCGCGACGCCCTGCTCTCAGGCGGACGCTACTACTGCAGCCGCGAATGTATGGAGGGGTAGAGATGCTACTGTTTGGCCACCAGTACATCCCTTCAGAACGTCTGTTTCATGTCGATGAGATCGAAAAAATTGCGCACACTCCGCCTAACAGTCTGTTGCTTGTTACCTTCGCGCCCAATGCACTAGAGCTCATCACACACATGCGCGCCCACACCCTAAGTTTCGCTCTTGAGGTCGCTTCGCTCAAAGAGGCAATCTTCGCGCACAACCTCGGCTCCGCCTATATCGTCACCTCTTCGACGCTTGCCAAAACCATCCAAAAATGCGCGGAGCACTACCTTTTTGACGCCAAGATTCTCTGCCGTATCGAACGAGACGAAGAGATCGAAGCGTTGGCGCTAGAGGGGATCGACGGGGTGCTCTACCCCCAAGCCGTCATCCGCGTCTAATCGACGATCCTCCGCTCAAAATTCGGATTCATCCCCGTCAAAATCTCATAGCCGATCGTGCCCGCAGCTTGCGCGAAACGGTTGGCATTATCAAAGATGCACAGCTCCTCATCCTTACATGTAAAGAGGGTATTGTCCATCGAAATGCGCCCCATCTGGCGCGCACCGTTTGGGGCGGTATAGCGGTTAGAAGCACTTCGGTGCAGGCCGTCGGCGTAGCCTACGTCATACGCGCTGATGATTCCATCATGCGGCATCGTCGCGGTAGCGTTGTAGCCCATACGCATCCCCGCTTGAAGCGATCTACTGCTTTGACGCTCGGCCCAAAGCGAGAGCACGGGCTGCAGCGGCGGCGCGGGATGCGGGGCGTCAAGCTCCAAGCAGCCATACGCGGCGATGCCCACGCGCACCAGATCTTCACCGCTAAAATCACCACGAAAGAGCGCGGCGGAGTTGGCGCTGTGAAAGCGCAGCATCGTGGGGCTGAGGCGCTGCGCAATCGCTTTGATCGATTCAAAATTTTGACGCTGCCAAAAGAGCTCGCTTGAGAGCGCGTCGGCGCTGCGGTAGTGGGTAAAAACCCCTTTACATGTAAGCCCATGGCGCTTTATACGGGCAAAAGCCTCTGCAAGCTCCGATGGCGCAATGCCGTTGCGGTGCATCCCCGAATCGACTTTGAGCTCCACCAAAGCGCCGCGTGCAAACTGCTCGATTTTATCTAGGGCATTGACGGTGAAAGAGATGTTGCGCTGCGCTATTTTGGGTGTCTCATCAAGCACCAGCACCGAATCAAAAAAGCGCTCTACCGCGCTCGCTTCGGCGAGATTGCGTACCACCGCATAACGCACGCCATACTCGCTTCCAAGCTGCGCGATCGGCAAAAGTCCGTGCCCATACGCGTTGTCCTTGAGCACCAGCGCGACTTTATGAATGCTACCGATCCGCTCGGTTATAATGTCGAGATTGTTAAAAAATACCTTACGGCTTAAAGTGATAAATGCCATGCGAAATAATAACCGATACCCGGCCGAATTTGAGCCTCAAAGCTACATTCAGATGATTTTTCCCCACGCGCACAGCGACTGGGCACCTTATCTGGATGAGGCGTGCGAGACGTTTACAAACATCATCGACGCGGTGCGTCGCTTTGAGCCTTGTGTGGTGGTGTGCGACGACATTGCGCGCGTGAGCGGCTACTTTGCAGATACCCACAACCTTCACTTCGTGCACTACCGCACCGACGACACCTGGGCGCGCGACTGCTCGGCCATTACGGTGATCGAAGAGGGCAAAGGCAAGCTGCTGGACTTTACCTTCACGGGCTGGGGCGGCAAGTTCGACGCCTCGCGCGACAATGGGCTCAGCCGCTTTATGGCGCCTTACAACACCCTGCCCACGCAAACCATCGATCTAATTTTAGAGGGCGGAGCGCTTGAGAGCAACGGCGAAGGGGTACTGCTCACCACAGCAGAATGCCTGCTCAACCCCAACCGCAACGCGCATCTGGACAAAGCCGCGACCGAAGCGCTGCTCAAAAAGACCTTACATGTAAGCGAAATCCTCTGGCTCTCTCACGGCTACCTTGCGGGTGATGACACCGACAGCCATATCGATACGCTGGCCCGTTTTATCGATCCGCAGACGATCATGTACATTACATGTAACGATCCTAAAGATGAGCATTACGAAGCGCTCAAAGCGATGGAGGCTCAACTGCAAAGCTTCAGACAAAACAGCGGCGAACCCTACCGCCTCATTGCCCTACCCATGACCGAAGCAATCTTTTTTGAAGACGAACGACTGCCCGCCACCTACGCCAACTTTCTCATCCTCAACGGCGCGGTACTGCTGCCCATCTACAACGACCCCCACGACGAAGAGGCCATCGCTACATGTAAGGCCGCTTTTCCCCTTCGCGAGATCGTCCCTATCGACTGCTCGGTGCTGATTCGTCAGCACGGCTCGCTGCACTGTGTGACGATGCATTTTCCTCTGCCTGCGGCATTTGCAACATCGTAATACCGCTGTAGAGCAAGTAGGCCGAAGCGGCCGCCATCAGCCAAATGGTGAGTCGTTTTTTGGTGCGTACATGCATGGGGCGCATTATAACTTAACACTTCAATAACACTTGCTTGCCTACAATCTGCGCACTTTTATTCAAAGGCTGATTGTATGCATAAACTCCTATTGCTCTCCCTGATCGCGTCAAGCGTCTTGCTCGGCACCGAAACCGAACTCGAAAAAATCACCGTCGAATCGACCAAAGTCGATGATCTTGACGGCTCCAAAGTCCGCTCCGCCGACCTCGCCGAAGCGCTGGTGCGCGAAGTACCTTCCGTCTCGATGATCCGCCGCAGCGCCGTCTCCAACGACGTCACCATCCGTGGCCAAAAACGTGACAATATCAACGTCACCATCGACGGTGCGCGCGTCTGCGGTGCCTGCCCCAACCGAATGGATCCGCCCATCTCGCATGTACTCACCAACAATATCGATAGCATCGAGGTGCTTCAAGGGCCTTATGACGTCACTCAGTTTGGCACCCTTGGCGGCGGGCTGAACATCCACACCAAAGAGCCCAGCCGAAATTTCGGCGGCGCTATTGATCTAAGCGTAGGAAGCTGGAACCAGCGCAAAGCTGCCGCCACGCTTACCGGCGGAAATGAGTTTGTACGCCTGCTCGTGAGCGCCTCGGCTGAGGGCGCGAATCAGTATGTGGACGGCAACGGCGACACCCTAGCTGAGCAGATCGACGCCTACGCCGCCAAAAATCCGACCGCCGCGATGTACAAGCTTCAAGACCCCAATCAAGACGCCTACACCAAAAAATCCTTGATGAGTAAGGCCGAAATCGATCTAAGCGCCACGCAGCGCATCAAACTCGGTGCTACCTTCAACGTCTCGAGCGACATTCTCTACCCCACCAGCCCGATGGACGCGATTAAAGACGACTCGACCATCTACACCGCCGCGTACGAGCTTGAAGATCTCGGCAGCATCAGCGAACTGCTTGAGCTCTCCGCCTACCATTCGCACGTCTGGCATCCGATGTCCAACGCCTACCGTATCTCCTCCAAAAAGAGCGGTAAAGTCTTCTCTAATGAGCTCAACACCCGCATGGAAGGCTTCGCGTTTAAAAATGCGACGCGTCTCAGCGAAGAGGCACTGCTCACCCTTGGAGCGGATTACTCCGTACGGATGTGGGATGGCAACTACAAAAGCGACGGTATGATCGTCGGACGCAGTATCAGCGAAACCGAAACCGCCCAAATAGGGCTCTTTGCCAAAATGGAGCACGAGTACCGCAATTTCAACCTACGCTACGGCGTACGTTTTGACAGCGCTACCGTCTCACCTGATGCGTATGCACGGCCTCAGGGCATCATGGCCAAGCTCGATCCGTGGCAGGAGAATGATTACAGCGCGATCACCGCCAATCTTCAAGCCGACTACGCCTTTGAAGGCGGGTTCAAACTCTTTGGCGGTATCGGACGGGGCTACCGCGTTCCCGATGCACGCGAGCTCTATATCCTCAATCAACCCATCACCACAGCAGGCGATCCGAATATGGGCAAACAGCTGCAAACAGGAACGCCTGATCTGGAAGCAACCACCAACCACCAAGCCGATCTAGGGGTCAAATACAGCCACAACAGCGGTGCCCTCTCGCTCAAAACTTTTTATAACATGCTCAGCGATTACATCTACTACAATGCCACCAAGGTCGGAGCGCACAAGTTTGAAAACATCGACGCCACCATCTACGGCGTCGAAGCTTCACTCTCTCAAGAGTTGATCGGAGGCCTCAGCGCCCAGCTCGGTGCGGCGTGGCAACGTGGGCAAAAAGATGAAGCCTTAGCGGGCCAAAATGATAAAGACCTCGCCGACATTCCGCCGCTCAAAGGGCGCGCGGCTTTAGTATACGACTACGCCCCTCAGAGTTTTGCCAGAGTCGAACTACTGGCTTCAGATGCTTGGAGCGCCTATGATAGCGACAACGGCGAACAGCGCATCGATGCCTACGGCGTGGTCAACCTCAAGCTCGATCACCGCTTTGACAACGGTCTAGGGATCGCGCTGGGCATCGACAACCTCTTCGATGAGACCTACGCACTCTCCAACACCTACAAAGACCTCATTCTCATCAGTGGCAATCCCGATGCCGACATCATCATGATGAACGAACCCGGACGCTACTACAACCTCAACCTCTCCATGCACTTTTAAGTGTAATCGGGTCGTAACGCGGTTGACGTACAATCGTGATCTATTTCACGGTTTGCGTTTGGAGGATACCCCTTGCACCTCAATACCCTTATGAGACAAAAAGAGAGCATCTTCTTTACTCTCTTGCTCTCTATTTTTAGTGTCTACTTTTTCTTCTGGGCTCTGGAGTATACGAACCACTCCTACCCGGTCATCTTGTTCATCGCTACCGTCTTTGGCCTTTTTATGGCCTTCAATATCGGCGGTAACGACGTTGCTAACTCCTTTGGCACCTCCGTAGGTGCCGGCACGCTTAACATTAAGCAGGCGCTGATCATTGCCGCCATTTTCGAAGTGAGCGGCGCGGTCATCGCCGGAGGCGAAGTGACGAGCACCATCCGTAGCGGTATCGTCGATTTAGGCGGTCTGGCCATCAAGCCGATGGAGTTTGTCTACATCATGATGTCGGCGCTTCTGGCCGCCGCCATCTGGCTGCTCATCGCCACCAAAAAAGGGATGCCGGTCTCCACCACCCACTCCATCGTCGGCGGTATCGTCGGCTCATCGATCACACTGGGGATACTGCTTGAAGGCGGAGACACAGCATTTGCGCTGGTGCAGTGGGACAAAATCGGCATGATCGCCCTCTCTTGGGTCATCTCGCCGCTGCTTGGCGGCTTGCTGGCATTTGTGATCTACGGCCTGATCAAGCACCGTATCCTAAAGTACAACGAACAAGCACACGCCAAACTCTGCGATATCGCTGCCGAAAAAGAGGCTTTCAAGGAGCGCTCTTTTGCTCAGTACGCCGCGATGAGCAGCGATGAGCGTCTCGAAGCGCTCGCAGAGATGACCTGGGATGCGCAAAACAAGCTTGACGAAGATTGCTGCGCCCAACCTTACCGCAGCCGTTACTATCAGGAGATCGAAAAATTCGAGCACAAAAAACGCTCCATCAACGCCAATTCGGCGATGCAAAACTACCTTCCCTTCGTTGCAGCGATGGGGGCGATGATTTTGACGGCAATGGTCATTTTCAAGGGGCTCAAACACGTCAATCTCAACTTCACGACACTGGAAAACTACCTTGTGATGGCGATGATCGGCGCTTTGGCGTGGATGGCGACCTTTTTGGTTGTGCGGATTATGGGGGATAGAGACCTCGAACGCTCTACGTTTGTACTCTTTAGCTGGCTGCAGGTCTTCACGGCTTCGGGCTTCGCCTTCTCTCACGGCTCCAACGACATTGCCAACGCTATCGGGCCTTTTGCCGCCATATTAGACGTCCTGCGCGAAGATGCCATCGGCTCCTCCGCCGCAGTGCCCAGAATCGCCATGCTCACCTTTGGTATCGCGCTGGTGGCGGGACTATGGTTCATCGGCAAACACGTCATCCAAACCGTCGGCCACGGTCTCACCAAAATGCATCCGGCATCGGGCTTCTCAGCCGAACTGGCCGCCGCTTCCGTGGTACTGCTGGCCTCGACCTTCGGTATCCCGGTATCAAGTACCCATATCCTGATCGGCGCCGTTTTGGGCATCGGCATCGTCAATGCCAACGCTAACTGGGGGCTGATGAAACCCATTGCTCTGGCATGGATCATCACCCTGCCCGCCGCTGCGCTGCTATCAAGTCTCACATTTGTGATCTTGCGTCAACTCTTTTAGCCTTACATGTAAAGGCTAAACCAAAAAGAGTTTGGCCAGCCCCAAAAAGCTCAAAAATCCAAAGACGTCGGTTGCCGTCGTCAACAGCACCGTCGATCCGACCGCCGGATCGATCTGCAGCCGACGCAATATCAGCGGTATCGCCGCACCGAAAAAGCCTGCGATCAGCAGGTTAATGAGCATCGCTGCACCGATCACGACGCCCAGCATGGCGCTTGAAAACCACACCAGCGCAATCACCCCCATCACCACCGCAAAAAGTAGACCATTGAGCGACGCCACCCCCACCTCTTTTTGCATCGCGGCTCTGGCATTTTCGCCATCAATTTCACCCAATGCGAGTCGACGCACCATAACGGTCAGCGTCTGCGTCCCCGCATTGCCCCCCATCGACGCGACGATGGGCATCAAAATCGCCAGCGGAATAAACGCCGCGAGCGTCTCGTCAAAAAGTCCGATTACCCATGAGGCCAAAATGGCCGTGAGCAGATTGACAAAAAGCCATGCGGAGCGCTTTTTGAAGATTCCGAAAAACCGCTCCTCATACTCGGCATCGTCGTTGACCCCTGCAAGGTTATAGATCTGCTCCGTGGCGCGCTCTTCGATCAGGTCGTAGATATCATCGGAGGTGATGCGCCCCACCAGCCGCCCCTGCCAATCCACCACCGGCAGCACCGCGAGGTCGTACTGCTCAAACATGGACGCAACCTTGTGAATGTCCTCCGTCGCTTCGACGCTACGAAACTCTTTGTTCTCGAGAATCTGCCGATAGGTTTTGGAAAAATCGTACAAAATCAGATTTTCCAGTGCTATCGCGGCAATAAGCCGCCGCTTCTCATTGACGATGTAGACCTGATAGATGTTATGTAGTTCACCCTCCGCCTTAAGGCGGCGAAATCGTTCGATGGAACTTTGCAAGGTCTCATCGAGCGTGGCATCAAACAGCTCGGTCTGCATCCATCCGCCTGCTTGATCGTTCTCATATCGACTCAGCTTCTCGATGTCCTCTTGATACTCTTCATCCAAATGCTCCAAAACCGCTTGCGACTTCTCCTGATCAAACGCCTGAATATCCTCAACCAACTCCGTCGCATCGTCCGATTCAAGATCATCGATCGCTGCGGCGAGCTCCTGCGAGGGGATATGCCCTATCGCGGCATCTTTGGCATCCTCGGGCAACTCTAGCAGCACTTCACCCAAAATGTCGCTAGGAATCTTCCCAAGTGTCGCTAAAAAAGCTTCCGGATCACGCTTGCGTAATTTTTTGAGCAGATAAGCGATCTCACTGGGGTGCAAGGCGTTAGTCTCACGGTCTTGCAAAAAGAGCTCAAAGGCGTGCGCCATCTCCTGATGATGCTTCACGACTCGCCCTTTTGGGACCCTTGCTCATCGGGTATATAGTAAATAGACTGCACATCGTCTAGGCGAGAGGGTGCGGTTTGCGCCTGTAGATGTGTATCGATCTCCGCATCGAACCGCTGCTTGATCTGCATAAAAGCGCTGCGCCGTTTACCCGAAAGGGCGCTGGTTGCCACCTGCACAACACTTTGGGGATTGATCGCTTCATTATTTTTGTAGAGACCAAAATGCAGATGCGGCCCCGTTGAAATACCCGTGGAGCCGACATAGCCGATCACCTGCCCCTGCTTAACGCGCATTCCGTTTTTAATCCCTTTTTTAAACGAACTCATATGGGCATAAAGGGTCATGTAGTTGCCCTCGTGGTTGATTTTAATGACGTTGCCATACCCTCGGTTGTATCCTGCAAAAACCACCTTTCCATTACCCGCCGCCATAATCGGCGTGCCGCTGCGCGCCGCATAATCCACCCCCAAATGCGCACGATAGCGCTTGAGCACGGGGTGGAAACGGCGCTTACTAAAAGGAGAACTGATGCGGGCATTGCGCACGGGGAGAGCAAGCAAAAAACCCTCAATTTGCGCCCCGTTGTGATCGTAATAGCGCTCATCTTCATGCCGATAGATGCCATAGCGTTTGCCCCGCATCTCGATCATCGCGGCATGCAGCCTCGGCATCGAAAAGGGTTTGCCGAAGCGGTACTTCTGTTCATAGATCATCACAAGCCGATCTCCCTTGCGCAAATCACGCCGGAAGTTGAGCGAATTTTTAAAACCGCCGACAAAAATCTGCGCCAATGCCTTGGAACCCGTCGCCTTTTCGATGTCGTAATAAGGCGAACTCTCAATCGTAAGCATAAAGGCCTCACGACGCGTTTGCGACTCTATGGGAATCGGCGCAACGCTGCAGGAGCCTTCGTTACAGGTAAGGTGCAGTTGCAACTCGTCGTTGATGGGTATAAGCGCTTGTGAGACGTTGCCGTCTTCATTACGCAGGATCTGATAATTGACACCGGTGATGATCTCTTCGGTAAGGGTCTGATCCTCTTTGTCAAGATCATAGTAGATAGAGAGCGGCAGCTTGTTGCGCTCCAAAAAGGTCAAAAACGTCTCACCTTTGTCCCAACGTGCAAACTCGACTTGATGCGCCCAAAGTGACACAAACATCCAAAAAATAGGTAATAAAAGGCGCATCATCACTGCTTCCAAAGCCAAAATATAAAAATGCAAGGGTACCAAAAGTATGCTTATCGCGCAGAGGCACAAGTCATTGTTGTGTATAATCCCCTCTCAATTCTTTTACATGTAAGGCTTTTCGTGCGTTATTTACTCATTTGGCTCTTTCCGTTTCTGCTCTTTGGGGGTTCACTACACAGCACCGTCGAACGCCTCATCGGTTCAGATCAGGCAGTCGTTCACATCGATACGATTGACGTCGGTGTCAGCGGGGTCATACTGCACCGCTTCGATGCAACGCATAGTACCATCCTCGCACGCTGTGTCGTTAGCGCCTTTGATCAGCAGCGTGCTGAAGCGATCTTGACATTTAGCCCCTTTGAATCGCTCAGCCAACCCTCTTTACCGCAAGGGCGTTGGGAGGTTTCCCAGGGGGACACCGTCATTTTGGCCCAACATTATGAACGCGCCTTGCTGCTTTCAGCCGGCGACGACGCCTACCACGCCATCACCAAACGCATCGCCGCAACAGAGTGGATCCACCCCGACACCTTTGCCGCGCTGCTCTCTTATAAAGGCCATCCTTCACCCCTGCGCGAAGATATACATGAGTTTTGCACCCAAAACGCCATCGGCCTGCTCTATATCCACGCAAACGACACCCTCTTTACCCTTGATTGCCAAAGCCTAAGCCTGCTCGAACTCACCCCTGCCCCTTTTGAGCTGGGTACACGCAGCGTTCCATTTTATTCGCGCATTCCCAAAATCAACGCCAACTGGTTTGGAGAGGGCAGCGACGAGATCACCGATTATGACCGATACTATCTGGAGCTGATCGCATTAAACAATCCCCAAAATTCCAAACTAGACTCCTATCTCAAATCAAAAGAGAGCCGAAGCGGCGTAGGATTCGACCAAAACACCTCGGAGCAGAGCCATGATTGATTCTAAACATCTCGACACCCTCGCCGCCATCGTCGGCCGCGAGAACCTCTACAGCGACAAGGCCCACCTCATCGCTTATAGCTATGATGCCACTCGTGAGCGTTTCGAAGCCGACGCAGTCGTATTTCCACGACATGAACAAGATGTGAGCGACATTTTACGCTACTGCAACACCCACCTCATCAACGTCGTGCCGCGCGGCGCAGGCAGCGGCTTTACCGGTGGCGCTCTGCCCAGTCGCGGCGGCATTGTGCTGGGTTTTGAGAAGCACATGAACAAGATTCTTGAGATCGACATGCAAAACATGGTCGCCGTCGTCCAGCCCGGCGTCATCAACAAAGATCTCCAGCGCGCCGTCGAAGCGGTGGGACTTTTTTATCCGCCCGATCCGGCCTCTCAGGAGTACTCCACCATCGGCGGCAACGTCAATGAAAACGCGGGCGGCATGCGCGCCGCCAAATACGGCATCACCAAAGACTACGTCATGGCGATCCGCGCGGTACGTCCCAACGGCGACATCATCAAAGCGGGCAAACGCACCATCAAAGATGTTGCAGGCTACAACATTGCGGGGATTCTGATCGCCTCTGAGGGCACCCTTGCCGTCACCACCGAAGTGACGCTCAAGCTACTCAGCAAGCCCAAAATGACCAAAACCGCCATGGGCATCTTCGGCAGCGTCAAAGAGGCGATGGAGGCCGTCTATAAAACGATGGCGGGCGGCGTCACCCCCGTGGCGATGGAGTTTTTGGACAACCTCACCATCCGCGCCGTGGAGCAGACCTTTCACAAGGGGCTGCCGGTGGATGCGGGGGCGATTTTGGTCACCGATGTGGACGGTAACCTCGAAGAGGACTTGAATCTTCAACTCTCCATTATCGAGAAGATCTTTCGTGAAAACGGCTGCTCCGAGTTCAAAATAGCACGCGATGCCAAAGAGGCCGCCGACTTGTGGTTCGCACGACGCAACGCTTCGCCCAGCCTATCGGTGTACGGAAGCAAAAAACTCAATGAAGATGTCACCGTGCCGCGCTCCGCGCTGCCGGAGCTGCTGGAGCGCTTCTACGCCATCGCCGATAAATATCAGATCAAAATCCCCTGCTTCGGCCACACGGGTGATGGCAACGTCCACACCAACGTCATGGTAGACGGCAAAGACCCAGAGCAGGTCAAAATCGCCTACCAAGCAATCGAAGAGGTCTTTCAAGCCACCATCGATCTGGGCGGCACGCTCAGCGGTGAGCATGGCATCGGACTGGCCAAAGCGCCCTATATGCACATGGCCTTTACCCCTGAAGAGATGGCGCTCTTTCAAGATATCAAACGCGCTTTTGATCCCAACAACATCCTCAATCCCTTCAAAATGGGGCTGGTGTGAACGCCAAAGCGTTCTATCACAAAGCCCGCTATTATATTGAGCTCTTTTTTGACCAAGAGCTCACCCTTTACGCCGCGAGTCTGAGCTACTACACCATCTTTACCGTGGTGCCGCTACTGCTCATTACGCTTTCGATTTTTACCAACAGCCCGGCTTTTGCCGAATACTACACAACCATCAAAGCCTTTATCTTTGAAAATCTCATTCCCGTCCACTCTGAGCAGCTCACCACCCACATCGACGCCTTTTTGCAAAATTCGCTCAAACTTGGTGCCATCGGCTTTATGATGGTGATCATCGCGGCGCTGCTCTTTTTTCGCAACTTCGAATACATTGTGGGTAAAATTTTCAAAACCCGTGAGCGCACCATTTGGGAGGCGCTAACGACCTACTGGACCCTGCTCACCCTCACCCCGCTCGCCCTTATCGCCTCGTTTTACCTCACGGCGCAGGCCCACGCCTATCTGCAAGAGCAGCCCTTTGGCGGCTGGGTTAACCTGATGGCGCTGCTGCCGCATCTCATCATCTGGGCGCTCTTTTTTCTGATCTTCAAGATCGCTTCGGTTGAAGGGATCTCGACCCGCGTGGCAGCCCTCGCTTCGTTTCTTTCGGCGCTGGCATGGAGTGTGGCCAAAACCCTCTTTATCTCCTACGTCTTTTTCAACAAAAGCTACGCCACCATCTACGGCTCGTTTGCGGCGCTGCTCTTTTTTATCCTCTGGATCTACGTCTCATGGGTGATTTTTTTGTACGGACTGAAACTATGCTACCTCATAGAGTGCGCTACATGTAAGCCCGAATCCAAGCCCCAAAGCGCCCCAAGCGAAGCGCCTACGCCACAGTGCCAAAAGCGAAAGCGTTACTTGTAAGCCAAACATCGGCGATGAAAGTGTCACTTCGCTCACCTCAAGATGCCCCATCGCCCACAGCAACGACCCATCAAACAGCCCGCCATAACCGCTTACATGTAAGAGTAAAACGAGCGGATAAAAGAGCGTAAACACCAAACTCCACACGATCGAGAGCGGATGATAGAGCGAAAAGGTGCCAAAGAGCCACAACGAAACCGGCACCATCATCACATAAACCCAAACCCCCAGCAGAATGTAACTTTGCCATAGGGGGCGCTCGCCAAAGTAACGCAGATACAAAAAGATGTAATAGACCCCCATCACGGAGAGCCAAAAGCCCACCGAAAAAATGAGGCTCGGCCACAAGCAGAGCAACAGCGCTACGGTAAGCGCGAGGTTTTGCATTGAAACCACCTTGACGCCCCGATCATAAAGCCAAAAGGCGATGAGCATCATCCCAACGGCGCGCAGCATTGATGGCACCCAGCCCAAAAAGAGCAGATAGCCAAGGCAGAGCGTCGCAGCGATCATAAACAGGTCGCGCCGGCGGTGACGATAGGGAAAGTAGCGCGCCTGCACATAGCGATACGGCGATGTAAGAAGGGCATAAATCAGCGCCGCAATCACCCCAAGATGAAAGCCGCTAATCGCCAGCAGATGCGACGTGCCCGAAGCGGCAAGCTTGTCGCGCAGCGGCGGGCTCATAGGCGTCGCGGCAAAGAGTGCACCGTAGAGTTCACCCATCATCGCATCTTCATGCTGCGCCGCAATGCGTTTTGAAAGTGCGACATTCGCAGCCAAATCCGGCTTTACATGTAAGACCACGCTATGCGCATAAAAGCCGCACAAGTAATCCACAAAGCCGATATTTTGCGTCCAAATCCTTACATGTAAGGTTCTGCCGACGAGATCGCGCCAATGCTTCGAGCCGGTGGTATAGAAACTTTTATCCCCAAAACGCAGCTTCAGCACCGAGTAGGTTTTGTTCTCTTTGGTTTTGATGTAGTGGTTTTGCACCAACGCTTCCAACTCCGCGCTGTCAAAGCGGGTGAGTTGTTTGTAGTTGCTGTACTCATTCAGCAGACTCAGCGCAAAAAGCGCCAACAAAAAAGCCGAAGCGATGAGCAGGCTGCGCCGATCAAAAAGCGCCACCCGCTCGAGCTGCATCAGATCACCGGCATAGAGAAGCTTCCGCCATCTTCAATCCCCATCTTCGCGGAGCTCATGTCGATGTTTTCATAGGCGATTTCGATCCCGCCGTAGCTAGGTTTGTCCACAAAACGGGTTAGTTTTTTTTGAAACACCAGCTTCACATGCCCCGTAGGGCCGTTGCGCTGCTTGCCGATGATGATCTCGGCCTCCTCTTCCTCTTTTTCGACATACTGACTCTGAAATTCCTTGCCCTCCGCCTTGGCCGCCTTCTCGCGCTCTTTCTCCTCTTTGTACAAATAAACATCGTCGCGGTAAACAAAGAGGATAATGTCGGCGTCTTGCTCAATCGATCCCGATTCACGAATGTCGCTGAGCATCGGGCGCTTGTCGTGGCGCGACTCAAGCCCACGGTTGAGCTGCGAAAGTGCCACGATGGGAATCTCCAGCTCACGCGCAAGCATCTTCAGCCCGCGCGAAATTTCACTCACCTCAAGGTGACGATCCTTGCCCCCAAGCCCGCTCATAATCTGCAGATAATCCACCACACACAGTTCGATTTCGGGATGTTTGGATTTGAGCTTGCGCATCTTGGAGCGGAGCTGATGGATGTTCACCGATCCGCCGTCATCCACAAAAAGCTTGCTGCTACGCATCCGCGCAATCGCATCGTTTAAACGTTTTTGCTCCACATCGCTTAGATTTCCCAGACGCAAATTTTGCAAATGAATCGAGGTTTGGATACTCAGCAGCCGCAGCATCAACTGCTCAGCGGGCATCTCCAGCGAGAAAAACGCCACACCCCGCCCTTGCTTGAGGAGGTGTTCGACGGTGTTGAGAATAAAAGAGGTATTGTGCGTGACCGTCATATCTTCAAGTAAAAAGAGGTGATTACCATCAATCACAAACCCGTAATACTCATCCACACCATCATATTCAACCTTGATCCCCGTATGCAAAATATCGCGTTTGGCTTGTCGCAAACGCGCCTTTTTGCGCTCAATACGGGTGGGAATCGTTTCAAGATGACCAAAAATGCGCACCCTGTAAACTTCACAACTGTACGCTCTGGAGCGGATCGTCGCTTTTTTGGTTTTAATCGAAGTGCGGAACCCGAGTGTATCGGCCAAATATTTGATCTGTCGCGCCAAGGTCTCATTTTTCTGGACAATTTCAAAAATATGATAGCGATCATCGTAATATCCGTCACTGTCAATCAAACCGGCGAGCAGTTCCAGCCGGATTGCTTTGCTGTTTTGAATATAAACGTGTGGGATATGTTTGTTATTGATCAATCCGTAGTGCGCCAATGTGCCCTGAAGCGATTGGTCATTTTTCCAATAGCCGCCTTGATACCCCTTGGTGATACTCAAAGTCGTTGTGCGCCCCTCATGTCGGCGCTCTTGAAACGTCATCCCCAGCCGTGTCGCGTAGGCATCAAGATACGCTTTAACCTCAGGATCTTCATTGGTGATATCCACGGAACTTGATGTGCCGTCTCCAAGCCAAAGTCCCAAGAAATAGGGTTCAATCGCAACTTCACGGGCTTCAAAATCGACCGCTACCTTGTAGCCCTTGTAGTTGGTTTTGAACTTTTCGCTCTTGCTTAGGTACTCCGCCACGCTTAGATTAATGACATCGCCGTGTCGGTGCACGCGTTCGTTGCGGCTGCGTTTGAGCGAAAGGATATGCGCTTCATTGACCCGATAATCGATCCCTCTGCTTTGCCGCACCCAATACATCTTATCTCTGCCACGAGCCAAAGAGAGCACCCTTCGAGGCGTTGAGTCATCCCCCATCAGCAAATCACCGACTTCAACCTCCTCTACCTTTTTCAATGTTCCATCAAACATCACGACCTTAGTCCCTTTGCCAAGGCACTTGCCCATCGCCGGCCTCGCCGCCACGATCACCAGATCGCCCTTGCCAAAGCCCGTGGTCATTTTATTGAGCTCAGCAAAACCGGTATCTACGCCCACCAGCACCGAATCGCCCCGCGCCTTCATCTCCTCGATGTAGGCCAGCGTCGCATCGGTAATGGTCGGCGCATCGAGAAAATCGGCGCTTTGGCTCTCTTGGGTAATCTCGTAGAGCTTCTTTTCGACAATGTCGATCACTTCGCTTGCGCTATGCTCCTCTTCGACCGTGACACGCTTGATCTCGGTGGTCAGGGTGAGCAAGTGGCGTTTGAGCGCCTTGTCTTTGAGCTCTTCGATGTAGGCGCGGGTGTTGGCGATGGGGCTGGCGGTGAGGATGGAGAGCAGCACCCCTTCATCAAACTTTTTCTCTTTGGTGAGCGCCTTTTTAAGAAACTCCTCATCGATCGGCTTGTCGGCGCGGCTAAGAGACTGCATCGCACGAAAAATATCCTGATGCGCCGAGAGGTAAAAATCTTCTGAGCGGAGCTGCGCTTCGATGGCATCAAATTGCGACGGCTCAAAGATAATCGAGCTTAAAACCGAACGCTCAAAAGCGAGGTTGTAAAGGTGCTCCTCCATCACTCCTCGCTTTGCGCCATCTTCTCGACCTCTGCTACAAAACGATCCACCAACTGATTTTCATCCAGCCGCGCCACCACTTCGCCTTTGACCATGATAAGGCCGCTGCCCTTGCCATAGGCAATCGCTACGTCGGCATGTTTGGCCTCACCGATGGCATTGACCACGCAGCCCATCACCGAGACATCGAGCGGTTTTTTGATATGACGGGTGCGCGCCTCTACCTGCGCCACGGCGCTCACCAAATCCGCCTCGATGCGTCCGCAGGTGGGGCAAGAGATGATATTAAGCCCCTCTTTGGCCACCCCGCTGTCTTTGAGAATGGCGCGGCCTACGCGGATCTCCTCTTCGAGCTCGCCTGTAATCGAGACGCGCAGCGTATCGCCGATGCCCTCAAGCAGCAGCGTCCCCAGCGCAATCGCACTCTTGATCGTCGCATGAAAGACCGTGCCCGCTTCGGTTACCCCCAGATGAAAAGGGTAGTGGTTTTTGGGTCGCAACAAGCGGTACGCCTCGACGGTACGCGCCACGTCACTGGCTTTGAGCGAGACCTTGATATCCGTAAAACCCAAATCTTCAAGGTATTTGATATTGTACTCAGCCGACGCGACCATCCCCTCTGGAGTCTGCCCGTAGCGCTCCTCAAACTGCTTCTCCAGACTTCCGGCATTCACCCCGATACGAATGGGGATGTTACGCTCGGCGCACGCACGCACGACTTCGCGCATCTTCTCTTTGGAACCGATATTGCCGGGATTGATACGAATGCAATCCACACTCTGCGCCGCGATAAGGGCGAGTTTGTGGTTAAAGTGAATATCGGCAATGAGCGGCAGGGAGATTTGCGCCTTGATGGCGGCAAGTGCGAGCGCATCCTCCTCGTCCGGCACCGCCACACGCACGATGTCGCAGCCCGCAAAATGCAGGCGGTTAATCTGCTCGACCGTTGCAGCCACATCGGCGGTGCGGGTGTAGGTCATTGACTGAACAGAGATCGGCGCATCACCGCCAACGGCTACGGAGCCGACATAGATTTTTTTGGTGGGGTAGCGTTGGATCATCGTTTAGAGTAACTTTACCAAAGTGGCTACAATAGCGGCTTGTGCCACGAGCATACCCGCGACCCATTTGATCAGATCGATTTTGGCTTCTGCAATATCTTTTTTAGTCGCCAGCTCTTCACGCTGCTGCTCAATGATTGCTTGCGCATGCTGCTTAAATATTTCCGAGAGCATCTTAGCGGCGTTGTCGTCTAAATTGACGCTTTTAAGTTTAGAATAAATATCTAATGTGTCAATAGCAACTTGCATGCACACTCCTTTTGAGGTGTTAGGCTGTGATTATACCACGTTAGCCAAACTCCACCGGGTCCATATCGACCTCTGCCATCTTGTGTTTACTGGCCTTGATGGCACGGATCAAGTCCGTGCTTCGCTCACTTCGCAGCAAAATGGCAAAGCGGTATTTGCCCGCAATGCGCTCAATCACCGCCGCTCCGTAGCCTACGATCTGCACCTTATCAAAAGCGCGAAGCTTAGAGACGCTCTCAAGCATCGCCTGCTCCGCCTTGTCACGTTTGGCGTGGGCAAAGAGCAGACGCGCGAGTTTTCTATACGGTGGGTAGAGCCCCTCGCGTACGCGCTGCTCCTCTTGCAAAAAGTGCTCATAATCTTCCAGATAGCTTCTAAAAAAGGACTCATAAAAGCTCTGCACGATCACCGTAGCATCATGCTTGCGTCCGGCGCGTCCGGCGATCTGTATAAGCAAGGCAAGCGTCTTTTCTCGGGCACGGTAGTCATTTTGATGTAGCATGTTATCCAGCCCCAACACCACCGCGAGCGTCACATCATGGTAGTCATGCCCCTTGGAGAGCATCTGCGTGCCGATCAGCAGATCGATTTCGCCCGTATTGAACGCTTCGAGGGTCTTTTCGAGCTTGTTTTGGGTGGTGATGGCGTCGCGGTCAAACTGCGCGATACGCAGTTGCGGCAATGCCTGTGCACACTGCGCTATCGCCTCTGCGGTGCCTAGGCGGCTGTTTTCAAGCATCGTACTGCCGCACTTGGGGCAAAGCGTGGGGATCGGCTCGCTATAGCCGCAGTAGTGGCATTTCAGCGCTCTTGACCTTACATGTAAGCTCATGCCGACCGAACAAAAGGGGCACTTCAGAGTATAGCCACATTCGGCGCAAATCAGGTATTTGAAATTGGCGCGGGTAGGCAAAAACATAATCGCTTGGCGTGAAGAGGCCGCATTTTGCGAGAGCGCCTCTTCGATCAGCGGCGTAAACGCCTCACGGCTTGGCTCAAACACAAAGTGTCTTGAGGCCTCATGGTACCCGCCGCGCAGCCGCACATGCGGAAACTTCACATAGCTGCTCAGTGAAGGCGTCGCCGAACCGAGCACCACGGGAATATCAAGCAATTTGCCCATAGTGATCGCCACATCACGGGCATGGTAGCGCGGGCGCGAAGAAGATTTATAGCTGTCATCATGCTCCTCATCCACCACGATCAGCCCCAAATCGGTGATCGGCAAAAAAAGCGCCGATCTGGGCCCTGCGATAATCATCGCTTCGCCGCTGCGGATGCGCTGCAACGCTTTTTCTTTTTGTGCTTTGGTCATTTTGGAGTGCCACAGGACAACGGCATTTCCGAAATGCGCTTCAAGACGGCGCTGCATCTGCGGAGTCAGGGCGATTTCAGGAAGCAAAAATAAACAGCGTTTACCCTTACATGTAAGCGATTCGAAATACTTCATATAGATTTCGGTTTTTCCACTGCCGGTGTCGCCAAAAAGCAGTGATACCTTTTGTAGGCGGAGTTCCTCTAATGCGCTTTGCTGTACTGTGCTCAGTATGATCTTTGTCGATGCGTCAAAAGCAGTAGCCCTGCACACTATCTCGCGGCAAAACGGCGTAACAAGTCCCATAGCTTCACCCAAAGAGCAGAGGTAGTACGACGCCATAAATCCTGCAATCGAGCGCTGCAGGCCACTCAAATAGAACTGCGTAGATGCCTCTACCGGCAAAATCTCAAAAGAAGGCATCTCAACCTCTTCCACGACAACACCCGCAACAGCTCTTTTTTTAAGTGCCACAGAAACAACACAACCGATTTCAAGCGGGGAAGGAGAAGAAAAAGTGAGAGGCTCAAGCGGGGAGCCCAGAATAGCAATGCGATAGTAAGGCAAAAAAGGCTAAATCAGTCCGTTAATTGACTGCAATAGGTTCCCGAAGTACAGACAAACGTGCCCGTAGCCTGTGTGTAGGTAAAGGTGTGATCGACGCCCATCACTTTAAATTTATAGGTACATACACTATTAGGGGGCGTACCGTCGCACGCTGCGGTATGCCAATGCCCATCTGCAATTTTGGGTGTAATACCGTACATCAAAAGTTTTCCGTCTGTAGCGGCGGTGCCGTTCCCGTCAAAAAAAATCTTGTCTGAGTTATGCAGCTTGTTGATGTAGCTGCTTTGCCCTTTAAGCAAGCGGCTTTGACGTTCAGAGACGATTGCGGATCGGATTGAAGCGACATCGCTACGCCCTTTGGCGATCTGTGCGTCATCGCGGGTAGCAGCAAGCTTTGGGACGGCAATGGCCGCTAAAATACCAAGTACGACAATAACAAAAACCAATTCGATCATTGTAAAGGCATATCTATTAGATGAATCGTTAATATTGAACATATCTACCTCGCAATTTGATTGGGTACTCGTTTGGATTGATCAATGACTGCACTCCATTGCATACAGCGTCATTGCTAGGATTCCCATAGATCAGTGTCAGATTGTCATCAATGCCTGCTGTTACGATCTGGATTGTGACACAATCATTAATCTGACCTACTTTTAAATCGACACTCTGATTAGGAATGTCCAAAGTTGCATCCCCATTCGTTTTCATTTCATTTATCACATTAGACATTTTGGAAAGGTCTGTATTCACCTGCCCGCTCGCAATCGTGCTTGATGAAATTTCAGCGATCGCAGTCATAACATTGTGAGCAGCCCTAGATGTTTTGGCGTCATCACGCGTCGCACTGATTTTTGGAATAGCTACTGCAGCAAGAATACCAAGAATAACAATTACAAAAATCAATTCAATCATCGTCAAAGCGTTACGCAAATCAACCTCACTATTGTTGAATGGATCTTATCAGGTACCGGCATTTTATATGCCGATACAAGCTTACATTTAGTAAGTCACGCGATTACCAGCAATAGAAGAATTGCCTTCTTCGACGATTGATTGAGCGCCTACGCAAATAGCGGAAGTGCCGGCTCCATGAGCGATAACAATTTGAACATTACTTGTATTTGAATCATCAACTTGCATTGTAACACATACGTCACCACCACTTTTGTCTTTAAATGAAGCAGTATTTGTAGCAACGGTTACTTCGCCAGTCGCGATCATCTCAGTCAGTACATTAGAAGCGTTTTTAAACTCAGTTTCATTAAACGCAACTTTGCCTGTTGAAACAATATATGATCCAATTTCACTCTTTGCTGTTGCAATATTAGTAGAAAGTTTTGACACTTTCGCATCATCACGAGTAGCCGCCAATTTAGGAATCGCCACAGCCGCCAAAATACCAAGAATTACGATCACGAAGATCAACTCAATCATAGTAAAACCAGAACGTTTCATAACGTCCTCCTTCTTCAATCAGATTAGGTTACGCTTGCAACCTTGGAGCCACTATACTGCTTTTAAGATTAATGAACCATTAATGCGCTTGCTCTTCCAGACGCTTGAGCAGCGCGTCGATCTGCTCACGATCTTCAAAAAGCCGATAACTATTTCTAATATAAGCTTGAAGCAGGAGCTTAAGATCATTGTTGCCGTTTAGATTGAAATCCTCTTGCATCTGCTCCAGCAAAAACGGGGCAAACTGCTCGTCGATGTCGATATCGTAGCGCTTGGCGTTGACGGTGAGGCTGATTCTAGTGCCCATGCAGCAGCTTATGCCAACATACTCTCGATTTTAGAGACGATCTCTTCGATCTCCATATCTTTTAGGGCGAGCTCTTCGCGCAACTTGTTGATTTCATGGTTTTTGGATTCCATTTCTCCGCGCAGGTGGTTGAGCTCCGCGTTTTGGTTGTTTAGCCGTTCCATTGCGACGCCTACTTTTTCACTCAGTCTCTCTAGCGGGGTGCGCTCGTCCATTGCTCTTCCTTTGTCGTGGTTGGCTATAATTCTACCACTTCTTACATGTAAAGGTTCTTTCTTTGGCCCAGTTTCAAGCCGTGACCGATTACGCGCCCGCGGGCGATCAGCCCGTAGCGATCGACACGCTCGCGCGCAGCATCGAATCTGGCAACCGCTATAGCGCACTTGAAGGGGTCACAGGCAGCGGCAAGACCTACACCATGGCCAAGGTGATTGAACGCGTGGGCATCCCCACCATCATCATGACGCATAACAAGACGCTCGCGGCGCAGCTTTATAGCGAATTTCGCTCCTTTTTCCCGCACAACCATGTCGAGTACTTTATCAGCTACTATGACTACTACCAGCCTGAGGCCTACATTCCGCGTCAGGATCTCTTTATCGAAAAAGACAGCTCGATCAATGAAGAACTAGAACGCCTGCGCCTCTCGGCTACCGCCAATCTGCTCAGCTACGACGATGTGATCGTGATCGCTTCGGTCTCGGCCAACTACGGTTTGGGCGATCCTGAGGAGTATGAAAAGATGGTGCAAGTGGTCGCGCGCGGCGATGCAATGAACCAAAAAAAGTTGCTGCTGCGGCTGGTGGAGATGGGCTACACCCGTAATGATAGCTATTTTGACAGCGGGCACATCCGTGTGAGCGGCGACGTGATCGACATCTACCCGCCCTATCTTGAAGAGCAGGCGATCCGCATCGAGTTTTTCGGTGATGAGATTGAGAGCCTCTATACCTTTGAGCCCCTTTCCAATAAAAAGCTCGAAACCCACGACAAGCTCACCATCTACGCCACCAGCCAGTTTAGCGTCACCCAAGAGAAGATGGCACTCGCCATCAAACGCATCGAAGATGAACTGGGAGAGCGGCTCGATTTTTTGCTCAAAGAGGGCAAAATTGTCGAGGCGCAGCGGCTCAAACAGCGCTGCGAGTTTGATCTGGAGATGCTACAGGCTACGGGCATGTGCAAGGGGATCGAGAACTATTCGCGCCTCTTAACCGGCAAGGCTCCGGGCGAAGCGCCTTATACGCTGCTGGATTATTTCGAGTTGCACCATGATCGCTACCTCATCATCGTGGATGAATCGCATGTGAGTTTGCCGCAGTTTCGCGGAATGTACGCCGGAGATCGCAGCCGCAAAGAGGTGCTGGTGGAGTACGGTTTTCGCCTGCCCAGCGCCTTGGACAACCGCCCGCTCAAACTTGATGAATTTATCCACAAAGCCCCGCATTACCTCTTTGTCTCAGCGACTCCTTCAGCCTATGAGCTCGAACTCTCCAGCGTCAAGGCCGAGCAGATCATCCGCCCCACAGGGCTGCTTGATCCCACCATCACCATCAAAAGTGCGGACAATCAGGTCGAAGATCTGCATGATGAGATCAAAAGAACCCTTACATGTAACGAACGTGTGCTGGTAACTGTGCTGACCAAAAAGATGGCCGAAGCCCTCACCAAATACCTCGCCGATCTGGGTATCAAGGTGCAGTACATGCACTCGGACATCGACGTGATTGAGCGCAATCAGCTCATTCGGGGGCTGCGGCTTGGGGAGTTTGATGTGCTCATCGGCATCAACTTGCTACGCGAAGGGCTGGATCTGCCCGAAGTGAGCCTCATCGCCATCCTCGATGCCGACAAAGAGGGCTTTTTGCGCTCGGAGACCTCACTCATCCAAACCATCGGGCGCGGAGCGCGTAATGAGCATGGCCGCGTCATCCTCTATGCCAACAAAATCACCGGCTCCATGCAACGCGCCATCGACACCACCAACGCGCGTCGTGCACGCCAAGAGGAGCACAATCGTATCCACAACATCACGCCGCGCACCACCACACGCAAACTCGATGAAAACCTTAAAACCGAAGATGCGGGCGAACTCTACTCTAAGCGCAAAAAACTTGATAAACTCCCGCCCGCAGAGCGCAAAAAACTCATAGAGGAGCTCACACGAAAGATGAAAGAGGCGGCCAAAGCGCTGGAGTTTGAAGAGGCGGCGAGACTACGCGATGAGATCATGAAGATCAAGCAGCTCTGACCATTACATGTAAGGAATTTTATGGAAGATATTTTTAGCTCACTCGCCACCTACGGTTATATTGCTCTTTTTCTCTATTCGCTCGGAGGTGGATTTGTGGGTCTCATCGCCGCAGGGGTACTCTCATTTGCGGGCAAGATGGACATTACCCTCTCAATTCTCATCGCCCTGGTCGCAAACTTTTTGGGCGATATGCTCCTCTTTTACATGACGCGCTATCAAAAGGGCGACATGATGAACTACCTCAAAAAGCACCGCCGCAAACTTGCCCTTTCGCACATTCTAATGAAGCGCCACGGAGATTGGGTCATCTTTATTCAAAAATATATCTACGGCATTAAAACGCTCATCCCACTGGCCATCGGACTGACCAAGTACGACCTCAAGCGCTTTACGCTGCTCAATCTGGCCGCTTCGACGCTCTGGGCTTTGGTGGTGGGGTATGGGGCATATCTTTCGGGGAGTGCTTTTATGAAAGCGTATGAGGTAATTTTGGAGCGACCCTACATCGCGCCGCTGATTTTGGTGAGTTTTGCCGGGGCGTTGTGGCTCTATCTCTCACAAGCCACGAAAAAGCGTAAGCCCTCCTAAAGAGGGCTACCATGTAAGGCTTACGCGCCGATCTGAGGACCGGCAGCCGAGAAGTCAAATTCACTCTCTTCGGTCTGGTATTTTTTGAAGTTGTCGATAAACATCTGCGCCAGCTTGTCACGGGTGCGCACAAAGGCCGCATCATCCGCCCAAGATTCACGTGGAAAGAGAATCTTCGGATTGATATCGCCCAGAGTGTTGGGCACATGTAAACCAAAGGTATTGGTAGTACGGAACTCGCTGTTGTTGATGCTGCCATCGAGAATGGCATTGATACACGCGCGGGTGTCTTTGATGCTCATGCGCTTGCCCACACCGTAAGGACCGCCCGTCCAGCCGGTATTGACCAGATAAACATTCACGCCGTGCTTGTCGATCTTCTCACCCAGAAGTTTGGCATAAACAGTCGGATGCAGCGGCAAAAAGGCTTCGCCGAAGCAGGCGCTAAAGGTTGCCGTAGGCTCGGTGATGCCGCGCTCGGTTCCCGCGACCTTGGCGGTGTAGCCGCTAAGGAAGTAGTACATCGCCTGCTCTTTGGTAAGGCGGCTCACCGGAGGCAAGACGCCAAAAGCATCTGCCGTGAGGAAGATGATATTTTTCGGGTGCGCGCCATGCAGTGTCTCTTCATGGTTTTCGATATGAAAAATCGGGTAGGAGACGCGGGTGTTTTCGGTTTTGCTGCCGTTGGTGTAATCCACCACGCCCTCATCATCCGCCACCACGTTCTCAAGCAAGGCACCGTGGCGGATGGCACTGTGAATCTCAGGCTCATTTTCAGCGCTGAGGTTGATCACCTTGGCGTAGCAGCCCCCCTCGAAGTTGAACACCCCGTCATCATCCCAACCATGCTCATCATCCCCGATCAAACGGCGGTGCGGATCGGTAGAGAGGGTAGTTTTACCGGTACCGGAGAGCCCGAAAAAGAGGCAGGTGTCGCCGTCATGGCCCACGTTGGCCGAGCAGTGCATAGGCAGTTTGTTCTCCAGCGGCAGCCAGTAGTTCATCATCGAGAAGATTCCCTTCTTCATTTCGCCGCCGTAGTAAGTGCCGCCGATAATCGCCAGATTGGATTCTACGTCAAACACGACAAAAACATCAGAATGAAGCCCCTGCTCTTTCCATTTGGGATTGGAAGCTTTACATGCATTGAGGACCGTAAATTGCGGCACAAAGGTCTGCATTTGCTCCATCGACGGGCGGATGAACATATTCGTCACAAAATGTGACTGCCACGCCAGCTCAGTGACAAAACGAACCTGGCGACGGCTGTTTGGTGACGACCCGCAATAGACGTCCGTCACATAGAGATCTTTGTTGCTGAGCTGCTCTTGAGCAATAACGAGCAGCTCTTGAAAAATTTCTGCGGAAACTTTATGGTTGACACTGCCCCATGCGATGTATCGATTAGAAGGATCTCGATCGACAAAGTACTTGTCTTTGGGGCTGCGTCCTGTGAAAATGCCGGTATCAACCATCGTAGCGCCGTTGTTCGCGAGCTTGCACTCACCGTTTTTGATCTCGTGCGCGATCAGCTCTCCAAAATCCAGATTATGGTAAATCTCGCCGGTATTTTGAATCCCTATAGCTTGTAAATCAGGTTTGTTCATGGCTTATTCTTTCTGTGGATTTGACCGACTGCGAGACAGCCTGTCGAAGTTACAAAATTATAACAGCAACAACTATAAAATAGATATAAAGCACTCTTCACAATCACTTCACGTTGGACTTCTATACTGCGTTTTAATTCAAATCAGGAGTATCCAATGAAACCGTTTACTGCAATGGTGGCCCTTAGCATCGGGGCGGCCTTGAGCCTCACACCGCTTAGTGCCGATGTGCTTAAAGGCCAAAAACTTTATCTCAAAAGCTGTAAAAAATGCCACGGCAACGGCACCAAAGGTGCGGCTATGAAGACCCAAGATGAATGGGAAACGCTTTTTGAGGGTTCGGCTTCCGGCCTCATCGAAGCCCATAAAGGCGATAGTTCGGAGCCATTTTTCAAGAATAAACAGTTTCAGGAGATAGCGCCGCATCTGCGCGATTTTCTGTATGAATACGCTGCAGACTCGGGCAACGTCCCAAGCTGTTAAACCCCAACAAAGGATTAAAGATGAAAACCCTACTGATGATTTTGGGTCTTAGCGCCCTACTGCTCGCCAACGACGCCGCATCGGCCTACCAAAAATGCGCCTCCTGCCACGGTGCTACAGGTGAAAAATCGGCACTGGGAAAAAGCCGCATCATCAACACCATGCCCAAGGCGGAAATCAAAACCGCCCTCAAAGGGTATCAAGACGGCAGCTACGGCGGACCGATGAAGGCGCTGATGAAAGGTCAGGTTGCGACGCTCAGCGACGCGCAGATTGAGCTGATCGCGGAGCATATCGGCGCTCAGTGAGCGCCCCAAAAGAGCCCAATCGCGGTTCCCTCCCCAAGGCGGCTCTCTACTTCAAGCCTCCAGCCATACTCACTAGCGATGGTGGAGACAATATCCAAACCGATTCCAAATCCCCCCTCGCGCTCGCTAAAACGGGCATAACGCTCAAACATACGCGCACGCGTCTCACGTGACATCCCCTCGCCGCTGTCGCTTACATGTAAGCTTTGATGATCGATCCCCAAACGGATCGATCCGCCTTGGCGGTTGTACTTGATCGCATTGGAGATCAGATTATCGATCAGGCGGCTGAGTTTGTGCGCATTGGCCTCAAGCATCACCGCCTCATGCGCTTCTAGGCTTACATGTAAGCCTTTTTGCTCGAAGCGGTGCTGAAAATAGGCGCAGCGCTCACGCAGTATCTGCGCGGCGTCTATGCGCTCTTTGTGCGGATGCAGATCGCGCCCAAGTGAGAGATAGATCAGATCGTCGTAGATCGCGGCAATGGTCTGCGCGGATAGGGCGATCCGCTCGAAGCGTTTGCGCAGCGGCGGCTCAAGCCGTTCGGGATCAATCAGCTCAATGTTACCCATGATGTTTTGCAGCGGCGTGCCCAGTTCGTGCGTCGTATCTTTGATAAAACGATCCAGCAGCTCCATCGCCTGACGCATGGGCGCAAAGATCAGCCTTGAGAGCCCAAACCCCGCCAAAGTAAGCACAAGCCCCAACAACACGCCGTAAAATGCCATCGCTTTGAGTGCCTGAATGCGCCACAGCCCGTCATCACGCGTCTCAAAGACCAGATAAAACTCCCCCACCCCATACGACGCCAGCGCAATGGTAAAATGGATATACCCCTCATGCAGCTCAATCACCCGCTTGGGGTTAAACAAAGGGCGCTCTAATCGCCCCTCGATGCGTAGCCCCATGGCGTCAAAAAAGGCGGTGTTGTAGGCCAGATCGATCGGAAAGACCCTTTGCGCTCCGACATCTTGCGATAGCCAGCCGCGCAGCCGTGGAATGTAGCTTTCGCTTTGAAGCTGCATCGCCAGTCGGTGAGAAGCAAGCATCTGCTCTTTTTGCGCTTCGTAATAGAGGCTGCCCATGAGCGCAAGAATCAGCAGCGCCATCACCCCATAGAGCAGCAAAAAGGCGTGTAGGGTGTGGCGGTTAGCGAAGCTGATAACCGAGTCGCTTGTGCGAAACAATGGCATCCTTTCCCAGATAAACGCGCAGATTTTTGATGTAGGTGCGCAGCGCCCCTTCGCTGGGGGTCTCCTCGTAGTCGTAGAGATGATCGAAGATCACCTCATGACTCAGCAGCTCCCCGCGCCGCTGTACCAGCAGTTTGAGCAGCCTTGCTTCTTTGTCGGGCAGCGGCTTGAGCACTCCGTTTACATGTAAGCTGCCCGACTCCTGATCAAACGCCACCCCTTGGGAGAATTCGATCAAGGAAGTTCTAGCATGAAAATAGTTGCGCCGCAGTATACTCTCCACCCGCAGCCCCAGCTCCTTCATCGCAAAAGGCTTGCGCAGGTAATCATCGCCGCCGCTGCGAAAGCCGCGTTCGAGATCATCCACCATCCCCCGTGTGGTCACGAAGATGGCCGGAGTGATCAGCCCCTCTTTGCGCTTTGAGCGTAGCAGCTCAAAACCGTTGCCATCCGGTAGATTGACATCCAGCAGCAGCAGATCGAAACGCCGCTCAAAGAGCAAAGACTCCGCCGCATCGAAGGTGCTTGCCAGCGTCACTCCATACCCCTGCGCCTCCAGATACTCCTGTAAAAGCGCCCCCAGATCGGCGTCGTCTTCCACTACCAAAAGTGTCGCCTTAGGCATCATACACCCCAAAAAACACAAAAGCCCCAAGTGCCAGCAGACCGCTTAGCAACGCATAAGGCATCTGTGTCTGTACATGCTCGATATGATCGCAGCCCGATGCAAGCGACGCGATCACCGAGGTGTCGGAGATAGGGGAGCAGTGATCCCCAAAGACACCGCCTGAAATAGCCGCGCCGATGAGCAGCGCCGTATCAAGCTCCATCTGTAGCCCCATTGCCATCGCAATAGGGATCATGATCCCAAAAGTCCCCCAGCTTGTCCCCGTCGCAAAAGCCATCGCGCCGCTCAGCACAAAGATCAGCGCCGGCAGCAGCGCGGGATCGATCCATCCGCTCACAAAGCCCGCAAGATAGACACCGGTGTGCAAGCTACGGGTCACATCGCCGATCATAAAAGCCAAAAAGAGCACCGCCGTCATCGGCACCATACTGCGCGCTCCTTTGAGCGCCTCTGCGATCCATGTCCGCGCATCCAACACGCCGCGATACAAAAATGCCATCAAAAACAGCGTCACCACCATCGCATAAAAGATCGCGCTAGAGCCGCTGCCGCGCATCATCTGCCCCTCTCCGGTGATCCACAGCGTCGCAAAGACGCTTACCATCATCACCCCAAAGGGCCAGAACAGATGGCCAAGTTTGCCCCCTTCCACACTTGAAGACTCCGTATCATACGAAGCGGAGCGGCGCATCGATGGAGTGCGCCAATCAAACCAGATCACCGCAAAAAGCACCATCAGGGCGCTAAAGGCATAGAAGTTGTGCAGCACCGATGCAAACAGCAGTGCCGTCGCCCCCTCTGCGCCGCTTTGCGTCGTGATGACGCCCAAAATCAGTGCGCCCCAACCGTTAAAGACGATCAGCGAGCAGACCGGAGCCGACGTACTGTCACACAGATAGGCCAGCTCTGCTCGGGTGATACCGTAGCGAGCGCACAGCGGTCGGCTCACGGCACCGACAATCAGTGAAGTGATGGACGATTCGATAAAGACGACGATGCCGATCAGATAACCAAAGAGCAAAGCGCTTCGGCGCGAGCGGATCAGGCCGTGGGTGCGCGTCATGTACCGCACCAGAGCGCCAATGCCGCCCGAAGCGCGAAGCAGCGCCATTACCGAACCCACCAGCACCGCAAAAGCAAGGGTTTTGAGAATCCAAAGCTGGCTAAGCAGATCAAACACACGCGTCCCCAAACCGACCAGCGCCGCAAACGCATCAAACTGCGCCGCGATCAGCTCGCCTAAGACAATACCGCCGATCAGCGCCGTAAAAACATTGCGAAACAGCAGTGCCAGCACGATGGCCAGCAAAGGAGGAAGCAAGGAGAGAGCGCCGAACTCCAAGGAACGGGGCTAGAGGTGCATGCCCAGCCGCATGATCCCTTTGCGGCCAAAGCTCTCAAAGTAGTAGTCGCTCTGCTTTTCGTCAATATAGCTAAAACCCAGCTTCTCATAGACCATCTGCAGCTCACTTGAGCCGATCTCGATCATCGTCTCGACCTTGCGGTAGCCCTTGAGCCGCGCGGTAAGCAGACTCTTTTGCACCAGCTCTTTGAGCACCGCAAGGGTGTGCGCCTCGTCATTAACCTGCATAAAGTCCAGCACCCACGTCTGCCGATCCGCCTCATACTGGCACAGCAGATAAGCGGCGATGCGCTCGTTGTACGACTCATCCACACCGATCTCTTCAAGCGCTTTGGAGAAGCGTTCATGATTGGCGATACGCGGCTCGTAGCCGCAGAGTGCGCCTACCTCTTTGCCCTCATCAAGGGCGATCAGAAAGTTGCTGTAGTGGCAGTGGCTCTTGGTCTGGGTCTGCGTTAGTCGCGCTATTTTCTCAATTAGTACCGTTTCATCCGAACTTTCAAAGATCAGATTAAAGATACCCGTGTTTTTTCCGGCTCGTGAACTCGCCAACATGGCCCATGCGATAAAACGGCTGTCCTGCGGTTCAGCTTTGCGGATTTTGATACCCACCACCACTCCTGTGACTCTTAGAATAAGCGAGTATGCTAATATACTAACCTTTAAAGCAATATAAAGATTGAACATGTCAACCAAATCCCTTTTCACCCTGCTTTGCGCCGCGTCGCTCTGGGGCACATCCGATCAGATCGTTTTGGTCATCGCCGACGATATGAATGCCACTACGGCCATGATGAGCACTTATGAGCGCAGCAACGCACGCTACCGCCTCGTCACACCCCCTTTTGAGGTCAATCTAGGGCGTAGCGGACTGGGATGGGATGAGGGCGCGGAGCCGCTCAAGCGTGAGGGCGACGGCAGGGCTCCGGCGGGTATCTATCCGCTGAGCGCCGCCTTTGGCTACGCACCCAGTGAGCAGACCGCTTTGCCTTACATGTACGCCGATGAACGGCTCATCTGCGTCGATGATGCAGCGCACCCCGACTATAACCGCATCATCACGATGCCCCAAGAGAACCCACCCAAAAGCTTCGAGTGGATGCGCCGCGACGATGAGCAGTACCGTATGGGCATCGTCGTGGAGTACAACGCCAAGCGAACGCCCGAGCGCGGCTCATGCGTCTTTTTACATGTACAAAAAGCACCGCTAAAACCCAGCTCCGGCTGCACCACGATGGAGGCCAAGCAGATGCAAGCGCTGCTGCGCTGGCTTGATAGCGCCAAATCACCCCTACTCGTGCAGATCCCCGCAAGCGCGTGCGATGCGATGCGTTTACGTTTTGAGGGGATTTTGTGCCCCAAGTAGGCGCATCACCGTCTCGCGTCGCGTCGCATCGCGCTTGCGACACCCCTGCTCGAATGCGGCCGCTTCACCGACGATGATGCACTCTTTTTTGGCGCGGGTGATGGCGGTATAGAGCAGCTTGGTGTTGTGCATCAGCGCGTGCGAAAAGCTCATCGGCATCACGATGCGTGCATACTCCATCCCCTGCACCTTGTGGATGGTCAGCGCGTAGGCAAGGCTCAGATGCGAGTGCATCTGCGCCCTGTCATAACGCACCACCAAAGCCTCCAGCGGGTAGTGCACGTAGCCCTCCTGCGCCTCGACGTCAATCTTAAAGAGCAGCCCCGTCATACCGTTGAAGATGCGCCGATCTTGGGGCTCTTCACCGCTTTTGAACCCTTCCGTGGTGAAGCTGGGAAGGTTCTCGTTTTTGGTATGCACCACCTTATCCCAAAGCCGGTAGCTGCGCCCTTCGCGCTCGAAATGGCGCTGATCGGAGGGGTTAAAGTACTCCTGCATCACCGTGTTGAGGTGTTCTGATCCCAGCAATCCGCCGCGCATCGGGGTAATCACCTGAAATGCCGCCAGATACGCGAGAATGTCACGGTTTTTGAGATGCAGCCGTGCTTGGGGAATCGCCTCTATAGCCAAATCGGCCATACGCCCCAGCACCGCGTGGGCGTGCGCTTCGCGGGCCTGCGTCGGCTCATCTTTGCGCCATTCATGGTCGATCTCGACCTCAATAAAGCGAAAATCCTCATACGTCCTGCGGTATTCGCCGACCACCCCCTGACGCACGGCATTGGCGATGGTGGCTATGGCCTGATCCTCGCTTTGGCGGTAGAGTTCGGTGAGCATCACCGTGGGCGCAAGATTCAAAGAGAGCACGTCGCACAGCACGTTACCCGCGCCGATCGGCGGCAGCTGCGCATCATCTCCGACCACGATCACCGTCGCGTCGCGCTCTATTTTGCGCATCAGCCGCGCAAAGAGCGTCGAATTGATCATCGACGCCTCATCAATGAGCACCACGCTATAAGGCATCACATCACGCTCTTCATAGCGCACCAACAAACTCTGGATGGTCGCACCCTCAAAACCGCTGCGCTCGCCGATGCGCTGCGCGGCGATGCCGCTGAGTGCGCAGGTGATGATCTCTTTGGGATGCACCCTTTGGGCCAGCAGTGCCAAAAGCGCTTTGGAGGCGGTGCTTTTGCCTGTTCCGGCGTAACCCACCAAAAAGAGCAGCTTAGCTCCTGCGTTGATCAGCTCCAGCGCCTCGCGCTGCTGCGCACCCAGCGTCATGCCGATTTGGGCTAAAAAGGCCTCGGTATCCTCGACAATCGGCGCATCACGCAGCGCGGCGCGACGACGAAAGCTCTCAATCAGAAAGGATTCTGCGTCATAGAGCCGCTGCGGTGTGATGGCCTCGCCTAAACGTTTGATCTCCCCCGATGCGATCCGCTCGATGAGCACCCCTTCATAAAGTGAGCGCTCAGCGCTCTCACCTAGCATCGCATCAAGCCGTGCAAAGAGCGGCGCGGTCGCTATGAGCGAGTTGCCCTCTTGCTCGCAGAGCCGTAAAAGCGCTTCATCCATCGCCGCACCGATACGCAGCGGACTGCGCGGCTCGATCCCCAGCCGCAGCGCTACCTCATCGGCGCGCGCAAAACCGATCCCCTCGACGGAGGTGAGCACATAGGGGTTCTCCTCGATACGCCGACGCGGCTCTTTCACATCCTTAAAAGCCGCCGCGACTCTTGAGAGCATCGCCGAACCCACCCCCAAAGGGAGCAAAAACTCGCCCAGCTCGCGCATGGAGCGAAACTGCTTCCAGCTCTGCCCAATCTGCGTCAGACGCTTTTTCTTGATCCCTTTGTGCTCCAGCAGTCGATCAATATCGTGCTCCAAAATCTCGATCAGCCCTGCTTCACCGTAGCGCTCGATCAGCTCCGCGCTTAGGGTGCGCGTCAGCCCTTTGATGACACGATTCAGAAAGAAAAAGAGGGGATTTTGGTTTACATGTAAGCGCTCAAAGACAAAGCTACGGCCATACTTGGGGTGGGTTTCATACGTCCCTTCGAGTGTCACTGCGGCATCAACGAGATGATCGACGTCGCTATCAAAGTAGCTGCCGCGTATCTTCTCGCCGCTGCTTAGCACCGCAATAAAAAATGCGCCCTCTTGAAAGAGGATGCGCTCGATTTGGCCGATAAGTTTTTGCATGGGCGCATTTTAGCGCAGTAGGATGTGACAGAGGCTTTAAGTGGCTACTCACTCTTTGATATGGCCATCTCTTTTGAAACAATATTTTTTAATGGCCTCAGACGCTATAATGACGCACGTTCACACAAAGGTAGTTCATGCCTGAAATCAGCAGATTTTATGGGATTATTATCAGAATGTTTTCAATCGACACCGAGCATCCACCAAGGCACATTCATATTAAATATGCCGAACATCAGGCAGTGATGGAGTTAGAAAAACTCAACATTGTCGAAGGTTCACTTCCCAAACATGCACGTATGCTGGTTCGAGAATGGGCCGAAAACCATCAATATGAGCTGCTTGAAATGTGGGAAACACAGAATTTTCACAAAATCGAACCGTTGGAGTAAAGCATGAAACTGACTGATGTTCAACTACTCAAGGGCTATACAATGGTGTTGGTATTTGAAAATGCAGAGCGATACGAAACCGATCTGCAACCTTTGCTAGGGAGCAAAATAACAGCCGATGAGATGCAGACGGCACGCATCAATAACGAGTGGGGATGTTTAGAATTTTTGAGCGGAACGGTCGATATCGAACCCAAAACGCTGTATCGCTTTGTGACAGAACAGGATGCAATAGCCTCTTGAGGCGAAAGCGTGATTCTGGCACTAACTTGTTCTTTTCATGCCTACATGTAAGGCACGAAAAGCGCTTTTACCTACGCCCGTACCCGCTCCAGCCGCTCGCTCTCTTGGGCTTTATAAAGCTCCGCGCAGCCTTTGGCCAGGTCGCGGATCTTGAGGATGTAGTTGGCGCGTTCGGTCTGGCTGATCGCTTTGCGTGCATCAAGGGTGTTGAAGGTGTGTGAGGCTTCCATGCACAGATCATACGCGGGCAGCGGCAAACCGGCGTCTAGCACGCGCGCGCACTCTTTGGCTTTGGCCTCGAACTGCGCAAAAAGCAGCGCGGTGTCGGCGATTTCGAAGTTGTATTTGGAAAACTCGATCTCGCCCTCTTTGTGGATATCGCGGTAGAGCGTGCGGCCAAAGGCGTTTTCGCCCCAGACGATATCAAAAACCGTATCGACCCCTTGCAGGTACATCGCCAGACGCTCCGTGCCGTAGGTGATCTCGACCGCGACCGGATCGCACGCGACGCCGCCGACTTGCTGAAAGTAGGTAAACTGCGTCACTTCCATACCGTTGAGCCACACCTCCCAGCCAAGGCCCCATGCGCCCAGCGTCGGAGACTCCCAGTTGTCTTCGACGAAGCGGATGTCGTGTTCTTTGAGGTTTAGCCCCAGATACTCAAGGCTTTTGAGGTAGAGCTCTTGGATGTTCTCAAGACTGGGTTTGATGAGCACCTGAAACTGATAGTAGCTGCCAAGGCGGTTGGGGTTTTCGCCGTAGCGTCCGTCGGTGGGGCGGCGCGAAGGAGCCACGTAGGCGACCGACCACGGAGTCGAATCAAGTGAGCGTAAAAAGGTAGCGGGGTGGAAGGTGCCGGCTCCGGCGGGAATGTCGTAGGGCTGGACGATATTGCAGCCTTGCTCTTTCCAGAAAATTTGAAGTTTTAGTAGCAGATCACTGAAGGTTATCATGAAAAAACTCTTTACATGTAAATGGTGGCGCATTATAGCAAAGCCGCCCTGTTACCCCCTTTTGGCTATACTGCGCCCATGAAAAAGATGGTGTTTCCGATTTTGATGCTGCTCATTGCAGGGTGTGGAGGCGGTTCGGGCGATGGCGGCTCCGGCTCTTCATCGTCAGCGTCCAACGCCCCCGCGCAGCAGAGTGAGCGTGCGCTGCTTGTGGTGCGCATCGCCTATGATGATGTCGCTTTGACGCATGATGCCGCGTCGTGGCACGAGAAGTTTTTCTCCATGCAAGAGGGAGCCCTCAACCACTTCTACACCGAAAACTCACGCGGCCTTTTCCATTTTGCCTCGGCGCGTGAGACCCAAGGGAGCATCGATGATGGCATTATCGACGTTGTTCTCAGCAAAAACCACCCCAACCCCTCCACCCCCACCGCCATCCAAAGCGACCTCTCTGCCGCGCTTTCTCAAAGCGATGCGTTCATCGACTTTAGCGCTTACGATGCCGAAAACGACCAAACGATCTCCGCGCAGGAGCTGCTGCTGGTCTTTATCGTCGCGGGCAGTGAAGAGGCCTACGGGCCTAGCGTACTGCCGGGGGTTTTTGCCCACACCTACACCCTCATGGGCAGTTACGCCCCCACGCTTGACGGAGTCAAACTCGGCAGCAACGGCGGCAATTACGCCCTCTTTGGCGAGCGCCACTGCAACGAATCGGCCTCCATCTGCCGCGACGCCACCGTCGGCATCATCGCCCATGAGCTGGGGCATGCCGCTTTTAATCTGCCCGATCTCTACGACACCACCCCTTATGGCGACCCCGACTCTGCGGGCATCGGTTACTTTGGGCTGATGAGCGCGGGAATGTGGGGGACGGAGGCCTTTTTGGGTGCGCAAGAGGGGAGCAGCCCCGCCCACTTTTGCGCTTGGAGCAAGATCCAAAACGGCTGGATCGTGCCGCAGGAGATGGAGCAGCACACCTCTTTACATGTAAGCCTAAACGAAGCCGCTTCGACACAATACAACATCTTTAAAATCCCCATCGATGCGGATCACTACTATCTGCTGGAGAACCGCAACAACAGCGGTTATGATCGGGGGCTTAAGGCGATTGAGGGGATCTTTGAGGGCGGCATGGCGCTGTGGAAGGTTGATGATGCCGTAGTGCGACGTACCTGGAGCCTCAATATGGTCAATGCCGATCCGGAGGCCAAAGGGGTCGATCTGATCGAAGCCGCCATCCCCTCAAGCAGCAAAAAGATCGATGAAACCCCCTACGCCAGAGGGCATGAAAAGAACCTCTTTTACAGAGGCAATGTCGATGCCTACGCGGCTGATGGGGTGGCGCTGCACTCCATCAGCGCGCGCGGCAACGTCATGACCTTACATGTAAGCAAGGAGTAAACGATGCGCCTACTCATCCTCTCTCTTCTCGCCCTCACCCTCTGGGCCACGCCGACCCGCACCACAATGCAAACCTTCACCCAAAGCGACGGCAGCACTTTTGAGGGGCGTTTGCGCGGCGACGCCTTTGCACACTGGATCGAAGCGAGTGACGGCAGCGTGCTGCTCTTTAACAAAGAGAACGCCACCTTTGAATATGCGCTGATCGAAGAAGGCCGCCTTCAAAGCTCCGGCGAAGCCTACAAAGCGGCCAAAACCCGCCGCGCCAAAGCCATCGACCCCGAAGCGCTACGCACCCTCTGGGAGCATCGACGGGACGTAAAGGCAGATCAAATCCCCGATGCTTCGCCCCAGTGAGGCCGCCACCACACCGCATTTGACCTTGAGCAGATAGCACAAATCGCCGCGCGGCGCAGGCGAGAGGCACTCGTAGTTGCCCATCCCTTTGGTGAGTACCACGTCGGCACGCTCAAAGAGCCGCTGCGCCTCGGGCGTGGCACGCGCGTAGGCGAAGCCCGGCGTATTGACGCCGCTGTCCACCAAGGTACACAACGATTCAAACCCCGCTTCTCTCGCCTCTTTGAGCGTCACGTCGTTGATGATGGCGCGACCGCGCACCATGTAGCTTACATGTAACGAAGGATAGAGCTTTTGGAGCGCTTCGATGGCCAGATAATCAAAAAGATGCTCTCCCGCATTGTCGCCGATGTAGATCAGGGTCTGGGCCTTTGAGAGCGCCTCGCGCAACGCCTCGGTGCCATCAATCCCAAAGGGGGTATCGAGAAGCTGCGCGATCTGCTCCTCCAGATCAAAGCGCACCTCTGCCGCCAGATCGATCACGTTTCCGGCCACCGCCACTTTGAGCAGGGTATACAGCGGATCGTCTGAGGCAGCGATCATCGTGCGCAGAGCGGGCAAAAAAGGTTTGGCGTGCTCTGTTGAGAGTGCCTTTTGCTCGGCATACAGATCATCCATCTCCGCCAAGCGCGCCATTGCTTCATAAACATCGGTCGCTACTTCAGGCGGAGAGAGGGAGAAGTCAAAGTGCTGCGACGCTTCACCTACATGTAAGGCAATCGTCTCGCGCAGCTCGGGGCTTGCATGAATGGCGTCGCAGACCCTTTGACTCTGTGACGCGATACAACTCACGCAGGCTGCATCAATCTTCACGCCTTCTCCTCGCCGAATCCCTCGACCACTTTGCCCCACATCAGCTTGTATTTGCGCCGCATAAACTCCACTTCGCGCTGTGAGAGGCGCAGCTGTTCGGTGAGGGTCTCGATGGTTTTGCGGTCCTCTTCGTAGAGCTCCTGCAGCGAAGAGAGTGCCTCTTTGAGAAAGAGGTTTTCGCTGCGCATCGACTCGATGGTCTCGTCTTTGGCACCCAGCACCTTTTCGTGCAGGTTGATGATGGTGCCGATGGTCTTTTCGACAAATTGCGGCCCGACGATCATCTGCACGCCCGGATCGATCTGCGTGAGCGCCGCAGGCACCACCGACTGCGCCCCTTTGGAGGGGTCGATATAGAGCACCCCATCTTCAACCTTGCTTTTGAGCTTTCCGCGTTCGATCAGATCGTCAATCGCACTCATCTCCAGCCTTGTAAGTTCGGCGTACTCATCGACGCGCATCCAGACCTCTTGCATCATCACCCCTTTGATTCCAAAATCGTCTCGATCTCAAGTGAATCCATCTCCACTTTTTTGGCCTTGGCAATGCGGTCTTCAAGCAATTTGATGCGCAGATCCTCATTCTCCAGCGCCAAAATCTGCATCGCCAGATAGGCCGAATTGATCGCCCCGGCCTGACCGATCGCTACCGTGGCTACCGGCATCCCCGCAGGCATCTGCACGGTCGAAAGCAGCGCGTCGATCCCGTTTAGCGCCGATGCACTCATCGGCACACCAATGATGGGGCGAATGGTTTTAGACGAGAGCACGCCGGCGAGATGCGCCGCCATACCCGCCGCAGCAATGAATACCTGCGCCCCTTTTTTTTCCGCCGAAGCAATATAGTCTTTGGTACGGTCCGGCGAACGATGCGCGGAGGAAACGATCAGCTCATAGGGCACGCCAAACTGATCGAGCGTCGCGGCGCACTGCTTCATCACCTCATAATCACTCTTGCTTCCGATAATGATCGATACGAATTTCATCGCTTCTCCTTACATGTAAACTTAAATTTTAGGCGCGACGCTCATCATCTCAGGCGTGGCGGGAATACGCAAAAAGCTAAAAGGGGGTAACGGCGCGGGCAACACGAAAGGATTAAGGTTGCCGCTGTGCGCCTCGGCCCACTCTTTGCCGTTTTGCGCCAAGAGTTTTTTGAGCCGCAGATACCAGCGCCCATCCTTACATGTCAGCGCTCCGATCTCGTTATCAACCGCTTCGATGGGCGCATCTTCGGGCATCACCAGCTCCAGCTCATCGTCTGGAAGGGTCTTGTACTTGACCATAAAGTGCATCCCGTCCTCTTCGACCATGCCGCACACCTGATGGGTCCCCATCATCATCGTAAAATCCAGATTCTGATCTTCATGCTTTTCAAACGGGCGGTTGATCAGATAGGCATCAGTGAAGCCGCGGTTTTGCATGGTGTGCAGCTCCTCTTGATAGCGCTCGGGAGCACTCACACCCCGATAATAATCATCAATGGCGCGGCGGTAGGTTTTGGCGGTGATCGCGGCATAGTAGGGTGCTTTCGTGCGCCCCTCAATCTTAAGGCTGCCCACACAACCCGAATCCAAAATCTCCTTGATATGCGACGCAAGGTTGAGGTCTTTGGAGTTCATAATGTAGGTGCCCACGCCCGGATCCTCTTCAAGCCGAAAGAGCGTCCCCGTCTCAGGGCTGGCGGCGTAGAGTTCATAAGGAAAACGGCAGTCGTTGGCGCAACTGCCACGGTTGGGCACGCGCCCGCTTTGCAGCGTCGAAATCAGACAGCGCCCGCTGTAGGCAAAACACATGGAGCCATGTACGAAGACCTCGATCTCCAGATCCGGCAGCGCCTTTTTGATCTCGCAGGCGTCTTTGAGCGAAATTTCACGCGCCACGATAATGCGCCGCGCCCCCATCTCATAGTAGACCTCCGCATCCAGTACGTTCATCACATTGGCCTGAGTGGAGAGGTGCAGCGGCATCTGCGGCAGCAAACGGTGCGCCATACGCAGCACCCCCGGCGTCGCCACGATAAAGGCGTCCGGGCCGAGCTCCGCCATCGCGACCATGTGTTTTTCAAGCAAAGAGAGCTGGGAGTTAAAGGGAAAACCGTTGATCGTTACATAGACCTTGCGTCCGCGCGCATGGGCGTAGTCGATCCCCTCTTTAAAGCTCTGCATATCGAACTCTTTGCCCGAGCGGATGCGCAAAGAGAAGTGGCTTACCCCGCCATAGACGGCGTCGGCACCATAATCGATAGCAATTTTAAGTTTTTCAAGATTTCCCGCAGGAGAGAGCAGTTCGACCGATTTCAAAGCAGTGTGCCTGGATCAGAAATGAGATACATGTAAGGGGAAATTATTTTTTCCCCAGTGAAGCGAGCAGGGCTTCAATTTCGTCGTTGCTCACCACATCTTCGGTACTGCGATCACCCGGAAGATGGGTAGCGGAAGCGACGCGTTTGTCATCATCAATCCGCCCTTCAAAGAGGGCGTTCATGTAGCCTGAGAGGGCACGCATCACGTTGATGACCCGCTCTATTTTTTGGCGGTGAATATCTTGATACTGCATGATGTCCATGACATTCATGATGCTATCAGAGCTGTTTTGAAGGGTTTCAAGCAGTTCATTGGCGCTGATGAGCGCATTTTTATTTTTGATCAATTGCTCTTTAAAAACCTCTACGCCGGGAAATTTTTGCGTCAACGTCTCAAACAAAGCAACATTGGATTCAAGAATTGCAACATTTTCACGGGCTTTGGTATCGGCGTCGTTCACGTCGTTGCTGATCCCTTCGATAATGTCGAAGATCTGTGTCGCCTTCTCTTCGCTCTCTTTGGTGACGTCGTCAAGCTGATGAACCATTTTGTGATCATCAATCGGCGGCGGCGGCATGTGGTTTTTAGCCGAAGGTCTGTAAGGCGGCTCTTTGGATTCTAGCTCCTCAAATGCCTCATCCTCGAGCGCTTCTTCGGCTGCCACCTCATCTTCTAACCCATCCAAGTCCATCTCCCCGCTCATCAGCGCGTCTAGCTCTTCTTGCGTCATCCCTAGGCTCCTGCTCGTTTTTCGGATGTATTATAATATCACCCTAACTTTAAGGCCAACCTATGAAAATCGATCTGCACAACCACACACCGCTCTGCAACCATGCCCTCGGCACCCCCGAAGCTTACCTGCAAGCCGCCATCGAGGAAGGCATCGACGTATTCGGCTTTTCCGATCATGCACCCATGCACTTTGATCCCAAATACCGCATGAGCTTCGATCAGTGCGCGCAGTACGAGAGCGAGATACTCGAGCTCAAAAGCCGTTTCGCCGACCGCATTGAAGTGCTGTTGGGCTATGAGGTGGACTACCTACCGGGCTATATGGATGAGCGCATCCTTAATGCCAAAGTCGATTACCTCATCGGATCGATTCACTTCATCGACGAATGGGGCTTTGACAACCCCGAATTCATCGGCCACTACGCGCATGAAGATATTAATGTGATCTGGCAACGCTACTTCGACCTTATCGAAGCGATGGCCAACAGCCGCCTCTTTGATATCGTAGGGCATCTGGACCTTATCAAGGTCTTTAAATTCCTCCCCAAACGCCCGATTGGCGACATTGCCGCAAAAGCGCTTGAAGCGATCAAAGCCGCCGATATGACCATCGAGCTCAATGCCGCCGGCTTTCGCAAACCCATCGGTGAGGCCTACCCTTCAGACGAACTGCTGCGTATGGCGTATGCCCTTGAGATCCCCATCACCTTCGGCTCCGATGCTCATGCACCCGAGCAAGTGGGACTTTTTCGTGACAAACTCGAAGCGATGGCCAAAGCGGTCGGCTACACAAAATGCGCCAAATTTGTCGCACGAAAGCGTGAATTGGTCACTTTTTAACCATTCACGACCCTGCTCTTTTTAGCCCTTTTGGATATACTGCTTTCACTTTTTTGTAACACAGGAGAAGCTACATGGGCAAATTCGTTAACAACATCGATGAATTCTTTAAATACTGCGAAGAGCACGACGTTCAGTTCGTCGATCTTCGTTTTACCGACCTCAAAGGGACATGGCACCACGTCACCTACCGCATGAGTGCCATTAATGCAGGCAACCTCACCAACGGCGTACCGTTTGACGGCTCCTCTATCGACGCATGGCAGCCGATCAACCGCTCCGACATGATCCTCAAGCCTGACGTTGAAACCGCATTTATAGATCCTTTTACCGCTGATCCTACTGTCATTTTGTTCTGTGACGTTTTTGACATCTACAAAGGTCAAATGTATGAAAAATGCCCCCGTTCTATTGCCAAAAAAGCACTCGAACATCTGGCTACTGCGGGTGTAGGCGACGTCGCTTACTTCGGTCCGGAAAATGAGTTCTTTGTCTTTGATGATGTCAAAATCAAAGACACCATCAATGAATCTTGGTACCGCGTCGATTCTGAAGAGGGTGAGTGGAATGACTCTACCGAGTATGCCGATAACTATAACTCAGGCCACCGCCCCCGTACCAAAGGCGGCTACTTTCCAGTCGCCCCTATCGACTCTATGGTCGATCTGCGCGCCGAAATGATGCAGGTACTGGAGCAAGTGGGCCTTGAAGTCGTTCTGGGTCACCACGAAGTCGCTCAAGCCCAAGGCGAAATCGGTATCAAATTCGGCACTCTTGTCGAAGCGGCCGACAACGTCCAAAAACTCAAATACGTCATCAAAATGGTCGCCCACCTCAACGGTAAAACCGTCACGTTTATGCCCAAGCCGCTCTATGGCGACAACGGCAACGGGATGCACGTTCACCAGTCGATCTGGAAAGACGGCAAAAATACGTTCTACAAAGAGGGCGGCTACTCCAACCTCTCCGAGACCGCACTGCACTATGTCGGCGGTATCTTCAAACATGCCCGCGCCGTCGCTGCGTTTACCAACGCTTCGACCAACTCCTACAAGCGTCTGATCCCGGGCTTTGAAGCGCCCAGCATTCTGACCTACTCCAGCCAGAACCGCTCTGCTTCTTGCCGTGTTCCTTATGGTGCCGGCGAAATGGCGACCCGTATCGAAATGCGCTTCCCGGACTCTACCGCGTGCCCCTACCTCGCCTTCACTGCGATGCTGCTGGCAGGTCTTGACGGTATCAAAAACAAAATCGTTCCGATTGGTCCGATGGATGAAGACCTCTTCGAACTTTCACTCGACGAGATCCGCGAAAAAGGTATCCCACAGATGCCACACACCCTGCGTGGTTCACTCGAAGCACTGATTCGCGACAACGAGTTTTTGAAGCCGGTCATGACCGATCTCTTCATCGACACCTATCAGCACTACAAATTCGAAACGCAAGTATGGCCTTATGAGGCACGCCCGACGGCGTTTGAATTCAAAACCACCTACTCTTGCTAAACCCCTACATGTAAGCTTTTGGGCTTACATGTAACCCTCTTTTGAACTTACGATAAAGCCCTTTTGATCATCGCCGGTAGAGGTTCTTTGCCATCAGGTACAACCGTTTTGAGCGTATAAACATAGCGTGAAGGGTGCTGCTTGAGCAGTTGATTGAGCTTCATCGTCACGATATCCCCAAAGCTCTCCGCATCAACCAAATAGGCAAGCACCAACACCTTCTGATCCCAGCGCACCAACATATCATCCGAGCGGATACTCTTTTTGATCAGTGCCACCAAGGGTTGCAACGCTGCATCGTCTGGAACCGGCTCAAGCGTAATCAGGGTCAGAAAGATACGCTTTTGGTTGAAATCAGCCGCATCTTGTAAGGATGCGGAGGTGTGAACAAAGTAATCACGGCTATACACACCGCTCGCCTTGTCGGTACTGGCATCGTTTTGGATCAAAATACGTTTGATCAGCTCTTTCGTAACATCTCTAAACAGCGCTACGACATAGGAGCTGCTCTCTTTGATGATACGCACCTCAAAGGCGTGAGGCACCATTTGCGCACTCAGCATACTGACAATGCGCTCCTGCGCGGGCAGCACGGACAAAGCATCGTACCACTGCTCATCCGAATCCATTTTACCGGCATGAAAATAGCTGTCATGGGGTACGAAGCGATACTCTAGCACCCCGATTTCACGCTTGAACTCCGCCAAAGAACCCAACCCGAAAAACTCCAGAAAGAGCCGATTGGCAAAGGCGGGCCGCTCCTGCGCCATCACCAATACGAGCTGATCGTGACTCTCCAAAAGAGATTGAACCAATGACTCCATGCGTCTACCGAATCTGGCCACTGCCGTAGATTTTGTACTTGTAGGTGGTGAGCCCCTCGATGCCCATCGGGCCACGCGCGTGCAGCTTGTTGGTGCTGATCCCCACTTCCGCCCCAAAGCCAAACGCCCCGCCGTCGGTAAAGCGGGTCGAAGCATTAAGATAGACCGCCGCCGCGTCGATGCTGTTCATAAAGTGCTCCGCCGTGGTAACGTTTTGGGTGATGATCGATTCGGAGTGGCCGGAACCGTGGCGCACGATATGCTCAATCGCCCCATCGACCCCATCAACGACGCGGATATTGAGGATATTGGCCAGATATTCGGTGTCGAAATCCGCCTCGCTCGCCGCGTCCGCTTCGATGATCGCACGTGTGACCGCGCACCCTTTGAGCTGCGTATGCGCCGCGTCAAAAGCCGCTTTGAGTCTGGGTAGCGCCTCGGCAGCTACGGCCGAATCGACCAAAAGTGTCTCCATCGCGTTGCAGACGCCGGGGCGCTGGACTTTGGCATTGAGCGCGATCTTGATCGCATCTTCCAAAATAGCGTCGCGGTCGATGTAGGTGTGGCATAGCCCCTTGTCGTGTTTCACCACCGCAACCGTCGCGTTTTCATTCACAAAACGCACCAACGCCTCACCGCCGCGCGGGATGATGAGATCGACGTACTTATCCATCCTGATGAGCTTTGCCACCCCTTCGCGCGACGCATCAGGCAGTAGAGAGATCAGCGCCTCGGGTAGAGCGTTTCGACGCAAGACACCGCGCAGCGCAGAGGCGATTGCCTCGTTAGAGCGCTGCGCCTCTTTGCCCCCTTTGAGGATGCAGACGTTAGCACTTTTAAAACAGAGCGCCGCCGTATCAGAGGTGACGTTGGGGCGTGACTCATAGATAATGCCGATGACGCCGATGGGGATGCTCACCTTCTCGATCTTGAGGCCGTTTTCAGTCACCCAGCCATCTAGCACCCGACCCACAGGCTCTTTGAGCGCGGCGATCTCTTCTACTGCTACGGCCATCGCCTCAATACGCTTCTCATCGAGCAAAAGCCGATCCAGCAAAGCGCTTGAGAGCCCGTTGTTTCTACCCTCGCTCATATCGAGCGCATTGGCCTCGATGATGTTCATCGTATTGGCCCGCAGCGCCCCGGCCATTTCACGCAAAATGCAGTTTTTCTCTGCCCCGCTGAGTGTCAAAAGCACGCGGCTGGCCGCCTTGGCCTCTTGTAAAAAATGCTCCATTATAGTTTGCCTTTTTTGGTTACATGTAGGCGTTATTGTATCCAAAGTCACTCTCTTAGACCTAACCCAGGCTTAGACGTGCATGCTACTTTGACGCCCAATCCCCTTTAATTTCCCGATTGGCTATAATTGCGCCCACGGTTTATTCGTAGCAAGAGTAACCGTTCGAGCTTACACGTAAAGGATTTTCGATGATGAAACACATCGGATCGGGCAAATACCGCCCTTACCCAAAAATCGCGTTGCCAAATCGTACCTGGCCGGATAACACCATCACCAAAGCGCCCATCTGGTGCAGCGTCGATCTGCGTGATGGCAATCAGGCGCTCGTGACGCCGATGAATCTGGACCAAAAACTCGAACTCTTCCACCTCTTGCTACGACTGGGATTTAAAGTGATCGAGGTGGGTTTTCCCTCCGCTTCCAAAGTCGAGTTTGACTTTTTGCGCACGCTGGTAGAGCGTAACCTCATCCCTGATGATGTCACGGTTCAGGTGCTGGTGCAAGCCAGAGAGCACCTCATAGCGCGTACTTTTGAAACGCTGAAGGGGGTCAAGCACGCCATCGTGCATCTCTACAACTCCACCTCGACGGCGCAGCGCAAGATCGTCTTTCAAAAAGAGCGTGAGGAGATTATCGCTCTGGCCCTTGAAGGGGTCGATCTGGTCAAAAAGTACGAAGTGCTCCATGAGGGCAAGATCTCGCTGGAGTATTCACCCGAGAGTTTCACGGGCACCGAGCTGGACTTTGCAGCGCAGATCTGCAACGCCGTCACGGCGCGCTGGGGCATAGGGGCGGATAGAAAAGTGGTGATCAACCTGCCCGCCACAGTAGAGATGAGTACGCCCAATATCTACGCCGATCAGATCGAGTGGATGGGCAGACATCTCGATAACCGTGAACATGTGCTGATCTCTACCCACACCCATAACGACCGGGGCACCTCCGTGGCCGCCACAGAGCTGGCGCTGCTTGCGGGGGCGGATCGTGTGGAGGGGACTTTGCTCAGTAACGGCGAGCGAACGGGCAATGTGGACATCATCACCCTAGCACTCAATATGTACACCCAGGGCATCGATCCGCAGCTCGATTTTAGCGACGTTAACAGTGTGCTTGCGGTGGTGGAACGTTGCACGGCCATCGAAACCCACGTACGCCACCCTTATGTGGGCGAACTGGTCTATACCGCCTTTTCAGGTTCACACCAAGATGCGATCAACAAAGGGATGGCCTATCAGCGCTCCAAAAGCGATCCGCACTGGGAGGTACCCTATCTGCCCATCGATCCCGAAGATGTGGGGCGTAGCTATGAGAGCATCATCCGCATCAACTCCCAATCGGGCAAAGGGGGCGTGGCGTATATTTTAGAAGAGAAGTTCGGCTACCACCTGCCCAAACGGATGCACCCCGAAATCGGGCGCATGGTGCAGAAGGTGACCGATGAAGAGGGGCGAGAGCTAAGTGCTGAGGAGATCTTTGCGATTTTCAAAGAGCACTACTTTGAGCCGCATACACATGTAGCCTTTGTCGATATGTCGGTATCGTCGCAAACCACCAAAGACAAGACGGTTCAAGCCACCCTCACCTACATGCTTGAGGGCGCGGAGATCATCTCGCAAGGCAGCGGCAACGGCCCTATCGACGCCTGCCGCAAGGCGCTGGGGGAGCGATACCCCTACCCCTTTACGCTGGAGTCGTATAGCGAGCACTCCTGCGGCAAGCAGTCCTCGGCTACTGCGGTCGCCTACATCGAGATCGAAACCGCCAAGGGCGAGCGCTTCTTTGGTGTCGGTGAAGATACCGACATCACCATCGCTTCGGTCAAAGCGCTCTTTAGTGCGCTCAACCGCGCCTTTAGCCGCTAAAGAAGCTGCAAGAGCAACTGCCCCTCGCTGCCGTAATCGATCTGCAGCGTCGCGGGCTGCTCTGCTTCTTGCGGCCTTACATGTAAGATCATACGGCAAAGATCGGGACGTTGCGCGTCGCCTCGGGTAATGGTGCAACCCTCGATTCCCTCATCTAATCCCTGAGCGATCTTTAGCGTCACTTTCTCCCAGCGCGAGACGGCTAGTGCTTCGTCTTCACCATAAAAACCGCTACGCTCCTCGTCGAACACCTCACACGTTTGCGCAATAGCAAGCAAGCGCTCAAAATGAGGCTCATACCCCTCAAGCGCACTCTTGATCCGCTCCATCAGCTCCGGCTCCATCATCTATACTCCTAAAAAATCAACTCTTGCGCCCCTTCGCTCTCCTGAGGCTGCACAGGCGGCTTCGAGCGCTCGGTGAAAAACTCCTCTCTACCCCCAAAACGCGACCGGATCACGCCTTCGGGCATCTCAAAGTGCCGCTTGGTCTGCGGATAGAGGGTGATCAACTGCCGATAGTAGTAGGCAAATGCGGGCGCGGCGACCCGTCCTCCGGTTTCGCGACTCCGCATGGGGGTATTGTCGTCGTTACCAAACCATACCACTGTCTGCACCTCGGGCGAATAACCCGCAAACCATGCATCCACGGCGTTGTTGGTCGTCCCCGTCTTACCGGCGAGTTCGATCCCCTCTACCTTGGCATTTTTGCCGGTACCGCGAAGCACCACGTCACGCAAAATGGAGGTCATCAGATAGGTCTGCTCAGGCGTGGTCACATAACGGCGTTTGGATTCATAAGCGACGGAGCTGCCGAAGCGATTGACGATGGAGCGCACCAGTAACGGCTCGACGATCACGCCGCTATTGGCAAAAACGGAGTAGTACTTCGCCATCTCCAGTGGCGAAAGGGCATACGATCCCAGTGAGAGCGAGAGGTTTTGAGGCAGACCGCTCATGCCGTAGCGCTTGAGCTCTTCTAGCATACTGGAGAGACCGATGTCGGTGACCAGATTGATGGTTGCTAGGTTGCGCGAATGCACCAGTGCTTCGCGCAGCGTGAGCACCCCTTCATAATCTTTTTCATAGTTTTTAGGCTGCCACTTCTGTGTTTCACCCTCTTTTTGGTAGGCGTAGGTACGTGCCACGTCAAAGAGCTGCGTAGCGGGGCTATAGCCCATATCAAGCGCCGCCTGATACAAAAAGGGCTTAAAGGCGGAGCCGCTCTGACGCAACCCCTGCGTGGCGCGGTTGTAGCTGCTTTGTCGGTAATCCACACCGCCTACGAGCGCCAGCACGTCTCCGCTTTGGGCCTCTACGCTCACCAGCGCCCCGTTGAGCTTGAGCGGATCAAAGGCATCCGCCTCACCGGCGCGGTCCAGGGCCAAATCGTAAGCGTGTTTGAGCGCGTCACGAGCGGCGGACTGCAACGCGAGGTCAATGGTCGTGTGAATCTCATAACCACCTATGCGCAGATCCTCAAAAGAGGTGCCGTATTGGCGCAGCACCTCATCGACGACATACGGAGCGCGGTTAAGCGTAAGGGTGTCGTCAAATACCTCTGGGCGTTCGCGCAACGCAGCCTCATAGTCCTGCACATCGATCCAGCCCAGATCGAACATGCGCGCGATGACGCGGTTGGCACGCCCCAAAGAGAGCTCATAGTTTTTCGTCGGGGCGTAGTAGCTCGGCGCTTTGGGCAAACCCACCAAAATCGCCATCTCTTTGAGGGTCAATTGACCAAGCGGCTTACGAAAATAGCCCTCAGCCGCGGTGCGCACGCCATAATAGCCATGCCCCAGATAGACTTCATTCAGATAACGCTCCAAAATCTCCTCTTTGCTCAGCTCGCGTTCGAGTTTGAGCGCCAAAAGCACCTCTTTGAGCTTACGCGAAAGCTTCTTTTCACGGGTGAGCAGAGTATTTTTGATGAGCTGCTGGGTAATGGTAGAGGCCCCCTCGACCATCTTTCCGGCCTGCAGATCTTTGATCAAGGCGCGGAAAATGGCATCGACGTTGACGCCGGGGTGCTCGAAAAAAGTGGTGTCTTCAATCGCCAGCAACGCTTCGATAAGGCGTGGAGGAATGGCGTCGAAACCGACATACTGGCGGTGCTCCTGCGCAAAAACGTTGGCGATCAGCTCGTTATTACGGTCATAAATGCGGGTGGTAAGCTGCGGTTTGTACTCCACGAGCACTTGCGTCTGATACCCAAATTGGTTCAGAAAATAGGTAACCAATCCAAGCGGTATCAGCACTGAAAGCCATACGAAAGTCCAAAACAGGCCGCCTAACACTCTTCTCATACGCGAAACTCCCGAGACGCAAAACTAGACGCGATTAGCGTCTTGGTGTACTCATGCTGCGGCGCTTCCATCACGCTTCGCATGGCTCCTTGCTCGACGACGCGCCCTGATCGAAGAACGCATAGCTCCTCGCAGAGTGCCGACGCGCTGGCAATGTCATGCGTCACAAAGAGCATCGCAAAATCCATCTGCTCTTGCAGCTCCAGCAACAGCTCGATGATGTGTTTAGTGCTGTGCGGATCGAGCGCGGTGGTCGGCTCATCGAGCAGCAAGAGCTTGGGCCGCACGCTCAGGGCCATTGCCAAAATCACCCGCTGCAACTGCCCTCCCGAAAGCTCACTGGGAAAACGGGCTAAAAGTGACCCCTCCAGCCCCACCGACTCAAAAAGACGCGCCGCTTCCGCTTTGGGCAGCATCATCTGCGCCTCGATGCGCGTCATCGGTGAGAGCGCAGTGAAGGGGTTTTGGGGCACGAACGCGGCGCTCTTGCCCCGCACAAGATCAAACGGGGCTTCGATCTGCATCTGAGCGCTCATGCCTGAAGGGAGCATCCCCAAAAGCGCTTTGAGCGTGAGCGATTTGCCGCTGCCGCTTTGCCCCACGAGTGCGAGCGAGCGATGGATCGAAAAAGCGATATCCACCAGCCGCATCCCCTTAAAATCGATCCAAAGTCGTTTGATCTGCATAAGCGCCATTGTAGCTAAAGAAGCTTCGCCAGATGCCCCAGCGCGTCGCTAAGGCGCTCATGCGGCACACCCAAACGGGCGATCAAGCGAATGATGGCCCGCTCTACCGTCGGCTGACGAATCGCCCCCACAGCGTAGCCCGCTTCGCGCAAATGCGCCTGAATCTCAAGCACCCTGCGGTTATCGCCGATTGCGATAGGTACGATGAGTCCTTTACATGTAAGCCCCAAACACGCTTTGATGAGCGCCTGATTCAGCGCGATCTGCGCCGCAAGCAGCGGTGTGTGCGTCTGAATGTAGACTAAGGCGTGATGCCCCAAAAGGGTATCAAAGAGCGACGGGGCGGTAGCATAGATGATCGGCTTAGCGCGGTTGATCAGAAAGTCGATGATGTGCTCGGAGGCGAGAATATACGCACCGAAGCTGCCATAAGCCTTGCCCAGCGTCCCCATTTTGATATGGTTATAGCGCGGCGCAATGGCGTAGTGATCGAAAATGCCCATCAGATTCGGCCCGATCACGCCGCTGCTGTGCGCCTCATCGACGATGAGCAGCGCATCACACTCATCGGCCAGATCGAAGATGGCGCGCGCACACACATCGCCCTCCATCGAGTAGATCCCCTCAACCGCGATGATGCGGCGTTTGGCCTTACATGTAAAAAGTTTCGTGCGCAGATCTTCAGGGTCGTTGTGGGCAAAAACGATCACCTCCCCCTCTACCAGACGCGCCGCAAGCTGCCCCGAAGCATGGTAGGAGGCGTCGATGAATAGCGCGTCGCCTTTGCGCACCAGCGCTTCGATCATGGCGATATTGGCGCTAAAACCGCTGCCCAGCACCACCCCCGCTTCAAAACCGTTGGCCGCGCAGAGCGCCGCTTCGAAATTACGGTGAATGTCGTGGTAGCCGTTTACCAGCATCGATGCCTTGGGGGCGTGAATCTCATAAGCTGCCAAATCGTTACATGTAAGGCTGCGCAGAGCTGCGTTATGTGCTAATCCCAAATAGTCGTTGGAAGCCAGGTCCACCACATCGCCGCTATCAATGCTACGGCTGCGATAACGCCCTGAGCGCTTCAGCGCCTCAAGTTCATTGGCATAATAGAGACTCATCCTTTGTACACTCCATTTTTTTGAAGGGTTTTGATATAGGCCTCGATCTCCTTGATCCGCGTTGCATCGGAGGGGTGGGTCGAGAGAAATTCGGGCGGTTTTTTGCCGCCTAGACGCTGCATATTTTTCCAAAACGTAATCGCTTCATGGGGGTTGTAACCCGCTTTGACCATCAGATAGATACCGATCTGATCGGCTTCGCTCTCATGTTTGCGGCTAAAAGGAAGCATCACCCCGACTTGTGACGCCATGCCATAGGCTTGGGTGTAGAGCCCATGATACTGCGCCGGCACCTCAAGCGCCGCGCCAAGCAGCTCTCCGCCGACGTTGCCCAGCATCTGCATACTCATGCGCTCACCGCCGTGACGCGCCAGCGCGTGCGCCACCTCATGGCCCATCACCGCGGCAATCTGATCGTCGTTGTCCATGATTTTGAGGATGCCGGTGTAGAAAAAGACCTTGCCCCCGGGCAGACAAAAGGCGTTGGCCACATCCTCTTCGATGACGTGAAACTCCCAAGCAAACTTCTTCTCCCCCGACGCTTCGGCAATGCGCGCACCGATCTGGCGGATGCGGGCGTTGAGGCGTACGTCGCTGCTGAGTTTGGCATTTTGCTTGATCTTTTCAGATTCCGAAAGCCCCATCGCCGTCTCTGCCGCATAATCGATCAAGAGCAGTTGAGAGCGCCCCGTAATGGGTGCCTTGGCGCATCCCGCCATCATCAGCACCACAACCGCACAGAGTAGCCACCGCATCGCATCCCTCCGCAAAATAGATAGCGGATTGTACAAAGTTTGTATTGATCGGTATGTTAAAATGACCGCTTTCAAGCCTATCTTTGGAGTATTGATGTTTTTTAAATCCATTTTGGTTGCAATGATGATCTGTTTCACCCTCGCTCTACCGCTGCGCAGCAACGAAACGGTCGATCTTTTTTTGATCCTCAAGCAGCTCTACGCCAACGAACAGATTCTCTCCAAACTCAGTGCAAGCGGCGAAGAGAACGCCACCGCGTCGCAGCAGCAACAAGCCCTACAGCGCTACGCCCAAACCAAAAGCGAACTACTCTCACACGTGCTTGGTGCGCTGCGCGACAACCGCATATCTGGGCAGCTTGATGCCGACATCGAAGAGCAAAAGCAGCAGCTCACCTACAAAATCGCCGCCAACGCCCATTTGGGGTACACCTTACATGTAGCCGCCGATGAAGCCGCGCTCGCGCTGCTGGAGCTACAAAGCCGCATCCACCGCTTCATCACCGCGCTGCATGGCGCCATCGAGCGCGGAAGCAGCGACGAGGCCCTGCGGCTGATGCTGCACGACGAGCAAAAATCGTTGCAAGCGTCGATGGCGCAAAACTGGCCCAATCCCGATCAATCAAGCACGGATGGTGCCGTATTGAGCCTACAAGAGAGGCTTGGCGAGCTTGAGGCGTTACGCTTTGGATACGGCGAACTGCTGGCCTTTTTCGAGGCCAAAACAGCCCTGCTGCTGAGCCAAAACAGTCTGCTTGAGACCCTGCACATTCAAAGCGCCATCGACTATTTCGACGCATTGATTCCTTATCGCGCGGGTTCGCTGGGATTTGGCAAGAGTCTCATCATTGCGGCGGTGCTGCTCTTTTTTTTCTCCATCCGCAAGCTTATCGCCAAACTCGCCGTCAAAGGGATGGAACGCTATTTACTGAAAAAGAGCAATGCTGCCGTTCACGCTTACTTTGTGCGCGCCATACAGCGCCCCATCAGCCTCTTTTTGATCCTCTTTTCGCTACGGCTATCGCTTGAGATCTTCTACTACCCGCATGAGGTGACCGGAATACTGGTGCAGTGGCTTCAGATCGGCTATGTCATTTTGTTCGCTTGGGGCGTCATCAAACTCGCCTCGGTTTACGGCGAATACACCATCAGCCACCTCATCAAAAGCCATGACAACCTCCGCAAAGAGGTGGTCAATATGCTCATCAAACTAGGCTACTTCATGATCGTGCTCTTTGCGCTTTTTGCCATTTTTCGTATTTTAGAGTTCAACGTCTCGGCCATCGTCGCCTCGCTGGGTATCGGCGGTTTGGCCGTCGCGCTCGCGGCCAAAGATACCCTCTCAAACTTCTTCGCTTCGGTGATGATCTTGCTGGATAACTCCTTTTCCCAAGGCGACTGGATCGTCTGCGGCGATATTGAAGGCACCGTGGTCGAGATCGGACTGCGCCGCACCACCATCCGCACCTTCGACAATGCGATGCTCTTCGTACCCAACGCCAAACTAGCCGAAAACTCCATCCGCAACTGGAGCCGCCGCAAAATGGGGCGACGCATCAAGTTACATGTAAAGCTCACCTACGACTCCCCAAGCGAGAAGCTGCGCTCTTGTGTCGATGCCATCCGCATCATGTTGCTCGAGCACCAAGGGATCGCCAACCCCCATACACCGATGCCCGAAAATGAGCACTCGCCGCTGCGCTACCGTGACGAGTTCGTCTCATACGACGATCTGGAAGGGTATAAAAACACCTTTTTGGTCTATCTCGACGAGATGAGCAGTTCCAGCATCGACATCATGATCTACTGTTTTACGACCAGCACCGACTGGGAGGAGTGGCTAAGCGTCAAGGAAGACGTGCTCTACCACATCATCGAGATCGTCCACGCCCATGATCTCAGCTTCGCCTTTCCCTCGCAGAGTATCTATGTGGAGAAGCTGCCGTAAATGCTCTCCTGCTGATACACTCTTCACACGACTTATTCACTCAAGCCGTCAATAGACTTCATCATGCGACCCAATATCTATCAAAATAATCGTCTCTTCGACAATCACAAAATCAATAATGATGCGATATTCCATATTGATGGAGACGGAGTAAAACTCCTGAAGGACTCCTTTGAGCTTATGAAGTCGTAATGAAGGGTGTGCGGGGTCGTGCGCAAGAATGGTGACGGTTTTTTTGTACCGGTCTGCCAGATTGTTGTGCTTTTTGAGAAATTTTTCAAGTCGTTTGATATATCTCGGCGTTCGTGTGATCGTGTACATCAGTGGGTTTTTGCGACGATGCGATCTACCTCTTTGAGATGCTCAGCAACACTCATGGTGGCGACATCCCCTCTTTTGATCTCTTCCATAACTTCGTTATAGGCAGCATCAAGCTCCAACGCACGCATCTTTTGATAGCGTTCGATGTCGATCACCACATATCTATTTTTACCCCGTACGGAAATCACTACCTCTTCTAGTGTAGTAAAGAGGGTGTCGAGCAGTGAAACGCCTTTGGTTTTGAGATCGTTGGCGGAAATGATCATTGTCACACCTTTAATCGTACTGTTTGTAGTATTGTAGCGTAAAGACAAAGGCCCTTACATGTACGCCGCTCACCCCTCGCAAAGCGGCGCAAAAAGCGCCTGAAGATCC